>NZ_JACYVB010000002.1:0-971804 GCF_014842095.1 Pseudomonas sp. CFBP 13719 | reverse complement strand
GATAGACAGTCGCGTGCCTTAAACCTGGCTTGGCTACACATCCAAAACTGGCGCCCTATAAGGGAATCGAACCCTTGTTGCCGCCGTGAAAGGGCGGATTCCTAACCACTAGAAGAATAGGGCTAACTACTCTTAATACTAAATTGGGGCGCACAACGGGATTCGAACCCGTGTCCTCCTCGCTGAGAACGAGGCATCCTAGAACCGCTAGACGATATGCGCAAAACTTATAAAACTGGCGTTCCCAGCAAGAATCGAACTTGCACTTCAGGCTTCGTAGGCCCGCGTCTTATCCCTTAGACCATGGAAACAAAAAACCCCTGCAAGCGACGCCTCCAGGGGTTTCCAAGAGGGTGCGACGCCCTCCCCTTTAAATCTAAGGAAGGACTAAGTCAACGATCTTCTCGCTCGTCACGCCGAGCGCGGATGCAAATATCAATAATCATGTAATTCACCATAAGCAAATAATAAGGGCATAAAAAAACCCCGGAGTTTCCTCCAGGGTTCTTGTCTGGAGGGCATTTAGCCCTCCGAAGAGATTACTAAATGCAGAAGCACGGGCGATCATCGCGATCTTCGCGACGTTCGTCAAACCGTTCAAATGCAAAAGTGTTCATCTCAGGTATTCCGTGTGGTTTTCAATATGTATTGATAATCGCCCACACATCACCGCGCTGTCAACACCTTTTTCTGAAAATAAATCAAGAAAATTTTGATCTGCTCGCTTCTGCTTTGGATGCCTTTACCCGCTGCCATCTCACAAGGCATCTTGGAAGTATATTGACTGTCGCGGATACCCCCATGAATCACTATGACGAAGCCCTTGATGCTTTTGTAACCGATCACAAAGCCTCCATTGCCTTTCTGTTTGGAACCCCCAAAAGCCATGTTTCCAAAGATGACCTGAAGTCAATGCTCGAATACACGATCGGGATCCAGCTTCAGAATTCTTTTGAGTACAAAGGCAGCTTTGGAAAAGACCTTCTTCATGAGTTGCAGCTGATTCCTCGCCACAAGCGCTCGGCAGCAGTGGCTCAGAAGGCCCTGGAGCACGCTGAATTCAAGCAGGTTCAGAATAAGACCCTCGATATGGTCAAGGCTGCTGACAAGGCCAGAAACCCCCTGTCTGAGCACCTGAACAATTGGCGCAAGATGCGTATGCGTCGCGAGATGCGTGAGCTTTCCCAGTCGGCTCTGATCGTTGAAAAACAAACTCGCCTACTGACATTGGCCCTAGATCGTTACAGACACTCTCCTAGCGCTACCAATAAGCATATCGTGTCTACGGCAGTAATGGGGTTGAACAGGGCTCTGGTAAAATCGCACTCCAGGGAAAGGATCGCCGGAGCTTGGGCGATTCGCGCAGGCTTCCACAGTCAATCAGCTGGGCAGGCTCTGGAGCGCTTATACTTCGGGCGAGCAAGAAGGCTGGAGAAAAGCACTATGAAGCTTGATCACTGGCTTGAGCAAAATGACTTCAAGGTAAGGGTCTCGCCTGGCATCGCCCGCCGTCGCAATATCATGGAGATTGAGCTCTCCAGGGCGATTGATCAGGATGCCAGCACTCCATTGATGCGTTATGCTGGCAGACATCTGCCACACCGAGAATTGGAAATTGAGCATGCCCGCTAATGACGTCAAGACCGCACGCCTGACAGAGCAGACCCATGAAGACCTGATGGATGGCCAGGCCATCGTCAGGGAATACGACCCTGTGTTCAAGGCCCTTGATAGAGCCTGCGACATGCTGGAGAAATCTCTGGACAGCCTGACACAGAGCCCGTCTTCCCTGGTTCACTAGAGACCAAGATCACGGCCAATAAGCACCTCGGCATACACTCTGGATGTCGAGGGGTGCTTTATCAGCACCTCGCGCTTCATCCCCAGGCTTTCAAGATTTTTGAAACCTTTGGCACTGAGTTCAACCTGCATGAAAGTATGAGGTTGATCGGCTATGAAGCTTTTGATGACCTGATTGATTCTGGGTGTGACAGTGCCAGAATGCTTCTTGGCAATCTGTGTCGCGAAGTGCAGGCTGTCTGACATTTCGCTGGCCAAATAAAGCGACCAGGCTTCCTCGCTCATCACATCCGGAATTGGAGTGTCCCACACCAGTTGGCCAACATTCATTTCTGATTTTTCAAAGGGATGAGCCTGAACATTAGGGGTGCAATTGACCCCTTCAAAACCTTCGGGGTTATTCAGGATGTGCAGGATCGGCCACCCCGGAAACTGACTTACTTCTGACTTAGTCGCCAGCTGACGCAGTGCGCCGAGGGAATCTTGGTAGTCCACGCCTTGAAAACCCTGAGCCACAGCTCTGTTCAGCAAAAGCCAGATGGCAGCTTCTGCTTCGAAGGGTTCGATTGCATCCACATTTTGGAGAGGGTCTACCACTAATAAGCTGGCAAGCCACATTGCCCGCTCAGCGGCCAAGGCATCAGGCTCTACAGCCACCGAGCACTCATGACGTCGTAGGCACACAGCCCAACTCAATACCGTTGAAAGCCCACCAGGCCCAATGTCCGACATCAGCCTGGTCAGGGGAAAGGTGAACGGATCACTTAGATCCCGCAGTAAACCAAATTCACGAAATGTGCGTAGGGACTGATCCAGTATCATGCCTCGGTGCTGGGTGCTGGCATGGGGAATGAAATCAAGCAACCCTTGGATGTGGCGATCTCTGATGACTGAAAATTCGGAGCGCTCAGATGGACTTCGATGGGACTCTTTTGATTCTGAGCTCAGCTTTACGCCCAGTGATGACCAGAACGATTCTGACTGCCAGTGCGATGCGAAGAGTTGCGCTTCTTGAGTCGGAAGTAAGCTGCCCGACAGGAACTCGCTTTCTGCGCTGTTTCTAAATTCGTAATAATGCTTCATGGGCTTCCCTTTTCCCCAGCGTAGCAGTCCAGGGTGCGCTCAATCAATTTCGACTGGAGGGTTTTCAAGGCCTTATGATTCAAGCCCGCCTTGGCTCAGCCGCACTGATCTTCAGCTTGCGCATGGAAAGCGAGGGCTGCGAGGATAGCCTCGCGTAGAACAGTTGCGTCTTTGTCGGCCTCGTGGGGCACTTCAGCCGACTCAAAGGCGTCATTGATTGAATGGCACACGCTTGCAGCAAATACCTGATCCAGGCGCTTGACTTCAAATGCACACCGTACGCCGGACTCATCAAACAACTTGGCCAGCCAGCCCTGATCCCATTCGCTGTTGACCATCAGAGATCTGCCTTTGAAAATGGCGTTCATTTCCCTTGCTACCAAAAACGGGTCGCGACCTTGGGAAAGCAGGAAATCCCGATCTATCCCATGAATTCCTGCGGCAATCTCGCACCACTCTACCCATTCACCCAAGGGTGTCACGTACCAGATCCACGCCTGGTCATTGCCGGCGACGCCAATGGATACAGGATAGGACTCTGCGGTCAATCCAGATGCCTCGATATCCAGCGTCAGTACGTCATTGGGCATCATCATGGCAGCGTCCTCACTCTAGCAAGTCGTTGGTTTTGTTCGTGGATGATCAGTCTAGCCATGTTTGTTGCATCGTCTATTCCGCGATGATGCTCTCCCAATAGCTCAACTCCCTCATGCGCCAGCGCACTTTTCATACCACGACGCCTGAGCCTTGGATGACTTTGACTGTAGATCGTTTTGGCGTTGAAGTGCAAAGAGGAACGCAGTTCTAGCTCTATGCCTTTCTGCGCGCTCTCCATCTGAAGATGATGCAGGTCAAACATTCCCCAGGAGCACCAGGCGTAATCATCCTCAAACTGGCTAAGCCAATCCATTGCCTGGCTGAGCCCCTCACCAAACAAGGGTGAATTTTGAATCATCTCGTTGGTGATGGTTGTCAGGGATGTGCAGAATGTACTCAAGCCCGGATGGCGCTCAGGCTTGATCAACACAGAATGAGTCCCCACGATCTGCAGAGTCTCCATGTCGATCGCGGCCAGGCCAATCTCAATGACCTCTCGCTCAGACCTGTCAGGGGCCCCAAACATCTCGTTTGGCCAACAGGTGCACTCAAGATCAACTCCTATGAGAAATCGCTTGAGAGTCTGTTTTTTGATGTGGTCGACTATGGTGTCCATGGGAGCTACCGGAAAAATATTGGGCTAATACTAGCTACTTACCCAATAATTGTCGACACATCAATCAGCTCTATTACCGGGGTTGAAACCCCTCTTGCGCTGCTGCAGAGTTGCGCTGGAGCACAACAGGAGCCGAGGCCACCTTCTCAAGCAGGTCAACCATGAGACTGTAGCGTGAGTTAAGTGGCGTCTTCATTGCAAGGTGCATGGCAAGATCGTCCATCTGGTGTGGCTCACCAATAATGCGCCATGCTCCCACCGCGTCCCTGGAGTAGATGCCGGTGCGTTCTGGCATCACCCTCGCATTTGAAAGGGGATCGACAAAACCTTCCCCAGCGGTGCTTGATACTACAGTCATTTCCTTGTGTTCAAGCACCATACCCTTACTCAGAATCTGCTGGATGCTATCGGCCAGAAAAGGCGTGTAGTCCGCAAAGGACATGTCTTGATAAGTCATGATTTTGTTCATGGCGGACTCCTTAAAGGCCCAAATCAATAGCAAAGCGTTTGGTCACGACACGGTCTCTCAAGCGAGCAGGAAGCTGCTCAGAAATAGGCGCCAGATCAAAATTTTCAAGCAGGAATTCTGCCCTGGCTTGGGTAGTGGCCAGCTTAACCACTTCTTCAAGCGGCAGCCGATCCAGAAGCCCCATGCAAGCCTGCCTGACTGCCTCATCCTTGATGCGAACAGCTTTGTTCAACCAATCTTCAGGCTTGCTGCCAATGGTCTTCATCAGGCCGGCATTGTTGTAACCCAGGCTTGTGCGAAGGCGCGGACGCGCATGGAGGTTCCACCCTTCAGCATCTTTGTGATTGAGGACTTCAAACTCAATCGGAAGGGTGAGGCCTAGTTTTTTCTTTTCAAGGAACTCATAGAACTCTACCGGCGCACGTGTCCTGTACTGAACACCATCGCCCAGCGCAGCATGATAACGATTCATGGTTTCGAGCATCAGATCAACATTCTGATCATTGGTGAGCGCAGGGTCGTGCTTGAGCAAGGAATATCGCTCAATCGGATGATGATTCCCACGGATCCATGTGGAGAGCCACTGCAATTCAGATTTTGATTGAAAGTGACCTGCCATGCTTGAGTTAAGCGTGAGCTCCCTGGTAATGCCCAGCGAGGCCTGCCTACCGCGAGACGTGATGAAGACAGGATCTGCGCCCTTGAGGTAAAGACGTGTGTTCAGATAATCGCTGCAGTAGTTGTTCTCCTGCTTTGCAAGCAGCAGGGGTTCTGGGCGATGGTGCCGCATGGCGAAGCTGAGAGCCTTGCTGGGGGTGGAGTCGTCCATGTGGAGAGCAGGAATCATTTCAGCCCGCAGCAGTGCGATCTTTTGACCTGACTGGAATTCATCGCTGCGCAGGTTGCTCACAGCATCGTAACTGAGAAATGAAGTGGCCAGCATGACCTCATCAGCCGAAAGCGCTCCACTCCGATCTTCAAATCCATGGTGAGGATGAATGCTCTGAGTGCCGTTGGCATCCGTAACCACGCACTCAAATTTTGGCGAGAGGATAAATCCACCCATCCTTGCCACCGCAGGCGCATCCCGATCATTCACGATCACCGGCACCAGGGATGGAAAGACATCGGCATGCCATCCGCCCAGGCGTTCTGCATGGTGCCGACTTTCGAAGAAGGCTTTTGCCATGGCGCTGTGATCCAGATAGGCATGGCCTGCCTTAAAAGCCAGGTGGGGAATCTGAACACCCTCTGAAGCCATGGTAGAGGCTACAAGGTCGACCTGCACAGCAAAGCGCTCGAACTCCCAGGTGTCGTTGTAGTAAGTGCTTTGACTGTACTCGCTGGTTGCAAGATATGAAGGCAAAGAAACACCCAGCATGTCCATGATCTTGAGGGTCGTGGACTTGATAGAGGATCCAGAACCAACAGCGTACAGGCAGGATTGCCCACCCTGGCTTTTGCGCCAGAAATCAAATTCACTGCCCAATTTGATGGACATATCAACCCTATCTGGAACCTTTTCGACGATCTCAAGTGCCAGGTCATGGAAGCCTGAGCGCATCAGGTATTCAAAGAGATGCTCAAGGGATTTTTTATCATCACATTTTGCGATGGCGCCAGAAAGGGCTTTTCGGTAGTCCTCACTGATCAAAAGGGACTTGGAGGCGAGTTTGTCGGTCTCATCACGGGTATAGGATGACCGGCTCAAAAGCCCTGCGTTTGCGATCCAGTCAAACCCCTCCTTATCACGGAGTTTGAAGATCATTTCCGTGAGGGAGGTAAAGGGCGCCAGAGCGGCAGCGAGTTCTTTCTGGCCGCTGCTGAGGGCTTTGACAAAAAGCTCTGATACTTCTGAGGTGAGGTTCATCTAAACAATCTCCATTTTCCCCAGTATCAACCCTGCGGTGCGACAGCATCAACCATGATAGCTTGCAATACTCCACTGCATGAACCAATACATCCCGCCCCCAGCAATCGTGGAGGCAAGGGGTACAACCCACTGCTTGAAGTTTTTGGTTGATGACGAAGCCATTTGCATGGTGAATGCCATGTACAGAGCGGAGACACAGCCAAAAAATACACTGACGGTTGTTTTCGTCCACGCGATGCTGAAGAGGATCATCATCAGGCCAAACATCATCACAAACAAATAGAAACCGACGAAGAAGGCGTGCCAGGCCAGGATGGCATTGCCATAAGCATTGCTGAACCGCAAAGCGAAAGGGCCTTCTCCTTTGGTGGCCATGAAGGCTGGAAGAGCAATGAAGCCATTGATGAACATGACACACACACCGACAAATATGCCGGCTTCAGCATTCACCGACATGGTGACAGCGGTGAACAAGGTGAATACATACAGGGCCAACCACCGCATTTTATAGCTGAAGTCCTCCAGCGCCCAAGCGGAAAAGACCAGAGGGGCGTGAGTGATACAGCCAAAAACGTAATGTACAGGGTGCTGAGCTGTCTTTGTGAACATGGAGGCCTCAGGGTTTATGGGTTTTGGGTAAATTGCTATCTACCGCATTTGTCATACGTGTCAATTTATGCTTAAATCGTCTCAAATGCAACCAAGCAAGGAGTCAAACCATGGCAAGCATCAGCCTCAAAAAGGGCGAAAAGATTTCTCTGGAGAAGGTCGATCCGGGCGTCAAGAACCTGCTGATCGGACTGGGCTGGAAAGAGCGATGTGACACAGGTGAAGATTTTGACCTGGACGCCAGCGTATTCCTGCTCAACGACCAGGGCATGGTGGAAGAGGGTCGAGATTTCATCTTCTACAGCACTCGACATCGCAAATCGCTTTGCGGGTCGGTTCGCCACCTGGGCGACAACAAGAAAGGCGGCACTGGGGCCGACGACTGCGAGCAGATCGAGATTGATTTGCAAACCCTGCCGGCGCGCATCGATAAAGCTGTTGTAACCATCACTATCTACGACTCCAAAAAGCGCAAACAGACCTTTGGCATGGTCGAAAATGCTTACGCTCGTGTCGTCAACCGCGATACCGATCGAGAGATTCTGCGCTTCTCTCTTCAGGAAGAATACAAGCTTGAAGATAGCTTGGTAATGATTGAGGTGTATCGCCACCGCAATGAATGGCGAGTAGGGTCGGTCGGCGCTGGCTACATCAATGGACTGTACGGTCTGGCCAAAAGCTTTGGCTTGGATGTTGATCCAGAGTAAGCCATTGGTTCTGATAAAAAAACCGGCCAAGTGCCGGTTTTTTTGTGAAATTTCAATTATCCAGGTATTGACGTGCTTTTTACTTCGATTTAGTCTTAAATTGCTGCGATCGAAACCGGTGCAGCTCACGTGCCTGATGGACGTGCAACCCAACTATAAAAAGTCGCTCTAGGAGGACTTAACATGCAAACCCGACCTCTCGCCATGCACCTTATCCAGCTGTTCGACTCACTGACCATTCTGGATAAACCTCGCACCCCCAACTACCCCCCAATGGATATCATCAAGACCGGCGACTCTACGGTGGAGATTCACTTGGCTGTCGCAGGATTCGCCCAGGGTGACATCGAGGTGACAACCGAGAAGAGTGTCCTGCGCGTCAAAGGTGTAATTCCTGAAGCTGCAGAGATCAATTATCTCCAGCACGGCATTGCTCGACGCGCTTTTGATCATCGCTTCACCCTGGGAGACAATACCCATGTTGTGGATGCGAAATACCTCAACGGCATGCTCCAGATCAAGCTCGAAACGGTGATCCCCGAAGATCAGAAGCTCAAGACCATCAATATCGGCTAAAATGGTTGCAGGCCAGAAGGGGGGCACTTGAGCCCCCTTTTTCTATGGGAGAGATTTGTGAACAAAACCTATGTGATCTATCACGCCAACTGCCTGGATGGTATGACCGCAGCTGCCGTTGCCTTTATGAAGTTTGGCAACAGCGTCACGTACCTTCCGGGAAAATACCAAGAGTTGGATCTGGACTCCTTTGAGCGTGACGAGCTGATCTTGCTCGACTTCAGCTTTGATGAGCCAACGATCAACAAGCTCATGGCCAAGGGTTGTCAGATCCGTATCATTGACCATCATGAGGAACCCATCAGCAAAATTGCTCACATGCCGCTGACTGAGCTGGTCTACGACGTCAATGAAAGCGGGGCCACCCTGGCGTGGAACTACTTCTTCAAAGGCCATGAATTGCCGAGAATGATTGAGCATGCAAGGGATTACGATTTGTTCCACCGAAAGATGCCTGGCACTGATGCTTTCATCACCTACCTGGAGCAACATCCACTCGACATTCCAACGTTCGTGAAACTCATCAAGGACATGGAAGACCCTGGTCTCTACCAACGTGCACTGGACATTGGTGGCCCGCTGTTCCAATACAAAACGACGCTGATCGAAGGCATTCTAAACGAAGCTCGACCCTGCGTGATTGACGGAGAAAATGGCTGGATTGTGAACGGGCCGTACGCTTTGGCCAGCATGATCGGCAGCATTCAGTCAAACAAGACACAGGCTTACACCCTGATCTGGTCGGAGCGCGCTGACGGAAAGGTCACTCTGTCGTTTAGAGACATTGCTGGTCATACCGCCCAAAGGCTGGCCCAATTGATGGGAGGCAATGGTCATCCGCGAGCTGCTGGAGCCACGATCTCCAAGAAAGCCTTCAATGCCCTTCTGATTGATTCAGAGCGCAAGCTTATCAAGGAAGATGGGTTGACCCCATAATCCTTTCCGAAGGGCCCAGAACAGCTCTCTGCGCCCTCTATTTGGCTCAATCAGGAAATGGGGGCCTTGCCCACCTCTGGAAATATCAGGCGTCAGGCGCCTTATCCTCGACCCAGCTGTTGAACGGGTGCTTGGCAAGGTAAGAGTTATAGAACTCAAGACGTCCCGTTACCTCCTCCCCCAGCCATTCTGGCCTTAAGAAATCCTCTCCTTGAGTCTTGAAGCTGATTTCAGCAACCACCAGGCCTTCGTTTGCGCCATGGAATTCGTCGATCTCCCAGAGATGCTCGCCTGCCGGAATGTAATGCCGTGTCTTGTCGATCATGCCAGGCTCACAAAGATCGAGCATGAAATCTGCTTCTGCCAACGTCAGCTTTTTGTTCAGCTCGGGTCGCTTTTCACCCGATTCGTCACTCAGACCCTTGATGGTCTGAACCGCTCTGCCATCCTGAATGCGTACACGCACGGTTCTGGCCGGATCAGAATTGAGGTAGCCTTGGCAAAGGGTCGAGCTGCTCTCAACCTGGGGTCGCCATCCATCCTTGACCAAAAATTTGCGCTCGATCTCATCGCCAATTGAGTTCTGCTCTGCATACTTCTGGCTGGAATCAGGGGCATTGGCCTTAACCACCGACAGGATCGCATCGGCCAGTGCTTTCAAACCCTGTTGATCATCCACATGGTAATGACCGCACCCCAGTCCCTGGAAGAATTCACGCGGGCTGGGAGAACCACAATGCCCGCCAATACGCACGGTGTTGCCATGGGTGTTGTGTAGCGCGTCTGCTGTATCAGCATCAATGCCAGGGCCTGTCGCTACCCAGTACGACCAGGAGCGTTCAAACTCCCAGCCATGCAGGCTACCGCGAATGGAGGTATTAACCTCACTTTTGCCATTTAGCAAAAATTGCAAGCTGTGAACTTCAATGCCGGCCTGAGTCAATTCCTGCCTCAAGACGCTGTCGATATCAGGGTGATGTCCTGCCATATTTGGGAATGTCACAATTATCTCCTCGGTCAAATGCAGAAGCCCGGCATCAACTCCGGGCTTTTGAAGGCAAAAACAATGGTTAGCTGATCAGTCTCATCAGGTCATCTTCATCAAGCACCGGAATGCCAAGCTTGGCGGCATCCGCAAGCTTTCCACCTCCATCAGCGCCTGCGATCAGGGCAGTGGTTTTTTTGCCAACACTTCCGGATGTCTTCGCGCCTTTGGCTTCAAGCTTGGCCTTCGCTTCACCCCGAGACAGCTGGGTAAGCGTACCAGTCAACACGTATGTATGACCCGCCAGGGAAGTATCCTGCTGAGCAACCTGTGCAATATTCACACCCAAGCTCAGCATGCGCTCCGCCATCTCAAGCACAGGTGATCCAGGCGTAAATGCCTTGACCAGGTAGCCTGCTTTTTTCGGCCCGAAATCTTCCAGGGCCACGAATTCTTCGAAGGTCTTGTTGACGATCTGATCGAAGCTCAGGAATTTCTTTGCCAGAACCTTACCGGTGGTTTCACCCGCCTCACGGATCCCCAGCGACCGCAGAAAGCGCGGCAATTCTGTCTGCTTGGCCTTATCGATCGATGCCAGCAATTTTCTAACGCTGGCATCGGCCATGCCTTCAACCTTGATCAAATCGTCGTAGGTCAAAGCAAAGACGTCCGAGAGGTCTTTCAGAATGCCCAGATCGCAAAGCGTCTTGACTGTGGTTTTACCCAGCCCATCAATGTCCAGCACTTCACGGGATACTGCGTTAATGATCATTTCTTCACGTTGTGCGTCACACGCAATCCCACCCTGGCAGCGACGGTAGGCCAGCTTGACCTCCACCAAGACGCCCTTCTTCCTCACCAGATCGGTGTCATTCAGGATTTCGCTGTTGCATCGCGGGCAGTGAGTAGGCGCCTTAATCGGCTTGGCGCCAGGAATGCGCTTATCAGCCACGGACATCATCACCTGAGGAATCACGTCACCGGCTCGACGGATGATGATCGTGTCGCCTTCGTGCAGATCCAGTCGTTCGACTTCGTCCCAATTGTGCAGCGTTACATTGGAGACGACCACGCCGCCGACCTGCACAGGCTTAACACGCGCAACTGGGGTTGCTGCACCGGTACGACCGATCTGAACGTCGACTTGAATCAGAATGGTATCGACTTCCTCAGCGGGAAACTTCCAGGCAATGGCCCAGCGCGGCACACGACCAACAAAGCCGAGCTCCTGCTGCAACTCGACATCATTGAGCTTGAAAACGATACCGTCGATGTCGTAGTTGAGGGTTGGGCGTCGCTTGAGCAGATCCTCCCAGGCAAGCTTGACGGCGTCAAAGCCCTTGATTACTTGCAGCCCTGGTGTGATAGGCACACCCCAGCTCTGGGCCAAGTTCATCGACTCGATATGAGTTTTGGGGCGAAGGCCATCAGCTGTAACCAGGCTGTATGCGCAGAACTCCAGTGGGCGGCTGGCGGAAACGGCGCTGTCGAGCTGGCGCAACGAACCTGCAGCGGCGTTACGTGGGTTTGCATAGGTCTTGAGTGATTGCTCAATCTGACGAGCATTTAGAGCCTCAAAGCCATCACGGGGCATATACACTTCACCACGAACCTCCACATGGGCTGGGAAGTCGCCGCGTAGCTTCAAGGGAATGTTCTTAACGGTGCGGACAGTGTGAGTTACATCTTCACCGGTTTCGCCATCACCACGTGTTGCACCTCGGATCAGAATGCCGTTCTCGTAAATCAAGGAGATGGCAAGACCGTCATATTTGGGTTCAAAAACGTATTCCAGCTCACTGATGCCCATCTCAGCTTCGATCGCCTTCACAAATTTGTCGAAATCGGCGTCTTCGAAGGCGTTATCCAAGCTCAGCATTCGCACAGCGTGCTTGACCGGCTGCAGGCCACCGACAGCGACATAGCCGCCGACTTTCAGGGTCGGAGAATCTGGGGTCTGCTGGGAGGGGTCGGCAGCTTCAATTGCCTTGAGCTCTTGAAACAGTGCGTTGTATTCGTTGTCGGTGATCGTGGGCTCATCGAGAACGTGATACCGATAATTGGCTTGGTCAATCAGATGGCGTAGTTCGGCGGCGCGGGGGTTGATTGTCATGGTGGGCTCCTTGATATGATGGCAATATATAGGAAATTCATCCTTATGAGAAGCTAGCCATGAATGAACCAGAGAAAACCGCAAAAAAGCTGCTTGTGCTTGATCTGGATGAGTGTCTCCTCTATGCAGAAAAGCGCCCTTTCGAAAATTGGCAATATCTAGTAAAAGACCTCTATGTCACCATCCGACCTGGCGTTGAAGCTATGCTGGACGCTGTGGCGCCCCATTATGACTTCATCGTTTGGAGCAATACGGATCCTGCGTATGTCTATGCCAAGCTTGATGCGTTCTGGCCTCAGCGCCACCCCATTGTGGACGTGTATTCAAGTCTGCAATGCAAATTGAAGGTAGAGGGAGGTTATGGGCTTCCCTTCTACAAAGACTTGAAGAAAATCATCAAGCATCACCCCCAGTACCAGCTCGCTCAGATTATCGCTCTGGATGACAAGCCGGCAGTGTACAAGGATTTTTATGGAAATTTTCTGCTGGCGCACGAGTTTAAAGGTGACCTGAACGATCGCCACCTTGAACGCGTAACCAAATTTTTGGTGCACATCGCTGATGAGCCCAATGTGCGGAAGATAGAAAAGCGCTGGTTCAAGCTTGATCAGCAGAAATGGGGCTTGGACGACCACACTCCTGGCTTGGACTGATTACGGCTGGGGGTCACTGGCGGTCAAAAGGTCGACCTGCCTCTGACACCGTTGAAGATGGCCAACAAGATTCCGTGAAGATTCCACATACTCCAGCAAGCTGGCCTGCTCAAGCGAGTGCGGAATACCTTCAATCAAGGCATTGAGCATCATGGGCAGGTAGACCTTGAGTGTCGCCGTGCCATAAACCAAGTGGCCAGGCCTTGCCAGCTCGTTTCCGCTCACCATTTGTAGCACTTTTACGCTCAAAGTCGGCTCTGAAAAGGCTTTGATAGACTCACGCTCGCGCTCCGCTCCATCATCAGCCTGGGACATAAAAAAACGATCCAAGGCAGATGGTGTTGTTTTGACTGGCTCTGGATACAGCAGAGCTCTAACCTGACGTGTCCCTGATTTGACTGAATCCTTCATGCCCAGCATCCCTCTGGTTTGAGCGAGCATGAAGCTAGCTGCTTCCAGGAATTTATGGGGATGGGTTGCTCCTGCTGGAAAACTATCAACTTGTTCGAGTGAGCTATTCAGGTTTCTGTGCAATTTGTCCATCTGAATGGTGAGCTGCTCCGC
This sequence comes from Pseudomonas sp. CFBP 13719, assembly GCF_014842095.1. Taxonomy (NCBI): domain Bacteria; kingdom Pseudomonadati; phylum Pseudomonadota; class Gammaproteobacteria; order Pseudomonadales; family Pseudomonadaceae; genus Pseudomonas; species Pseudomonas sp. CFBP 13719. The sequence continues at coordinate 958,223 of NZ_JACYVB010000002.1, read as the reverse complement.
ATCCCTGAACAAGTCCAAAGCCCCTGGAGAAGACAAAATCTTGTTCGTGAAGCGAAAAAGCACTTCGTCGGCAAGAAAATCGGCACGCACAGATTTGTCGCGCTGATGGTTCCTCAGATCGACGTGTTTGAAGCCGTCTTCAAAGGCCAGAACCAGCATTTGCCACTTAGGCAGCTTGCTGACCTGGCGATAGGTGACGCGCAGTGGATCAGAATCGGAAGATTCGGGATCCAAGCTCGCGGATAAGTGCCCAAGTAGTTGCATCAGAAGAACCTTTTTTCTTAGTCTCCCACTGGACAGCAGGTGAATTCAAGAGCTCTGGGGTTGCGTCATGCGCCATCAATTCTGTGAATGCAATACTGACGGGCTCAGAGGTCATAAGATCCTCTAGCAGCTCATGAGCATAGTGCCAATTATAGTCTGGGTACTCTGCCTCGCCCTTGGCTACATAGCTGGCATAGGCAGCCTTGCGCTCATCGAAAATCGCCTTGCTCGCACGAGCTTTGATCTCGTTTTGGGCAAAATGCGCAGCATCCAGAACATCTGCCAGCTTCATGATGATCTTGGACAACCCATCGGCATCCTCTTTGGCGATTGCGTAAGGCTCACACAGTCGTTCTTCGAGTTTTTCCAGAGGGGACTGGCCAGCTGGAAACAATGACTCCAGGTAGCGCTTAAGAGGCGTTGGAACATCCCCTGTGATGGTTTCACTCATGTCGTGCCACAAGGCCAGTTTGAGGATCTTGAGCTCCTGCTCTGCAGTAGGCTGCTCGACAATGCCAGTAAGCAAGTAAAGCGAGTAGTGGGCCACCAGGCAGGTGTGTTCAGCAATGCTGGGTGCCTTGTAGCTAGGGGTGGTATGCCACCGACGGACGTCAGCAGAGCGAGCAATATTGGCGATCGGAAAGCGAATCATGAGTACCTCACTGTCTATCTATACAGCATAACACACGATACCAAAAAACGGCTTATGGCATGAATCTGAAAACGGGACGGTTTATAGGTAAATTGACAATGCTAGCTGTTTTGAATATATTGCCCGCACCTGCGGAGCTCACCATGAAACCCGAAATATTTCTCAAGACACTCACAGACACCTGGCCCGTGCTCAGCATGATATGGAGCCGGCACGAAGGCCGTGTCTTCTCTGAATCTGACCTGTTTCGGGCGATTCGAGCCAATGCCGGTTTCGACCAGCAGCTACCTGCCACCCTGGCAAATCGGCTTGTTTCAACGGGCGTGCTTACAGAAAACAAACGCGGTGGGCGTGGATTTTTGTTCAACAACCATCTTACCCCCTTCATTCAGTTCATCCTCGAAGAACAGAAGCTCGGGCTGATTGCCGAAATCACCGCCAACACAGATACGTTGCACGCTCACCTCGACCGCATCCGACTTGCACTGCTCGATGGCAAGCGTGGAGACTTCTTTGCCCAATGCTGCGAGATGGAGGATCGCTTCTATGTCCTTCAGCGCCTGGTGGATCAGAACACCAAAGCCATTTACAAACTGGTCGACGATGCAAAGCAGGCTAATCGCAACCTGGGTGTCGCAGAGCGCTACGCCAAGGTAATCAGGGCATGGGACGACTACGTGACCCCCGCACTGCAAATGAAAAGCCCTGGTCAGCCATTCAGCTTGGTGATGAGCCAGGCCACACGCGAATTTCAAAGCTGGCTTGAAGATTACAGCATGAGCGTTCTGTCTTCAGACGATGCCAGGGCTCAGCTAGAGTCAGTGCAATTTCGAATGCTCGACTTCCGTGAGGTTCTGGACAAGTCAGTTGACCTGATGAGCCGCACCCTCGGCCCCTTGGTCAACCAGGCTCGAATCAATACACAGATTAGCCAGGGGGCGGCTCTCGCGTTCAGACATTTGAGCAAGTCGACCCTTTCACCGCAGGTGTCTCAACAGCTCAAACTACCTGGGCGCGTGCGCGCTACTCGCCGCGCCGACCCTCTCACCTTGCTTGAATTTCACGCAAGACTAATGAGCGTCGATCGGCCTGAAGAACAACGCACCGTCAATTTGGATGAGGCTACAGTCAATCGCAAGAGCCGAACACGCTCGACCACTGTGAGTGAGATGGTGCATTGGCTTAAAGCCCAGCGGCCCGTGAATGACACCATGAAGGCCCTGAGAGCCCAGTTTCCATTGGCTGAGGTCGATAATCTCTGCCAGGCCCTGCATGTGATTAGTCATGACGACAACCTACGCAGATTCCTCATGACTTGCGATGAAATGGTTAGCTACGAATTCGAAGAACTGACCATTGTGATGAATCGCCGCTCGTTGACGAGCAAGGCTCAGAAAAAACCAAACCCCTTCTTCGTCGAAGAGATTACGTTCATTCCGCACAAGGCATCCTGACCATGGATATCATGACCGACACTGCAACCAACGAGCTTCAGGATCAAGCGCTGCGCCTGGCGCAGGAAGTGGAGGCGACTGCTGCATGCACCCAGCGGCTTCGAGAACTTTTGCCAAACAGCGCAGAAATCATGGCTCAGCTCAATTCAGGCACCTTCATCAGTTCAAGCGGCCACATCAAGTTGCACAAGGAACTGAATCGCCATGCCAAAGCCTACGGTGACATCCTTGCATTGGGAGGCAACATTCTTGCCCACCATCCTGCGGGCTTTTACTACTTGCAACCCAAAGACGGCCAGGTCATCAATTTGCGGGAGCGGCAGATGGCTGCGGCCATTTTCTGCACGGTGGAATTCATGTCGGATCGTGGATTGCCTGTGGAGTCCATGATCAACAGCGAAGACCCCATCAGCCTGTCGGATATCTCGTCTTTAGTTGACCATCATCGCGAAAGGCTTTCCGAGCTTGGCCTGGGCACTCAGGAGGAGTTCATCGCCAACGGATTGAAAAAGCTCTGTGAAGCCGGGGTCATGCACACACAGCAAAACAGTAAGGGGGAGACTGCCTACTGCTTTGGCATCCCAACCTATTTCTATCTTGATATCGCCAAAAAACTCGCAAAATCAGTGACGCCTGAGGCGGGTGATCACATTGACTATCCTCAAGATACTTTGCCGGTAATCCTGTAGCCATCGTGAATTTAAGAGGGTTCATCGCGCTTCGGTGTTCATCATTTTATCGACATCCATATCGATTGTGGTGATGACGGTGGAGTAGACAACCCTTTCACCTGGAAACGACCCCAGCACTCATACTAATTTGGAGCATATTCATGAAATTTTTCATCTTTTTCACCCTTGGCATTGTTGGTTTCGCACTGGAGCTACCCTATTTGAAGGATGATTTTGGAGGTTTGGAGTCTGATTTTGCCATAATTGTTCTGGCAACTGTAGCGGCAGGGTTCTTCATCGTCTGGGTATTTGACCTGTTTCGCCCAAGCGCTTTCGAAAAAGAGATGGCGGCGCGTACTCGCACTCATAAAGAGGCTGATCGCAAAGCCACAAACTCACGAAATAGAACATCTTCTTCCGGTTCAGATGGCTATTCAGGTTTTGATGGTGGTTCGGACTGTGGTAGTGGCAGCTGCGGGGGTGGTGGTGATGGTGGCGGTGGTGGTGGTGGCGATTAAGCCCTTGCGATAGCCGCATCGAACCATCCACTCCCTTCAATTATCGAGATATCAGTGATTACTATGGATATTCCAGGCAAGAATCTTAGCCCTAAAAACTTCGGCTTGACCCGCTACGCGCTCGTGAACGCAGGTTCACATTCCCTGACTGTGCTCCCATTCTGGGAAACCTTATCTATTGCGGGTGCTAACAATTTGGGAAAAAGCACTATATTGACATCAATGCAATATATCCTTTTCCCGTCCGGGGCGAACAGCCATAATTTTGGTTCTCACGATCCGAAAGAAAGTCGCCAGTTTTACTTCCCGACCACAAGCTCCTATCTTTTGATGGAAGTGATGCTGCCGGCTGGATCTTTCATCCTTGGAGCCTATGGCAAAGGCCCCGGTTCAGGTTTCGACTACGATCTGTTCGTCTGCAAGGGTGGCTTGGACACTGACGACCTTCTGGACAACAACCGAATCCTTTCCTATCGCGAGCTTTTCTCTCGCTGGGGGGAGGCAGGTAGAGAGTTCTTCAATGTGTCCCGCGAAGAAATGCGTCAGCTTCTTTATGGGGAATACACCAAGGTCAAAAATGGTCGCTTTGACGTAACACTTTTTCCGTTGGCCAACAGCACGGACAAGAGATACGGCACTTTCCGCCAAATTTACAAAAACCTTCTGACCCAGACAGTGCTCAAAAGCCGGGATCTAAAAGACCTGTTGCTCAATGTATTTGAGGACAAACTAAGCAACCTCTCAATAAACTTCAGCCAGGTGAGACGCGAGGCTTTTCGGGAATATTCCCTGCAGGCGGGTGAAATCAAAAGCCTAGAAGCGCGCCGGGCAGACATTCTGTCGCTGCACCAGGAAAACGAAGCCAGGATCGAGAAGCGGGATGAGGGTGCCCATCTCACTCGCCAGCTCAAAGTCAATGCAGAACGGGCAGTCGTTGCTTATCCAGCAGCCATTGAGTCGCGCCGGCAGATCCTGGCCCAGGTTCAGACCCGAAAGGACGGGTTAACTGCTACGTACAAAGCTAACAGCCAGTTGATGAATGAACTAAATCGACGCAAGGGGCAGCACGATAGCTTGGCAAATGAACTGGTGGCCCTCAAACAGCGAGTTTCCCTGACGACTCGTGAGCAGGTGCAAGCCAATCGTGACGCTGTACAGCGCGAACTGATGCAACTGGAGTCCAGTCTGAGCCAGTCATCTCGATTCAATGCTGACGTTCTGGCTCGCCAGCTGGAAAATGCCAAGGCCACTTTGGCTCAGCTTCAGCACCAGCTTAAAACCCTGAAGGAAGGTGATGGTCTTGGCCATTCCCTGGGGCTCAGAGATGAAGAGATTGCCGAACTATCCAGGATCCTGAACCCTGGCCTCTTCAGCCTGCCTAAAGTAATGCTCAAAGAGCAGACCCGTGGCAACTTTAAGGCTTTCCTTCTGGCTAATCTGTTACCAGAGAATGGCATCGTTGAGCGTGCAGGGTTCAAGATCAACCTTGAATCTTTGCCTGCGCTGGATTTCGGTCTGGACAAAATACCTGAGCTTGAGCTTCAAATCAGCCTGCAGCAACAAACGGTCGAAGGTATCGAGCAAAACCTTAGAATTGCGCTCGATCAAAAAGGCACTCAAGACAAGATCGTCAAACTCAAAGCCGATTCCCGTCGCTTGAACGGGGCCGTCAGTGATTACGATCGCCTGGAAGACTTGGAGCAGCAGTACATGGAATCCAAGGAGCAGGTCGTTGCCCTGGAGCTTCAAATCGAAGACGTCATGGTTGCGATGGCCGATTATGCTACCCACCTTGAAGCCATCAATAGCGAGGCCTCAACAGCCACCAAAGAACATGAGGAGCTAAACAAGCAACTTCAGGTTATCCGGGATGCCCAGCGCCAGATGACCTTGCGTGCTGACTTCTTCGGTATGTCCAAGGGTGAAAATGACGAGTTCGAGCTAGATTTAAATGAAGTGGATTTTCCCGCTATCGTCGAGCGTTTGCGGGGCCTGGAAATGGGTGTTCGAAGCATTGACTTGAGTATCGCAGCCAGCCAGCAGCGAATTCTCGACGAATTGACTCAGCTTTCCGAGCACTTGGAAGATGGCAGTCTGCCGCGTAAGGCCAAGGAAATGCTCGACGCTTTGCCAGAAAAGCGTCAGTGGCTGTCCCGGCTGAACGATCATGCGGTTATTCAGGTGTCGAGCTGTCTGCATGATCTTTCGAGTAACTTCTTGCAGCTGGAGCACGAAGTCACTCTCTTCAACCGCATGGTCAATGCCCGCAAGGTTTCCAACATCAAGCGATTTAGCATCGAGCTCAAGAGGGATGAGGTAGTCCTTGAGTCGATCGACACCCTTCTCAAGCACCTGTCCAATACCGAGGTTAACACCGCAGACCTTTTTGGCGGGGCTGCTGTGGACTCAGTATCGGATACAGAGCTGCGCCGGGCCCTGGACAGGCTCTCTCGGGTTGTGGAAGACGGTCGTGATGGCAACCTTGAAGTAGCAGACCTTTTCGAGCTTCAGTTCACCATGGTCGACGCCAAGGGCAAGGAAACCGTCAGCGAGAAGCTCGATCAACTCGCAAGCTTTGGCAGCACGATGACTCAAAAGCCTCTTTTGTACATGAATCTATTGCGCCACCTGGCTGACCGCAAGGTACGACATGAAGTCTTCCTGCCCTTCTACATCGATGAGGCGAACTGCATCGACACCAAGAACCAGGAGACCATCATTAGCTACTGCAAAGATCTGGGCTTCACACCCGTTTTTGCTTCGGTTCATCCCACGCTAAGCGCCTCCCTGGGCGTCAACCTCAGCGAGTGTTTGATGGATGACAATCGCATTGTAATAACCGAGAAGGACTGGCAATTCTTCAACCACGAGCAGCCACAGCCTGCTGAAGATCAGCTGGAAATGCTGTCGTGAAAAACCTGACGCGCAGGGACGCGCTCAAATGGCTGCTGACGCTAAGGGATCAACAGGCGATCAAGGTTTCGGAATGGCCTATCGGACTGCGCACGGAGCTTGATGCGCTCAAGCAGTCCAGCATTGTCCGGATCGCTACACCTGTGGGCCGACGATCTCCGCACTTGGTGGTGATCGACATCCCAAAGCTTGAATCGAGGATTGCAAGCTACTCAGGGGATGCTCCATTGAGCGATCTGCCTGTCCGAGCGGCAAGCATCCATGCCCATGGCACTAGCAAAGGCGGCGGGGCCCTTCCCTATCTTCTGATCAACGTCCTTCCAGGCCATACTCGATGGTTGATCAGCGGGCGTCCTGTCAGCTTGCCGACTGAAGATGATGTGTATTCAGGCCTGATCCTCAAAGAAGGACAACCTGGCCCTCAGCCAGAAGGTGATGTGATTCTGGTCGAAAATCGGGAGGCTTGGCTCGGCCTTAGGGCTCGTCTTCCAGAGCGACTGAAAAAAGCCTCAATCATTCACTATGAAGGCTGGCTGTCATCCAGGCTAATCAGTGTGGTGAAAGAATGGGCGAACGCTAGCCTTTGGATCGCTCCGGACTACGACCCAGTAGGTTTCCACAACTACTTCAAGCTTTTGGAGGTTCGTCAGGACGTGCGGATGCTGATACCTCAAGTTACTGACGCAGAATTGGTTCAGTGGGGAAGCCGCGAGCTATGGGCCAAACAGACAGATTATCTGTATAGTGTTCGCCAATGGTGCGCAAACTACCCAGGCCCGGTGGCTTCGTTGTTTGACCGCCTTTCCCGGCTGGGGACTGGCGTTGAGCAAGAGTTCGTCTTGGGTATCTCGCGCCTTGTCTGGGATATGGAAAAGGCAGATCCAAGTTATGACAAACCTGCAGGAGTTGATGCAGCGCATCGATGAGCTCAAGGGAGAAACGCTGACCCTGCCCTTGCCAAGAAGAATGTCGCTTGGGCCAATACTTGAGTACCGCAACCTATTCCTGAGCCAGGCCAACCCCTTTATTCAGTTTTGCTGCGAGCAGAATGACACCCTCGCTCATTTCATTGCGCGTTCTCGTGATAATTCCACCCTTCAAGAATTGCGCTCCCAATTCAAATTCAATGATGGCGCCTTTCGAACCATGTTCCTGGTGAGTCGCCACCAATACAACAACGGCCCAATCTACACCGTTTCCGAAGGGCTCAATTCGCTGCTGGCCGACACAAAGGTTCGAGAAAATATTCCGATTCGCTATTTTGCGCCGCCAATGCGCAACTGCTACATCGAATTTGCTCCAGCCGAAAAGCGCAGTGAAAGCCCCTTCAGAGTAGAGGGCGCAGGCCTTAAGGCCATTCTTGAAGGTTGCTACCTCCAGGAAACCAGCTACGACGCTCTCCCGCCCATGGCTACTGAAGCTCGTGAGCTGCTTGAGCTGGATCCTCATGCCAAGACCCGCGTACTTGAGGTGGGATTCACGGCTTCTCCGATAGGCTTGCCTGGACGATCGAGCCCTGCTCTGCTGGACACCATTGATACCTTGAGTATCTACATCCAGGATGAAGACGAGCCCTTCGGCGAGGTTCTGAGAAGGCATCAGCAGCTCAACGAGCATGCCGACGTCATCGCAAACAATGGGTACAAGGATCTGTTTCAAACCTTGCAGTCCAATACTGAGCAGCTTTCCAAGATATTGTTTTATCTTTCCGTGGAACGCGAAGAGCGCAGGGTTGTAAACGAAGCTGCCGATCTGGAAAAGCGCCTGAAGAGTGTCGCAGACAAGAAAAAACCCAAAATTGAAAAGATGCTGACCAGGGCCTATGATCGCATCATTGTTGGGCCTAAGAGCTACACACCCATCCGCGATCGCATTGAATCCATGAGCCTACCTGCCGGCACGAAATCCCCTCATTACCGTGCGGGCTACTTTGGTATTCGCTGGATGGGCTCAGGTACGGCGAAGCACGCTGAGCTGAGGCGCGTGAAGGAGGCAATCATCAACGAGGAACTGCTCAAGGGCGAGAAACCAGGTGCGCGTGACTATGAAATCCGCTAGCAGCCCTATTCTTGAAATGCGCAGCCACTGATTCAATGTCAACAGCAGGCCCGCTTCGCGGGAAGCTGCGATTTCCCTAAAGGCCGAGGTCGGCCCCAAAGATTGAATCTCTCACTTTGTTGCTGACCAAAGGCACAAGGCATTTCCTCTGACAAAGCTTGTACAACTCATCTGCACAACCTTGGTTTTTAGCATGAGCAATCAGGGTTTTTTCCTCCACGCCACGGATCAAAGCGCCAAACTTCCCAGGGGTGAATCCCTTTAGGGCCATGACCGCTGCAAGCCTCTCGGGATCAGATTGGGGGGTTAGCTCAAGATCATGAACAATGCCTCTGCCATGGGCACTGATCATGAATGCCCGATACCAGTCGGCCCCATCGCGGATAACCTGAAAGGTAAGAGGCAGATATCGCTCATCCTGTCGCCTGCTGTCCAACAGTTCGATCAAAAGCTCGGTGCCTATTTTGGCGGTATGCTCAGGCTGGTACACAACGCCAATCTTGTCGATGCCTTGGGTTGAATCGACAGACCCCAACAGATCCTGGTAATACTGCTTAAACGAAAAAGGCGCCTCCTGAAGCCAGGCTCCAATTCTCTCAGTCATTTCCAAGGGGAGGGAGATACCCTTGTTGTGCCGACTTACATCTGCCAACCAAGTCCTGCGCTCAACGCCCTGCATTCTCTTTGCGACACTGGGGAGCCCAAGAAACCACATGAGCCCTTCAGGATCTGGCTGGCGGAGAATCCTTGCAGCGTAGACATCGATAAGCGATCGCTTGCCACGCATCTGATGACTGAGGTGATCGGGGTCTACGAAGTTTCCAGCCTGATCTCGAATAGGGCTGAACTGCCTCAGTGTAAGATCTGTTTTACGAGGAACACCAGGAGCATAGTTTTTTTCTGCCAGGCTGAAGCACATACGATTTTCGAAGGAGATTCTCAAAAAATCGCAATAAGTACGGGAATTGAACGAGGCTCTGAGCACCAGCAGCCCTAGCTGCACCCTGATTTTGTCAAGATCCCAGCCGAATTGCTCGAAGAAACCAGTAGCATCAAGCTCTTCGGCCAGCAGGGCCACCGACTTGCCATCTCGCAGCAGGTTGAAAGCGGTCAGCCCAGCGCCGGCAATACCGCCCTCATCGATAACACTCCGGTCATTCAACTCATACCGAAGCTTCTCTATGAAATGAGCGTCATAGTTCATTAAAGCCCCAAATCATGCGCAAATACAGTGTCGCGAGAGGCATCGCTCTTGAGCGACCCGAGCACTTCGGTCAAACCAAGCTGATAGGCAAAGATCCGAAGCCTGTCTGTGTTGATCTGCTGGCTGATGGATTTTGAATCAAGGTTCATGATCTTGTTGAGCACCACGGTGGCAGCGCTCTTGTGGCGATCTACAAGAAGCTGCTGGTCAACAACCTCATCCATCCGCTCGGTGAGCTTGGCAAACAACTCGACCCAGTTTTCAGAAGCACCTTTGAGGTTCAAATGCCTTGCGATGCTGTCACGAAGAATATGGTCAAGGGCAGGATCATCGCCGGCTGCAATCTGCGCCTGCTGAAAAGCCTTGCGATTGCAGAATATGTCCAGCATTCGCTCCTTGGTGATGTACTTGCCAAGCGCGGCTGACTCAAGCGTCTCGTAGGGGGCGCTGAGTAGGCAATGCTGCATTTCCGCAACAGCGCCTCTAGCGACCATCTGGCTACACATCGCGTGAGCAACGTGAAATCGATCGTGATTTAGGGAGTGGTTGAGTACAGACTCAATCAGACTGAGCTCAAGCCCTTTGATACCATCATCGCGCATCCACTGTCTGAACTGAATGATGGCAAAATCTTCGGGCATAAACTTCATGACTGCGAAGAATGCGCCTTTTCCAAGGCCGATGTGCCCCTTGATCACGTTTACGAGACGTTTGAGGCATTGGCTGTCGATCGCAGGACACACATCATTCCCATGACGCAAAATGATCTGATTGGTTGCCCTAGCTGCATAGTGATCCCTCTCAATCAGGGACAATACCGTCTCAGATACCCCTGATGAGAGGCCCTGCGAGCTAAACGCAGCCTTCAGGAAACCCGAGGTGATCAGGGCCGGGGTGAACCCTGAAACGATGTCTTCTTTGGTACCCATCGCAATGGCGTGGCGAGTGACGACTTCAAGATGCTGCATAAAATTGGCTTCCGGTTACGTGTGCAGTCGTTACAGACCAAGATCGGCCATGAAAATGTTATCTCGTCCTTGATTAGAGACCTTTTGCATCCAGCCCTTGTAAGGCATCAATGCAGATAAAACGCTGACGTATCCTTCAGACATCTTGCGCTTTGCAAAATCGTCAGCCGTGGTTTCATCGAGCAAGGCCTCCAGAACGCCCTTAAGCTCGTTTACCTGGTCAAGGGTCACCATGCCTGTCCATTGTCGCTCAAACAGCGACGAGGCCTTTTCCAGGGCTTTTAGCGACACCCTGATATCCTTGCCCGTGAAAACCATACCTTCATTCCTGGCCTGGAGTGCAAGCCAAGGCTGATTCAGAATCATGTCGCTGAATTTTTTCTGCTTGAAATTGGCCTTGACCTCTTTCATCCGATCAATGCAGAAGATTTCTACTCCCACACGCTGAGCAAGGTGGATTACCTCGCCTAGCCGACCGGGCTCAACAGACGCCAAACCAGCCTTTATAAGCTTCCAGAATGCAGGTGCCGCCCGAGTGAGGTCTTCATCCTTGAGAAGTTTTTTCTCATTCAAGTCCAGCAACTCCTGAAGAATCTGGGTCTGGCGTTCGTGCTTTCCAAGGCGAGATGGCGCGAATACGTCGTTGAGTACCAGCTTTGGAAGTGGGTCGTCGCCGACAAGCTTGTCGAAGAAATCGAGGTCGTGCTTGTACAGAGCTGTCATTAGCGTATTGGACTTGAAAGGGTGAGGGTACGTCCCTAACCGATAAGGGCCAATCTGCTCAATTATTTCAGAAAGCTCAAGGGCAAACTGGCGATCGTCAAGTGACAGCCATTCATCCCCATAGAGAGAAGTAAGCTCCTCAAGTCTCAGAGAGTATCTGTTCAGGCAGGCGCCTACCCAGGTAAAACCATCTTCGCCCTTGTCTGCAGGCTCTAGGGCAAGCAGGCGGCGAGCAAAAGTGAGGGCGCCCTGGAAGTCGCATACACCCGTGAGGTGATTGAGAATATCCATGCCCTGATAGGACTTCTGGGAAAGAAATCCTTCTGACTCCAGCAAACTTGGGAAAGCCGCCAGGGTAAGGTCGGTGATTTCCATGGAGCGACCGGGCATATTCCCATCGTTCCAGTAGGCGAGCGCAATCAGCTGGTCAAGAATAACGAGATCCACTGTCGAGTGTTGGTTACTCACCATCTGCCCCTGTTGAAGCTGCATTGACCCTGATCAATTCACGAATGACCTCTTGTTTTGAGCGCTTACCATGGGCGATCTTGTCTCGCTCAACCAGTGTCTGAAGCGCCCGATGGTCGGATTCGGTCAAAGGCAAGCCGATCCTGATGGTGCAGGGTTCCGCTTGAAGCCTTGGTCGTCCGCGACCCCTTGGTGATTGGTTGGATTTTTCGCTCATGGCCAGTATCCCGTCCTGCACCAGTGCGCCAGTGGATTATTAGCCCGGCCCCAGTGCTATTGTAGTGTTATCTCCTATTAATTCTGCTGGGTGCGAAATGGGCAAATCAATCAATATGTCGCTCAACAAGGCTGATAAGGCCATTTTAGGGCACTGCTGTGAAATTATGTACCAAGCATCCCTCGGAAATCCGGTTCCTTTTCTCGACTTGATGCGTGAATCCAAAGGGGTGATCACCCAGAACCATAGTCAGACCGACCTTGTAAACGCCATGGGGGCGGTTGCCCTATACATTCGCTCTCAGGTCATGAGCCCTGCTAAACGCAGGGTTGAAGCCGCTGGCCACATCGAGCGTACTAACCTCATCCAGAAGGGGCTTACAAATATCGACGAGATGCAGGCGCATTATCTCAAGGACGCTACCGAGGTGTACATGCGAGCTTGGATGGGACAATACGACACGTTGAACTCCAGCACCTTGACCGGAGGATTCAATTCGCTGAGTAACAATGATGTGTGGGAGAGTGTTTTATCTCTGAGGTTGGACGGGCCGGGGATTCGCAACCCCTTGATTCCGGAACACGTTCGCACTGCCTACAAGCTGAATAATGCTTTGGAAGAGGTGACCAAAGCTTTCAGGAATGAGCGTGTGGCCTCATCCCATGATTTTGAGTAGCAATTTTGCGCCCAAAGCGATAGTCACAAGTGCCACTGAAAGCTTGGAGATGTTCATCAAGTGATAGGCCCGCACGTAAACATTCATGGCCTCTATGGCACTGCGGCGCTGGTCACCCTGAAGGCGGTGGGATATCAGCAGATTGCTTTCAGGCATGATCAAGTTGACCAGACCCCTGCGTTCTAGCTGGTCACAGAGCAGAAGCGCTTCGTAATAGCGTTGTGCAAGAGCCATGGTGCAAGTCCGGGATATAGGTGTGGAGGTGATTATACCCCCGCTTATAATATTGTCAATATGTCAATTTGCACAATAACCGTATAATAGGCACGATCAAATCCAAGCCTTTGCCAGTCAGGCTAGATATAAGGAAATCAAATCATGCATCCCCTTGCACCAAAACTTGGCCCTAATGAAGCCGGCGAGAAGCTGGGCAAAGACGTGCTGTGGGATAACTTTGCCAGAAAAATACAGCATCACCCCAACGTGAAGCGGCATTTGATCACAAAGCAAAAGGGCAAATGCCCTATCTGCTCAAGAGGTGTCGGCGAAGAGGATACCGTACACCACATCTCATATCTCTATCGCTGCCTGTACGAGCATCAGGTAGAGGTCATGGCTTCAACAGGTAAGCGGGCCAAGAAACTTGTGAAGGCCCCGCCCTGCGAAGGCTGCCCGAACCTGGCGAGGTGCGCATCCCTACTGGTGATTGTACATGACAGATGCCACCACCAGATTCATGCGGGATGAGGCCCCGCCCGACAGTTACTCACTGAGCCGGCATGCAATGTAGCCATCGATCGCAGAAATAGCCTCCTCCAGCACCTGGTCATAGGTCTTGGAAGCATCAATAACCTCGAATCGGTCAGGTGTCTCCTGAGCCTGCACCAGGTATTCATTGCGCACCCGATTCAGGAACTCAAGGCCAGTGAGCTCAAATTTATCATCGCACGTGGAGCGGGCACCTGTTCGCTGAAGCCCAATCAGGGGGTCGAGGTCGAAGATCAGCGTGTAGTCCGCATCAACGCCATCACGAGCAATCGAGTCGATGAGTGTGACCAGCTCCAAGGGCATGCCTTGACCCGCATATTGGAACGACCGACTAGATGCTGAAAATCTGTCGACGAGTACAATGCACTGGCGCTCCAGTGCTGGCCTGATCACTTCGGCGACGTTCTGGGCCCTGGCAGCAGCAAACAGCAGCATGCCGGTCAGGTTACTCATTTCAGTGCTTTCAGGGTCTCGGGCGAGCACCCTGATTTTGTTGCCGATGGGTGTTCCACCAGGCTCTGCTGTACAAACCACCTCGTGCCCTTTGGCACGCAAATGTCGAGCGATATCTACAATAGCGCCGGATTTTCCGCCGCCGTTAGCGCCATCCAACACCAGGATAAGACCGATTTTGTTCATTATTCAATTATCACGTAAATAGTTCTAAGGAATGGGAAAGCGGCATTCCACACGTGAAAAAGCCCGCTTAGCGGGCTCGTTCAGGGCGCGAGGATCAAACTGGATCGGCTTGACCAGGGATCTGCACAAGGCTCAACACGCCAGGTTCGCCGTCAAAGTTGCTGGCAGGCGCATCTGATGCAGCATTGGGTACGTCAGCGTCGGCGTCGACGGGCAGAACGGGGTCGACCTGGCTGTCGGAACCAGCATCGCCTTCAACGTCCTGATGGCTATGCTGCACGCCCAGTTCGCTGTGGATGTCGCAGGCACCTTTGTCGATGACCTCGAATGGTACTGCCCGCAATTGCTGCGCCAGTGCTTCCAGTGCGTCGGCCATCGCGGCGTTGCTGTGGCGGTATTGGTCTTTGTAGGCTGCGGTCACTGCAATGCGGATGCCTTCGGAGCGTGCACGCACCATCAGGGTTTCGGTGGAATCCAGGCTGGAGGCCAGGGAATCACGGGAGCAGTCGATCAGTACGATCTCGCTGGCCAGGACGTCGCCGAAGCGAACCTTGAGATCGGCGCCCACAGAGGCTTCGAAATCTTCGATCCAGACAGCCATCTTGTCTTTGACCACAACAGGGTCTTGGGCGACGCTGCGAATGGCTTTGAGGATGTTGTTCAATTGGGTGAAGAGCTGTTGTTGTTGTTTGTTGAGATTCATACTGCCTCCGTATTTTATAATAACGATTATCGCATATATTGACGGAGAAAAAAAGGGTCAGGAGCTAAAGCCCCAGGTCGATTGCCATCATTTTGTCGATCGCTTTGCCCTTCACGCCTGCATCAGCAGAAGTGATCAATCCTGCCTTGACCATTGCCATCCGGAACGCTGGAGGCGCCTTGCGCAGCAGCTCCGATGAAACAGAGATTTTGAGGTTCAAAAGAGTGGATCGAACGCACTCCTTTGCAGCTAGATCTCGCTCTGCGAACTCAAATCCTGAAGGGATCCCTTTAGCGAGTAGGAGAGCCAGCACTTCGGCCTGACGATTGTTACTGGGGTGGCGTCGAACGCATTGCTCCATGAATAGGTTAAGGAATTGGATGCGCTGGATGGCTTTCCACTTAGAGTAGGGCTTGACCCACTCAAAGGACTCGGCTGTGCATGCATCAACCAGTGCAAACATTACGGACGTTGACGGCTCAAGTGATGCTTTAGCGACCCCAATTGCCTTCAACAGGGCTTCAGAGCCATTCACCAGGCCCAGGTGCACAATGCGGCTGACGAGACTCTTGTCCAACACGACTGGTGCTGTTTGCTGCGTCAGCTCAATAGCGGATGCAAGAAGCTTGGTCAGGTTTTTTCGGTTCCCAAAGCTTTTCGCCACCAGCAGACTGCTCATGAATGACTGAAGCGAACTCGTGGTGACGACCCCATCCTGGTGCAGGGTAAGCAGCGTCTCGATGAACCCCATTCGGTCAGAGCCTTCGCCCCTTTCTATGAGGATGATCGCCATCATCTCCATATTGGGTGGCATACCCCATTGCAGCACGGCGGCATGGGCCTTCGCAGTATTCCCATCCCAAAGCGCTGACTCAACAGGGTGCAGATGCAGGCGCCCATAGTGCTTGGATAGTTCACGCTCGGTCATGTCAGATCGCCTGTGCAGGTAGAGCGATGCCCATTGTTGCAAATGGCAGGTTTAGAGGGGTTTGTAGGCCTGATGCACGGATAAGCCCTTTGATTACCCCCTTCCCTGTCAGTGCGTGAGCAATGGAAGACTGTCCAATGGCCAGGTGATAGCGAGACATCGATTCCTTTTCAAAGTCACTGCCCACCATCAGCTCATCATCCTGGTAGGTTTTGGCAATGTACAGGTCATCGTGACACTGGACTGCTGCGCTCAGTGAGCCCGGCACCCATTTGATGAAGATAACCTGGGGATTTTCACCAAAATCAGGGGCTTTATCGAGCATGCAGGAAAATTGCCACCCATAAAGGGGGCTTTGTACGTGAACAGTCCAGAGCCCAGGAGTCGTGGGATCAAGGCTTTTGGGTGGCAATACGCTCACAATCAACGTGCTGACGGGGATTATATCGTCAACAATCAGTACGACGACGTCGCGTTTTCTGATCCGCACAATACCACTGAGCCCAGGAAAACACTGAGACATCCATATACTGGAATCAGACAAGGGCGAATGCACCTCGCCGCTGGAGCTGATGGCAGAGCCGAGCCCCATGGATGCCTGTACATCAATTTGATTGAAAATCATCGCGACGTATCTCGACAGGTTTTGTGGCCCTACTATACCCTGCCTTGTAGCACTTCACCAAATCCCCATCTGTCGAGCTGGGGATCTGCCAGGGCGGCGCGAAGCATGTGTTCGTCATCGTAGGTATCCAAAAGGCCTTGAGCGAAAGGCTCAATGCCGAGCTTTTCACTCAGCAGCTTTTCTTGAAGCGTGAGACTTCTGAGTCGACAAATCGCATAGCGATAGTGCCGATCCTCGTGCAAGCTCAGCAGATTCAGGGCTGCAATCTCGCCGGCAGTGTGAAGTGCCTGGCGCTGCTCCAACGAAATATGGAAGTCCGCAG
The DNA here is from genome assembly GCF_014842095.1 of Pseudomonas sp. CFBP 13719. Taxonomy (NCBI): domain Bacteria; kingdom Pseudomonadati; phylum Pseudomonadota; class Gammaproteobacteria; order Pseudomonadales; family Pseudomonadaceae; genus Pseudomonas; species Pseudomonas sp. CFBP 13719. The sequence continues at coordinate 941,452 of NZ_JACYVB010000002.1, read as the reverse complement.
TATCCACAGACCCCGAGTGGATCGTAGAAATGTTGTTCAAAGCGGCTTCAGAAAGCGGCGTCGAGTTGTGATGAGCCATGAAGTTTCGGATAGACACGCTAACTGCCCGCATAGCGGTAATTTTGGCCTTGCCCCAAAACCGGTTCAGGATCCCCACCGTGGTGCTATCCCCGGTTTTCAGGCCGTTGATCTCGTACTCGCGCATTTGGTCGCGGATTTCTTCATCCAGAATGATCCGAAGCTTTCCGTCCTTGTTGCGGATGAGATCATCGACCGCCTGGAATTCCAGGTCGGACTCCAGAGGCGAGAGTATGAAGCCTATTGTCTTGGCATCAGCCTCTTCAACAGAATCGAAACGATCCGAGTGCATATTGAATGGGAGGTTGTTGTTCGTGCCGCCGTCAATGACGTTAAGGCCCTGGTATTCCATCGTAGGGAACAGCAGGGGCAGGTTCATGCTCGCACGCACAGCTGTTTTGATCGGCATGTGTTGAAGCTCGCCAAAGCGACCGTCCGGGTTGGCGGCGCGAGCCAGTACCGGGCGAAAGAAAAACCTATTATCTTGGGCCCCTAGGCCCTCGAAAACTGGAGTTTTACCTGTTACTGCCTCCATCGATTTCTTAACCAGGCGTGCGGTGAATTTACCCACGCCTTTGAATGATGTGGGCATGAAGTGGTCAGTCAGGGAAACTCCAAATTCCTTAAATCCCTCGTTAGGGTAGTGCCGAGCAAGCTGCTGAAGCTGACTGAAGGAGATGTTTCTTTTTTCGCTGCGGGTTTTTAAGGGAGGATCAATTTTCTCCAGCATATGGGCCGGCATTTTATCCAGCCGGTACTGAATGATGTCGCCAATGAACTCCTCGATCGTTTCTGATTCGGGTTCAAGCTTGGCTTTGGCCACCCTGATGCACTGCACAGCGCCTTGAAAAGCTTCGGTACGGCCTAACAGGGGGGCGAACTGAAGAGTTTCGGCTTCCTTTCGCATGCCTTGATTACCCATGTCTTCGAGAAATTGGGCGCGTGCAGCTTTGTAGATTGCACTCAATGTCATTCGCCCTTCACGGGGGTGATGCTCAAGCTCCTTGAGTTCCTGATGCACAACCTCCTCATCTGCTTTCATCAGGTGCTGCATGGTCAGCCCGGTTTGGCTCGTCAGCATAGGGAGCATGTAGCTCTTGCTGAAATCTTTGAGCATAAACCCCTCGGTGTGAGGAGAAGCATGGGTGTCGGTCGCTGTAAGATGCTTACGACGCAGTAGTTTGTTCCAGCCGGTTTTTACAGCATCCTTGGCCCTGTCTCCGTACTTGGCCCAGAAGCTGACAGGTAGCGTTGCCTCCGCAAAGAACTGAGCAAAACGCCCTTTCTGAGCAATTTCCTTAACCTCCTCCGCCTTGAATCCCAGGGCAATAAGCACCCCCATCATTGCTCCTGCCGAAGTGCCGGCAACAAATCGGATGTTTTCAAGCAACCCCATTCTTTCAAGCCACTCGGTCACTCCGCTGTAAGAAATGCCCTTTGCCCCACCGCCCTGCAGAACTAAGGCCTCAGGTGAAAACTCAGTTTCACGACGTTTTTTGATGAGGATTGCACGCGCACACGCACTTTCGAGGACGTTTTCCCTCTGTTTGCTCAACGCGATTAGTTTGCGCTGCTGCTCGACCGAATCTGGTGACTCATAAACGTTTTGAATGGCGCGGGACAGGTTGCCCAGGTGATCGCGCAACCGCAGAAAACGCTTGGTAAGGGCAGGGTCAATTTGATTAAGTCCTCGCTCAAGGTCTTTGAGCAAGTGCCGGTTTTTGCGCCCGTGAGGATTATCGAGCTCGACAAACATCCCAGGCTGTTCCAGCTCTTTGCTCATCGTTCGAACCAGGACGGAAAGCATATAGGCGTCCTGACGCTCATCATCAACCATGTCCTTAGGGTCGTAGAGGTAGCTACCGACCTTCATGAAAGCTGTCCAGCCTTCTACGATGACCAGAGCCATGTCATGGATGAGCCTTTCCCGCAGGAAAACGGCTAGCGCCTCTTGGCGCTTGATTTTCAGCTGATGTAATTCCTGGGACATGTGGGCAATCTTTTGAGGGCTTTAACCATTAAAGCCACAGGCTATCGACAGAAATCAATTTTCGATTAAGGGCTTGTACCAGCCCGAGCGAGAGGACACCCGCACAATGCGGCTGTCACAACCCATGGTTGCAGATTCTGTGAGGGTGAACTCAATAATCGCGCCACGCAGTAGGCCAATCTGATTGGATGGAAAATCGGCAAGACTGAATGGACACACCGCATGACTTTCCGGAGAAAGGGGCGAGAACTTGTACGATGGATCGAGCTCCTGCAGGCATGGGATGTAACGAACAAAACCCACCTGGTTTTCAGGATCTACCTTGTGAACGATACCGCGAAGTCTCGATCCTGGCTCACCCCATCGCAGGTGCTTGCGATCCTCATCCACCCCTTCAGTAGGTAGCAACTCGGGGATGATCCAGCCTGGGTACACGGCATCAGCAGACCCCCTTAGCTGCTCCGAGCAATTATCGAATGCAAGAATCTCAACCCTTGAGCCCTGTCGCCTTGCTGCGGATACAAGGCTACTGAAATCACCATCACCCGAGACTAGAAGAATGCGATCCAGCTTGGACGCGCTTTCAAGAACATCCACTGCGATGTCCACGTCAGCGTTTGCCTTGATGACAAGCCGATCACCCTCCCCGTACTCTTTAGCCTCTTTTAGATTTATGTGGTATCCCATCGACCTGATCTGCGATTGGTAGGCTCTAACCCTGGAATTCCAGGCGGGGTCTCGCTCGGCTTTTGCCGGATTAATGCTGCTGTAGACGTTGAGGTGAACCCCCCTGGCTCCGCCTCTTAAGGCAAACTCCCGCAATACCGAATAGTCCATCTCAAAGCCTGAGGACGCGTTGACGTTGGCTTGGTCTATGTAGACCCCTACTCGTTCAGCATGCATGTTTAAGCCCCTATTGTTCTTATTTTTTGGGTGTGGAATGACCTTATTAAACCACAACTTTGAGGCACATTGTGTTGACAGTATAACTATGTATTGGTATATGTTCGCACGGGCAAAGAAATCAATTCACAGACAAGATAGAGGTTCCACCTATGAGCAAAATCCTTCAGTTCAAGGCGCTTGAGAAAAAGATTGCCGAGGACACGGCTGTCTTCGAATCGCTTCGCGCAGAGCTTGAAGTGGTTGGCCGAATTGGCGAGTACGTACGCAACGAAGCTGCTAAAGCGAACGTCGATCCTTTTGAGGTCTGCCTGTACATCTTCCCGGACTTTGAGAAGCGCCTGAAAAAGCTGGACTCCTCGGCACCAGCTACCCAGAAAATCACACGCCAACGCAAGCTTAAGCGTTATGACAACCCTCACACCAACGAGTCGATCGAGACCAAAGGCGGAAATCATAAAACGCTCAAAGATTGGCGCGCCAAGTGGCCCAATGAAGTAGAATCTTGGGTAACCATCATCGAATAACCTAAGGAGGCGGGCTCCATGCAGCCCGCCGTCAGAACATGCAGATAATCCCTCGCCAGTTGGACATTGATGCTATTTACTCTCAAGGCTTTGATGCGGTTGCCCTTAGCAGAAGCCATCATCTGAACCTGATGGCAGTCTTGGCAGAAATGAGATGGATTGCAGACAGCGAAGGCATGTTCAATGCCGTCCCAGACTGGCAAAAAAAAGATGACATCAATTTTTCTGAAAAGGCAGAGAAAGAGAAAAACTCCAATGCACAAAGCCTGTTGCGTGCCCCCATTGCACTTCGACACGCGGCCAGCGGGCTGATCTCCAGCCAGGCGCTCATGGGTTCTTGGCTGCTTGCGTTCGATTTTGAATTGAAGTTTCTGAGCCTGTGGGATGGCGCAGAGCCTTTGGACTGGCATTGGGATGGCCCAGCTAACGCCGGATTTTTCTTCCTGATATACCTCAATGAAAAGCCCGGATGGGAAGATGACTGCGGCGGACAACTCCTTATTGGTGAGCGTGGCCTTTCTGGCAATTACCTCAGGACGCAGGATTCCCCCGTACTTCACAAGGAAACCATCGCTCCGGCTCAGCGAACCCTTGTTTGCTGCAACAATCAAAACCCAAGGTTTGTCCACAAGGTGATGGGGTTGACCGGGAACCAGCAGCGACGTGTGCTGATGGTCGGTTTCGACGCCATCGCTTCGCTTAAGGGTCAGAGGTGTTGATTCAGGGTATATGCATGACCTACAAAATATAGCAATATAAGGAATAATCGAAAATCAACGGTGCATCGTCATGTGGGACATCATAGGGTACGTCGAGAAAGAGGTGTCGCTGCTCATCCGCAAGGGTGGTGTCTACTACGTCTTGAACTACCCATGGAAAACGCCCAGCGCCGTGCCTTTGCTGTTAGCCAGCCCCAAGGCTGAGGCCATCAAGATCACTGATCAAGAGCTTTTCGAACAGCTGCGTGTCCGCGCATTGGCACACGCGCTCAACCACACCTGTGCAATGAGCCGGGGAGCGCTACTGGGAAAAACGGCTGATAATATTTCAGATCTGGTTCGGGAATCCCTTAAATTTGCTCTGCGACGTCGCAAATCAGACCTCGCCAGCCCTCAGGACTTCATTCAGATGCTGATGAGCTGCGCCATATTAGAGCCTATCCCCGATGGTTTTTGGAGAGCCTGCTCAGGATTCATGAGCGATGATGCCGTCACGAAACTCAAAACATCCCTTGAAGCTCTTCATACCTTGCGGCCAAAGGATGATGCCTGGCTCAAAAGCCTCACAAGCTACCTACAGCGGGTCAAATGGATCCAGAACGAATTCACCTTCATCCAGACTGTTGCCAGGCAGATGGCGGCGTCCTATCGCGATCACGAATGCGGGCCCATGCTGAATGAATTGAGGATTCAGGCATCGAACCTTATCCAGCGCGAAGAAATAGAGAAGGATATGGCGACACAAAAGCCCTGGCAGAAGAGCGCTATCCCGGTTAAGCGAGCGATCAAGATCGGGCCATCAGCAGCGCCAAGAAAGCAGGCCCCTAAGGATGATGATAGTGGAGCCAAGTCGTAGTATTCTTGGGATCTCTACACGCATTTGAACCCGTTCAGCGATCCAATAGGTGTGGCCATGGAAGTCTTCAATCTCACAGAAGCCTACAATGATCTCAAAGCTGCAATTTCCAAGCTAAATGGCTCGTTATCCAGGCCAGCGGCAGACAACAGAAAGGCATTTGTTGGAACCAAAAATGGCTTATTCCTTTTTGGGGATGACGCTATCGCTTTGGCATCCAGAGCCTATGAGGATATCTACTATGACTTTGATGAGCATCTGAAAGCTGAGGCTGGTCGCGCTGATGAAGGGCCTCAAAATGACAGTAAAGCACCAGAAAAGACCGATGGAGATGGCCGTGAGACCCGTATATGGCTTGGCGGGGTTCCAGTGGAAGAGCATCAGCTTGAACTGGCTCGGGAAGTAAACCGACGTAAGGATTTGTTCCAGACCGCTGTCCACGAGGCCCGTGCACGCGTTCAAATGGATAAGGAGGGTTGTGCCAATACAGTCCATAGAGCCTTTCGGGATGTGCTCAAGAAACACCACCTTGGCCTCGTTTCACTGCGCCAGGCCTACCGCCACATCCCCCTTCTAGATGACACCCCAGCATCTATCCGCTTTTCTTTTTCCTCAGCAGGTCGAAGCATCAAGAAAGTTTCCCCTGAGCAGGTGCTTATGCTTATTGAGAAAAAGGGCCTGTCCGGAAAGAAAATCGAAATCATCAAAAAGAAGCTTGGTAAACAGAGCCCAGACCTTGAGCTCGCACAGGTTCAGGATCTGGCGGGTTATTACAAGGCGAATGTCCTTTGGCCCAAACCTGATGACGTCGACCAAGAAGTGAGAAGACTGACGATTCCGGTTTTCTTGCCCATCCTTTTCCTGCGCAGCAATGATCTGTCACCCTCCCATCAACCCTACCCTCCTCCCGCCGTAAAGGTGGAACGCAAGCAAAGAAGGGATAGAAAGCTTGAGATGGAGCCATTTATCGATACGCTTCGGATCTACGCCTATAAAACGGCATCAGTCAATAATGGGGTCACGTAGTTTGCTGCGCCAGTCCATCTCTGGCGGCTGCACAGCAACCTCTACAACTTGGGTTTCCACCACAATGCGCTCCGTTACAAAGGGGATCATTGAATCGTGGGAATCGCCGTGCTGCCAGGAGGGCTGAATGCTGCAGGTGTAGCCTCGCTCTGTCAGCCGCTCGGCAAGACCATCACATAGCATGATAGGGGCTGGGGTAGGTTTTTTGGACTGCAGGGCATACAGGACATTCATTGGATCGCGCTTGTCGATGTTCAGAATTTCAAAGTCCTCGCCGATCAGGTCGTGCGCGTCTTTTTCGAACCCCATGTTCCGAAATACCGCAACGCAGTAAATGCCGTCGTCAGCCGGCTTGCAGATCCCCTTGGAAGCCAGGACTTCACTGATGCCTGCAATGAGCCTATCAGCCTGAAGCCTTACGAACTCCTTGAAGGCGTGCTCAAGCTGAGGAGATCTCAATATATTGATTGCTGTTGGTGCCCACACCAATGTGGGGTCATTGCACAGCTCGAAACGTACACCGTCTTTAACGTCTCGCTGCTGGCATTTCAAACCCAACTCTGCCGAAAGCTCAGGTATTGTGGTGCGCATATTGCAGATTTCAGCAATATCCTTGTGCGCATGAATGGTGTAATTGAGACGCCCAAGGGTCAGCACAACAGACAGCTGCAGATCGGGGTGATTGGTAATTTTGAACGGGAGTATAAGGGTGCCGTAGTTATTGAGCTGAATGCAGCTGCCAATATATGGCAAAATCATAGCTCGGGGGTCTTGGCCATACATTAATGCCGTATGCAGCTCACTGTAGGAATCCCCGCCCAGAGAACGCAGTACGCCTTCAAAAATGTCCTGACGCAGCTGGTCAAAGGACAATGCAATCTCAGACATGAATCACCTCTTTTTTATTGTTTATTGAACCCTGTCCGGCAGTGAAAAGCTAGCTTGTTTCGCTTGCCATCTCTAACGGCATAGATATACTTGCCTCACAGTTTCTTCCAGGGTTCTCGATATGCAGTGGCTAAACATCACAGGATCGGCAAAAGCACTCGTCTATGGCGAACATCTGCGGCCTGGTGGTGGAATCGTTGTTACTCGGCTTGAGTCTGAGGCGTCGACAATCGCCAATGAGATCCCCTTCTTTCATCCTGATCTAGCTGGGCGCATCATTTATCTGCCTGACAGTGAAGTGCTCCCCTATGACCTTGAGTCAGCACCGGCTTCCATCAAATCAGAAAGAGCGCTTGGCATTAGACGCCTGATGCTGGGTATCGAAAATCCTATCCTGGTGATCAGCGCGTCCAACCTTATGCAGCCTGTAGCATCCAAGGCGTTCTGGCTGGGTCAGCACCTGAGCATCCAAGTGGGACAGAAGCTTCCGGCCAATCTCACCGAGATCCTGACTGGCTGGGGCTACAAAGAATCGTTCCGTGTGAAATCTCCATCATCCTGGTCAACGCGGGGTCGAATTTTTGACCTTTATCCTGTGGGCATGGCTCGCTCTGGTGGAAAGGATGTGCATTGTGCAGTGCGTATCCGCCTCAATGAAGATCAGACCATTCGCTCGATCAGCAAGCTTGATAGCCTGACACAAGACTCTTCGGGCCAGATCCAATCTCTTGAGGTTTTTCCAACTCGTGATTATGATTTTGGCCAGCCACTGATCAACCTGTTCCGCCAGCGAGTTTTCGATGTTCACGACGATCCTCGGGGTCAGGAAACCTACAAGCTGATTAGTCAGGGATTTGATAATCCAGAGTTGTTTACCTGGAGCCTTTTGTCAGAGATGGATGTACAGCCACTTCCTTCCGTGATTGGCTCGGGCGTTACCATTTTTGATGAGGGCGCTGCTGATGCCGTCAATGAGCATTGGTCTCTGATCCAGCGGCGCCACCATGATGTTAAGGCAGATAACACTCGAATGGTGCCCATGCCTGACGACGCATGGATTTCGCCAACGTCGCTGATCGACATCATGGAGCCATTCACTAAGCATTCGCTGCTCAGAGAGCCTGTGCCAGGCGTCGAGAATCTTCACTATGTCTCCTCGGGCTTTCAGCGCAAAGGCGTGCTGAGCGAGGCCCTGGGCATGCTCAAGGAGCTCATTTCATCTGGTCTTCCGCTACTTTTCGTGGTCAAAAGCGAAGTTCGCCAGAAGCACCTTGCTGTCATGTGCAAAATGCTGATGCTTGGGGTAAAAACTGAAACAGTCAGTGGTTTCCGTCAATTCATTGAGTCCGGCATCCGCCTTGGCATCACTACGGGCGACATGCAACAAGGCTACCTTCTCGATGGCCAGTACCGTGTGATCTCTGAGCGTGAAATCTTTGGTGCCGCCATTGAAAGCAGCCTTGAAGATGAAATTGGGGAACACCACCGCAGGGTCATCCTTCAAGGCTTGCATGAAATCCAGTTGGGCGAGCCCTTGGTTCATGCCATCAAAGGCATTGGTCGCTTTCAGGGATTTGAGCAGATCGATATGGGCGATGGGGCAGAAGATCTGGTCAAGATTGGCTTTGCAGAGTCCTCAAGCTCCTACATCAAGATCAATGATCTTGATCTGGTCTCGCGCTATTCGGGTGGTGATCCAGAAAAGGCCCCACTTTCAAAGCTCAACGACCCCACCTGGTTGCAAAGCTTGAAAGAAGCTCAGGCCAGCGCGTTGTCGGTGGCCAAGGATCTCATTACCCTTCGCACTGCACGAGAGCGCTCAACAGGAGTTATTCTTAAGGAGGCAGGGGATTCATACGATCGCTTCTCTGAAACCTTCGCATATGACGAGACAGCAGATCAGAAGAATGCAATTCAGGACATCATGTCTGACTTAACCTCAGGCAAGCCCATGGATCGGCTTATCTGCGGCGATGTGGGCTTCGGGAAGACAGAGGTTGCCATGAGAGCGGCCTTCATGATGGCAGATCAAGGCTACCAAGTGGCAGTGCTCGCGCCGACCACCTTGTTGGCCCAACAACACTACAGCACCTTCTGCGCCAGGTTCGAAGAAACGCCCCATCAGATCATGCTGGCCAACAAGAACACCTTTAGTGCCCTTGAGCGCAAGCAGCTTTCAACTGGCGAAGTGCAAATCGTGATTGGCACACATCGATTGCTTCAGGGAGACATCAAGTTCCGCAACCTTGGCCTGATCATCGTGGATGAAGAGCACCGGTTTGGGGTCAAACAGAAGGAGCAATTACGCACCGTTAGAGGGAACAAGCACCTGCTTAGCATGGCGGCTACACCGATTCCTCGCACCCTGGGCATGGCCATTTCCGGCATCCGTGACATGTCTATCATTGCAACACCTCCAGCTCGCCGCTTATCTGTACGCACCCTGCTTCGTGAACAGTCTGACCGGATGATCCAGGAGGCAGTGCAGCGCGAGATGAGTCGATCTGGTCAAGTCTTCTACATTCACAACCGCATTGACACCATGGCAGGGTGCGTGGAACACCTTTCTAGCCTGATTCCGGAGGCTCGAATTGCCATGGTGCATGGCTCCATGTCCGAGGACGAGATGTTCAACACGATGTTGGCATTCCGTAATCGTGAGTTTGACATCCTGGTCGGCACCACGGTTATCGAGATTGGTATCGATGTCCCAAATGCCAATACACTGATCGTCGAAAAGGCCGACATGCTGGGGCTTGGTCAGCTTCACCAAATACGGGGCCGTGTGGGTCGCTCAAGCCGTCAGGCTTATGCCTACCTGATGTCGAACAGCACCAGTGGCATTGCCAACATGCGCCTCAAAGCCATGGAGGCTGCCACAAACCTTGGCGAAGGCTTCGTTATTGCTCGCCATGACATGGAAATTCGAGGCATCGGCGAGATTCTGGGCGAAGAGCAAAGCGGTCATGTACATCGGATTGGTTTTGCCTTGTACATGAGGCTGCTTGAGCAGGCAATCAAGGCCTTGGACGATGAGCGCGCAAGCCAGAATTACGACCTTGAGCTGGCAACCATCATGTCGAGCGTACAGATCCCGCGTCGCGGTTTCATCCCATCGACCTTTATCGCGGAAACGGGTGAGCGATTGGCCTGGTACCAGCGACTGATGTGCAGTGACAGCGTGGATGAGTCCAAGATCAACCTGCGTGAGCTCGAAGACCTTTATGGCTATCTTCCTGCCGAGGTCATTGAGTTTGCTGAATGGGTTGGCGAGGCGATTGCACTGAAAAGCCTCCAAGTGGGCAAGGTTGAACAGGACGGGAAGGATGTGCTGGTTACACTCACTTATGGCAACCTAAACCGGGCCTCCCAGGCAGTGATGGCGCTCACCTTCGAGTCCGACTTTCAGATGACAGAAAAGGCAAATCAATTCGTGATCCGCAATCACGGCATTCAAAAATTTGCCAAGGCGATCGTTGCCGCCACGGCCAATTAGTAGCTAAGCCCTCGACCGCGAGCAGTCACCCGGTTCACCCAGAATGGATGCTGGGTGTTCTGAGCTGCCCATTGAGCCAGGACATAGCCCACATCCAGATATCCATCGCACCACTGGCTCATACGTTCGCTTAATTTCTTTACAGCACTTTCGTACTCAGGGCTCTTGTAGAGCGCGCCAGAATCTCTATGATAGCCGAGGTCGTAGTCGACCGAACTGAAGTGCGTGGACAGAACCACCTTACGTACCAGATCCTGATGCCAGTGAAACTCACCCACAAGCCCAGCGCAGGCGTGCTCAGAGGGCAATGGCATGGTCAGCCCTGTGGATTGGAAGTGCAGAGACCCATCGCCCACCTTGGTGTCTGAGGGGAAGCCTACGGGTCGGTGAATCTTCATGAGCCAGTCGGAAATGGCCATGAAACCATCCTTGGTCTGAAGACGCGAGCGCACGCTCCCAAGCCGATTGAGCTCCTCTACCACGTAGAGGATAGGCATTTTGTCAGAACGATTGAACTTTGACGTTATCTTGTTGACGCTTCTCATTTTTTAGCCTATAAAGCTCACACGACCTCGGAGGGCGCGGAATGGACACGGTAAATTACTTCGACCTGCCTTATGCGGTGAAGTCTTCTATTAGCTTCGGACAATTCATGGTTAGCGTCAATATTGATGGCTTGCCTGCAGTCAATTTCTATCAATCGGGTGCTGCCGAATTCGGTATGAACCAGGATGTGTCGAGCCTCTTGCGCCGACTCTCCCCAGAATGCGTGATTACCCTCATGGGTATGCGCGACTGTGAAGAGTGGCAAATCATGCTCAATGACGAACAGACCCTGGCGCGCATGGAAGAGATCTTCCGCGAAGCCGGCATGCCAGGATGCATGGACACTGTCCGCGCCCACAAGGCCAATCACACTCAAGAGCTTTCTCTTACCCAGTTTTGGAAGCAGGTTCTTCAGCCACTCATTGCTGGCCATGCGGTCAGTACGGGTGAAGATCAGAGCCCCTCCTTCAAATCCGTGATGTCCAAGGCCCATCCCGCAAACTCCCGCCGCAAGCTGCACCCCAAAGCCGGCAGCTTCCTTGAACAAGAGTTTCCGAGACAGGTCGAAAAGCATCTGAAGATGGAGGCAGGCGGGATTGTGAAAACCGCTTGATCGTGTCAATATTTGGCAATCTAACTCCAGAACTAGGATTGCCAAATGGATTGGTTATACCACCCATTGTACGCTGACCTGCCCCCAATATTTTGGGGTATTTTCGTTTTTATCGGTGCAGCAATCGGAAGTTTCTACAACGTCTTAGCGCTAAGGTGGGGTAAGGTCTACCGCTTCAGCCGAGAAAAAGAGGTTCTGCAGGATGGAGCCTACCTTCACAAGCCGCACCTGCCCTTGATGGCTGGTCGATCGCATTGCCCAAAATGCAGCCAAATGATACCCCTGTACCACAATATCCCACTAATCTCCTGGCTTTTTCTGAGGGGCAGGTCTGTCTGCTGCGGATCGTCGATAGCTCCAATTTACCTGCTATTCGAGTTGCTTGGTGCTGTGGTTTTCCTACTTATTGCCTTGTCGGTAGGGCCAACTGTGTATGGCTTAGTGCTAGCCGTTTTGCTGATGACGCTAAGCCTGTCGATCCGACTGTATGCACGCGAAGGGTTTGTTCCCCAGGGGCTGGTATCGACCAGTAATATACTGGCTATTTTCCTTGTACTTGGGCCTGGCTTGGTCAGCCCTGAAGGCGCTCTCATCGCTTATGCTGGCATGACCGCGTTTGGAGCCCTGATGACACGCACGTGGGCCTCAAGAAACCTCAGTGGCCCATTTAAACCCCATGATGTCATGTTGATGGGGCTGCTGGGGCTCGTAGCCGGCACTCAGGGGCTTTCTGCTCTGGGCATGGCCATCGCACCATTGGCCATTGCAGGATGGTGCTTGCCCAGGCGGTGGAAATTATTCATAGCTGCCCGCTTAGGTTCGGATAACCAATACTTATTCAGTTTCACCAGTCTTATTCTGGTCGCAGCAGTGGCCCACTTACTTATTCAGAATCTACAGAGAGCCCTGTCATGAATTCCAAATCACACATGGGCGTCTTGCGCGCCTTGGAGCTTGCCAAGCTGACATCCCGAGCATGGGGTGATCAATGGCTCGCGATCATCGAGGTCAGTTGCAAGGGTTTTGGGGATGAGCAGAGGGGAGCGCTCTCAGAGCACCTGGTGGGCATATTTGAAGACGAGTCTGGCTGCTACCTGGTGCAGGTCAGTGACAACACTGAAACGCCTATCAGATTTGAGACCAAAGAACTCGCCCTTCTACAGGCCAGGCAGCTTGGCACCAGCTTGATCAGCAAATATTGCTTCAGCGTATACAGTACAACTGGCGAATCTATACAATATGTACCAAAGCCAACTCTGCACTTCATGCCGGGGCATACCAAAAAGACTTGAAAGCCATGGAGCGGCTAGCAATACTATAGAAAACCGAGGATTATCATCATGAAAACAAGATTAGCCGTACTCGCGCTGGCAGTAATGCTGCCATTTAGCGCTTTTGCCGCCGACATGTCATGCTTCAGCGTGCCCAAAAACGATGAGCTTTACAGCCAAGTGGGCAGTTTCAACAAACAGCAGTTCCGGGAGCAGAAGATCGGCGAACAGGAGAATCCTGCGCAAGATCTGATGGGGTGCGCCCTTTCGGTGACTCAAGGTGGTAGCCCTGGAAGCGCAGTAAAAGGCAATTGCGGTTGCAAGAAAGCCATCGAGAAGCTTTGCAGCTTCAATGTGAAAAAGAAGAAAATCTCGGCGTCTGGCGGTGCTGACGTCGCCTTCTGCGTTCCATTCGCCCCTTGGAATCTTTGAAGGCGATTCCAATGCTTCCTCAGCAGGCACAGTGACAATTAACTTCAAATTCTCTCCCAAACCCGATCCTATCCGAAAGGTAAAAAGGTCGGGTTCAGTCGATTAGCCTGCTTAAACAAAAAAACCGCCACACGGGCGGTTTCTTTGTATGCTCGACTCAAAGGCCCAGGGCGAATGACTCGTAGCAATCCTTGAGACGGGCGTAAAGTACGTCCATGCCTTCGTCTGGAGCCCAGCTCTGCATCAGCTCTTCCAGGTACAAGTTGTCCTCACGACCAGCCCACAGCTTGATGTAGGTGCCCTGCTTGTCGCCATGATGCTGACGGAAAAGGTTCAGGACGTTTTTGGCTGCATACATCGAGTACATGCTATCGAAAGACAGCTTCACTTCGGTCATGACAGCGCGAAACAGCGCCCAGTTGATACGGCGGGCGCAAGCCAGACCCATCATGATGTCCAGTTTCCGCAAGGTGTCCATTTCCTTGAATTGGTACTCGACGCCATCGAATACAACGAACTGATCGTCGACCTTCCAGGCCTCAAAGAGATCGGCTTGGGCCTGATCTGGATCATTGGCAATTCGCGCCACCTCACTGAGATAGAAGTGAAGGATGTCGACGATTTCCAGCTGAACCTGAACCAGATTCGTTTGTTGCTTTTTCCACCATTTGTAGGTGTGATGATCAATGGCTTCGCCGGATTCTACGCTGGCAGCGCGCAGGTAAGCGTGGCGATTGGTGCGCCACAGGGGGTCGAAGACGTCGTTCAGCTGCTCCTGATAGCGCAGCATGGTCGAAAGTTTGGCAAGTGTGGCATCGGCGCGGATGTCGAGGGTCATCATGTGTCCTTATTGAACAGGTTGGTAAAGTTTCAGGATGCTCTGGATTTTTTCTTCCATAAGCGCATTCCTGGGGAGGTTCGGCGCCAGCTCACGCATGGCTTCGCTGGCATCCCAGTTGGAGAGAATCAGGGCGTGCAGCGGCGCATAGCCCACTTTGACGTATGCGTCGTAGAGCTCGCCTGCATAAGGGAGTGGTGCTACGAAGCTGCGCATTTTTTCAGGGCTTCCGATATCACTCATGCTCAGCGATTGCATTTGCTTGGTGATAGGATTCTGCAGAGTCAACTGCGCAGCGCCAGCCGGGGCCTGGGCCTGTGTAGGTGCGCTGGCTTCAGTTGCGGCCTGGGCGGCAGATGACACCGCCATCAGCGGCAGTGCAGCAGCGAAGATAAGGGGAAGAAGAGTGCGTTTCATGGGTACCTCTACGGGCCTGGACGATTCGATAAATGACAATATACAGCTAAATCGAATGCAAGGTCAAAGCTCAGAGTCGCCATCGTCAATTTACAGCTAAACCGAACGGAGGTAGACTGATAAACATTTCCAGGAGCCACATAATGATCAAGCAGCTCGACCAATTTTTTAACTCGCGCACCGTGAAGAAGTACCGACAGGAAGCACAGGCAATCATCACCAACAGTGAGGCCTTGTCGTCCCTTACCCAAGGAACTCTGGCCAATAGCTTCCAAAATCTTCGTGGCAGGACTGACCGCGACTCGATGCACATCGGCTTTTCCATCATTGTCGAACTCGCAGACCGCACGCTCGGCATGCGCCCTTTTGAAGTGCAGATCATGGGCGCGCTGGCGATGTGCGATGGCCACCTGGCAGAAATGGCCACTGGCGAGGGTAAAACTCTCACTGCAGCCCTTCCACTGGCCTGGCATGGTCTGCAGTCCCGCGCTCATGCGATGACCGTAAACGATTACCTTGCTAAGCGGGATGCTCAGCTTCTCGATCCACTGTTTGAGTCGCTGGGTCTTTCTGTGGGATATCTACAAGACAACTACGGTCGAGAGCTGCGCCAGATCGCATATCAAAATGCCGTGGTGTATGGCACACCGTCTCAATTTGTGTTCGATTACCTGCGTGATCATATCGTCCACCAACACAACAACCTGATGCAGCAAGGCCGGCACTTCCTCCTTGTGGACGAAGCTGACTCGATTTTCATCGACGAGGCTCGCACACCATTGGTGCTGTCGGGGGAAGGCAAGGTGGACGCATCGCTCTGGTCGGTTTTTTATGCCTTCGTTTCTACTTTGAGCTATGAGGCTATCAAAGAAGATAAGCGCACCCAATTCGAAAAGGTGCTTGTGGATCATCAGTCGTACGAAGCTCACATCATTGTCGACGAGGCTAAACAGGACGCAGTGTTCTCCGAGCATGGTGTATCGGCTATCGAGCAGTATCTGATGGAAAATCGCCTGATCAGTGAGTCAGCCGAGTTGTGGCAGAATGGCAAATCATATCTATGGCGCACACTCAATGCCTGCGCAAAGGCTCGCCTGCTTTATTTCAAAGATCGCGATTACATCATCCATGACGATTCGGCGATCATCGTTGACCAGGAAACCGGGCGGCTGTCCCACGGCAAGCGCTGGAATGACGGCCTGCACCAAGCCGTTGAAGCCAAAGAAGGTCTGACCATCAAGGCCGAATCCGAAGAGCTGGGTCGCATCGCATTGTCCAACTACGTCTCATTGTATGAGCGCGTGAGCGGTATGACTGGAACCGCGATGACAGAAGCTCAAGAGATCCGTGAACTCTATGGCCTTCGCGTCGTGCCAATCCCTACGCGGCGCCCACGCGTTCGTATTGACCACCCAGATTTAGTCTTTATGACCAAGCAAGGCAAGTGGGCACAGGTTGTAACTGACGTACGAGCCCTCAAAGCCAAGGGCCAACCCGTACTGATCGGAACTGGAAGCATCGCTGATTCAGAGATGCTCGCTGAATTGTTCACCGCTGCTGGCATAGAACACCAGGTGCTCAACGCAAAACAAGACTCCGGTGAAGCCGGCATTGTCGCCCAGGCTGGTCGCTTGGGTGCTGTCACCATCGCCACCAGCATGGCTGGGCGAGGCACGGACATCTTGCTTGGCGGAAATCCGGAATCCATGATTACCGAAGAGATGACCGAAGACGAGCAGCAGGAAGTCATCGACCAATGCAAAGCTGAAGGCGAAGCAGTCCGGGCTTTGGGTGGTTTGTATGTGCTCGGATCAGATCGCGGTGATTCTCGACGCCTTGATTTGCAGCTAGCAGGTCGCTCAGGACGTCAGGGTGATCCAGGCGAAACCCGCTTTTACATCTCACTGGAAGATCCTCTGATGGCCAACTTTGGGGGGGAGACGCTCAAACGCTTGTTTACCTCATTGGGAGTAGGCGAAATGGATGGCGTTGAGCACAGCATGATTGATGGTGCTATCGCCAAGGCCCAGGAAAAGAAACAGTCCATGTTCTCGACCTCCAGGAAGCAGGGCCTCAAGCAGGACGGCGTCATCGACAAACCACGTCAGGTGTTCTTCAACCAGCGCTCGGATGTTCTGGCGCTCGTAGGCGAAGGCGTGATGGAAAACCTCGCGATGACAGTCTCCGGCGCCGTGGCGCGAATGGTTGAAGTTTATCTTGAAGGCGGCAAAGGATTTCCAGAAAACTGGAACCAAGCAGGCATGAAGGACAAACTCTCTCAATGGGGTCTGTCAACCGAATGGTATGACAACCTGTTCGAGCGATTCGAGGCTGATGGTTACAAAGTCCAGCCATTCCGGGAAGAGCTGGTCAAGTGGATCACCTTTGATTTAAAGGGTCGCTCGCAGCAGCTTCAAGAAAAGCGCGAAGCCATGATCCATAGCAGCATGCTTCTGGCGATCGACAATCAATGGAAGGTCATGCTTGAAGAAACTGACCATGTACGCAATGGCATTCACCTGCGTGCGTACGCCAACGAGAAACCAGACCAGCAATTCCAGAAGGAAGTCTTCAAGCTGTTCAAGGCTCTGTACTTCGATATCCCGGTCGTTACCATCGATAACGTCTACATGTGCATCGCCCACCGAGAACGACAGCTGGACATGGAGCAGGAGCCCACAGCGGCCTAAAACGAAGAACCCGCCTGATGGCGGGTTTTTTGTGAGTCCGTATTGGGTATCAAAGTAGACAGCCTGACAGATAAGCCTCATTGAGCAGAGGATTGCGCAAATGAACCAGGCTTTCGGCATCAACCATGCCAAGCCTTACTACGCAGGTGGCTAGGGTGTGATCAGTGATCGCTGAAAGCAAACGCACCTTGTCAGCACCATCGGCCTGATAAAGCCCCATCATCAAGCGCAATGGAGAGCAATCAGCCGTAAGGGCTTGAGTAGGAACACTCGACACCTTGAACATTTGGTCAAAAAGGCCAGGGCACAGCTCATCAAGCAATACCTGAAACCTGGGTGGGAACATCTCTGCGTTTTCGAGGTGTGATAGCCAGGCCCAATGATCTTCCAGATCCATGATCAAGATATCGCGCTGCTCATCCACATCCATGATTTGAGGATCGTAAAGAGCCTGAGCCAGCTGTACCAGCTGAAGGGCGATCCCCCTATCGAACTGGGAATACAACTCGACTGCGAACAGGTTGAGGCTGCGGTAACAAGCGATGAGAACCCCGGCTCGACTGAGTTCGGGGTTGATCAGGAAATGATTGAATAAGATCCGCAAATCTTCGTGACGACCCTGCTCAAGCATTCCACTTAGGTATGCCTTGATGGTGGGGGTTTGGGCCTCATGAAACAAGCTGCCCGCCTCCCTCACCACACAGTTACTCATAGCTGGCTTCGGCAGTAGCTTCGCGAGCAGGCTTTACGAAGGGCGCCGGGCGCGTGGACAAGTCCAGCGTAGCTTCAGCCTTCGCATCCAACTCCAGCACATTACCGATCGCTTTGCCGTAAGCATGAATGTTGCTCAAGAGCACAGTACCCACGCTTCGTGAAGCTGCATCGCGAGTGTCTGCGGTGCGAACGGCAATTGGGCACGCCAGGTATGCGTTCTGGTAGGCGAAGCTAACGTGCGGATAGTGGTGAAATTCTTTGTCGACAAATGCCTTCAGCTGCTTGGAAAAGCCCGTGCCGAATTCTTTTTTGAAACGCTCATTGGACTTCACGCCATTGATGCGCTGGGTCGGAATTACTTCGACCTTGAGGCCCTTACGAGCCATCATCTTCATCCAGCCCGAACCTCGGCCAATGAATTCATCCCAGAGCGTATCGACCGCTGGGATCTTTTCATTCTTGTAATCGTACTGGTGAGTCAGGCGGCGAATAGCGTCCATCTGAACAATGCGCTTGCTGCCGGATTCATCAACAGGTCGAAGAATAACACCCCCATACATGCCGTTGGAGCTGTTGGATTCGATTAACTCAATCAAGGTGCGGCGAACAGACGCCTCGTTGCTCAGATTCAGATCAACCATGCGACCATACTGGCAATCGACAGCCACAAACCATTGGCGGGCGTCTCTGTACATAGAAAGCGCCAGGTTCTCGCGCTCCTGCGTGTAGTCCAGAAGGCTGATCCCATCAATATCTTCAATATCTCGACCGCTAGCTGCCACCTCGGCAAAACGTCGGTTCATTGCGGTGAGTTTGACTTTCTTTTCTTCGTACTCGAAGCCCTTGGGAACGACAGTGTTGATTTCTAGATAACCAACACCCAGGCGAGGGGCAGGTGCATCATCGACGTCACGAAGAATGGAAAGCCAGTTGCAAGCATACAGACCCTTTTCCTTGTCGATGACTTTGACCTGCTCGGCCATGAACACGCCACCGGTAGGATTACCCGGCCCGTTGTCAGGGTCTGCATAGCAGGGCGTACGGGCCTTGCGATGAGTCTCGTTGAGGGCTGATAGCGTTGGCACGACGATGTCGGGGCGCTTCTTGGCCTCTTCGATGAAACGAGATGGCACATCCACACGAAGGGTGAATGGCGCCCCTTCCTGGTCAACTCCATGAACGAACTGCTCTTCAGGAGTTGCGCCGATTTGATACTGCCGGGGATAGCCGACAAACCCATTTGCCTTGCCTTCGTTGAAGGATTTCAGGCTGCCATATACGGCCATGTGAACCACCTCATTTCAATTTAGGGCTAAATACTACCCTATTTTTGGCTTCAAATCAATCAGCCAAGGCCAAAAGACGACTCTTGCTGCTTCGGACGTGTCAATTTACTGATAAGTCGCGATACGAAGCCTTCATTCTGTGCCTGAACCGGCTGAGGGCTGTTCAGCGCGCCTCCGTTGGCAAGAGCTGTACGCTGCTGGAATGTGTTTTCGACAGACTTCTTGAGTTTTTCGGTGAGCATGTCGCCCAGCTTGTCTTCGTTTTCAGCCACAAACTGACGACCAAGCTTCCAGGTGCAGACGACTCTGCCGTTTTGATGGTTGCTGTTGGGGGCCGAGTCGATCAGCATGCTGAGCTCTTCAGCGTTCAGCTGCTGGGAGTTGATGTAAAGCTTGGTCACCACGCCCTTGCTGACCTGATCTTTTGGGTCTTGGTTGATCTCGGCATCAGATACCGCGTCCAGAATGTTCGAAAGGCGAACATTGTCCAAGTTTTTCTTGAGATCACGCATGTTCAGATTATTGTTGTAGTTCATCTGCATATCCTCAATGTGCATATGAGACTACTTTGCCGAATGAGCAAGGCCCAGAACAATCCCTGGGCCTGTCAATTTGGGGTATATTTACTCCCCGTCGGTGCTTCTATCCAATTGCTTGAGCATCATCTCCAGAGTTTTGCTCACAACCTCCTCAGAAAGGCGGCTTGGCTGAGGATCGCTAGGGTATTGGATGCGCTCATCAATGATGCCCAGGCCTCTCCGCGCTTCAGCTTCTGCTTCTTCATCGGTGCGGCCATGAGCCTTCTCGATGGAAGTCAGTTGCTGAAGAGGCATCGCCGCTTCTTTCGCTCTCGGAGAGAGCGGCTCAGGACTTTCTTCAATTTGCTCCTGAATCGATTCATTGATGAGATCAGACAGCGATTTGTAAATAGTCTGAGCTTCCTGCTTGAGACTGGTGTCGGCTTCGTAAGGGGCGCGAAGGAACGGCAGACCTGATTCAATCTCCTGCTCAAGCTCGTTGTTTTCAACTTCATCCTTGCTCAGCGGTACCCTGTCCACAGAAGGCCGGGACTGAAGGTCATCATCAGCAACACGCGGCTCCTGGCGTTTTCTCTCCATAGTAACAACGTTGTCTACTGGCGCCTTGTCGCCTCGGACTTCTCGAATGAACGTCTCATCCAGCAGTTGCTCCTGGTACTCCATCAGGCCAAGAGCCAGTCGAGCACTAGAGTTCTGATCTTGAGCGCGATCCATCGCCAGGCCATAGCCCCTAAAAAGAGCCTTGAGGCCGGCGTCCAGCTCGTTGTGCTTAAGTCGTGAAGTTTGAAGTCCGTTCTGGAACGCCTGGCCCATTGAGGTTCTGGCTTGGGACAACTGCTTGATCGTGTCCGGACGAGGAGTGTTAACCATCAGCATCCGATTGATCCGGTACTCAGGAGACGTCTTCGGCTCTGCATAAAACAGCTGACAGCGAACCAGGAGGTCACCAAACATCACATGCGCCTGACCTGGCTTCTGGTCTACGAGGTCACGGATGGTGATCCGATCGCGGCGCTCAATGCGGGTGGTTTGGTTGTCAGCGTATCCAGAAAACACCTCGCCTTTGACTTCATGGCCACCGGTTTGTACGGTTTCGCCCTGACCGCCACGGTCACGCGCCAGCTGGAAAGTTTCACCCTGGTCTTCAAGTTTCATGAAGATCTTGATGTTAGTGTTGGCCGTAATAGACTTGGCTTCTTTCTCGTCGGTACGCTGGAAGGATGGGAAATCCTGACCAGCAAAGACTACCGAAATACCCAGGCTTCGGGCTTGGGCCGCAACTACCGAGAAGCCTTTTACGCTGTAATAACCATACTCATCAAGAATAAGTAAGAAAGGCACATCAGAGTTAGTAGGTTTGGCGTCCATCACTTCTTCGTGAGAACCTTCTACCTTTTCACCGAGTGCTGGGGCAAGTGCGCTTCGCACACCAGCTACCACGAGCTTACCCAGTCCAGACAGAGCCCCTGGGTCTTTTTCGAGAGCCGGCAGCATTACAAAAAGAATGCGTCTGTTGTAAACCAAGTCTTTGTAGTCAATCTCGCCAAGCGGCGCATTGAAAATGTGGCCATATGTAGAGGACAGCTCAGCAAGCACTTTTGTTAGCTGCATAGTGAGATAGCCGTGCTGTTCGTAGCACTTCGGAGAAAGACTTCCGTTTAGTGCATCGTCTTCGGTATAGCCAGGCAAGTCTAGAAGGTACTTCTTGAGTTCAGTCACTGCATGTTCAGGTAGGTCGCGACGCTGCGTAAGCTCCATTACGCGGTCGAGAGGCATGTGCGAACGCAGTTGGCCAACGTTCATGTTGATCTCACCAGAATCCCGCAGATAGCACAGGGTGTCGAGCAGGGCTGCCAGCAGGGCGCTAGCTCGCCCTTTCCACATGTCATCGCCACCACCACTGTCGTCCATGAGACTCACGACCAGAGATCGCAGCTGCTCCGAAGGGCCATAGGCGAATGGGTTGGTCGTGTTGGACAGTCGGCTGCCATCATCCTTGGTATTGGGATTCTTGGAGCCTGTGAGGTAGTTGATCAGGAGCAGGTCATCTTCACGACCCAAGCGGCGCACCATGGAGAAGACCAGGCCGAATACAGTCGTATCCCCCTTTCCGTCGACGTACATTACCCCTGATCCAAGCAACAATGCCTGGTAGAATAACCCCAATAAAAATCTGGTCTTTCCACTGCCAGTCGAACCAAAAACGAGCATATGCGTACGTGCATCGTCGTTTGAGACCCAAAATGCCTCACCACTGACTTTATCATTTCCGATAAGAATGATGCCGTTGCCCATCTTGGCCTTGAGAGCCTTTTTGGGGTCGTTTCGATCGGCTTTCTTTACCTTGGCGGTAGGGTCTAGCTCTGCAGGATCCATGGGCCTACGCAGCGGATAGGCGCGTCGGTTGTTCCGGCACATCCATAGCATGATCAGTCCGAAGAAGATCAGAAAATCAGAAAGGGTGCCATAACCTACCCATGGGGTAATAATGACTGAACAGCCGAGGAATGCAGTGGCAGCACCCCCGGTGATGGCGAAGAAGTCTTTGATGCGGTAGCGAAAGGGGCGCACCTCGCGGTGAAGAAGCGCCGGATCAAGATCCGCATTCTTGGAAATACCATGTTCCATGTGCGTTACCGTTTTGTTATTTTTATTGGTTTGGCAGCTACAATCAATTTACATCATAATCGTCGATAAAGAAATCAAGAATTCATGAACGCCTTGCGGCATCGAACCAGGAGCTCATCAAGCCTGGCTTCACCTTGATCTGTCTGAATCCAAATGAGCACCTCATCAGGATCAAGGCCGAAGGATAGGGACAGAGCCAGCTTCATGCGTAGGCTGTGATCGTCATTTCCCTGAAGTAATTTTCGTACAGCCGCCACCTGCAGCAAATCCTTTGGGCCACTCCCCTGAATCATCATCCAGTCGACCAATATATTGATGATTCGGCGCATGTCATCAGTCATTTTTATCGGGCTCGATAGAAGGTGGTATTGGTGTCTTACGCTCCAATCCCCATGCAGGCGGAAGACAGGTGATCATCAAGCGAACCGTGTCTTCGGGGGTTCCGTAGGCAAATGGATTACCTGAAAGCACATCCTGTGCTTCGACGGTTTCCCTGCGTCTAGGAAGGCCCAGCCTCCAAAGCTCTTTCAATGTTGCGCTGAGAGTTTTCATGGAGCTCCAGAATGGGGGCTATCAGCCCCAGTCGTCGTCCTGCTTGGCTTCGCTTCCTCGTGCAGTGAGACCCAGTGCAACGCGCAAGGCCTCAATCGCTTCTGTCGTTTCTGCATGGGGTACGCCCATCTTGATTTCAGTCTCAAGCAGCCAGTGGCCATAGGTACCTGCGGACTCCGTGAAAGCCGTTTTCTTGCCCACGCAGTTAAGGGCGTACCAAAGAGGACGGTTCTTCACTTTTAGCCAGCGGAAGGATGAAGGAGCTAGCGTGGCACCCTCGCGAGCAGCCTCCAGCAGGGTCATCAGGCCGGTTGAGGTGAAAGCATGACGCGATAGTCGGTCATCAGCCATCACGTGCCTGAGGGTCGTCTTGAGATCCTTGTTCGTCACCAGGGTTCGAATCTGGGATTCCTTGATTTTGATTTTGGCACCGCCCTTCTGTAGCCAGCCATCGACCACTGTCGTGAGCTGTTGAATCAGGGCATGGTGTGAAGGGAAATTGGCCAGCAATTTAACCTCCGCCTTTTCCAGAGTAGCTAAATTGACACGTGCCGATAGCTTGGCTTCATCTGGAAAAACTTTCTTGTCTCGACGATCCTTCATGATCTGGCTGACGTAGTCCATCAGAACCGGGAGAACCTCTTTGCGCTTGATCAGGATCTTGTTGCGGAAGAGGTCGGTCAGTTGCTTCTCGTCTTCGTCCAGGCGGTTGTACCCCATGTAGAGGCCCCCCAACTGGGTATCGAAGGCTTTACGTGCAAGCTCATCGTCAAATGATTTCTCGCCATCCCAAATGGGTTTGCGCAGAGACTTATCACGCTTGGCAGGCTCAAGCAGACCAACCGGTGGTACGCACTGTGCAAACTGACGCTCAGTCATCACCATGCTGTACTCATAGCTTGCTGGGTCATCCGGGTAGAAATCGATCGGCGTCTCTTCTGGGTGAATGCCCAGGAACTGTCGATTATGTGGAAATGCTCTCGACATCTTGATGAGCAGAGATTCCATGTCGAATTTGTTGGAGACGTTTTCAGCAGCCAGAAACAGCTTGGCGCCAGCCACCGCAATGAGCCCGCCTGGCAACCAGTTGAAGAATTTGACGTAAATATTGTCGAAGTCACTGATCATGGCGGCAGTCAGAAGCTTGGGATTTGTCTCCATGAGAAACTGCATACCCGCACCGAAATCAATGCCAGACCAGTTCTCGACGACCTGGGGCACGGTGTAGGCGAAAACGCTGAGTTCAGCGATTCGCAGCCACTTCCATGCAGTGGCATACATCCAGAAGTTTTCTGAGATCAGCCAAAAAATGATGATGAAAATAATGACAATCAGAAATGCCCACATTTCCATGTTGGTATCTGATGCACCACCGCCTCTTTGCGACATGTTATCAATCTCCGGACAGCATTTGCAGTTTCATAAGGGGGTCAAGCACGTCATCCAAATCCTGCTCGGATATTTCTTCCGACGGCTCGAATTCCATCGCAATCTCTCTGGGCATTGCCATAGGAATGGGGACAGGCCTGGGTTTACTGGGTAGAGGGGATATGATCTCACCCTCCTCGATGACGATTTTTTGGTCAATTGAAGAATCAGCGGGTGCCAGGGCTTGATCGTTTTCGACGATAGGGCGCTCAAGTCTCGCCTGGGGTTTTCTCGGCACTGTGTCCCGCTTGACCTTGCGCACATCCGGGTTGCGAACTTGATAATACGCTTCTGCCCCACTCTCAAGATTTGCCATCACGCGGTGACCAACAACCAGCATTTGAAGCAATGCGTTGGTTTGACGGTTACGACCCTCGAACGATTCCAGATAATCAAGAATCTGAGCATGCGAAGGGTCGGCGTCGTAGAGCGAAATGACCTTGCGGTGGCGCATTTTACTTCCTGCCCATTACAAATTCGGCGTACTTGAGCATGCCCTCTGCATTGGCAAATGCTGGGTCTTCCATCACGCGCTGCTGCTCAAACCAGCCATTGAGGTGATTTTTGAGGTATTCAGTGGTACCTCCCAGGAAAAAGACATTGTCAATATCCTGGGCTGTTCTCAGATGCCGCTTCACGGTGGCCTTGATGCTGTTGACCACGGACAGGGTGGCATCGTCGACCACATCGCCGACATCGTACATCCGGCCCCTTACCTTCACGGTGCGGTTATTGAGCGCGAACTCGACCTGCTCATCCGACAGCTCGACACCCTTGAAAAAGTCGTACAGTCGCTCTTTGACGCCTGAGATGATCTTGATCATGCCGATTTCATCTGTGGTAGATCGATCACCGTCGAGAACCCAATTGCGAACCACGGCAATATCCAGTGTGCGCCCGCCGATATCCACCAGGGCTGTACGCTCCAGAACTCGCTCACGATCTATGACGATCTTTCCACCATCCTTGCGCGTCAAAACGTAATTGACCCAGGCGGCGATAGCCTCGGAGAGGACATCATGACGCTTGATAATAGCCGGCTGATACCCATCCAGACCCTTAACATCTAGATTGAGCAGGTTGGCCTTTTTACTGTCGATCAGATCCTTGTTGGGCTGGCCCTTTAGGTAAAAACGCTTCAAAGGCAGGCCTGTTACTACATCCAACGTATTGTGATGGCCAAGACCTGCCTGACGCAGGGCATGGGCAACGATTACGCGGTTCTGTGCGCTGACGGGGTAGTCATCGTAGGCTGTATCTTCAGCGGACTCGACATCACCAAGCGAAAAGGGGCCTTCGCCAGTCTGGTAGGTATAAACGCCGCTTTTGGAACCATTCAAGGAGATCTGGTTCGACAGTCCGCTCATGGCACGGGAACTGATGGCCAATCTGACGCCGTTAGAAAGCCTGATCTTTGTTTCGCGGTGGCCATCGTCGATGCCCGCGAACAGGTGAGTCTCTGACATTTTATTATTCTCATTGATCGTCAATATAGGTAATAATAAGGCAGCCCGACAACATCGGCAAGCAATACCAATAGCCGATTTCAACGTATATTGCTACCGCCCAGGCTCAAGCCATGCCCTCTCCACCCAAGCCCCTATGGATCCTTGATTACCGAATCTGGTGCGATAAGCCCTCTCAGGCTGCTTACGCAAGGGTTCTGAGCGCTTTCAGTGCGGCCTGCGAGGATCATGAAGTGAACCATTTGGAAACGCTTCTGAGTGGCTTCCAGGAGCTTGTCAAAAAAAAGCGTGAGCCCACCCTGCTCAAGCTTGAAAAAATGCTGGCCATCCAATGCGAAAATCACAATCTTCGCAGCATGCCGCCATTTTCCGAGATGCATCTGGAATTTGTGCATCTGGCAATGAGGGCCCTTTTGGAGGTTTGCCAGGACAGGGAGGCCAAAAGACTGGTTGCTCAATTCCAAATACCCTGGGCAAGGTACTGTCTGCTGGCGCCGGAAGGCATCATAGATTTGGGCCACTGCACTTGGCAGCTCTATTATTGGTTAAGTCATGTTGTCTGCACAATGACCCCTTACACACGAATAGAAGCGCTTGCTCGGCTTGAAGAGGTCATACAGGTATTGGACAAGCCCAGGTCAATTCAGAGGCCTGATATAGAGCATGCCCTGGCCCTTGCGGCTAAGCACGACACGTGGATGCTCAGGCATGCGAGATCTGTTGCATTGATGGTCGACCGCTGGAGGGGATCTATTCTGATTGAACGTGCCAAGGAGAC
Organism: Pseudomonas sp. CFBP 13719; assembly: GCF_014842095.1. Lineage (NCBI taxonomy): Bacteria > Pseudomonadati > Pseudomonadota > Gammaproteobacteria > Pseudomonadales > Pseudomonadaceae > Pseudomonas > Pseudomonas sp. CFBP 13719. The sequence goes on along the minus strand of NZ_JACYVB010000002.1, from coordinate 914,771 downwards.
GGCCAGAAATCTGCTTGCACCCTCACAAAGTCACTCGGCAATTCCCGTGAAAGCATTTGGGGTAAACGAGCAGTACGCTCAACCTTTTTTGCTCAACCGCCTACTGAAGTCAAGCCATGAAACCCCTGGCCAGCTTGGGCCTGAGGTGCAAATGGTCATTGGTTTCATGGGCCAGACTTACTCCTTGGGCTGTGCTGATACCCCACACAACCGCCACGGAGTTCTAAGGAGGTACAGCACGGTCAGGCCTCTCTTTCTCGATTTTGGCTTTGATCTCAAATATCTCGATACCTTCATGCACGACCTCAAGCACTGTCAAGAATTGAAAGTGATGGGGTGTTGTGTTGCTCAAGGATTACCGCCTATCGAGTTTCCAAATAGTCTTAAGTCACTACGGGTAGGCGCTTACTACAAGGTTGTCCAGGAAAAAGGCTGGCAGATCTATTGCATTGCCGCCGTAAGCGAGACGACAAGTCGACTCCTGATGGTCGACTTGACCGGGGCTTCCAGGTTGGATATCACAGCCCGGCAATTTGGAGAGATGATGCTCACTGAAGCATGTATTGCCTGGAGTCCATTCACTACGGTTAGGGCAGCCGCACGCAAAATAGTGCAGAGGGCTTTGCAAGCCACTCCTAGCACCTAATGCCTTCTTTCTTCACCCTGTAGGGCATTATCTCACAGCCAAGGTTTTTGAAAGGGCAAGTTTGGCAACCAGCACAAAACTTCGATACGCCGCCCTCCCCCTCTCGGCCATACGAAGTATCGAGCTGGGTTGCTTCTGAAAGCATTACGGTTCGAGACTGGAAGCCAAATAGACCATGCCTACCACCGCCTGGAGATACCAGCCCCCATTCCCGAAGTCTTTTGGAGATCCATTCAGGCTTCATCCAGACCGGCCTATTCTTCAATACTGAGCGCTGCCTCATGGCTTGGCGTAGCCTAAGGCTGATCTCAATGACAGTGACATCTTTCATCCCCTTGCGGGCGCAGACGGACACAACATGCCTCAACGCCTCCTCTGGGGTTGCAAATGACAATGTGCGCTCTGCTTGTAGGGCAAGGGACTCATTGATGGATGACTGGGCGCGGCTCAAGCCTGAAAGCTCCGCCAGGGCAATGAGCGGGATGGATATCTCCTCCTCTCTCTTGGAGCTGCCGGCACTCAAACGCTGGTAGACCCTATCAATTTCTCCAACATTTTCGAATGCCCAACAATGAAGGTCGTTGCGCAGCTTTTTAAGCTCACCTGAGGTCAGATCGTCGCGTGCCAAAAAATCTTCAATTTCGGTCGATGGCATGTTCTGTGTGTGTACGTGAAGCATCCTGCTACCCAGAATAGCGTCCACTCCAGAGGTATTTGAGATTACTTTAACCCCGAAAAAACTCATCAATTGCGGCTTTCGACGGCTGTTCGTCACAAGCTTGGTTGCACTTGAGCGCTTGTATGACACCTTGAGCAGTTGAACCATTTCGCTAAACTTATCTTTTCCTGCAGCAGACCCAATAGACTCAAGGTCGTCGATGACTGTCATCCCTTTGGTTTCGTTCATTAGGCGAATCATGCTGCTGGCACTTGATTTGCCAATCACGGTTGCATTGCATGAAACATTAGCGAGGGCTGCGCCTAATTCACTCTTTCCCGTACCGCCCTTGCCGTTTAACAGAATTAAAGGAACTGCCTCAAATATAGCCTGAACGTAAGATAGAACACTTACGAAAGTCAGTAGCCAGTAATCGTTGGGATCGGGAAGCCAAACCCTTGCTTGTAGGTGGCGGTGAATCAGGGTGGACAGATCACTGAGGCTAGGGGCTGTGTATCCTTCGTCAAGATATTGCTTAACTGAGTCCCAGCTCCATGTCGAATGTTGTGTGCCGGTGAGTTTTTCGCGAATGAGGGTTCCGTCAGTTAGGCGATATATAGAATTGCTGGCCCGCCCTGCGGATGCGGACTCGACGATTGTGTGAAGTGTGCGGTCAGAGCGCACAACTACAACGTCTATATCTTCAAAGCGGGAGGATTGCCCTTCTGCACTATTTATACGCGTAGTCACCAGCGTTTCCATGGGGTAGTAAAGTCGCCCCATGTGGAAAACTGAGCCCAGGTCGACAGGGTCATAGCCAAGGCGTTCCACCTCTACTTCTGGTCGCATGTCAGGCTCGGTAGCCGTCTCTGGCAAAGCTTCTAGCTGATATATCATTCTCCATGTTGGAAGCCGCGCAGATAACCGATCAACATCCGCTTGAGACCCGCCCTGGGCAATCACCTCAGTGCAAAATAGCCCAATTGTGCGTTCCCAATTCTCTTTGGCGAACACTGACTGCCACCCTTTCTCGCAGACAACGTCATTCATTTGCTCAACAAGACTGAGGGCAAATATCGCGTCCGAGGCTTGGCTGAAGCCGAAAACGTCAATTGCCTGTTTCATCAGTTTGGCGGTCATCTCACAAGACAAAGCATCTGCACCCAAATTTGATCACATCGCAGTATCGGCCAAAATATTGAACGCGTCCAGTGGATGTGCGCCGGATGTCTACTGGAAACAATGATCATCCTTAATTCACCACAAATAAAGGGCTTTAATCAATTCAGGATCCAGCAGCTTGCTACTGGATGAATACCGGATCAAGCAAAAATATACATAAATCAATAGGTTAGACGCCACGGCCCATTCATGGCGTGTACGGGATTACCTTACTGTATGCATGTACAGCCATAGATAACAACCACGGCAAGCTACCCTCTAATGGAAAAAGACGGAGGCGGTGCTTCAATGCAAAATAGCGGTCAAGTTCTCAATATCGCACGTTTATTTCTTGCAGATTAATAGCCAACTCCGGAATGGAAATACTAATAAACGATGAATTAATATAACCAATACCAATGCTCTGGTGTTTGCTTTTGGTATGGCAATGAACCCCTGCATAAAAAGCGATAACTTTTGACTTATATTTACCTAGCGCTGAAGCCAACTCGGAAAAGGCCAATCACCAAGTGGCTTTCTTTGATAAAACCCTCCCCTCCCCTCCTTACCCTCATCAGCCCCAATCCACAAGAATGAGTAGCCATCATTCGACTTTAAATGCAGGCCCGTCGTAGACATTGGCGCTGACCTTTGCTGTGTTCTTTTACCTAAATCCCCAGGCGGATTCTGCTCCAAACTGCACACACGCCGTAGCCCTTGGCCATAAAAAGGATAAGTCCTTATTACAGATTCAAAGTAAAAAACCGAATCCCGTGATCAAGATATAAATGGCTGACTTTTATCACGACTATTCGGTACCCATAATTCTCTATCAAGCGCCTAGTGCGATTCCAGCAAACAATCCTCCCTCCATCGCCCCTGTGCATGATATTGGATTTATCGAGCGGGATTCTGTTTATGTGATTCCATAATCCTCAGCAGCTATTTCAAATATTATTTTAATGATCCAAGAGGTGGCAAAATTTAACAGGAGTATGTGGTGAGCCACTTACCCTGATTGCTCTAAAGATAAATTCTTCTATAAGTTTCTCTGCCCAATTTGGGCACTAAATTTACCTATCCCCATTAGCTTAATGAGAGATAAATTTTCAGATGCGCAAAATGAGGAATGAAGAGCAGGGCATGGCAACGCATAAAAATGCTGCATAAAAGAGCTTGAGAATAATACCTGCCCAATTTGGGCATTTGATTTTAGTCTTACCATGCAGGAACGCAGCCGTCCCTTTGGTCATAGGCCGCCGCCTTAGATAAACTGAAACCATCATCCCTCTTCACCCTTTGTTTAGCCTACCGTCAGATCTATATGTCATGCCCAAATTGGGCAAAGAGCAACCAACACCTAGACCACAATAGGTAAAGACCGCTGATTCTTAGCACTCCATGAAGGCAAAGCACATACAAACCTGGGCTCAGAGGCTGTTTTTTGCTAAGGCCGACCAATGTTGCCCAATTTGGGCAAAACAAGATCCAAGGCATGAAAGTGAGCACCTAATCGATAATCTATGGATCTCACAGGCTGGTGTCATGGCAAAACCCCAAATTGGGCAAACCGCTAACCACCACCTACTAGGAGGGGGCTGTTCCAAGTATTTGCCATAGACAACTTAGAGATCTCTTTCATGGAAATGAAAATTCCTTGACTAACTAAGCAAACTCCAGGGTTGAAGAACTTCCCAATTTGGGCATCTTAATAAACGCATTGAATTTTATTAACACTTCTGGATAGTGAATCCGTTGTGGTTATTGAAGCCTAAGCGAAACAGCCATTTGAACTTCTCTTGAATCGATATCTAAACGTTAAAGTGAAGACCAATATAGGGCGCATTGTAATTAAGCCCAATTTGGGCAATCCACAATATCTTTTAATGGCCCAATTGTTGATATTTATCATCCGGCGACGGTATGGCCAGTAACTAAAAAATGACAAATTGGCATTAAATACCTAAGAATAGATATATTCGATAAAACTCAGGTCAACGATTGGCTATTAGCTGGAACTTTTTTTCAGAAGACCCAATTTGGGTTAGATGGGAATGACCGGGTTCTAGCAATAAGGCTTTTACCTCCAGACGCCTTGATATGACAAATGTGATTCTTGGATGCTAAAGAATCATGATCTAAAATCAGGCCGAGAGGCTTATCTTGATAAATTACCTGGCTACATGCCGACTATTAAAACTCTATGCAATTTTATTGATAAAAAAAATTAGCTTAGATGTTCGTGATGTAAGTGGAGGGGGAGGGGGAGGGGGAGGGTAGGTTAGGTTAGGTTAGGTTAGGTTAGGTTAGGTTAGGGGGAGGATAGCAAAGCCAGAGTCTATTTTTGATCAAATAATCCACGAACCTTCTGCTCGATAATCCCAATTTGGGCATGTGGCAGGCCTGGGCCTCAACATTCGATTCACTAAACGATTTTGCGAGTTGGTCTCCGCACCTAGCTGAATTTTGCCCAATTTGGGGTTGATGGACTTGATCAATGACGGTGAGCGGTTATACTCCTGCCCAGCCACCCAGTGTGGTACAACACACCACAACTCAATTGATAATGTTTCTCATTTGGAGGCCTTATGCTATCTACGCGTGTATTTACCTTTTTGAATAACAAAGGCGGGGTAGGCAAGACGACAGGCGCCATCAACCTGGCTGCCGCCCTGGCTGAAGCTGGGAAGTCAGTTCTTTTGATTGATGCAGATGCTCAGCGCAACGCGACCATGCACGTCGCATCGATGCTAATGACCTCTGGAGCTCCGACGCTGAGCCCAGTGATGACAAATGACACGATCAACCTTTGGGATGCGATCGTGAGCACGGGCATCGAAAATCTCAGCATGATCATGGCTGACCCTGATATTGAGACCAACCTGGAGTCCTATAAGAAGAACTGGATGCGGCCTTCGGAGCGCCTGCGTGAAAAAATCGCTGCGCTGGATGGTCTGGTTGATTTCATCATCATTGATAGCCCCCCAAACTTGGGACTTATGGTTGAAAATGCGCTGGCCGCATCAACACACTTCATCATTCCGGTTGACCCTGGTGCCTATTCTGAAATGGGCCTGATCAACCTAGAGCACCAGATCCTCAAAAAAATATATCAAGTGAACCCAACACTTAAGTGCCTTGGCGTTCTGCCAGTGATGACAAGGAAGGGCACCGCTGTAGACAAAAACATGAGCGAAAAAGAGACTTTTGGAGAAGGTGAATTCAGAAAGTTGCCGGTTAGCATCCCGTGGCGGCAATCTGTCGTAAATCAAAGCTATACTGGTGAACTTGCTGTTTCCAAGAAATCGTCTAGTGACATTGCACATGCCTACCGGAAATTGGCCAAGCTTGTGATCAAGGAGGCTGCATTGAAAGTAGAGCCCTCCTTAGTTGAGAAGGTGAGCGCATGACCTCCCTTGCAGATCAACTAAAGGCTAGAAGCCTAGCTACGCAGTACGGCGCGATCAGCAAGGCGATTGATGAGCAACCTAAACAGGGTGAAGAGATTGTTGACCTTGACCCAACCAGGGTTGACCCCAACCCATTTCAATACCGGATCCGATTCAATCCAGAAATTGTAAAAGATCTTGGAGTGAAGATCCGTAAAAACGGGCAGATGCAGCCTATTGGGGTGCGCAAGGCCGGTGATCGATATCACATCATCTGGGGTGAGCATCGGTGGAGAGCCTGCACGCTTGAGGGGATCAAGGTCAAAGCTGTCATTCGTGAAGCGACGGATGACCAAATGGCAGAGCTTTGCTTTGCCGAGAACAACGACCGATCAAATCCTACCGCCTTTGAAGACTACAATGCCATTCTCATTCAGAAGCGATTGGGAAAAAAAGGCAAAGAAATCCAGGAGGCCCTCGGCATCCGTAGTCAGGATTATTACAAGCTTTTGAGCTTTGAGGCATTCCCAATCCAAGTCATTGAGGTCATCAAGCTGAACCTTGACGTGGTCGGAAAGACCGAGGCGGAAGCACTGGGCAAGTTGTTCGGGGTTGAAGAGGCGGATAAACAAAAGGTATCTGACGTAATAATCGAAGGTATCGATAGGTTCGTTAACAAAAACCTACCAACTCGAAAAGCCATGCTGGATTACATCCAAAAGGAGCTCAAGGTTGCGACCCCAAAGAAAGCACGACCTGCAAAGCCTGCGTCACCAGCACCTGAGAGAAAGAAATCTGCAATTCTGATGTTCGAGGGCAAAGCGGTCGGCACTTATGACAATGGGGAGACGGGGGTTTCTCTTACCATTTCAAAGGAAGACCTGGCCCAGGATAAATTTGAAGAGCTTCAGAATTTCCTGTCGTCGTTCTTTGAAATAAAGACTGAAACCGATGATCAGGTAGAAGCTGGGGCATGACCAAATGGCCGCTCATCAAGCGGCCAGATAGGCTTCCTGAGCCATGAGCTCGTGTAGATGCTCTACGAAGCCGTGGCCATGCCGTGCCGCTATAAGCGCATAAACCTTGGCTGATAATTCGTCCTGCTGAGAAGCAGCTAGCTGCTCACGTAACTTGCGGACTGAATAACATTTTCTTGAAAAAAACGATCTAGACCTGGTCAATGCAAAGTTGACCCGGTCGATCCAATCACCCATTTCATCCAATCTTGAAAGATTTTGCTGGATCTGAGTCATCATGGACACTTGATCTTGATGAGATGAGGCAATGGTTCTATAGCATTTCTCCATTTGCTGAATAAGCATTTCGCTTTCATCCTGCAGAGGATTAAAGCTGCTGTGGTCAGCACTAAGCTCTTCAGCAATTTCCTGATAAAGCGACGGATATTTTTCTGCAAAAAGGGAAACCGCTTTACGTGTCGATTTCGCGGTTTCCTGGGCATGCTGAATTGCAGTGGCATCGAGGATTCGTGAGCGAATGGTGTTTCGCTCGAAGCGAAGCACCTCTAGTCTAATGTGGCTTGTGGTATCGAGAGGTGCGCCACCAGGGTCTGATCCCTTGAGAAGCTCGGAGATGCTGGCTTGTGCAACAGTCAGATCGGCGTTAAGCAGATCGATGCGCTGGTTTAGGTCGGAGGGAGTAATGCCCTGCAAATCCATCAGAAATTCACCCTGGATCAATTTATGCCTAAGTATACCTCCATTATTCGTCGGTTTACAAGTATATTGCCGTTGCGCGGCCTGAATCTCCCTGGCAATCTGTGTGCATGAGGGTTGGACTAAAGGGGGGACTGACGTATGGATAGCCCTAGGCTCGACGTCACGCATCTTCAGGTTGTGGACGAAAATGAAGTAGTGGTTGTTACCCGTAAACCAATGTTTTTCTGGGTAGACCTCACTACGCTTCCAGGAAAAGCTCTGGCTTACGAGATTGACACCAAGCGCTGCTGGCTGGGCGACAGGTTTGACCCGTCCAGGGCAGTTCTGCGTTCGCAAATCCCTCGCCCTTGGCCCGCAGATTACTTCATGCAACAGTTCAAGGCTGCCGAAGGCTCAAAAGCCGGTGCGAACGGCACTTATTACCACAGCCTTGGCGAACACCTGGCTGTGAAAATGAAGCATGATTTCTGCTCACACAGTGCCGACCTTTCCCGCTGCCTGGAAGGGACAAAGGGAGATTGGCTTGTCTTCAATGGAGAGGTCAACATTCCAGTCAGCCAGGCGGCTTTCGAAAACGCTTTTGTCAAAGCAGGCTCATACACAACTGGATTGAATATAAAAGAGCCACAGTGGGATCGAGATTCTTTTGGCATGCCTTTAACAGGCAGAAGGGGAGGTGGGCTGCAGGCTGATAACGTAGTCCCTTTCAAGAGACGCAATCAGAAAGACGATCCTAGCGCGGACACGCTACTGGGGATGTGATAATCCCCAGCAGCGTGATGGGATCACTGCACCGATTGGCGAATGTCCGAAGCCGGCTTCATGGTTACCGCCTTGCGCGCTGCGATTTGCAGGGGCTGCCCTGTCTGGGGGTTCTTACCCATACGGGCAGCGCGATCGCTGACCTTGAAGGTGCCCAGCCCGTAGACTGCCGATTCACCCTTATCTTTGAGCTCGGCCTTGATCGCTTCAGGGAGCGCCTTGAGCACCAGCTCAACCTGCTTGCGGTCAACACCAGATTGGGATGCGAGTGCTTCGATCAGCTCTTTCTTCGTCATGTGCAAATCCTCAAATTCACTAAGGGTGCAGTGCAGTTCTTTGCCCTGCTGTGATTGATTATACCTATTTTTGTGAATTGCAAATCAACAAAATCATGAAAATGGACGATTGATTCCAGAATTTACCCGATCATATCCAATATTAGCTCGCTTCTAGCAGTGTTCCTTGTTTGCAGGGTGGTCTTGGTATACCCTTTACCCATATATTGTCAACGCATTAAGGGTTAACCATCCATTGTGCGGAACTCAACTGCTCCCACATAGTGTAGAAAAGACCTCACTCAGTGACGCCAAAAATGTCTAGAAAAAGTTCAACACACAATCGCGCCGCCAATGCCGTCCAGATGGTGTACGGTTTTCCAGGCAAGCTTCTGGAAAACTGGGAGGCAGAACCCTTGGGCAACGAGGAATTCATGATCCATCGGCATGACGGATCCAGCCGCAGGGTCAAGCTCAATGAAAGCATCAACACCCTTTCGGGGAAGGCCATCGTTTCTCGTAGCGAATTTGGCACCCTTTCAATTGGTGAGCACAGCGTAATCATTGGTCGTGGACTAAAGCACGGATTTCAAGCCCGAACCATGGGCAAGAATGACACGTGGACGCTTGTCGGCAAAAACGGCAAAACTATTGGCCAGGTGTCTTTAGGGAATACTCCTGGCAATGAAAAGGTGACTCTCAACGCCGGCCACTTGCTTCAGGTGGGCGATGAGATTTATCCCATCGTCCCCAAAAAACACGACATTAGCTTGCTGGTGTTCAAGACGCCATACGAGAACGGTTACGCTGCCTACATCAACGTGATCGAGAAGGGCAATATGGCCAACCGCAAGGATGGTTTCAAGGGAGTTTTCGTACCCCCCGCCTTTGAGGGTGACCCTGCGCTCTTCTACGATGACTTCAATCATCAAAAGGTCGTTACTGCTAAATTCTGGATTCAGAAGGGTGACAAGCGTGCTGAATTTCACTCCAGGGATGCTGAGACTGCCCTTGCTGAGCTGCAGCTTGAGAAGAAACTCATTGAGCTTGAATCGGTTGCCATCGACGCAGGCATCGATCCTATGGAGTACGACAAGTATCGCGCCGTCCTCAAAGAGATCGAGCCTATCCGCCAGAACTGGGATAAAAACTCGATGCTGATCACTGCAGGCGCCGGAATTTTCAAGCCTCACAGGATCCAGCGCGAAGCTGACAATAGCTACTCAATGGGTAACTAGAACACCGGCCCTTGCAACAGGGCTGGTGCACGCGACACTACTTGAGCAATCCCTTTCTGGCCATGAAGCCTGCGAGGCCCTTGGGCTTAGGCTTGTCTGTGACTGTCTTCTGGTTTTTGAAGACTTCTTTTGAGGTCAAAGGCGCCTCTGGCTCTGTTGCTGGCAGCTCAGGTTCAGGTTCAGGTTCAGGCTCAGGCTGAGAAGAAATTGCAGGAAATACATCCTCAATAACTGAAGTCAGCACCTGTTCTTCAAGACTATTTCCGTCGGATCCGATCTCATCGTCCACATCCATAAAAGGCTCTACGCCCAAAAATGGCTCACCGCTGAATGCTGGCTCGACGCCAGATTCCTTCTGAGCATCCTCACCTGGATCATTGAACGAATCTATGGGCTGGACTGGGTCGCTGTACGTCTCCAGTGGAATAGGGTCGGCGGATTCTGTCGAAGGAGCGCCCCCATCTTTTGCGGTATCTGAACTGAGATTTTCATGAGCATCCTGTAGCGGCTCGAAATCAGCCTTGTCATTCAATTCAGGCTCAACCTCATGCATTTCCTCTGGCTCTGGCTCATAAATGGGCTCTGGTTCAGGAATGTCATTGCTGCTTCTTTGCTCCGATGCGATGTCAAAAACATCTGAGCCGATTTGATCCTTTTGAGGCAATTCTGAACCCACTTCAAAGATATCGTCGATGATGATCATCTCATCTGGCTCACCAGGCTCGTCCGCATCCTCATTGAGGACTGGATCGGGCTGATCATTTGTCAGGTCTGGCAGGAGGTGGATATCACCCTCATCCAAAACGATGCATACCGGATTGAACCACCCTGGGAAAAGGAGGGGCGCGAAGCCGTTAAGGCCTACTTCGATCGGTGTATCTCTTTGCGGTATGACAGGCACCTCTTCGCCCACCATAAGGGCGGACAGGGTGCCATCCTCCGCAAGCTTTGAGGGGATTGCGAGCGGAGGGGTGAGAGGGTGCGCCCTGAGCAGCATAGGCTCTCCCTCGTGCATGCTGCGGGACGCAATCAGATGGCAAAGCTCAGCCCGACCTCCAGGGTAGTACTGTTGGAGGAGGCGGCTGTACCGCTCAGGGGCTCCATAGTGCTTTCTGAACACTGTGCCTGCCGTATGGCATTCAATCGGCACAATGACGATCTGGGCGTCCTCTCCAAGGCCTGGCAGCTCTGGGTTCTGTCGATGCAACCACTGAAGTACCTCGGCACCCGTCTGATAGCGTTGCGTTTTGGTCATAAACAGTGGGAGCATCTCACTCGCCACTTCCGGCAGGTACTTGCCGCCCTCTTGTCGTATGCGCACAAACGCGCCGATGCGTGCACCACGTACATTCTGGGTGTCGATCAATTGAGAGAAATGGCTTTCCCACAGCTCACGATCGGCCAGGCTAAACGAGCGGGTTTCAGCAGTGCGGTACATGCGCAACTGATACTGAAACTCCACTGTATTGTTGAGCTGGGTCTCCAGAATAGCCACCCTCTCTTCCCAGCCCTGCGGCTTGGCTTCGCGCAATGCGCGAATATCGGTGGCCAATCCTCGATTTTTCGAGGTCATCTTCGAAACATCCACGCGACCCAAGCCCTGGATGGGGGAGGGGGAGTCCTTATCTGCAACCAGACGATGGGCCCACCTGGCGATGTAGCTTGTTATGCCCTTTCGATTGGAGCCGTCAGGCTCGCAGCCGGTGAACAAAAGCATCCCGCCAGGATTTTCTGGGCCGTTTTCAGGTGTGGCCAAGCAAACGTTCTTGGCGCCGTAGTCATCACGGGCAAACTCGGCGATGCTGGGTTTAGCGCCGATGATTTTGGCATTTGCCGGTATGCGAAGCTTGACGTTGACCTCTTCGCCCTCGGCAGTGACGCCCTGAACGGAGTGCAACGACTCATCACCGCGCTTGTTGTAGCTACGAGGGTAGAGAATGATATTTTCTAGAGTCATTAGGTGATCAACGTGGATTGTCAATTTATCGCGAAATCGCTATGATGCGATCCGCTTCGGTTATTCTGAATATTCTATGCATGTTGGGGCAAAAAATCCATGCGGCTGAACGATGAGATGCAAACGCTAATTAAGCATGAATTGAACTGCTTTGTGCACCGCGCCATTGCGCGTGAGATTGTCGACATGCTGCTTGATCCTAAATCACCAGGTGAGTGCCCCCTCAAGATCCAGGCCTGGGTGGACGACTGGCATGTCGACGCTCAAGAGATCTGGCATGTAATCGACCTCATGACCGCCAAAGATCTTTGGCAAATTGAGCAAGGACGTTTTGATGATGTCTTGCGGTCTGTTCAGATCAAGTCCTCGGCTAGCGCTATCAAGAAGAAGGGTAAGCGCCTGGACATGAACCAAATCCGGAAAGCGGCTCAAACCGATCGTAGCAATGATCTGGGACTGGGAGACGTTGGCCCGAGTGCTGTATCAGAAATTTGTAGGAGAATACCTCTTCTTGAGCGCAACGCTGCCATGCTCGAAGGGTATCAGGGATGGTTTCCCACCGACCGGTATGGGCTTGACGGTACCGTCTATGTGGTGACGGAGGGTATGCTGTCTCAGTGGCAAAAAGAATTCCCTGGCATCAACATGCAGGTTTCCCTGGATCTGATGTTCGACGATCTGAAAATGGAAAGGATGGAGCGCCCGAAGCCGGCTACATTCCCTTACTGGGTCACAAATTGGCTGAAGAAAAACGGGACATCTGCCGTCCTCTCTCTTGAGGATGAGGTTGTCGTTGATGAAAGTTTTGAGGTGGATTATTGATGAGCACTGCAACCGAGATCAGCCTTTCGCAGGCTTGCTCCAACATTAGCCGGCAGTTCCTTAACCGTTACGGCGCTGCCATGTTCAGAAAGCTTTATGGAGAGCCTGCAGCCTATGCCACAGAGCTGTCCGCTTGCTTAAAACGCGCAGGCATTGCAGGCCCGGATGCCGAATCTTTGCAGCGATGGCTTTTGACGGGCATCAAGGCTTTCGCAGAGTATCCGCCCAGCTTCGAGAACTTGGTACAAATGGGTCAGCTGCTCAAAAACTTTCCATTCACCGATGCTCAGCAAGGCCATCTGGATTTCTGGCGAAAGCTCGATGCTCTTTTCAGTCAAAATTACGGGCGCATGTGGCGTGGTGCAGAGGGGCTAATCGAGACCCTCCAGCGTGAACGAATCTGGCTTACCAATATTGAAGAGATCGAGGCGAGCCCTGCCGAACTTGAAGAAACCTTGGCCAAGATCAGAGGGTGCGTTGCATTTCGTAGTTACCCGCCCAATCTTGAGCAATTTCGCGACGCGTTGACAGCTCTTCGCAGTAATGATGCTCCCTTGGTGGAAGAGGCCTGGCTGCAAGCAATTTCAATGAAACCTGGGCAGACATTCCATCCGCTCGTCAAACGCGCTAGAGGCACCATTGGCGCGTTTGACCTTAACGTCGGTGAACGGGACAGGAATTCGGAGATGCGCTTCAAACAGGCCTATCTGGAGCTCCTGAAGAGCCCTCCCGAGCATGAACACCAGGATCGTGACGAGATCAAGCCTGCTGAGGCCGAATACATGGATACCGCAAGTCTGCTTGACTGCCTGTAAGGGCATGTAGAAAGGAAAAGCCCCGCCTGGCGGGGTTTTTTTATGCCTCTTTGGAAGGATGGGCGGCAATGTGACTGCGAAGTTTCTTCATGGCGCTGGATTCTAGCTGCCTCACCCGCTCGATTGACACACCGAACTGCTTGGCAAGGTCAGCCAGGGTAGCTCTGGGATCTTGCAGGTGGCGTGAAAGGACAATCAATTTCTCGCGCTCAGGGAGATTGGCTATCCCTTCTTCCAAAGAGGATACATCGGTTACTTGCTCGGGGTCTTCTGCCTCGAATTCTTCAAAAGCTTCAAAACTGCTGGCGGTAATGGTCAGGCTGCCCTGGTACCAGTAGCTGACCAACTGACCTAGGCGAAATCTGGTTATGCCCGATTCCTGGCTCAGCGCTTCGAGTAGCTGACACGAAATCAGCTCTCCAGCACGAAGGTGCTTTTGCATCTCTTTGAGCACCTGGCGCTCGCGGCGGCTCAGCTTAGGCATGTCGCTCGCGGTCTCTGTCAGGTACGTCAGCAGCTTGCGGCGCATGTACAGCCAGGCGTAGTGGGTAAAAGTCCCTTCCATGGCCTCTTGCCAGTTGAAGGTGGCCTCCCACAGGGCAAGCTGAGCCTCCTGGAGTGCATCCTGGCTCAGTACCGGGTTGTAGCAGTAATCACGCACCAGGCTGGCCGCGACCTTAAGGTTCGCCTGCCATAGCTGTAGCTGATTCTGAGGGGCCGCTTGGATCAATGTGGTACCAGGGATGAAGGAAAGGTGGTTTGACTCAATATACGTTTAAATATATGCTCTCACGACTTAGAAAAAGCGGCAACCGTCAATTTACGTAAAAAGGGTGTCTAACCATGCTTTTCAAAAACCTCAACGTCTACCGCATGGGGCAGCCAATCGAGGCTGATGCCTTGTTGTCGATGCTCGATGCAAACCCATTCGTGCCTTGCACGCCGTCTCAGGAAATGAGCGCCGGATACACCGAAGTCGTGGGATTGGATACTCGCATTTTCAGTGTCGCAGGATCCCATCTCTTCTGCCTGATGGTCGAAGAAAAGAAGGTACCAACCGGCGCAATCAAGACAGCCCTGAACAAGGAAGTCCAGATCAGGGAGAAGAAAGAAGGTCGCCGACTCAAGCGCGACGAGAAACGCGCAATCCAGGAAGATATCAAGGCTCGACTGCTGGTTCACTTTCCCCCGCAAGCCAAGGAAACTTGGGCTTATGTTGACAACAAAGCCAAGCTGCTTGTCATCAATTCATCTTCACGCAAAGTGGGCGATGCAATTGCTACCACCCTGCGCGGCGCAATGGAAGAGCCTCTTCTGTACCCGGTTAAGCCTCAGCACGAAACCGGGTCGATCATGACCTTCTGGGTCGCTGAAGACAAGACCGCAGAACCTTTTAACCTGGGTGAAAAATGCACCATTGGTGAAGAAGAAGGCACGATTCGCTACAAGGATCGCCAGCTGGAAGACCCGAACCTGCAGGACTACCTGCGCAGCCAAAACCTGAAGGTTTCTGAGCTTGAGCTTCTCTTTGGTGAGCGATCTTCCTTCACCCTTACTGATGACTTCATGATCAAGGCCTTTTCCCTATCGGAAATCGCCATGCAAGACCTGGATGCTGGTACGGGTGAGCCATTGGAGATTCTTCAGGCCGATGTCGTACTCATGAGCGATGAGGTCAACAAGCTGGTTGAATCACTTCTACAAGTGCTCGGTGGCGAAGCGAAGGGCGACCTTGACAGTGAAAGCGAGATGCTTGAGCAGGATTCTGACGTTCCAGCTGTCGACTACTAAGCCAAAATAGTCGATTTAGTAGAATATTGACGGCAGTTTGTTTAAGATAGTCCAAATCGGTGAATAAGTGGCCCTGCGGGCCCGGAAACAACAACCCATGATCAAGCTGGATTCAAAAATGGGCGTGGACGATAAGGGCTTCCTTGAGGAGCTTTTGGCCCACATCCAGGTGCGGGTGAAGGACGAGGACAACTCGGGGCATTTTGCTTCGCTGTCAGGCTTTGCTCTTCGCGTTCGCCGACTGTTGAAAGCCCAGTCCGGGGAGATTCCACACGCACCCAACGATAGCCCAACCAAGCTTTGGGCTGACTTTTCAGGAGCATTTAACACATGAGCATTGAGCTTTCTCAACAGGCGCTCGAAACCACGCCAGAGTCGGCTTTCAGGGCCAAAGAGCAGATCAAGGTGCTCATGGCGTTGCGCGAAGCCGAGTACAGCGAAGCTGACATCTCCTTCGTCGCTGCTGGTGCCGGAAATTCCCGTCTGGCGGGTACGCTGGGTGACTGGCTGAGCAATCCAAAAAATTGTCACGAAGGCAAGTTCACGCTTGTGGCCAGACCATCTCTCTCAACTGAGGGGCTCAAAAAGCATCCCAAGTTCAGCGAGGTTGTCATTCGCGAGAACCTCAAGATATCAGAATTCAGTGAGGCCATTCTGATCGCGAAAGAAGTGGTTATCGTCAATATTGATGGAGAGGTGTCTTTTGTTCGTCGGAAGGACAGCTTGGATTCAGCAGCCAAGATCGTGCGCGCACTCAAGCGCATTGGCGCGCTAGAAAAAGCGAAGGGGATCTGAAATGCGCAAAGCGCTGTTGTTGTTCATTCTCTGTTCGACCTCAGCGCTTGCTGAACAGAACCCGTTTCTTCCACCTGATGCACGTCAGGTTCCTGAGCCGCAACCTGGGGCGCCAGTGAATGTAGGGGCTTACGGGCAGGTTATTCCCGCACCGCTGGTGGTGTCACCCAAAGCCCAAAAGCAGGCAGAACTTCAGGGTGCCCGCATGGTTGCGATCATCAACGGCAAGGAAGTTTGGTACAAGCCAGAGTCTGGGATCTATGTGCGTTACGACGCCAGTTCCGACTCCAAGAATACGCTGGAAGCTCAGGCCCAGGCGCCTGAGGTTGATGCAATCGAGAAGAAAATCGCGGATGTGCAAAAGGCCGCACAAAAGCCAACCAAGCAGGCAAAACAATGGTAAACAAGCATTCATTCAAAATCGCGGCCCTTACTCTTGCTCTCGCGCTTGCGGGTTGCGCCGGTAACGGCATGCCCAAAGACAACACCATTCCAGCCAAGAGTGAGTTGACGGACAAGATGAAGCAGAGCTGGACGGCAGAAACTCCAGCTTTGAAGACAGTCGCACTGGATCACGACTTCATGATCGAATCACCGCAGGCGATTCCGAAAGAGATTGCCATGAAAAAAGTCGAGGTCATGTTCAGCAAAGACAGCACTCTGGATGACCTCGGGGCGGTGCTTGCTGACCAGGGGTTTTTCCTGGTCGTGCCCGATGAAGCACTTCGAAGCAAGAAGGTGGTGATCTTCAACTACAAGGGTGCATTTGGTGACTTCCTGAACGCGATCTCGATTGCTCATGGCCTGAGCTTTTCCTGGCTGCCTGGCAACATCCTGATGGTGACGGAGAGCAAGCCTTACATCGTTCAGATTCCACAGAGTGAGACAGTGGCCAAGGCAATCGAGGAAAACATCACCAGCCTTGGCGCTACTGACGTCAAATCATCTGTGCAAGCAGGCACCATCCAGTACCGCGCTAACCAGCAGAATCAGGCACGCATCGAGAACATGGTCAGAAAGATGGGCATCAACGCCTCGCTAGTGTCCATGCAGGTGGCTGTCATCAACGTGTCGATCGACACCGAACGCAACACTGGTTTTGACTGGAGTTCGCTGAAAGCCGGCATTGGCGCACTGGGCCTGGCCAGCGTCGAGGAAACCACCACGGGCACCACCAACAACTCAAACAGCTCCTCGAATTCCAATAATTCCAGCAGCTCAAACAGCGACTCCGACAGCGATTCTGACTCAGACGACACCACGACCATTTCAGGCCGCAAAAAAGGCCTATATGCAGGATTAAGCAGCAAAGGACTGGAGCTAAATTTTGCCGCTGGTGATTTCAACTTCCTCTCTGCATTCAATCTGCTGTCAACCTACGGAGAGACCAAGACAACTCAATCAGTCTCGATGGACACGATATCGGGTGAAGAAGTCGCGATCAAATCAGGGCAGAAGATTCCCTACATCGATTCGATCGGGGTCAACAGCAATAACAACAACAACGGCTACAGCAACAACAGCAACAGCCTAGGTTCGACGGATGTGAAGGATGTCGACATTGGCCTGGAGCTCAAGCTCAAGCCCTACTACGACAACCGTTCAAAACTGGTTTCGATCGGCGTTGACCTCAAGCTGTCCTCGCTGTTGCGATTCGTCGAATTGTCTGCGGGTAACCAAATCGGTACATTGACCCGCCCCCAGACCCAGGAGCAAAGCTTCACTGACAACGTCAAGGTGCGCGCAGGGGAGAGCATGATCATCGGCGGCTTGATGTACGATCAACTATCTGACAATAGAAGCAACCTGGCCTTGCTGGATGACTACAAGACAGCCTCGAAAAGCGCGAAGGTCACGAGAACTGCGATGTTTATCTTGATTCGTCCGACAGTGACGGTCTTTGCAAGCAAAGGACAGGCTCATGATTAATTCTGACAAGCCAGATGTGTGCGATCTGCTAAAGAGGCTCCAAGAACAGAATCCCGAACCACAAACCGGGGTCGAAGAGGGCAGCCGCGCAGAGGTTGCACCAGGGCTGGTCAAGCGCTTCTCGCAGCTTGGCAATCAGCAGGCTGGTCTTCATGGTGATGAGGGCATCATGACCTCTGCCGACGAGCCCATTATGCCTGATGAGCCCCTGGTTGCTTACCCGGAAGACGCAGGTCTGGTCTATGACCCTCTTGTTGACGAAAGTCAGCCAGTGAAAAAGAGCCTTTTCTCACGCATACGAGACAAGCTCTCGGGAATCGCCGACCCCCTTAACCTGTCCGGGATTGATGGAGAAACATCCGAAGTGGCCAATTGGCCTAGGCAGATTCACATCGGTTACATGACCCAGGTAAAGAAAAAGGATTTGCTTCGCTACATTGGTGAGTGGGTATCTGATAACGGCACTTCAAAGTCCGCATGTTTTTATCAGATCCAGTCATACAATGGAGGCTTGGCCTACGAAATTCAGGAAGGTGGGTCAGGAAGCGGGGCGTTGAGATCGGCCATCGAGACCCTAAGTCGCCACAGCGAAGTGATCATTCCATCGAGTGAGCGCTATCTGCAGCTAAGCATTAGGCCGCAGGGATTCTCTTCGTACCTTCTTGACGAGTACGAGACCAAGGTGCCCAGCCCTGAAATCGTCTTCAAGGATCCGCTCAAACCTGTTTTCTCAAGGCATCACGGCCTGATGATTGCCGGCCTGTTGAGCGCCTTGTTAGGGGTAGCAATCATTTCTGCCTCCTGGTTTATGGTCTACGCCGTGTACAACAAGGACAAAGTGCCTGTTTACGCCAAAGTGCGGTATGAGTTGCCTTCAGACCAGCTGCGCAAGGTCAATGACGTTCTCAACCAACCGGCAAGCTACCTGGATCGCCTGGAGTTCAAGGCAGATAAGTGGAATCTCATCATCAAGAAATCTGAGACCACAATTGCGCCGGTGATTCCAAGTGCCCCCAGCCCGATGCCGGCACCCGATGCTGCCCTGAACGACATCCAAAAAACATTGAAGGAGGCTGGCCAGTGAAACGCTCCAACGCACTTTTCAACTCTACCATCGGCATTGCCGGCTTGGTGGTCTTCACCATTAGCGTAATCGGGGCGACCGCTTTGCTGCTAAGCCCTCGCCAGGATGTTCCCTACGAAAAACTCAAAACCAGCGCCGTCGAGTCATGCCAGAAATCCACACAACAGGCGGGATTTGTCGTAGTCAAAGATGGCGGCTCGGTCGAAGCCAAGCTGTTTGGGCTTGAGGATCATGAGAAGAAGATGCTCAAAAGCACAATTGCCATTCAGGATTGTCAGGACATGCAAATGACTGAATTTTGTATGGGTGATTGCAAGGACAAGAAAGGTGCGAGTATCCGTGGGGTCGTATTTCGCATGAGCTATTTTGACCCAGCGCTCAAATAGGTTTTTCCTTCCCATAAACCCGCCTTTTGGCGGGTTTTTTGTTGATCACTCACTCATATATTTGTCAGAACCAATTGTGTGGGTATAACAATCTTTCGCCCATACCTGAAAGCAGTCACCCGTCAATATTTACTTAAATCAACACCCTGGTAATATTCAAATTGTCGAAGCAAACGACCCAACAACAAAAACAATAAAGAGGTTTACACCATGTTTGCACTGATTATCGCCATCATCGCTATCGCCCTGACCGTCTACCTGGCTGTCTCGACTCTGTTCTACGGTGGTGACGGCCTGTCCAACGGTTCGGCTCGTGCCATCGCGTCGACCTTCATCAACCAGGGCCAACAGATCTCCGGCGCCCACGTTCTGTACAAGAACGACAACGCTGGTCTTTCGCTGAGCAAAACTGCTGAAACAGCAACCGGCGCTACCGCAGTCAGCACCGAGCTGACCAAGCTGGTCACCGAACAGTACCTGTCGAGCGTACCGACTCCTCCAGCAGGCGTTCAGTACCGCATCGACGAAGCCTTCGCCGCTGACGGCGCGACCGTTCCGAAAGTGATCGTGGCCGCTGCCGCTGCTGGCGAATCGATCGCCAACGAAGTCTGCGACATCATCGCCGACCAGTCTGCGAACAGCACCGGCACCTTCGGCTGCGTGAAAGGCGCGACCGCTGAAGCCAACAAGGTTTGGTACCGCATCTAATCCCCTTCGGGGTTAGCAAAAGGCCCGCTTCGGCGGGTTTTTTGTGCGTGTCTGATTTGACGTATCCAAGATGTTGAGAATGCTCTTCTTTCAAGTATTCCAAAAACCCGTTTGGCGTCAATATTTACATAAATCGACAAGCTGCTAATATTCAAATTGTCGAAGCAAACGACCTAACAACAAAAACAACAAAGAGGTTGACCCCCCATGTTCGCACTGATTATCGCCATTATCGCCATCGCCCTGACCGTCTACCTGGCTGTCTCGACTCTGTTCTACGGTGGTGACGGCCTGTCCAACGGTTCGGCACGTGCCATCGCGTCGACCTTCATCAACCAGGGTCAGCAGATCTCCGGCGCCCACGTTCTGTACAAGAACGACAACGCTGGCCTCTCCTTGGGCGAAACTGCTGATGGTGCCACAGCCCCTACCGCAATCAGCACTGAACTGACCAAGCTGGTCACCGAGCAGTACCTGTCGAGCGTTCCAACGCCGCCAGCCGGCCTCCAGTACCGCATCGCTAAGGCCTTCAACGCCGACGGCACCACCGTTCCGAAAGTGATCGTTGCCGAAGCCGCCGCTGGCGAGTCGATTGCCAACGAAGTCTGCGACATCATCGCTGACCAATCCGCCAACAGCACCGGCACCTTCGGTTGCGTAAAAGGCGCAAGCGCTGAAGCCAACAAGGTTTGGTACCGCATCTAACCCCTGGGGTTGGAAAAGAAAAACCCGCCTTTGGCGGGTTTTTTTGTGCCCGCTACTTTTCCCATCACAATTATTTCCCTCCGGGCCATTTCAATTAAAGGCGAAACCGATCAGATCCGCAGCCCCTGGCAGGTAAAAGCACGTGATGATCTCCAAAGCCATGATGTAACGGTGTGAGATGCATACCCGCCACCAGTAGTTCCTGTGGAACAATCCACGGTTTTGCTATATATTGACAAATGACAGGCTCGACTGCACAAGGCGGCTCTGAGCAAGGCACAAAACCCGGAGAACACCATGTCACCCGCAACCTTGATCAAATTCAGCAAACACCCCGCTATCGTCTGGTTCGATCGGATAGCGCCCATCATCGCGCTGGTGATCGCGGCCTACTACGGTCTGAACAAAGAATGGCTGCAGGCCTCTATCTGGGGTGCCACCGCAGTACTGGCCGTGGTTCTGTCCGTGTGCAGCATTACCAAGCTTATGGAAAAAATGCTGATCAAACTGATCGCAAGGCGGTAAGTAGCCATGGTTCATTTGATCGTGGTGATCATGGGCATTGCTCTGATGGGCTATATGCTCGTCAGCGGCATATCCTACATCAATCCCTCCTCGTTCGAGAGCAAGGAGAAGTTCGAACGCTGGTCTGTTCTGAACTTGAACCTCGCCATAGCTTGGAGCCGCTACCACGATCTAAACGGCAAACTGCCGGCAGACGTTACTGATCTGAGGAGCATGTTGTCTGTCACTGCCCCAATTCCTGATGAGTTGCAGCTGACCCAGCTGACAACAGAATTCAATGGATGGTGCTTTGAAGGCAGTGTTGGCAGAGGAGGCTTTGACTCACTCAAGGGCCTGGCTACACGCTATCCAGACCAGTATGGGCTTTCTTCACTGTGTGGCACCACAGGGGGCATTGACCCAGGGTGGAAGACTGCCACATCAGATGCTCAGTACCCATTCCCGGTAGTCATGACTTACCGCCTGTCGAAGTAGGAGAGCAACATGCTGGTAATGTTTATTCTTGGATTGATCCTGATGGGCCTTCTGGCCATGTCAGCGAGCAGTCTTTCTGGTATGTATGCCGCCATGAACGATTTGAGTTCGGCTAGCCGTGAGCGTCAGATTGACATGATCTGGGAAGCTGGGGTATCTGCCATGATGGTTCAGGCTGGGCCTAATGGTGAATATGTCGCTCCATTGGGGGTCTCTATTCTGGATGCCTCCGGAAAAGTCATTGGTCACACCCTGCCCAGCTCCATCCCAGGCCCTAAACTTAACTCCAAAGGCTATGCGCCGCGCTATTGCGCTCTTGGTCGAGCAGGCCTTTCTGGGGGCCCCACTCAAGCTGTTTCACTTTCCTCCGGTAAGAGTTATCCGGTCGAAACTGCCCAAATTGCTGGTTTTGACTATGTCATCCGCTCAGGGGACATTGATGGAATGCAGAGGGGCAGCAGCAGCACTTTGGCGTTCATCATTTCTCCCTTTGAAAAAGCAGACGAGCTTTCGTGTGCTGATATTACTTTCGATGGTCAGACCGGTACCTATGCCACACCAGGCGTGAACACGAAGGTCATTCCACTGTTTGGGGCAAACGGCGGAACACTAAGCGCAGCAGAAGGCATCAATAGGTCAAGCAGCCAATTCATTGATGCAAGCAAATCGGCATCTATCAATGAAGCCCTGGCCCCCTACATGAACAATCCGCCCAGACGACTGATCCTGAATCTTCCAGAAAGAGCTGGCGGCTACCAATTGACTGCAGACCTTGCATTCGGTCGACAGACATCTTCGGATTCAGAGCTTGTTATCGCTGGCGCGGGCGCGGCTCAGGTGGAAATCAAGGGTGCAAGCACCGTCACTGTCACCAATGCTCGACTGGTCTTAAACAATGTAGACCTGGAGGCAAGCCTTCAACTTGCCGATTCAGCCGTAAGCCTGGTCACAGCATCAACTGGAGGCATCACTGCCAAGCACTCAGAGATTGTGCTTGATGGCGCAAATGCCATCCGAGGGAAGATTTCGTTGGATAACTCCAAGGTTGATCAGGATGCAGGACTGAGCGTGACTTACACCAGCGCCTCGACAGGGGCGATTGACCTTATCCAGTCCACCTGGAGGCTCAGATCTGGAAGCCTTGGGATCACTGGATCCTCTCAGTACGGAATCTGGGTAGACCAGGGAAGTGGGCTAAGCCTCCAAGGTTCCACGATCATTCTTCAAGGAGCATTTGAGCAGGGCATAAGGGTAGGCTTCGATTCGACTTTGTCATCAATTGATACCACGCTGCGATTGGACGGTTCCTCGACCAGTTTTATGGACATCAAGGGGCGAGTTGTCGCTACGGGTGGTACCGCATACTCCTCGGGAAACCTCGGGAATGGTGCAGTATTGCGTGACGGTGCTTCGATCTTGTTGGATAATGGTCAACAGTGGTTTTCGACGGGCAGCAAACCCCAAATAGGGGTGTATGACTCTGGAGCTTTGTCAGTATCGGGCACATCCGCCACCGTTGGTGGCAGTGCCTGTTGGCAGGGATATCTCTTTTCAGAGTCAACTGCTGGGCAGGTTACCAACAATAATAATGAAAACTTGCAGGGGCGCGTCAATGCGTCCTGGAGCTGCAGTCAATGATCTCAACCAAGAACGTTCAGCATGAACTCACGCCCAAGGAAAGGCAGCTTGAGCAGGTGCTGATTGCCCGCTCGCTGGTTAACCCTCAAGCCATCAACGCTGCCAAGATGGAATCGGGCATCACCAACGAGTCAATCGGCACCATCTTGGTCAACAATGGCTTCTTGCGCCAGGCAGACCTTGTCCAGGCATTGCTGTCAATTACCCCTGATGCACTGATGGACGAAGAACTGATAGTCCCCCAGGTGCCACTGGCGTTGTTGATCAAGCACAAGATCATGCTTGCCGCAGAAACCGTGGAAGCCGTTTATCTCGCCTGCCTTTGCCCTACAGCTCAAGCTAGAAACCTGTTGGAGAGGTACTTCCCAAAGCAAAAGCTGGTTTTTATCCCTGCGAACGTTGAGCGCATCCATAGCTACGTGGAGAAACTCAGGATCATCAGCGATTCTGATTCGTCAGTTCTTGAGCTCTTGCTGCGCGAAGCCATCCTACACAAAGCCTCAGACATTCACATTGATCCTCGCCGCAACTCTTACAGCGTGTTTATGCGCTTTTTGGGGGTTCGCACACTGGTGCATGAAAGCGATCTTGACGAATATCTGGTGCTTGCAGCGAAGATAAAAGACCGCTCAAAAATGGACTTGGCGGAGCGTCGAGTGCCTCAGGATGGCGGCTTTTCAATTGAGTACAACGGGCGCCTGATTGACCTGCGTGTGGCTGCAGTACCCACCAATTTCGGCGAAAGCATCGTCATTCGTATTCTTGATCCGGAACGCGCACAGTTCAACCTCGATACTCTTGGTATCTCAGGTGTTGAAGAGTGGAAGAAGGGCATCAGCCGCTCTGATGGGCTATGTCTTATTTGCGGCCCTACTGGCTCAGGGAAAACGACCACCCTTAACGCCACGACGCGCTACCTGGATCGTTTCTCGCAGGCAATCTATACCATTGAAGATCCGGTTGAATACACAACACCTTTCGTTAAACAGGTGAACATCAATGAAAGCGTTGGTCTGAATTTCCCCCGCGCTTTGCGCAGCTTCATGCGTGCCGACCCGGATGTCATCATCGTGGGCGAGGTGCGCGATGCGGATACGGCGAGAATTGCTATCAAGGCGGCTGAGACTGGGCACCTTGTGTTTGCAACACTGCACACAGGCTCTATTCAGGCCTCTATTCAGCGACTCAAGGATCTGGGCGTCGATCCTCATGAACTCAAATACGTGCTGCGTTCAGTCATGGTTCAGCGCTTGATGCGAACCCTTTGCCCTGCATGCGGCGGCGTCGAAGGGGAATCAGAAGAGTGCCCAGTGTGCACGGGTCGTCGCTACAACAATCGCACCATTGTGTCTGAGTGTGCCTATTTCGCAGGCATGACTGATGTGAATCGGCTTCTTTCTACCCAGGACATTACCTGGCAAACCATGATCGAGGACGCCTACATGCGCTACATGGAAGGCATGACAGACAAGGCAGAATTCATTCGGGTGTTTGGTGCCGAGGCCACAGAGATCATTGCTGAGAAAGGAGATCGCTCATGAAAACCTGGTCGATTCTTTACGAGGATCCCGTCAAGCGCAAAGTGACATCCATTGAAGTCATATGCGAAACACAGCGGGAGGCCGAGCTCAAAGTTCGGCGCAAAGGGCGCATCCTCAGCGTTAAACGAAAACGAACCTTTTCGGTGATTAAGCAGGCGCTTACTCAGGATGAGCGCCAGATGTTCCTTCAGCGCCTGGGTACCATGCTGGAATGTCGCATGGGTGCCTCTGCCGCCTTGACGCTGATCGAGCGTACGTTCAAGGGCAGCATCAAGGCAGTCTCTGGAAAAATGCTGAGGCTCGTAGAGCAGGGTGATGACATCCCTACAGCCATGGAAAACATTGGCCAATCAGATTTTCCACGTCAGATGACCGCGCTGGTCAAGGCTGGGTCAAAAGCCGGTAACACGGGCAAGGCTCTTCTTCATGCCGCAGAATTTGAAATGGAAATTGATGCGGTCAAGCGCAACAACGTCTGGGCCATGTGGTTTTCAGTCATTGGCTTTTTGTTTGCAGCGCTGACCATTTTTGCGACCAAATACTATTTTGCCCCGAAAATCCTCGGTTCGGAGCTAATCAAGATGGCGGGCGATGCTGTCGACACGAAAGGGGCTTTGATGCTTTTGGACTTCTCTGTCGTTTTGATGGGCGTCTTTGGTGGCGCATTCATCGTGTTGCTGTTGCTAGGCACCTTTGGACGGCTAGTGATGCCCTCCCAGTCAGATAAGATAGTGGTGAGAATTCCTTTCTACAAAGACCTGGTCTTGTCACGCAATAACTACATCACCCTCTATGGCTTGAGCTTGCTGGTAGGAAGCGGAGTACCCATGGAGCAGAGCCTTACACTTTCTGCTGAGGGTACGCCCAAGGGGCTAATGAAAGATGACTTGAACAATGCCGTGAAAGCGGTGAAGCAAGGCAAAAACTGGGCAGAAGCCATGCGCTACTTGCACCCTACCGACCGGGCTGCTCTTGCCTCTGTACAGGATAGAGATCAGGCGGGAAGGTCTCTTAAGGCCCTATCAGACCAATATCGAACGATTTATGGGCAACGGGTCAAGGCCACAACACCGATCCTCATGCTCTTTTCAGCCTCATTCCTAACTCTTGCCGGCTTGATTCTCTACAAGCTTGGCGTTGAACCCATTTTGCAGGTCGCCGCGAAAGGCGCCATCTGATCGTTGAAGGAGAATCACCATGTTGAAACAAGCACTACTCGCGGCTGCGATCAGTCTTGCCGCTGCGTCTGGCACGGCAAGCGCTGGCATCCTGGACGACCTGAGCCTTAAGGTTTCTAGCTTCACACCTACAGGAACCCTGAAGGCGCTGGCTCAGAATCCTGCCAATGAACAAGCGGCCCTCAAGCTGCAACAGATCATCACCGACTCACCAGAAGGTGCCCGGCGTGTCTTTGCTGCTTGGCAGGCGGACGAAGAACAGAGTCTTTATCCCCAGTGGACGGAGGTTGGTCTCAATATGCTTCGGTGGATTGAGCCAGGTCATACCTACGACTGGAAAAGTGGAGTGAAACTTCCCGGCAACCAAGTAGCCTACCAACAGGACAGTCTGGTCGATCTGGAGCGCACACAAGCCATCCACCAGTCTTTTGAAGCAGTTACTGAGCAAGGCAAAGGCTACTTGGTGCAAGACGGATCAAGGCCTCAGCGGGCCGTGCCGGCGACAACTGAGCGACTGCTGTCACAGGGTAGCGCACCCATTGCTCCGGATAACCAGCCAGTACTGGTTTGCAGGCTCGGGAATGGCTCACAAGCCCCCTATGTGGAAATAAGCGAAGGTCAGCGCGGACGCTTCGAGTCAATCACGGGCTTGGCGCTTCGCACCTGTTTATCGGGCGGGGTTGCTCAGTCTTATTGGAAGAATCGCTACGGCGACTTCGTAGATGGATATTACGACCGCACTCGCCGTCATCACCCAGGGGCGACTTTCTGATGACTTCTGAAAAAGGCCAGCAGCAAACACTGGCTGCTTTCTTCGCTCAGGCTCAGGACATGCTCGAAAAGCTGGCAATAACCCACGGCCTTGAAGCGCCAAAGGGAACAGCTACCATCGAATCGGGATGCCTTCATTGGCGCCTGAGTGTCTATGCTGAAGCCTCGCAGGATTATTGGAAGAGGCAGTGGGAGGAACATTCCCAGAATCTTGAATTGCCAGACTTCATAAAGCCAGGCGACAGCGTCATTGATCAAGATGGGGGTGAGTGGACATTGCTGGGCCTAGACCCAGCCGGGGGCGAGAAACCCGTCAGGCTTTCGGATTCTCGCGGCAAGGACAGCTTCATGAGTCTTGCTCTGGCGCAGCTACTCCAGAAGATCGCCTGATTACCTTGCGGCCCTCGGCTTGCCGAGGGTTCAAGGGACTAGGGTTTGACCTTCATGCTGCACGTAGACCTTCTTCAGGAGGTCACCATGCTTGGTGCGCCAGGCTAGATTAAAGCCTATTTCTTCGAGGGTTTTATCATCAATTGACTTCAGGCTTGCCAGTAGCTTCAATCTTACTTCGTTGAAAATGGCAAACTCCGGCATATCCTCTCGATTGGCTACAACCTTTCGCCACTTTTTAAGCTTCTGCAGCAACTCTGGATCAAGGTCATCCTGAGACTTTTCAGGTGCACGGCTATAGCTCGTGAGCGAGAGCTGAATTTTTCCCTTGATCCAGCTAGATCCGCGCTCAGTAATTTCATGCTCAGGAGTGATGAGAGCTTCTTTGATAAGCATTTCCCTCCAGCGCTCCATATCACCTACCGCATAGTTCATGAAGCGACCAGCGACCTCGACCTCACCCTCTTTGAGTGATGATGTTGGAATCATGCCTAAAAGAACCTTGAGCCAGTTTTTGCTGCAGCACTCAGCCAGCTTGTCCAGGCAGTTGGCGAGGTTGATCAGGGTGATGGGGCGGATATAGCGCTGACCCGCATCCGTCTGGGATTTGGAGAAGGTTTCGCTCAGGCAGGTGTCGCACGTACCGCATCGGGTGTGGGCCTCCTTGAGGCCGAAGTACTTGAGCACAGTCCATCGGCGGCAAAGTGTGGTTTCGCACCACGCCTGCATTGCATTGACCTTTTGCCAGTTGTTTCGACGAATCTCATCGACCCACACATAATCCTCGTCATGATCAAACTCATCCAGGGCATATACGTTGTCACGACGGGTCAATTCACCCTGTCCAACCATCATGCTGAGGATCGAATCGATCTGCGGTGGCGTAACCTCTTCTCGGCAAATGGAGGAAAGCCATCGAGTGTCCAGCGTATCTGGCCCGGACAGCAGACGCCCATGAACCAATGATTTGACCGCCCTGATCGCCTTGACCTGGGGAGACGCCATGCCAATGAAAAACTGGTGGATGCTGCGATCGCCCTGGTTGTAGAAGAGAATCGCCTTGGCAGGCTTGCCATCGCGGCCAGCTCGGCCCGCTTCCTGGTACCAAGCTTCCAAAGATCCTGGCATTTGAGCGTGAATCACCACCCGAATATCGGCTTTATCCACGCCCATGCCAAAAGCAGACGTTGAGACCAAAATCTGGGTTTTACCCTCAATGAAATCCTCCTGGATAGTGTTCTTCATCTCGGGACTTAGCTTCCCATGATATTTACCTGCCTTGATGCCTGATCCGAGCAAATGGGCGTGAATCCGCTCAACCTCCTTGACCGTAACGCAATATACGATAATGCAGTCATTGGAGTGTTCACGAATGGCCTTCTCGACCTCGGCAGCGCGGTCTCGGTCGGCGTTGACAACCGCGTACGTGAGGTTTTCCCGATCAAAATCCTGAAGGTGAAGGTCTGGGTTGCGCAGGCCAAGTATGTTGACGATGTCTGCCTGCACCTTGGCTGTGGCGGTGGCTGTAAATGCCACACGTTGAATTGGTTTTCCCAGCTGGGCTTCGAGATCATCAAAGGCTCGACCAAGCTTGGAGTATTGCGGACGGAAATCATGGCCCCATTGCGAGGCGCAGTGGGCCTCGTCGATCGCTATCATGTTCAGGGGAGACCTGGCCAATGCATCAAGAAAACCGGGGTCGAGGAAGCGCTCGGGGGCCACATAGAACAGCTTGTACTGTCCCGTGGCCAAGCCGTTGTAGCGCTCGCGAACCACACTTGGGTCAATGCTTGAGTTCACATAGGTGGCAGGGACGTTGATGCGGTGCAGGGCGTCCACCTGATCCTTCATCAACGAAATCAACGGACTGATGACCAGCGTCATTCCGGCCCTGTGCACAGTGGGTAGCTGGAAACACAGGCTTTTTCCTCCGGACGTTTTAAGAATGACCAGGGAGTCGCGCCCATTCACGACAGAGTCAATGATGGGTACCTGCGCCTCGCGCAACGAATCAAACCCCCACACTGAAGAAAGGGTGTCCTGGAGCGACCTCCCGGTGATCATCATCGATTATTCCTTATATTGACAGGTCTACCAATTCATTATATATCTATTGCGGTCTATCTAACAGCGCCATTGGAGCACAATAATGGATAACAGCAATTCCTCAGCGGTCACCTCGCTGAATGACAAGCGTGAACACACGCAAGCATTGATTGAGCTCGATGGCGTAAGCCGCCTTCTGGGTATTAACAGTCTTGCCTGGGATCTGAGCGTGCAGCAAGTGCTCAGGGTTGCAGGCCTGACCGCCAACGAGTACTTGCTCAAGGAAAGCATTGCGCCAAGTGCTGGAAGCCCCGCAGAAGTACTGGGTCATCGCACCCTGCGAGCCTTGGTCGAGGGTAGCAAAAAAGATAACGGCCTGGAGCAGGACTGGACTGAGTTTCAATCCAAGTTGACGGCCCTGATCTACCGCCAAAAGTACAACGTCACTGAAAACGACTACCAGGAAATCAACGACCTGTTTGACGATGCCACCCAGATTCTGGGCCGTGCGCCGGTCGACAGCGCCGAATTCCATGGCGCCAAACAGCGTGCCCTGGCGGAACGCGTTGAGGAACTGCTCGAAGACAAAAACCGTCTCCAGGCAGACTTCGAACGCAAAAATGGCGCGCTGCAACAGGATCTGACCCGTAAAACTGCCGAAGCCGACCAAGCTCGCGGTGAGGTTCAGCGCGTGTCTACCGACACGGCTCGTACGATCCAGGAAATGCGCCGTGAGACTGCTCGCCTGCAGGAAGAAACGGAAAGCCGCGCCGATGCGCGTGTGGAGGAAGCTCGCAAGGTTGCATCCCTGGAAACCCAGCGTAAGCTGAGCGAATTGCGTGACAGTCTTCAGACCTCCATCACCCAGGCAGAAGGCCAGCGTCAAGTCGCCGAAGGCGAATTGGCCGACTTGCGCACCCGCATCAACAACGGCGAATACGTCACCAAGGCTGCTGTCGAAGAGGTCAACGAGAAGCTGTCGCAGCTACGGATGTCCGAGCTGAGCATGCGCAATGACCTGCTTGCGGTCAACGAGCAACTGACCACAGAGCGCCTCACAAGCGCCAGTCTGCGCGAAGAAGTCATCAAGCTCAACGATGCGCGGGCACAGGATCGTAATCAGATCGAAACGCTGGAAAGCAGGCTCTCGAACATTATCGAGGATCGAACTCAGACCACTGAGTTTGCAATCATGCACGAGCGCCTGACCTTGAGCCGCGCAGACAATGGGCTGTTGAATTCTCAGCTGATTGCCGAGCAAGGGCGCAGCAAAAAGCTCGAAGGTGGCCTCAACGACATTCGCGGTGCCTACAAGCAGCTGCGCATCTCCGGTCGCCAGTATTGCGACTCGCTCAAATCCCAGATCGGCACGCTGCAAACCGAGAAGGATGCCATTGCTCGCGACCTGTCACAGGTGAAGATGATTCTTGCCGTGACCATGACGTGTGGCACGGGTACGGCTGTAGCCTTCTGCCTGAAGCACCTGGGGTTTTTCTAAGATAGATCAGGGGGCTGAAGTGCCAGCCCCTTTTGAGAGGAAAGCATGAATACTCGAATAATACACTTTGCCTGCTCGATGATTTTTCTTCTGTACCCCATGTTTGCCATCGGCTATTTGCTGGATGGAACCCAGGAATTCACCCAAAAGACGGTTTTCATTTTAATTGGTTTAGGATTAGCTGTAGCTGTAGGACTTTTTCTGAATCTTTGGATTCTGGTGACGACCCAGCTGGAGAAAGAGGCCCTGGATAGCCGAATATTGGCCCTCGCTCAAAAAGCCGATGAAACTCCCAGGTCTGCCCCCTTCAGCACCCCCGCCACACCAGGGTTGAGAACTCAGCGTGGCAGACCCTACCCGGATCCCAGCAAGTCGAATCCCACTTGGAAACCTAGGTAATCAGCGAATTGGCATCCATGAGTCGGATCGACTTTCCTTTCGACCATGACCAGGCGTCTTTGGTAAAGCCTGATGTGCCAACAATGATCACCTGATCGAACCTCTCGGCGTGCATCACGCCGAACATTTCCCTCACCACGGTAACGCCCACTCTGGAGCGCCAGTGCTTGCACTGCACCAGGATTCGCTTGCCAGATTTCTTCAAAATCAAATCTCGTCCTCCATCGGCGCCACCCTGGCCACACATCTCAACCCGGTATCCTTTAGCCCTGAAGTAGCCGGCACAAAGCTGCTCGAACTGCTGCCAAGTCATGCCTGAAACAGCACTGAGACCTTTCTTTTTCGCTTGCCGGTAAAGCCCCCGGCCTTTTCGCTTGCCGAACAGGAGCTCGATCCCAGGCTCAATGAAGAGAAGGGCGGGCGCAGCTAATAACAATCCAAGCATCCACGCATGTTCATTCATAATTGCGATCTCTCAAAATGGCACGTCGATGTCATCCAGAGAGATGCGCTGCGATGCGGTTGGACGTTGCTTGGGTTTGCGGCTAACCAAAGCCTTGAATTGTGGGCTGTTGACCACATCCATGTGTTTATCGGCAAAAAAGAAAGCCAGATGCGACCTGCGCAGATCCTCACGCAAGCCCGACAACGCCTTGGCAAGGGTTTCTTTGGAGCCGACGAAGTACACCTGCTTCTTTCCTCGGGTCATTGCGGTGAAGATGGTGCGCTTGGTCAGCATGTTCAGGTGATCATCAGGCAGAACGAAAATGACACATTCAAACTCTGAACCCTGGCTCTTGTGCACGGTTGAGGCCCACCCGTGGGTGATGTCCAGGTAGCTGTTGTAGGGCAGAGAAACCTCGCGATCCTCCAAAGCAAGAATGAACTCCTGCCGAGACTCGTTGAAATCAAGGATCGTCCCTGTTTCCCCATTCTGAATGTCCTTATCATATCGGTTGCGCAACTGCATCACACGGTCGCCGACATGATAGAAATTGTTCCCCAACTGACGACCCCATGCCTTCGCTTCGCCTGCCTTGGGGTTGAACACCTTCTTGAGGTTTTTGTTGAGCGCATTGACGCCGGCATCCCCTTTTCGCATGGAGGAGAGCACCTGAATGTTCTCAAGCCCAATGCCGTGCTCATGTGGGATGACCTTTTGGATCAGGTCATTCACTTTCTGAGCAATCTCGGCAGGCGTCGAAGCTTCGATCAAGCGAAGGTCGCCCTCACCGACGCCAAAGACCGGCATTTCTCCTCGCAGGATCGAATAGGCTCCGGAGACAATCAAGCTTTGCGCTGCCTGGCGCTGGACATCCAGAAGCTCCACCACCGGAAAGCGGCGAGAAGCGATGATGTCGCGCATAACTGCGCCAGAATCTACCGATTCAAGCTGATCTTTATCGCCCATGAGCACTAATCGACCCCTGTTTTTCATGTGCCTGACGACGTTGGTCAGCAGCGAGGCGTCGACCATGGAAAGCTCGTCGATGATCAACGTATCGTGCTCACCAAAACTGGTCATCATCGATGAGGTGTTTGGCGCCATTCCAAGCAGCCGGTGCAGTGTCGAGCACGAGACCTGCGTGACTTCAGTTAGCCTGCGAGCTGCCTTGCCTGTCGGCGCGGCCAAGAGGATACGACCTCCCGGATAAAGGTGCCTGAGGGCCTTGATGACAGCCTGAGAGGCTGTTGTCTTGCCGACCCCTGGCCCACCTGTGATGATCGACACCCGATGCATGAGAGCGCTGTAGACAGCCGTGTTCTGATCGTCGTTGAGTACGATCTTGTCTCCATTAGCCTTGGAGCCTCCGTCAAATCGCTGGAAAGGAACCGTGTCGGTGTGAACGCCCGAACGTGCCATCAGCTCTGAGGCCAGGCTTTCATCATTTCGAAGCATTTTTCCGAGCGATACGGAATCCTCGCCGTTCATGTGACGATAGTCGGCTCGACCCTGCCTGATCATTTCAAGCAAGGTGGTCTCGATGATAGGGGCCTTTATCTTGAGAGACGTGCTGCAGCTCAAGATTGCCTGCTGCAGGGTCACAGCAGTGGCTCCATCGCGAGAAACGACCGCATCCAGATAGTCACTGACGACGTTCTCAGTATCCTCTCTGACCTGATCAAGCACACCTGTGGCACGGAAATACTTGGCCTGAACATCGGACGGCAAAGTCAGGGTTTTTGTGGCCCTGAAGGGGTGACGATCCATGGTCGAGTCCCGATTTTCACGGAACACGTCGATCAGCAGATCCACGTATTTCATTTCGATATTGTGGCGCAGCAGCATTCTGATTTCATGCCACATGTCACGAAGATTGCCCCACTCGTTTTTCACCCGCAGAAACTGGCGATCGGTGAGATCGAGCTTTTCGCGCACGGCTTCAGGGTTGTGATCGAGCACCATGAAAGAGTTTTCACCAAACGCCTCGTACCATTTGGCCTTCTTATCTTTCAGAAAAGAGAAGCGCCAAGAGTCCATAACGCGGTGAACAATCTTCGAAACCCCGTAGTCTTTGGCCGGAATAATGGAGTCAAGCATCAGCCATCGGTGACTTGGCCCGAATTTATCCGTCACACGGAAGAGACAAATGTAGGTCTGATGAGGCACCATCTCTACATCGCAGTTGATATGCCCCATGACGACACCCCGAACCAGGTTGTCGCGAATAGGCACCGGAAATTCGCCATGGATAGGCGTAGGGAACATCATCGTCTGCTTGTCGTTCACTTTCGCCCCCGCCGTAAAGACGTGTTCGTAGTGATCCATGCCGTAACGACGCATGTTGGCAAGGTCAAGTGGCAGCAAGAGACTGTGATTTGGAGGCGTTTGCATAATTTCCTTCAATAGCACCTTAAATCGAATGCGGTGCTTTTGTTATTATTGTTCTATCTACATTCTAGCCTGAGGAGTGATCATGCTTAAAGTACTCACTGCCTTGATGGTTGTCTTAATTCCCGCCGCAGCCCATGCAGGGCCTGTCGATGAGCGTGGGCAATGGCAGCCGTTCAAGCAAGAGATGGTTTTTGAAGCCCAAGCCGTCGAGATGGATGGGCCACTTGCGTACTGGGTAAGACCTAGCGAGCCGTTTATCGACCAGACCGCCAAGGTTGTCGAGGACATGCGAACACCGTACATCATCGACAACCCATTCATGTTCAAGGTGCAGCTTGCCGGCCTCACGAGCGGGTCTTCTTCGGGCATGCTGCTCAGTGAAGACGGTTTCGAGGCAGAGGCGCGAAAGGCATCAAGAGACGAGCTCATCAATCATGACTACCAGTTTCGTTGCTACGGAAAATATGCCGACGTCCCTATGCCAGTATGCTCTGCAATTGATGTCAAAGGGCAGTCTGCTGGTGTCGACCTGGTTCGAAAGGGCATCTACATGAAGGACAAGACCTTCGATAGCCTTCCGTCGCTTGAAGAAAAAATGATGGCGAGCGCACAAAAGGCGGCAGAGGCCGAGGCTATCGGCATATGGAAGCCATTTCGGTTCATGTTGAGGGGTCTGCAATAGCCCTTTCTCTAAATTCGCTTTTGATGTAAATTGACAGCCCTATTCACGATCGTGCTAGCGTGAATATATGGGGCTGACGTCGCCCCAGACGAATTCAATTTGCCCCGGCTCAACCGGGGCTTGGCATCTAAAAGGTAGAGACATGACCACGGTAGTAAAACGCAACGGCCAACCTAAGGCCTTCGATGGCGCCCTCATCGCCGCAGCATTGGGCAAAGCATTCAAAGCCACCCTTGGCGAAGTCGCCGCACAATCCAGCCATCTGCGCGAAGTGATTGCCAACATTGTCGATGGCGTCACGAAAGCCATTTCTGGCAAGCCTTCGGTTAATGTCGAAGAAATCCAGGACTTGGTTGAACAAGGCCTGATGGTGAACGAGCAGCACGCCACAGCTCGTGCCTACATCCTGTATCGCGAAGAGCGCAACAAGACTCGCCGCACCCCATCTGCACCTGTTCAGTTGTTTTACACCGACGAGCATGAGCAGACACACCCCCTGTCGGTCGAACTGCTGACCAATTACCTGGATCGCGCCTGCGCTGGCCTGCCCAACGTGTCTGCCCCAAAACTGGCCGCAGAAACCCTGAAGAACGTTTTCCCAGGCATCGCCTGGGGTGAAGTGTTGCAAGGCCTGCGCATCACGACTCGGGCCATGATTGAACAGGAGCCAGACTACTCCTTTGTCGCCGCCCGCCTGCTGTGGCTTGAACTCAAGGATGAATCGCGCAAGGTCACCGGGATTGAGGGTGACGCCGACTATGCCGCTGACCTGGCGGCTGCTCTGGAGTTTGGTGTCAAAAACGACCACCTGAACCCTGTGCTGCTGAGCGGCAAATACGATGTGGCGAAGCTGGGCAAGGCATTGCGTGAAGAAAACGACATGCAGTTCACTTTCCTGGGTGCCCAGACACTGTACGACCGTTATTTCCTGCATTCGGACGGCCAGAAGTTTGAGCGCCCTCAGGTCTTCTTCATGCGTGTCGCCATGGGCCTGGCGCTGGAAGAGCAAAACCCTACCGAAAGGGCGATCGAATTCTACAACCTGTTTTCTTCCTTCGATTACATGGCTTCTACGCCGACCCTGTTCAACGCGGGCACTTTGCGCTCGCAACTGTCCTCATGCTATCTCACCACCGTTCCCGACGACCTGTCGGGCATCTACCACGCGATTCACGACAACGCCATGCTGTCTAAATTTGCAGGCGGTCTGGGCAATGACTGGACACCGGTTCGTGCGCTGGGCGCCTACATCAAGGGCACCAACGGCAAATCGCAAGGCGTTGTACCCTTCTTGAAAGTGGTCAACGATACCGCTGTTGCGGTCAACCAGGGTGGCAAGCGCAAAGGCGCCGTATGCGCCTACCTGGAAAGTTGGCACCTGGACATCGAAGAGTTCATCGAGCTGCGCAAGAACACAGGTGACGACCGCCGCCGCACCCATGACATGAACACAGCGAACTGGATCCCCGATCTTTTCATGAAGCGGGTGTTCGACAAAGGCCAGTGGACTCTGTTCAGCCCTTCGGATGTTCCTGATCTTCACGACCTGACAGGCATTGCGTTCCAAGAGCGCTATGAGCACTACGAAGCCATGGCTGATGAAGGCAAGATCAAGCACTACAAACGCATGCCTGCCGCTGACCTGTGGCGCAAGATGCTGTCGATGCTGTTTGAAACTGGTCATCCATGGCTGACCTTCAAAGATCCATGCAACCTGCGCAGCCCGCAGCAGCACGTTGGCGTGGTTCACAGCTCCAACCTGTGCACCGAGATCACCCTGAACACCAGCAAGGATGAAATTGCTGTCTGCAACCTGGGTTCGATCAACCTGCCAAACCACATCGTCAACGGCAAGCTCGACCTGGTCAAGTTGCAGAAAACGATCAACACTGCTGTACGCATGCTCGATAACGTGATCGACATCAACTACTACAGCGTGCCGCAGGCTGAAAACTCCAACCTCAAGCACCGTCCAGTCGGCCTGGGCATCATGGGCTTTCAGGATGCGCTGTACATGCAGCACATCCCATACGCATCCGATGCAGCGGTCGACTTCGCCGACAAGTCCATGGAGGCCATCAGCTTCTTTGCCATCCAGGCCTCGTGCGACCTGGCTGACGAGCGTGGGGCATACGCCACCTTTGAAGGTTCTCTGTGGAGCCAGGGCATCCTGCCACTGGATTCCCAGGAAATCCTGATTGCCCAGCGCGGCGAGCAGTACATCGACGTCGACAAGTCCTTCACACTGGACTGGGCTCCAGTTCGCGCTCGGGTCAAAAAAGGCATCCGCAACTCCAACATCATGGCAATCGCGCCAACAGCAACGATCTCAAACATTGTTGGTGTGACACAGTCGATCGAGCCAACCTACCAGAACCTCTATGTGAAATCGAACCTCTCGGGCGAATTCACCGTGATCAACCCACGCCTAGTGGATGATCTGAAAGCAGAGGGCCTGTGGGACGCTACGATGGTCAACGAGCTCAAATACTATGATGGGTCGGTGCAGAAGATTGACCGCATCCCTGAGCATCTGAAGACCCTGTACGCCACCGCGTTCGAAGTGGATGTTCGCTGGCTCATCGATTGCGCCAGCCGCCGTCAAAAGTGGATTGATCAGGCCCAGTCCCTGAACCTGTACATTGCAGGGGCATCTGGCAAAAAGCTTGATACCACCTACAAGATGGCATGGTTCCGTGGCCTGAAAACCACCTACTACCTCCGCGCTCTGGCTGCGACCAGCACGGAAAAGTCCACCATCAGCACGGGCAAGCTGAATGCCGTTAGCGCAGGCTAATTAGGCATGTATTGAAGAATCCCGCCCTTGTGGCGGGATCTCTTTATGTTAGATAATAGATATATTGTCAAATCCAGGAATTACTCATGAGCATGGGCCTCAAGCCGATTTTAGAAAAACCGGCACTTAACGAAGAACCCGTACACGAAAACCCCATTCTGAACAGAATTCTGCAAAACAGGGGTATTCGACATATTGATGAGATGATCTATCCCCTGGATGCACTGATCCCTCCTTCTTCGATGCTGGGCATGGACAAAGCCGTGCTGCTGCTCGAAAAACACATTCGTGCTGGCAGCCAGATCGTCATTGTCGGAGACTTCGACTGTGATGGCGCAACCAGCACCAGCATTGCGGTCGAAGGCCTGACCATGATGGGCGCCCGCGACGTTCAATTCATCATTCCGGATCGCATGATTCACGGCTACGGCCTCTCCCCATCGGTAGTCAAGCTTGCAGCAGAATACGAGCCTGATTTGATCGTTACGGTGGACAATGGCATTGCATCATTCGAAGGCGCTGACGCCGTCAATGCCCTGGGAGAACCAACCACGCTTGAAGATGGCACAGTTATTCCTGGCCACCCTTGTGAACTGTTGGTTACCGACCATCACCTTGCAGCAGAAAAGGGGCTCCCCAATGCAGCTGTGATCGTGAATCCGAATCAGCCAGATTGCCCATTCCCAAGCAAGGCGCTTGCTGGCTGTGGCGTGATGTTCTACACCATCATGGCGCTGAGAGCGCACTTGCGCGACAACGGCTATTTCCGGGAGAAGGGTGTTGAGATCCCTAACATTGCCAAGCTCCTTGACCTGGTTGCACTGGGCACGGTTGCGGACGTCGTCGCGCTGGATCGCAACAACAGAATTCTCATCCACGCAGGCTTAAAGCGCATTCGGCAAGGCGCAGTTCGCCCCGGCATCAAGGCGCTGCTCGACATCGCGGACAAAGAGCTGGGTAAAGTGGTAGCGACCGACATGGGTTTCGCCGTCGGCCCAAGAATCAACGCGGCGGGTCGTCTTGACGACATGTCGATCGGTATTCGCTGCCTCCTTGAACAGGATGAGGGGAAGGCCCAGGAATTGGCTCATCGCCTGACAGAGCTCAATCAGCAGCGCAAAGACATCGAAGCTCATCACGTGTTTGATGCTGGCGTCTACATCGAGCAGCACAAGCTGATGGAGCTCAAGGGTGTTGTTATCCATGACGCCAGCTGGCATGCCGGCGTTGTTGGGATTGTTGCAGCACGCATCAAGGAACGCCTGAACCGCCCAGTGATCTGCATGACCGACACCACAAAGGCCAGTGTTGAGCGCGAACGCCTCAACGTGATGATCAGCGAGGGGGCTCACCCATCGGAGATCGAGGCGCAGCGATGGACGCTTGATCAGACTGAAGTAAAGGGCAGTGCTCGATCGGTAGATGGTGTCCACATGAAGCATGTTCTCGACCATATCAACAAGACTCATCCAGAAGTTCTGGGCAAATTCGGTGGTCATGCCATGGCCGCTGGCATGAGCGTTCGCTATGGAA
Organism: Pseudomonas sp. CFBP 13719; assembly: GCF_014842095.1. Lineage (NCBI taxonomy): Bacteria > Pseudomonadati > Pseudomonadota > Gammaproteobacteria > Pseudomonadales > Pseudomonadaceae > Pseudomonas > Pseudomonas sp. CFBP 13719. The sequence continues at coordinate 875,666 of NZ_JACYVB010000002.1, read as the reverse complement.
TGCTGCCATTGTTCAAGAAGCTCTTCGATGATGAGGTGTCCAAATACCTGACTGACGAGCAGATGCTGGGCAATATCACGGTGGACATTATGAACACCGAGCCTGAGTACATGACCATGGAGCTGTGCCGCACTATTTCCGAAATGGGGCCATGGGGTCAGCACTTTCAGGAGCCCGAGTTCCATGCGCGCTTTCGACTGATCAAAGATGAGCGTCGCAGATCGCCTGCCGTTCTCAAGGAGAAGCATCTGCGGATGATTGTTGAGTTCGCTGATCATCCTGGTCAGCAATTTGAGACCATCACCTTCAACTGCATCCACGACGGTGAAATGCCTGTGGAAGACACCTTTGACGCCTCGTTTGGTCTTTCGATCAACGAATACCCAAAGGGTAAGTTCAGACTTCAGCTGATGATGAAGACTTTGCAAGATCCCGACCTGCAGTTGCGCAGAGATCAGATCAAGGCTGCAAAAGAAGGCTTGGAGCGAAAAAGCACCCGCATCGCTGGACTGCCTAACCGCGACATGAGCAATCCGGTGCACAGGTTTCAGGCTGACTACGCCAACACGCTGGACATGCTTAGAGCAGCGCCCACCAAAGATAGATTTCGCGTTGAGGACAATGATCCTCAACCGTTCTAACCCATAGGTAACCGAGATGATTATTACCCTAAGCGGCATGAGCACCAGCGGTAAAACGTACCTGGCCAAGGCCCTGAGTGACATGCCTCAGTTCAGCAAGGCAGTCAGCGTAACGACCCGCCCCATGAGAGACGGTGAAGCGGACGGTGTCGATTATCACTTTGTGAGCACCGACGAGTTCAAGGCGCTGATCGACAAGGGCGAGTTCCTTGAATACGAGGCCTCTCACAAGGCCATGTATGGCACCGCTGCCTTCGAGGTTGAGCGCATCCTCGCCAGAGGCTCTTCAGCTGTCCTGGTGCTTGAGCCAGAAGGCGTAGTGTCCATGGAGCGCATTGCCAAAGAGCGGGGCTTGCCCTTTGTCTCGGTCTACATCGAAACTTCGATGCCCGTAATCATGGAGCGCTTTGTGACTGAGCGCATGTTCAAGGAAATGGAAACCCGAGGCATCATTGATTTTCAAGCTCACGCTGACCGTCTTGACGTCATACTTTCAAAAGAATCGTTGTGGCCAGGGCGCAAAAACTGGGATCTGGTGCTGAAAGATCTCCACTTGCCGGGGCGCTTTGACCAAGTACTCAAGCAACTGGTGGAGCTGACTCAGACAAGGGATATGTCCATATTTGGCGAAGTGGTTCAGCCTGCCCCTGTCAAGATTCACAGCTACACTGACCCCAAGGCTCTGGTGACCCAACTCCCAGGCTTATATCGACAGCTTAAGCATAAATTGATCACCAGTGAGGATATGTGGAAAACCCTCTCCGGAGAGAAGAAGCTGGTGCATGCACCCAGCCTCGAAATGGGAAGCTGACAAAAGGCTCCTCACGGAGCCGAAATGTCATGATCCTGTGTGTTTTTGCGAGAGTTGAGGCGAGTTTGAGCCTTGAACTTCTGAAAGTCCTGGTAAGACATCTTGCCCAGGGCTTTCATCATTTCTGGATCGAGCTGATTGGCAATGTCCGTGGGCGCAGCATCAACAAGGCTCTCTCTTCGCAAAACATGGACAAATGCCTTGCTCGCCATCGCGATCTTCAAGCACGACTTGCGCATCGCAGAGAAGTACCTGACCACATAGCGCAACGGGCCGCGCTCGGATGAACTGCATTCCTTGATCAACTTAAGCGTAGGGCTCAGGACATTCTTCCTGATTTTGGTGGCAAAGGCCTTTGCGGCGTAGCCGATGCTCTGGAATCGCTCCATATTGCCGCGATAGTCAGTTGCCCTTGCCAATCCCAGCACCACACCTACAGCACCCACTGCTGGCCATTGCCAGTCCGGTGGAATGGCATCGTAGACCTTCTTGACCACGGGAAAGGGCTCCAGAGAGACAAGCCCAAACGTTGCCATCGAGCAATTGAAGCAGTCAGAAAGAATTGAAAAAAGGTCGGTCTTGGCTTGCTTGAGCTTCTTGTCCTTAGTGGCTTCTACCTTGCCCTGGTTCTCAAGGCGCCATTTTTCGGCCCGGCTGACCAGCGGGTGCATGTTGCTGAGCACCGAGTTAGTCAGAAAGGCGATGTTGTGGGTTTCCTCGACATATTGCTCAGCCAATGTGCGATTTCCTGAGAATACCCATTCAGAAAGCAGGCTGATGTTAACCGCAAAGAACAAATCCGAGCTCTGGATATTGGTTTGCTGAACAATCACCTCCAGCGGAGTCTTGCCTTCGTGATCGGCCAGCTCAAGACGACCACCATGGGTAATGAGGTCAAACAGGATGCGTAGTGAAGGGTCATTACGATCCTGAAGGCTTTTGCCCGAATAGTATTGAGCGGCATAGTGAACAGCTGTCCAACCGTGGTTGTTCACGGCATTGATATCAACGCCTGCCTTGATGAGGCTGGAAACAGCCGAAGGCTCTAGATCTTTGACTGCCAGGATCAGAGGGGTGTGCCGATCTTCGGTGGGCTCATGCTGGTTGATCCCATCCGTGCTGAAAGTGAGGTAATGCTTCAACGCACCCCAGTGCTTGTTTCGTGCCGTCAAGAGCGGGACGCGAACCCGCTCTGCGTCCGAATTTGCCTTCTTGAGTGAGGGGTCGATGTTAGCTGAGGCCAGGTTGTATTTAAGGTAAAGATCGATCAGATCGACGTGACCATGATAGGCCGCCACTGTCAGCGCGGTACGCCCTTTGTGGGTAACCCAGTCAAGAAGCGCGCCATCCTCGATCAACGCCTTGTTCACCGCAGGTCGATTGTAGTGGGAAGCAGTGATCAAAGCCGTCTCATCATCACCGTCCGGGTGGTTGATGTCGATCTGGGTGCCCAGCCAGCCAAACAGATCAGTAAATGTGTCATCAGAAATCTTCTGATCGCTCATGCGCTGAGCGAGTACATGCAGACAGGTTTTGCCAAAACGGTCAAGATGACCAAAATAGCGCTGGTAAAAGGCGGCGCTGACGTCTCCCAGATTACGTGACTCCAGAAGGCACTCAGCAAAGACCTTTACCACGTCGAGTGATGGAGTGGGCGCTTTTCGAAAGTAGCTCGACAGGCTGCTGATACCGGCCTTGTCGGTGTAGTACGGGTCAATCAACGGCTTGTCATTGATTCGGGCAGTCAGATGTCGCAGGAGATCTGTTTCACCGCTAATCATGCACTGAACCATCAGGGTGACATTATTGCTGTTACGCATTGCCTGGTGGATTGCAGGGCAAGTCTGGGCGGCTATGAGCGCGCCCTCGATGTTGCCGGCAATCAGCGCCATCGTTCCGAGTGAACCTTCACTGAAAGCGGCCATCCCTGCCTTGCCTACCGCTGATGCGAACAGGTCAGCGGCACGAGCCATTTGGTCACCGCTGGCAAAACTTGCTAGCGCTTGCAAGGGGGTCTGACGGCGATCGAGAATCGGGTCGTTGATGCTATCAACCAAGACATCGAAGTGTTCAGCGATAAACTGCTGATCCACGTTGCTGGACAAAAAAACGTCCCACGCAGCATGCGGCGGAATGCCCGAGGCTGCTTTGATCGGCAGGTTGGCAGCCAAAGGTGAAGCCTGGGCTGAATTATCTTCCCCTTGGGGGTTATGGGCGTTCATTAAAGGCCTGGCTCCACGCTATCATGCTTGAGTTTATTGTTTTGTCTGAGGTGTTTCGTATTGCGGCTTAGCTCGATCAACAGCGCGCTCTTGGCAAAGTTGATGCGCTGCAAATCCACTGGAATGTCACGAGCACCAATGCCATTTATGATGCTTTTCATATCCATCATATGGGTCAGCGCCGTGGTGTCATCCATCTTCTTTACCTTGGTCAGATACCCGAACTGGTAGGTAAACAGAGCGTTGGCAATGCCCTCAAAATTGATGCTCTCATTGCGCAGTTCCATCTTGAGTACACCGACCATGAGATCCCGGAAATTGCCGTGACCGATAAATGCCTGCAGGTGATTGCGATGACGCTCGCGGAACATGGAGTACAAGCTATTAGGCGCCTCCACCGGTTTTTTGGCTTGGCCCGCATGGAAACCGTCCTCATAGACATTCAGGGCGCGATCAATTGCTTGGCTGATCCAGACGCTCAGGTTATCCCCATGCTCCATCACAGCCTTGTCCAGGGCTTCTTGGGCGTACTTCTCCATCGCCGAGTAGATCATGAGCGGCAACTCTTCGAGTGTGTTTTGCCCCGACTCAATGGGCGTTCCGTGCTGGCGAGCTGCCGTGAAAAGAAACATCAGCAGCGGCTGGAGCTGTGTGTGTGGCCCCAGGATGTAATACTCGCGACTGGTCACAGACAGGGCGAAGTTATGCCGGGAATTAGGGGACACCTCATAGTCGATCAGGGAGCGGGCATGGCGCGCCGCAAAACTCTCATAGCTCTGATTGATTGAAGATGACAAGTTGTCCCATTTTGCAATCTTCTTACCCGAGAAGTGACGCTTGGCCCTGGCTTGATCAGCCGGAAGTGTGCCGGCAGATCTGGAGAAGGTGGGTGAAACGAGGATTTTTTTCTTGCTCACGCCGGTACCCAGCGCAAGCACTTCCTGCATCGTGATGGCCCGGCCCGGCTGATGTATGGCTCGGGGAGCAATGTTTGACGCAGTGGAGTGGCTTGGGTAGTAGTAGAAACGAGAGGGGTTTGAGCACGACGGGTCAAGGTCGATACGCGAGTGAAGGGCATCAAAGCACGCAGGCCATTCAGAAACCGGAATGGGCTGTGCCAGGCGCATGATGAGCCTGTACTTGTAGGGCGTCTCTGGTGTGAAGTTGTGAGTGCTGTGAACGATGTATTCGTAGCCTTCAAACAAGGTCTCGGCAGTTTCAAGCGCGCCGGGCTCATCAATATCGATCACGAGCAGGCTCAGCGATTCCATGTTGGCGTCGCAGCGGAAATGCTTGTTACCCTTTTTGGATTCGACCTGCACCCAATCATCTTCCATTTTCATGGAAACGGGGATGTATCCAGGGCCATCCTTGCGGGATCGGAATCGGTGGCGCATCACTTCGCTCTTGAATTCCTCCCAAGAGAACTCGTTGATACCCACCTCAACCTCAACATCACGGCAAGAATGGAGGTTGACCAGGAAGAGGAAGTCGCTGACGTCTTGCTGCATGGCATTTACACATAAATAGGGGAGATATCACTAGCATAGGCAGTGAGTGGGGGCGCTATCAATGGCCTGGTCTGCGGGCGCCTTTCTACCGCTGAATTGTACACCTGTCAATATTATGCTAAATTGCACATTCTTTGAGGAGATTTTCCGATGAAATACTGTGCAATCGACATGGATGACGTGCTGGGATCTTTCTCTGCAGTGCTTTGCCCTGCATTGAACCAGGCGTTCAAGCGCAAGCTTTCTGTCGATAACTGGCTGAATTTTAACATGACCGGCTTGTACGGGATCACGTTCGAGCAGTTTTTTGATGTGATCATCAGCCAGGATCTGTTGAGCAAGATGGTTCCTTACCCTGACACACGACGGGCTTTGAGCCGTCTGCGTGATGCTGGGTACATCATTGTTCTGATTACCTCGCGAGGCTATCATCCCGATGCTCTCGCTCTGACTCAGGCTTGGCTCAAGGCGCATGATCTGGCATACGACCACTTGATCATCAAGCCTGAAGGCTTGTCAAAAGCGCAGGCAGCCAAGCCTTACTATCCGCAAGGGTTCGAGTTCGTTGTCGATGACTTTGACGAAAACCTGGATCACATGCGCGAAGCGGGCATGGCAAAAGAGCTCATCCTGATCGACCAGCCCTGGAACAGAGCTCGCAAGGACTTTGAGACTGGTCACAACCGTTACGCCTCCCTTGGCAAGTTCGTCGAGAGGCTTCTTCAACAAGAAAACCTCCTAGAAATGGCATGAATATTCAAATACCAGGTGATCCTTAGATACGATTATCTGGTATATTGTCCACAACAAATATAATAAGGACACGGTAATGACCAACGTCGACCCCTCGGTTCAAAAACCTGCGCCGAAAGAAAAGAAAAACCCCTTCAGCCTGAATGACCTTCTCAAGTGCGCAGCAATTCTCATGTGCCTGAGTGTGGCCTACAAGTCCCTCTACACCCCTGATGCTAGCGTAGCCCCTGCAATCGCTCCAGCAGCTGAAAGCCAGCAAGCAGCGGCTGCTCCTGCAACTGCTGGCCATGTAGATGAGATGAAAATCGACACTGACAAGATCGCCGAGCTGCTCAAGCAAAGGGGCGCTGCTGTGCTGGCCGCAGGCCAAGTCAGAATGAACCTGGGCCAAACAGCCCCCACTGATCAAGGCCAGGCTCAGCAGAATACTGCACAAGTTGCCCCCTCACTGGCACCAACTGCCCCCCAAGCGCCTCAGCCTTCTGTGAAAATCGCACAGCCTGGGCAAGCAGATGCCAATCGGGTGCCTAAAATTGGCTTCCGTGCCGACGGCACTCAAATGACGCCTGCGGAAAAGACCGAACAGATCAAGGGCATCATCGCGAAAATCCCTGACAAGTGGACAGTCAACTGGAAGGCGAAAAACGAGAAGGCCAGCATCTATGTCTTCACCGATCCTACCTGCCCCTACTGCCAGAAACTGCACCATGCCATTCCTGAGTTGAACGAGGCCGGCATCACTGTTCACTATTTCCTCTACCCGCGTGACATGGGGCACAATACAGGCGCTGTGACCAAGACTCAGGAAAACCTGAATAACGTCTGGTGCTCTGCAGACCAGCAGGCCGCAATGAATGATGCATATGCGGGCTACAAGATCCCAGCCACAGATTGCAGCCAACTGCCGGCAGATTTGAACCGCTTGCGCTCACCCGTTGCTGATCACTATTTCCTCGGCGAGCTTTTTGATGTCAAGGGTACGCCAACGATCATCACAGCCAACGGCCAGGAAATTGTTGGCTACAGCACCACTCCTGCGCTCATCAACTCAGTGCTGAATTAAATGTTAATTGACCCCTTCTCGATGAAGGGGTTTTGACATATATTGGACATTGAGTGATAATCCCGATACAAAAACAAAAAGAAGGGAAAAACCCCATGTCTCAGCTAATCATCATTGTAATCGCAATCATCTTGAGCATCATCGTTGCGGCGAGTACGCTCCTGTACCTCTCCGAAAGTGGTGAAACTGCCGCCAAGTCCCAGGCGACGAAATTCATTCAGGAGGCCGCGCAGATCCGTGGCGCTATCCTGATTGCTCGAAATGACGGGATCTACCTCGACACCGAAACGAACCTTGACGTCCTCGTCCCCAAATATCTGGCTGTCATTCCTCAGGCCGGCGTAAACTGGGAAACCCGTGAAAACGAAGTCTACAAGACAGGCGTAGAAGACAAGGTCTGCCTGGCAGCAAACCGGTCTCTGGGTTTCAACTACAAGTCGACGGATCAAGGCGTACGTGAAGCTGAGGGTGGCTATATCCCTTACTGCTCCAAGGATGAACTGAACCCCAACACGCCATGCTGCGACAACTCGGACACGTCTACTCCGGCGCCGTCCAACTGATCGCAATGCACGCAACAAAAAGGCGCCTCAGGGCGCCTTTTTTATGGCCCGCAAGAATGATCGTGATCGCTCCTGCTCAGATAATGGGTGCTAAGCCGCTCAATGATGTCCGGGTTTATGATAGCAATCGATTCAACCCTCGGATGCACCTGTTCCATTAACCTCACAGCATCAATACCCTGAGACACCAGGTAAGTCCATACCGCCTTGGACTCCAGCAGCAAGTAGGCTGACTCAGCCACTTCTCCCAAAATGTCCTCATCCCAGGGAGCGTCCGGGCACATGGCATCTGCGTTGAAAACCTCAAGGAGTCTGTCCATGTTTTCATGGGCAGTGAGATCCAACATGCAGGCACTGTTTATTTTCAACGAAGAAAGTGTACCGCCACGTGCAAAAAAGGCGGCGAATGCCCTGACCTCCGTTACGAAAAACGGCCTCCCCAGGGAGACCGTGATGCTTTGATTGCCTTTGCTGCCAAAAGCCGGCCTTTCAGGCCGAATTGGACTGCCATGGAAGACGTGCAGGCTATCAGCCGAATCCAAGCTCAACAACTGATCCCCCTGATGCCTTTTTGATTCGCTCTGAAAGCGCATTGTGACGCTCCATGGACGCTTCATCGACTGAAACAACACTCAGGGCTCCGGTAGGCACATCAAGTCGAGCAGGGCGCAGGACAGGGCCAGAGGACTTGAGTCTTGTGTCCAGAGACAAGCCATCTTGCGCAACGGTCATCAGCAAGTAAACCTGCGCGAGCAGGTCGGCATCGAGCAAAGCGCCGTGAAGATCTCGGCTGTAGTTGTCCTTACCCACATAGTCTCGTAGCAAAGCGTCAAGGCTGTTTTGCTTACCTGGGCGCTTGAGACTGGCCACTGCGAGACTGTCGATGATGCCTTCACAGTAGTCTTTCAACTTGCCATAGCCAGCTCTTTCGAACTCGGCATCAAAGAAGCCTTCATCGAAGCGAGAGTTGTGGGCAACCAGAACTGCTCCGCTCATGAAATCAATCATTTCTTGGGCATGGTCAGCAAATTTCTTGCCCTTTGAAAGCTTGACCAGCTCATCCCTAGAAAGGCCGTGAACTTCAAATGCACCCTCGGGAACATCACGCTCCGGATCGAAGTAAAGATGTAGTATGCGACCAGTTCTCTTGCGGTCAATAAGCTCCACAAATCCTACTTCAACCATCCGATCACCGGTTTTAGGATCGAATCCTGTAGTTTCAGTGTCGAATACCAACAGTTTCTCTGCATTGCTCATTTAGCAATTTCCTGATAAATGGTTATGCCTCATTATGCATATATTGACCTTCAAAATGGAAGCTCGTCGTCTTTGGGGATTGGGTTCACCACGTGAGAGGCGAAGCTCAAGTCGATCTCGGGCGTGTCGTCCTTATCCATGCGCTGGGCTTCGGCTGACTGGGCGTTGCGAGCCACTTGCGTAAGCGTGCGATTTGGCTGATTGGATTTTGACATGTTCTCAAAGCGCGACTGGCCATTGGCAAAGCCCAAGCGCACGGTGCCCAGTGGGCCATTGCGCTGCTTGCCGATAATGAATTCTGCGACACCTTTGTCTTCGGTGTCTGGGTTGTAGACTTCATCACGGTAAACGAAGGCGATGACGTCCGCATCCTGTTCGATGGAGCCGGAGTCGCGCAGGTCGGAGTTGATCGGGCGCTTGTTGGGGCGGCGCTCAAGGTCGCGAGAGAGCTGGGACAAAGCCACAACCGGCAGGCCCAAGTCACGCGCCAGCTGCTTGAGGCCCCGACTGATTTCACCCACACCTTCGTTGCGATTGCTCTTGAAGTGGGCTGACAGAGACATCAGCTGAAGATAGTCGATCAGAATGCCTCGAATACCGTGCTCGCGCTTGGCCTTCGTCGCCCGTGCAACCACCTGATTCAAAGACAATGCAGGCTGATCGTCAATGTACAGGGGAGCATTGTTCATCATCTCTTGGGCGATCTTGAGCTTTTCAAGGTCGCCTTTCTTCAATCGACCCATGCGAAGGTCTTCGAAGTCAATTCCGGCGATACTGGCCATGGAGCGCTCGTAGATATCCTCCTTGGGCATTTCCATCGAAAAGACCATCCAGGGGACATTGTTGCGGATGGCAGAGTGCTCGACCATGTTCATGCACACGGTAGTCTTACCCATGGAAGGTCGACCGCCGACGATGATGAGGTTTTGGTCGTTGAAGCCTTTGATCAGGTTGTCCAGATCATCAAAGCCGGTGCTCAGCCCTGGAATGCCGCCCTCGGTTGCACGCTTTTTAAATCGCTCACTCCACAGGGAGCCGACATCCTTGTAGCTGGAAGTCGTTTTTTCGCCCGCATTCATGCGAGCGTTTGCTTTCTTGATGCCGGCGTCGACCAGCATCAGTTCCTCTTCTACGGGCTTGTCACCCGAGATCAACAAACGCGAGCTTTCAGCCAGTTTGTGGGCCAGATTCAGGCGAATACTGAGGTCGCGAAGCTCTTCACAGTGGCGCTTGAGGTTTGACGGGGTAGGGAATCCGCCGCAAATCTCGATCAAATAGCTGCTGACGCGGGGGGAGTTATTGAAGTGACTCAGGCCAAGGGAGGCGTCCACATTACGCCCAGCACGCACCTCGTAGCTGATCCAGGCATAGATTTGCTTGCCTGCATCATTGATGAAGTCAGAAGACTCAAGCGTCTCCGCAACCTCCTTATAAAGGGCGCTGTTGTCCAGAAGCGTCACCAGTACGGACTTCTCCAGCGGATCTGCCGATGATGCAAGGGTGTGGTTGGCTGGGGTGTCGTGCATGGAGCTCATGGAGACCTCGGGTCTAAATTCGAGTTAGCAGTATATTGTTTGGCATAGAAATGTCAATTGATGTTAAAATCGCGCATCTGTCACGCTGTACCTAGACCGCCTACTAAGACCAGGAGCCTCACGTGAGCTTCGTTCATCTGTCCGTACACTCTGAATATTCGTTGCACGACTCACTCATCCGAGTCAAACCCCTGATGAGCAAGGCCAAGGAATTCAAACAGCCCGCCATTGCCATCTCGGATACCTCGAACATGTTCGCAACCATCAAGGCGTACAATGGGGCCATGGCCATGGGCGTCAAGCCTATTATTGCGGCTGAAATCCAGGTCAAGACCCCGCGACTGGGGGCTTCGTCGCTGTCGCTTTATTGCATGAACAACGATGGCTACCAGGCTTTGTGTGAACTGATCTCAAGGGGCTACAACGAAGCCCCTCGCGACGATCAGAATCACCCCGTCATCCCGCTTGAATGGCTCGACGGTAAGACTGAGAACCTGATTGCCCTCTCGGGAGGGCGCGAGGGGGAGCTCGGAAGACTGCTGATGAGCAACCGCAAGGCTCAGGTTGCCGACGCGCTGGCTGACTACAAGCTGCTTTTTGGTGACCGCCTGTTCATCGAGCTTCAGCGTATTGGTCACCCAGCTGACGATCGGTACATTAAGGAAGCCGTTGCCCTGGCTATCGAGCACAAGGTGCCTGTTGTGGCCACCAACCCTTCGCGGTTTCTGGATCCAGCTGATTTCCAGACGCACGAGATCCGCATTGCCATTGCACAAGGCCGCAGTGTTCGTGCGCTGCGCGAAGACCTGAACCCGCCATGCACGCAGCATCAGTATTTCAAATCTTCCGAGGAAATGGCTGAGCTGTTCAGTGACATTCCCCACGCAATCGAAAACACCGTTCGCATTGCAGCCCTCTGCAGTGTTGACCTGACGTTGGGCAAGAGCTTCCTCCCGAGCTTCCCGGCGCCTAACAAATTGACCGAAGCTGCCTACCTGGAGAAGACATCCTTTGAGGGGCTGGAAGGTCGCCTTATCTATCTTTTCAAAGAGAAAGAGGTGATCGAGCAGAAGCGCCAGACCTACGAAGATCGTTTGAAGTTCGAGCTCAACGTGATCAACCAGATGGGCTTCCCTGGTTACTTTCTCATCGTTGCTGACTTCATCAAATGGGCCAAAGACAACGATATTCCTGTCGGCCCTGGCCGTGGGTCGGGCGCTGGATCCCTCGTAGCCTACTCGCTGGGCATCACCGACCTTGACCCCCTGGCGTATGACTTGCTGTTCGAACGCTTCCTGAACCCAGAGCGTGTGTCGATGCCGGACTTCGACGTCGACTTCTGCATGGACAAGCGCGACCAGGTCATTCGCTATGTGGCAGATGCTTATGGTCACGATGCGGTGTCTCAGATCATCACCTACGGCACCATGGCTGCAAAGATGGTTGTTCGTGACGTGGCGCGGGCCCTGGGGTATCCGTACAGACTGGGCAACCAACTCTCGATGCTGATCCCTAAAGAGCCGGACATTACCCTCACCAAGGCGCTGGAGCGCGTTCCAGCCCTGCAGGTAATGCTGGAAACAGACCACGATGTGAAAAGCATCATGCTTCACGCCCTCAAACTTGAGGGTATCACCCGTCAGGTGGGCAAGCATGCCGGTGGGGTATTGATCAGCCCCGGCGCCCTGACACAGTTCACCCCGACCTACTGCGATCCGGATGGCGGTAGCCTGGTGTCTCAGTACGACAAGGATGACGTCGAGAAAGCAGGGTTGGTCAAGTTCGACTTCCTGGGCCTGCGCAACCTCACGATCATTGATCATGCTCTCAAAAGCATCAACGGTCGGCTGGTCAAAGAAGGCAAGGCCGCGATCGACATCAACGGCATCGATCTCAAGGACAAGCTGACCTACGAGATGATCCAGCGCTGCGAAACGACTGCTGTGTTCCAACTTGAGTCAGCAGGCATGAAGAACCTGATCAAGCGCATTCAGCCTGACTGCTTTGAAGACCTGATCGCCTTGGTGGCCTTGTTCCGTCCAGGCCCACTGCAATCGGGGATGGTGGATGACTTCATCGACCGCAAACACGGACGGGCCGAGCTTGCCTATCCTCACCCAAACTACCAGTACGCTGGTCTCAAGCCAGTGCTGGAGCCGACTTACGGCATTATCCTGTACCAAGAGCAGGTGATGCAGATTGCCCAGGTAATGGCAGGCTACACCTTGGGTGGAGCGGACATGTTGCGCCGGGCAATGGGTAAGAAAAAGCCTGAAGAGATGGCCAAGCAACGCGGTGGCTTTGTGGAAGGGTGTGCTGACAACGGCATTGATGGGCACTTGGCTGCTAACATTTTCGACTTGGTGGAGAAATTCGCAGGCTACGGCTTCAACAAGTCCCACTCAGCGGCTTATGCCCTGGTTGCATTTCAAACGGCATACCTCAAGGCCCATTACCCTGCAGACTTTATGGCGGCGGTACTTTCCTCTGACATGGACAACACCGACAAGGTCGTGCGCTTCATCCACGAATGCCGCAGCATGGGCGTGGAAATCCAAACACCTCACGTGAATCACAGTCAGTGGCACTTTACTTCCCACGAAGGTGTGATCATGTATGGACTGGGGGCTATCAAGGGCTTTGGCGAGTCTGCTTCCAAAGCGATGCTTGCAGATCGCAAGTCCGGTGGTGATTACCTGGATATCATTGACTACCTTCGACGCAACAGTTTGAACAAGAGCTCAATCGAGGCCTGCATCCATGCAGGAATGTTCGACTTCTCTGGCCAGACGCGATCTGAGCTTCTTGCGATCTACCCGACCGCGATGACGGCTGGTAAGCAGCTGCGCAAAAACGTGAATCAGGGCAGTCTGTTTGATATGGAGTTGCCGCAGGTCAAGCGGCCAGCCATAACGCCAGCGGACGATGAAATCCGCCTTGCGGGAGAGCGCAAACACCTGGGTCTTTATCTGACTGGCCACCCTTACGCCAAATACCAAAGCCGCCTGAAGCATTCGCTGACCGCCAGTCTGATCGAGATTGCCCAAAGCGTCGAAGACGACGTGGACGGCGTGGAGAAGGCCAAGTTCAAGCACGTGACGGTAGCTGGCCTGCTGAGCGATATTGATGCCCGCAGCAACACAAAGGGCACCTATGCGTTCTTCAAGCTTGATGATGGAACTGCGCGTCTGGATTGCAGCATCTTCAACAAGCCTTACCACGAGTACCAGGAATTCATGAAGGATGACAACCTGGTGGTTCTTAATGGCATCGTGCGGATCAACCCAAAGACCAACATCGCCTCCCTGATCATCGATCGTGTACAGCCCCTGACCACGTTTCTGCAAAATCAGCCGGGTCGAATCGTTATCCGCACCAAGAGTGCTGCCAGTGTCATGGGCATTCTTCACAGCGCCGGCAACGAGGAAGGCAATCTTCGGGTGTGCATAGAGACCGACAATGGGGATCAGATCGACCTTCCAGCGCTGCCTATTCACCACACCTCAGCTGCACTTTCTCTGCTGCAGCGTAAATTCGGCGATGACTGCCGGGTTGAATATGCACAAAGCCTGGGACGTGTGTTTCGAAGCAAGGATTCTGTCGACATTGACCCTGTCATCGACATCGAGGACATGGACGAGCACCGCTCCAAGCTTCGTGAAGAGCTTGAGCGAAGCCTGCAGGCAGCCAAATCAGCTATGCACGGATCCATGGAGATGGCGTCGTGACATATTCGAAAAAAGACCTGGATGACCCGCAGAACAAAAAGGCTTACGTCCAACATGGAGAGTGGTGTGAGGGAGAATTTCTCAAGGGGATGGGTGCAAGATCCATCCTGAAGGTAAGGAGAAATCCCGAGAAAGACAAAAATAAATACGCTATTGATTTTCTTATCGATGGGTGGGGGCCGTGCGACCTAAAGACCCAAAATAAGCCCTTTTTTACAGCCAGGTACGCATATGGAATCAAGCCCGACCGGGCGATCAGCTTCAATGTGAAGGATCTCATTCACTATATCCCCCACCTGGAGAGAGGTGTCGACGTCGGAATTCTCTTTTGGGTAGAGTGGAAAACCCTGGTGCACGAGAAATATGGAGCAGTGAATTATCGTTGGGGGGTCTACTTCATCAGATTCAGCGAAATAAAGGCGATATTCGAGGAAAGGCTTTGCAAAATTCACAAATACCAAAAGCGAGTGGAAAATAATCCTACGGTCTTTAGCCTTGAGCATCACATGACCATTGAGGGTAATGCAGAGGACAGCATCGGGCTCTCTCTCGATTGGATGACTCCTCTGCTGCATAGCCACGACGACCCGTGGTTCGGCGACAAACCCTTATACTCAATATTGACATAAATCGTTAGTAGCTGTAGATTCTAGATATCTGGTCTAAACCAGCGCCCACAATAAGAAAAATAAAGAGCGTTTCCATGAAGACATTTCGCCAAGAAATGCGTGAGCTCGTGCACGCATCGATCCCTTCCAATGAGATCGTTGACCGCAACATCGACATCACCTTCAAACATTTTGGCTGGGACGGTAGCGGCGGCTGCAGCATGCAGTCGGTTGGCGACGAACACCTGTTGACCCGCGAACGTGTCCGGCAGATCTCCACCAAATGCGCCCGCCAAATGGCGACTCGCCAGGAATCGGTTGTGACCACCCTCCCAGTTCTTCTGGCCACCATCAACAGGATGGCCCCAGCGCGTGCAGAACGCGTTGAGGAAGCTCTCAACGGGCTGGGTTTGGATGGCGACCGCCTGGAAGGCGTCTTGGCGGCAGCTCGGCAGTTCAATAAAGCAGAGAAGCACCTTCGCATCAGTGAAGAGTTCTCACAGCGTTTTGTTATTTTTCCCGACATGGAAGGCTCTGCAACTCAGATCCTGGCCAAAGCTCGCAAGATCACCAGCAAAGTCGGCTTGGCCAACGTCAAGGAATTATTGGATCTCGTTCCAGGAATCCCCGAACCTTCGGCCATCGAGTACATCCGCGATGTGCTCGCCATTCGCCGCGACACCACCTGGCTCGATGAAGAAAAGACCTGGTTCTGGCTAAGTGCATCACCGAGGAATCGGCTGATCACTTGCCTGCACAAGATGCTCTCCTTGTTCTCAAGCGTAACGCTGGAAGGCGTTCGTCAAGGCGCGAATCGCTATTTCAAGAAAGGCGAGAAGATCCCGGCGCAGTTGACCGCTCCAGCGCCAATCATCGCAAGCTTCATCCGTTCCTGGGGTCAAGCCACCTGCTCAGAAGCCAATATCGTACGTAAGGCACCTGGCTTCAGCCCCAAGTCAAAAGTGTTGGATTACGACAGGCTGATCGTGCAATACATCGTTAAGCGCCCTAGCAAAATGGCGCGTGAGAAAGAGCTCGAAAACGCTCTAGTTCCCACTGTTGACGGTGTTGCACACGAGAAGAAACACGCGTTCTCGATCGCGCTGAATTACTCGCCAATGGTGTGCAAGGGCAAGAACCGGGGCGAGTACATTGCTAACGGAGCTTTGTGACGAAAAGGGGAGGCGCAAGCCTCCTTCTTAATTCCGGTTGATCAGGCAGGTTTGCGCTTAAGCCGCCATGGCGCAACAAGCCCCCGCCATAAGCCGAGCAGGTTGGTCAGGATGAAACAGGCTTCAAGCAGCATCAATCCCCATGCCTGCGTGATCACAGCAAAGCATGACATGCACATGCTGCTGATCAAGAAACAGATCCAGCCATAGGGCGAATAACGAGAGTGGCTGGCCACCATTGCCGCACCAGTGATCCCCGTGGCTGCACCTGTCCACTCCAGTACAGTTTGAAGTAGCATCAGTCATCCTGCCTTATCTTTGATGGTTCACAAAATCAGCAGGAAAGCTCACAGGACTCTTCGGCCTGCTGCTTGATGATGATCATGCCTGGGCCAGCCCATTGCTTGATGTTGCAAGCGGCAAGGCGCATGGATGCCAGCAGTTCTCGCAGTCCAGATGCCAGTTCGCGAAATTTGGGGTCTACCTGTTTGGCCAACCCCATATCAACGAAAGTTTGCTCAGCAAGCCCAAATGCCTGCCGAAGCATGAAGCCGTTGGGGTGGCGCTCAAGCAAAGGGTGCACATGGTCGAGAAGGGAGCAGTAACGTCCATCGCCCAAGAACACTGATACCTCGAATGCGCGCACCATTGTTGTCAGCTGAGCACGGCTCAAACAATCTTCCAGGTCAACACAGAACAAAGGCTGTTCGACTACAGCAGGACGCAGCCCATTCCATAGCTGATTGAGCTCTACAGCAGCATCTGGGTGACCGTATTTCGCAAAAAAGTCAGTGCGACCGGCAAGCAGGTCATTGTACTGCACGATGGCCGCATTGATCGGCTGGGCGAGGTCTTGATCGATTTTGAATTGGTACATGGCAAGTTACACTGAAAAAGATGAGCCACAACCACATGTGGTTGAAGCGTTAGGGTTGTTAATCGAGAACCGAGATCCAGCAACGGTTTCCTCGTACTCGACGGTTGCACCTACCAGGTACTGGAAGCTCATTGGATCAATGACCATCTTGATGCCATGCTGGATGAAGAGGGAATCGTCCTCCTGCTGACTTTCGTCGAAACTGAAACCATATTGGAAGCCCGAGCAGCCGCCGCCCGTCACAAAAACGCGAAGCAGGAGGTCGGGGTTTCTTTCTTCCTTAAGGAACACGGCCACCTTGGCCGCTGCATCCTCGGAAATCTGAACGACTTGGGCAGCCGGGTCATACGTTTCAATCGTCATGGATAGCTCCGGAGGCAGTGAGTCAAGGAAAACCACCGCATTCGTCAATTTTTGATGAAGCCGATCATATGGGGTAGACAAATGACTGTCAATATATTAAAAAAGGCTCCTTTATTACCTCTGGCTGGACGGCACCAATGGCGACTCCCGTGAAAGACTCCAAAAGCAATCAGGAAGGCAGGAGCAAGAAAATGCTCTCCATCCCGCAACACATCATTGATCGCATTGTGAGTCAGACCGATCTGGCAGAAGTTGTTGGACGTTACCTCAAGCTCAAAAAACAGGGCGCAGACTATATCGCCCTGTGCCCGTTTCACCGCGAACAGAGCCCTTCGTTCTCAGTGTCTCCTCGCAAGCAGTTCTTTTACTGCTTCGGCTGCGGGGCAGGAGGGAACACCTTGGATTTCATGCAGCAATACTTGAGCAAATCGTTCATTCCCGTTATCCAGGAGCTGGCTGAAGAGGTTGGAATCGACATTACCCCTTACCTTAAGTCCGCTCAAAACGAACAGCTGGACTTCCAGATTCCTCAAGCTTTGGCAGATGCTCAGAATTTTTTTCGCAATGAGCTGTTGCGTAATCACTCGGATGTTGCAGTGGCAACCCAGTACCTGTCTTCTCGTCAGGTAAGCGCCGAGCTCTCTGAGCGCTTCGGCCTGGGCTTCGCCGGCTACGGCAAACGGGCAATCGATGCCCTGACCGAGCATCACGAAGTGCTGATCGAGATCGGCTTGCTGCAGCGTAATGAGACTGGCTCGATTTTCTCGCTGTTTCGCGATCGCCTGATGATGCCAGTGCGCGACATGCGCGGCAAAGTCATCGGCGTTTCCGGGCGTACGCTCGATCCGGAGGTGAAGCCGAAGTACCGAAACTCCAAAGAAAGCGCATTGTTTTCACGAAACAGCGTGCTGTATGGGCTGTACGAGTCAATGCAGGCTTACGGCAACGGCACCAAAATCGAGCGACTTTTCGTGGTAGAAGGTCAGTTTGACGTCCTGGCCAACCACATGCTCAACCTGGCAGCGTGCGCTGCAATGGGTTCATCGGTATCTGTGCAGCAGTTGCGCCTGATGTTGCGCCATGCAAAGCGAGTGAGCTTCCTGTTCGATGGCGACCAGGCTGGGCGTAAGGCATTGATTCAGATTGGCACTTTGTTGCTGGAGAACATCACCGACCATGAGGTTGTTTTTGATGTCTTGACCATGCCAGAAGGCGTGGATCCTCACAATATGGTTACTGAGCAGCCCGATCAGTACCGGGCCATGCTTGATCAGTCCCAGCCATGGCTGGATGCTTTCATCCAAGCACTTACCGCTGGGCATGACCTTGGGACAGACCGTGGGCGTGCTGAGTATGCCAGCGCGGCCCTGGATGTTATTCACGACACCCGAGATCCACTACTGCGCCATCAGGCCGTGCAAAAACTTGCGGCTGTAGCAGGGTTGCCATTTGACGCACTGGAGGAGCGCCTGAAGTCCATGCCTGCCGCCCGAAGCGGTTTTGTAAAACCTCAGGAACAGCTCAATGACGCCTCCATCCGGTTGGCTCGGATTCTTTGGGATGAGCCTCTTTGGGCTGAGCATATCGAAAACACTCAATTGTGGCTGGAGGAGGGTGATGAAATCATCCAAACCCTGGCGGCGTGGAAGATTGATCTGTTTGCAGGCTCTCTGGATGTCATGCCCTCCGCTGAAGAGCAGCGCTTGATCGAAAGTGACCAAAACATGGCGGCTGATATCACCTTGAATTGCCGCAATAGGGGTGGGGCAGCCGCACTGGGCCGTCGCCTGTCTGGACTTCATGAAGGCAGGCTGATGGAAAGCCTGATGAAGGAAGAACCAGAAACCAGTCGGGCCACAGCTCACGCCTTGGCACTGCATATTACTGGCATCTGTGCAGGCAATGGGTTGCAAAGCTTGTCAAAAACAGCAGCGATGGGGGCGTTGGATGACGCTGGACGGGAAAAATTTAACGACCTGATGCGCATTCGCCGTGACTGCATCAATAGAACGAAAAATCTGTAGAACCATTGAATCAATATCCTGCTAAAATGGGGATACTGTTTAATAAACTGCCATTGTGGCAAATGAACTCAGATGGATTTGTGAAGTCCATCTGATCCATCATTGGGGACATTCATGTCAGACGTATTCACTTCTCGCACGATGACCGATCTGGGCAAAATCGGCATTGAAGACCCGTGGGCTCTGCTCCTGAACGTGCCCAAGCACTACGATGATTTCACGGTTCCGTTGAAAAGCGTGCCGGCGATCATGCGCCTTGAGATTGGCACCAGTTTCTATGCCTCCCTGAAACTGGTCAGCGTTGCAACTTCTCAGGAAATTGACGCACAAAAAAAGGCTCTGGGCCAACCAGCTCGTGCGGGCACGGGCGAATACGTCAACATCGAACTCACAGATGGCATGCGCTCACTGAAAGCCATGGTGTTTGGTCGTGTAAAGCCCTGGGAACAGATCCGCAAGGATGCCATTGGCCAGATCATTCACATTTCCGGAAAGCTGTCCCAGGATAAGCGCAATCCCCAATTCAAGGTTGTCAACAACCTGGAGATTGTTCCAAGTTCAGATCGCAATCGTATCGTCTCCCGCTACGGCGGACGAGATGGTGTGATTACCCCTGGGCGTGTCGCTGACTTGACCAAAACAGCACTCCTGCATTTTGCAGATGAGGCGGTAGACCAGATTCTGAATAACCTTGGGGTGCCTGAGCAGACCGTGATGCAGCACTGCCGCATCCCGTTCAATGACCTCAAGCATCTATTGATGACCCTGCATATTCCTCGCACCCCTCAAGATCTTGAGCGTGCGATGAAGAGTGCTCGGCGCATGAACGCCTATTTTGGTATTCGCAAGGCCCTGGAAGCCACAACCCGCAAACCCGTTCCTGAGTCTGCCATCCCGGTCGACCGTGAGCTTATTCGTCAATTGGTTGACCAGCATCCTTTCACACCAACAAAAGATCAGCGCCTGGCAATCTGGGACATGATCTGTGACCTCGCCAGTGAAACCCCGATGGATCGCCTCCTATCAGCTGACGTGGGTAACGGCAAAACAATGGCCTACGGCATTCCTGCTGCATATGCAGCGTCCAAAGGCAAAAACGTTGTCATTCTGCTGCCAACTGAGCCATTGGCGGGACAGGTTGAAAAGAATATTCGCACTTGGTATCCGCAGCTTAAGGTGCACTTGGTTACTGCTGGCTTCAATGGCTTGGTTGAGCAGGGAAGTATTCTTGTCGGCACCACCGCGATCCTTGCCTGGCTCGATAAGCATCCTGACTGGAAAGTCGATTTTGCTGTGACCGATGAGCAGCAGAAGATGGGCACGGTTCAACGTGAATCCCTCAACAATCTGGGAACCCACATCCTTGAAGCCACGGCGACCCCAATTCCGAGAACCATGGCTCAAGCTCTTTTTGGTAACAAAAAGATTACATTGATCGATGACTGCCCGGTGGTGAAGAAAATTTCCACCAAGCTGGTTGGCAACACCCTGTCTGAAAAACGCAATGCCATGGACATTCTCTACAAAACCGTTGCCGATGGCGGTCGTGTGGCCGTGATCTACCCCCTCGTTGCGGAAAAAATGGCCTACGTCTATCACGCCAAGGTTGAAACCCTCAAAGAAGCCGAAAAGATCGGCAGCGCCTTCAAAAAACTCAATTTCCAGGTTAAGTCTGTTAAGGCAGCTGCAGAGTCTGACGACATTGTTTCTGAATTGTCCAAGTCGGTGTGTGATGGCTTTGTCATAGAGCTTCATGGCGAGGAGCAGGCGCACACTCGCTTGCTCAAGCGATTCGAGCGAGCGCTGGGCGAACATTGTCAGGTGCTGGAGTTCCTGGGTGAGCGGATCGACGAAGACCTTGCGCTCAAGAACAAGAAAACCATCATCCAGGGCGCCGAAAAGTGGGAGAAGATCAAGCCAAATCGGGTTGCCGTCATTCATGGGCGCTCAAAGCGTGACGAGAAAGTCGAGATCATTGACCTGATGAACCGTGGCGATGCCGATGTGTTGCTAGCCACCACGCTGATTGAAATTGGTATCGATATCGCTGACCTGAGGGCTTTGGCGGTTATCGACGCTGACTATCTGGGCGCCTATACCCTTCACCAACTCAGGGGTCGAGTAGCGCGAAACGGCGGCAATGGCTTCTTTGTGATGATGGCCAGTGCACCCATTGACGAGCTCGATGAAAAGGCTCTGGATCGTCTGAACCTCCTGGTCAAATTCACCCGAGGTTCAGACATTGCCCTGCATGACATGGAGCAGCGTGGCTTTGGCAACCTAGATGCGGGCGGCAAGGCGCAGAAGGGTTTCGATGACGGACTTTTCTCTCAATTGAAACTTTCGCCCAAGGAAATGGACGCTTTCCTCGCAGACTTCACCAAAGAGATGAAGGAGCAGACCAAGCCAGCAGGCTGGCGCCAGGCCGCTTCAGCACCAACGCCTTAGCCAAAAAACAGGCGCCAACTTCAATAAACCCTATAGTCAAGACGGTATGCGAGTGATCTCAGGATTGCCTTGCATGCCGTCTTTTGCGTTCAAGCAAAATGTTTGACAATTTGCTTGAAAATGGTATAAATGCCCTCAACTTAAATCATCAAGACATGTAGGCAAGGGGAAAAAGCTTGAAATTGAGCCAGAACGCGAACCCGCATGCGATAGACAAAACCCATCAGCAACATGGGTCAACAACGAGAGCCCTGGAGGCCTTATGAGAAAGCGCAAAAACAACCTTCTTGAAGCGCTACCCAATCGTGAGCCGCTGATCGAAGAGCTGGCGCGACTGGAAGCATTGTTCGACGACATGCAGACCAATCTCCCAAAAGGCCCCAAAAATGCTCGGGTTGCAGCTGCTGATGTGAGCACCCGTCTTTTAAAGGCGCGTCGTGAGTTACTCAAAGTCGATACAAAGCGCCAGGAACTGGTCGCTAATTACGAAGGTTTGCTGGGCCTGGACTTCGTTGCAGAAGAAGATGTAGACGCAATCAACCAAGTTGTCCAGATGCGCAAGCAGGCCACTGATGATTACTATCGTGCATATTGCCTGCAAAATTCGCTCTCTCGCATCACTCGCGAATTTGCACCCATTTTGAAAGGTCAGTTGCTTGAGAAGATCGGCACCCTTGAAAAACAGGCCACCGATTGTCGCAAAGGACTGTTTCAAATCTATTGGGCTCTTCCCGATGTCGGCATGACCTTGGCTGAATGGGAAGGTCTGACTCAAGTACAGCGCCGTGGTCTGCGCCCAACTGGTCGACCCTCCCTGCCGCTTGAGTGTCAGATCGCAGAATGCGAAGACCAATCTCAAGCCCTACTGGCTGAAATCAGCAAGCTTTCCAAGGGCAAAGTCAATACGCTTGAAAAAGCACTTGAAGGTATCGAGCTTTCTACGCGTGGTCGTCCAGTAATCAGCGATATCGGCAAGATGGAGCGTTCTGCAGGTCGCCTTCGTCGTGATATGGAGCGCCTTGACCCTAAAGACTTCCCTTCGGAAGCAGAACACAAGAAGAATCCTCGCCTGGGTGACACTTACAAGATTCGCATTGCTCGACTGACTGCTCGCATTGAAGAGATCGAAGACTCCATTCGCATGGCAGAATCCGAGCTAGAGGGTGTTGCCGTCTATCGCCGTGAACTGGAAAAGCAGCGTGCTCGCCACCGCGATCTGGTAGTGCTGGAAAGCAAATCAAACGGAGATGATCAGGCAAAATTGCTGCTTGAGATCCTGCGCAACGAAGTTGAACAGCAAGAAACAGTCGAGATGATTCGCCAGGCCGATCCGCAGGCTACCGAAACGCTGACCCATCGGGTCAACCCGAAGGAAACCCGTGAGCGCCTAAGCCGCCTGGAAATGAATGGTCGCCTTGCCGACAGCGAAATGCTGATCCTGAAGGAGATCAAAGAGTCCATCATGGGCAAGCACTCCACCAGGGGTCGCTAAGACGGACACGAGAAGGGCAGCGAAAGCTGCCCTTTTTCATGCCCGCCGTTTGGTTCGACGAGGCCTTGTTACACTGATGACATCATCAGGCTGATGCCAGACATAGGCTTTAGTCCAAAAGGACTTAGTCATCACTGACGACCACACCTTGGTCTCGTTGCGAAGCCTGAACAGTGTTCCTCCCGCCCATAGCAGCAGCCAGCCCATAGAAGATGCAAGCACGCAGGCCCAGAGGGGATAGGCCTCAATCCTTCCCCTTGCCAAAAGATGGATGCCAATCGTTTGCAGCTGGGCATTCCAACCACTGGTATTGGCCTCATCCAGCCACATGAGGGGGATAGTCGACTTCAGGACTAATGGGTACATTGAGCCCAGTATCGCCGCTATTCCTAGCAGTCCCAGTAGGCAGGCGTAAAATACACGCCATTGCGCTCGACGCCTCAATGCAGATTCGTAGAGAAGCTCTTCTTCAGATACAACTCTGAACGTAGATCTAACTGACACGGGCTAGCTCCTGTGCGATTGATGAATGCCGTCATTTCTAGGTTACCCAGGATGGAAGTGCTTTCGTAGCACGCATCCTGAGCAGTACGGGCTGAGGATGGAACGATGACGCGGTTTTTGTGAACAAGGTGGCTGCGCTCCACCTGATCAACAGAATAGCCAGAGACAGACCAGGATACCCCGGCAGCAGGGCGCTGAGGGCCAGGCCCCAACCTTCCAAGGCATCCAAGGATATCCAGGCGGCGCATGAACAGCTTCATGGCTGAGAGTGGGCAATCCGTCTTTCTCAGCTCATCACTCATGGCATCCCAATGGCGGTCTGCCGGCAGAGGGGCCTGGCTGAAGATGACTGGGCCACCATCAGTGTCCCATTGAATCGCTGCAGGAAGCTTGAGCAAAGCTCGGTGTAGCTCAGCCTTGGCCACTTCGGTCATCATGGGCAGCCACTGTCCGATCAGGGTTTGATGCCGTGAAGTATGGTCATTAAGCTTGGTCAGGACATCCGCCTCATTCTGGCCCATCACGGCCAATATCCAAGGCTTGTCCAGGTAGCTACTGGCCTGCCAGGAGCTTGCCACGAAGCCAAGGAAGTTGCCCAGCAGAAGGATTCGATCCACAGAAGGCCGGAATTTCACTCTATCGAGAAACGTGTTGAGTGCGGGAAAGTGGCCGTGGAGCTCGCTGATAGCGAATATACGGCCACCGCCTGAGAGATTCAGGTGATCAATTTTCATAATTTATTATTCTCTTAGCTAAGCTATTTAAGCGTATATTGGCATTTTTCGCAAGAAGCGCTGGGCAATATATGAGCTAATGTGGTTCAATAGAAAAATGGAATTTGACGATAAAGGGGGCTCCATGGAGAGCCTAGGAAAGATCTTTGAAAAGCGCTTCACGGTGCATTTTCAACCGATCGTAGACATGAAAACGCTCAAGCTGGTTCGCTACGAGGCGCTCAGCCGCCCCCTTGGGTTCGTGCAAGATACCGAAACGCTCATTCACCAGATGGAGCGCACAGGAGAGATTCGCCTGTTCGACCAGTGGGTTGCAGACACTGTCATCAAGACGCTGTCACAACTCCATGACGGGCCTGAAGTGGCTATCAACCTGTCCGCCAAGAGTCTTTGTGACCCCCTATTCCATGACGAGATGGAGTGGATCCTCAGTCGTAAAGCAGATCACGTCAAGATCGAATTCGAGATCACGGAATCCCAAGCCATTCGTGACATGAGCATGGCCAAGGCGTTTGTAAAGCGCCTGAAGGATCATGGCTGCAAAGTCGGTCTTGATGACTTCGGCACAGGACATGCTCGTTTCCGAGTGGTCGAAGAACTTGGCCTTGACTACATGAAGCTCTCTTCGCACTTGACGACAATGATTGATTCCAGTCGCGCCGCCCAACAAGTCATCATCAAGGCAGTAGCTGCTTGCAAGGCTCGCGGCATTCCTGTGGTCGCTGAGCACATCGACAATCCCAAGCAGTACGCTTGGCTGCGCGATATCGGCATTGACCACGGTCAGGGCTGGCTGTTCTCCAAAGCGGGCAAGGAATTGCTGAGTCAGGCAAACTACAAGTCTCAGCTGGATCAAGCCATTGAGCAAGATCGCGCCGGTAAACCTCCTGCCAATGTTCACAGCATGTGGACGCCAAACCCCAATTGATTGAAGAGCCCCTTCAGGGCTCCAGTCCAGGCTCGGTCAAGCGAGCCTTAAAACCATTCTCGATTCCGAAATGATCCCTCAGGATCTGATTCATACGAGCCCAGGCTTTTGGGCTACGCTGCTTCATCTGCGCACGACCTGTACCTATCCCACCCGACGGAAACACCAGCGTATGTCTTCTGGAGAGCTTGTAAAGCGCTCTGAGGTCAGCCTCGACTGCCTGTATGTCTTCCTCGGAGTCTGAGAAATAAGCGCTTTCCTCGGTCGATGGGGCGCGCTTGGTGGCAATACCAAAAGCGTTGGGCTGATAGCGGATCACCGCCTGCCCAGCGCCATGGGCCACTCCCTTGCGAACCACATTGTCTCCAAAGATGAAGATGTCGTTGGGGTGCGCCTTCGTCAATTCGACGCTGTAATTTTCAACCAGGCGCACCCTCATGATCACTTCCTCTTTGCAGCGGGCTTGGTACCGCTGGTTTTGCTGGCAGTGCTGCCAGATTTACCACCACCAGCTTTATCGCCGGCAAGCTGTGCGTCGATGAATTTGCGGCACGCATCCATCTCTGTGAACACACGCTGATCAGGTTGCTTGTCTTCTGGCAGCTTGGCAGCCAGGGACTTGGCGAACTTGATCATCTTCTCAGACGGAGGAGCGCTTTTGTACTGAGCGTCGAGAGCAGGCTTATGCTTGGTGACGAACTCATCAAAAAGCTTGCGGTCTGCCTTCTGCTCAGCAGTTGCGGTAACACCGGCAGCCGCCTCAATCTTGGCCAAGAAGCCAAGTTGCGCATCGCTGAGGCTGAACTCGCCACCCTCGCCACGTGGTCGGGCATGTTCATTGAGGAAATCACTGGCCTTCTTTGGGTCAGTCAGGGTGCCCGATGGAAGCTTGATCCCTTTTCGCTCGGCGATCGACTTGATGGCTGACTTCATCTTGTCGGTAACCTTGCCAGGCGTGCGTGGAAGGGCTTTCTTCTCCACCGTTTCGTACATCTTGTTCATCCAGTTGATGTACTCATCCAGGCCCCTGAAGGTTTCCTCGATGAACTGGTCACGAGCACGAATCGCATCTGCATCGTTGTCCAACAGGGCCAGCTCTGCCAACTTTCCTTCCCACGAAGCGGTGGTTTCGATGCGATACATCGCATGCTTTTCGTGCTGCATCAGGAATTCGATCAGCTCCTTACCCTTAGGGTCGAGGAAGAAGGCACCTTTCTCGGCGTGAATGTAGCCACGCGCCATGATCACGGGAATGATTTCCTTACGAGTTGCTGGGGTACCGATACCCTCTGGCTTGTCAGTACCGTCGTTCAGATACTTGCGCATTTCAGGATCATCCACCTCGCGGGCAGCATTCTGAAGCGCAACAAAGAAGTTAACGTCGGTATAACGACTCGGCGCCTTGGTCTGTCCTTCCTTGAGAATCACTTCGTCAAGGTTAGCGGGCTCATTATTCTTCAGGCGCGGCAACTCGGTGGTTTTGGCCGATGCGGTATTCATGATTGCTTGCCAGCCAGGATCAACCGTACGCTCAGCTTTTGCCGAGAAGTTACTGACCGGGGCACCCAGCATGTCTTCAACTGGCACCTGGAAGGTAATCTTCTGGGTGGCGAATTTGGCAGGAGGAAGAAGGGCCTGAATGAACCGTTCTGCGATCAAGCGGTAAGCGGCCTGCATGTGGTGCGCGGTGTGGGCGACTTTGCCCTTGACCGCTTTTTTGGGGTACATGCTTGCCAGGCCCTGAGCGTCGACAGCACGTAAGCTTGGGATGATCCCATGGTGCTCCAGTTTCTTGTCAGTGTAGCATTTGGGCTTGAAGGCCTTGTACTTGGGGTCAGTGCCATTATGAATGGCAAGAGCCTGCTGGGCGGCTGCTGTCAGACCTGGCAGGTTCATGACACTTTTGATCAAAGGGTCGCGCTCACTGGCCACGTACAGGCTGTTTGGCAGCTCGCACTTGTCGGTACGCGAGTAGGAGATGTAGCCTTGTTCGTTCAGGTCTTCGATGACCGCTTGCGCCACGTCGCCGGAAAGCTTGGTCACCTTGACCACATCGGCAAGAGCACCCACCAGGTTATAGGTAATGGGCGGATGCTTCTCTTTGGTGCCTTCGCTGTATTCGAGCACTTTGGCCTGAGAAGCGCTTTTTTCCAAGCGCGACTTGAATTGGTCGATGTGCGGCTTGCTGGTGAACAGCGGCGCATCCATCTTGTTCTCGCCCTCAAGACCCTGGGGGCGCCAGGTCACGCCGCTGGGCATGGCATCTATGATTTCACGAGTCACTTTTGGCTCGTATTCAGCAATCAGGTTCGCCCCCTGCACGCTGAAGTCACCATTAACGTTGAAGAAGGTTTGAGGCACGAAGTTGCGAATTGCCATTTCGCGCTTGTAGATCATGTACAGGGCAGCGGTCTGCACACGCCCCATGGAAATGACCTTGTCACGTGCGGTTTCGCCACGACCCAGAAAGTTACCCAGCAAGGCGAACTGACCGTAGTGGCTCATCAGTCTGACTACGTAAATGTAACCATGGTCACAATGGGCGCGTGCTTCAGCAGCTCGGGCCAGACTCTTCTTCTCGAAAGAAGGGAGGAGGTTGTTCAGGGCCTTGCGCATCGAGTCGCCATCCATACCCCCGGCCAGCCAGCAGCGCTGCACTGGGAGTTGGCAGTTGAAGTATTCCAGGATCGACCAGCCGATGTATTCACCTTCACGATCAGAGTCGGTTGCCAGAATCACTTCATCCGCTTGATCCAGCGCTTTTTTGATGTTGTCCAGGTAGCTCTTGATCGGCTTGCCCTTGTTGTCAGGGCCATCGACGATCGGAACCAGCTTCTTCTTGCGAGGGATGGGCGAAAGAAGGGTTGGATTGTGCCAACCCAGGCCAGGCTGCAGATCGTCAGGAGAGGGCAGGGTCAGCAAGTGGCCCTTGGCCGGCACCACAATGACTTTGGAGCCATTCCAGGTGCCTTCATAGCCCATGGACGATTTCGACCAACCCATGGCCTTCGCCATCGGTTCAGAAACCTGGTTTTTCTCGGTGATAATGGCAATGGTCTTCATTCGATGAACCTTAAGATTTTGCGCTTGTTAGTGATGGCGGCGATTTCAGTGCGCTTCTTGATGACCATGGGGGTCTGAGCTGCCATCGGGGTTGAGAATCCAGCGGGCGAGCCGCCAGAGATCGACTGTTCCAGCGCGGCAAGGGAAGGAACCCCCTTGTCCGTAAACACAGTAACCGGGCTGTCCTGAGCCGCCATGGCGACTCCAGCACGGCCAAAATTGGTAGTTCGTCCCAGCGCCTTGGATTCACCTGAGGTGCCGATGACCGGGTACAAGCCTGCATAGGCGTTGGCGATCTTTTTCAGATAAACCACGCGCTTTCCAGGGGTCTTGGAATGGTAGTTGCCTACCGCCAGCCAGGGGCGGCTGGGTTCCTCCTTCAGTCGCTTGGACAGAATCCAGGCGCCGGCTTGAATGTTCTTGCAGGGATTGAAAATCAAATCCTTCCAGGTGTAGCCAAGCTCACGCTGAATATCGTTCAGATGGATGGTATTTACCTGCATGACGCCCATATCGTATGAGCCATCGGTGTTGCGACTTGCGGTGCCGGCCTGCCCGCCTTCGACTGCGATGATGGTCTTGAGCATGATCGGCTGAATGCCGAAGGCCTGGCTGGACTGACTGATGCACTGATTGAGTACATTCAGAGGAATTGGAGTTTCTGCAATGCCTGAAGCCTGGCTGTTGGCAGCAACTCCCAGCAGGAGCGCAGCACTGAGGGCTAGCTTTCGGAACATGGACGGATACCTTTATTTTTATCGGCCTTTGGGCGCTTTTTTCTCTCGGGTCGTCCGGACTCGAAAATTTGAATTCCGAAAATTTCCTTCATAAGCCTGCGCTTTTGGAGGTACTCGGAGGTGCGAAAGCCCTTGGCGTCTTCTACTACTGTCTCACCGTTTTTTTTGTAAACAAAATCAGCGACATAAGTGGAGATGTGAATTCCGCCAGCTTGCAGGGCGTACGGGATCTGGCGCTGCAGATCGCAGATCTCACCCGCCCGCTCCAGCAGGCGCAGCACCAAAAAACGTTCATATTCCATCTTAGAATCAAAGCGCCCCTCGGGTGCATTGACCTTGATTGCATTGAATTTACCGTTGCGTTTTTTCGACGCGCCTTTGCTCAGCGCCTGCCGGTATTCTTCGGCGGATACCCGATTGCCAAGCTGGCTGGTGTCGAGTGATCGCAGGCGCAGCACCGGTTACTTCTCTTCGTCTTCGTCGTCGACCTGAACCGGCATTTGTACCGGGGCCCGGCCTGTGCGGCGGCGACTGGCGTCTTCTTCTTTCTGCCAATCGTCACGACAATCGCTGTCACACCAGCGTTGGCCAGCTTTGGCAACAGTCTCTTCGCAATACAGGCACTTGCCCGTGGCTTGAGGGGAGTCTTTTACCTGTGCGCGGTGAGCGGCCAAGCTGCTTTCAAGGAACGCTTCCTGGAACTCATCGGCTACGTCAGCTAAATCTGCCATCTGTTACTACCTAAATCTGTGGGTTTGGGGGAATTCGGTGATTGGGTCGCTTTACGCACATATTGACGTTTTTCGCCGACCCGAATAATCTGCCACTCTGTTCAGCGCCTGTCAATATACGTCATAATTGAATTATGCCTCGGGCACCTTCACAATAGAAGCATAAATCGAATTTTCGGAGCCTCCATGAATAAGGCCATTACCCTGCAGGATCTCCTCAGCCTGACCACTGAGCAGGATCGCGTAGATCTTTTGATGCGAGACCTGAACGAAGGCCAGCGCGAGGCTGCTCTGCAGCTCAACGGCCCTGTTGCAGCGATTGCAGGTGCCGGCGCAGGCAAGACCAAGACCTTGATCCATCGCACAGCACACCTTCTGATCAAGGATGTGCCTGCGACCAGCATCATGCTGGTTACCTTTACCAACAAGGGTGCGGACGAGATCAAGGAGCGACTCGAAGCCATGGTTGGCGAGGACGCCCAGTACATCACTGCTGGCACCTTTCACTCCATTATCTACAAGTCGATCCTCAAGGCCTACGCCGAGCACCCGTACCTGGAGTCGATCGGCCTGGACATGAAGGAGTGCTCGATCCTCGACGACTCTGAATCCAATGCACTCTTTGATGAAGCCATCAAGATGCAGGACAAGGAAGTTCAGGAGCTGATTGATGAGCACAAGTGGGAAAAGAAGATCGAAGGCGAGATGGCTTCGGCCCGCGCAAAGGGCCATACAAGCGAAACCTACGGGCGCGAGATGATAGGCTTCGGCGATCCCAAGGAATTGCTCTATCGCACCTCTATGGACGTCTGGGCCACCTACACCAAGCTTTGCCGAGCGGCCAATGGCATAGATTTCGACGATATTCTCGTGGTCGCCTGTCAGCTATTGGCACGTGATCAGCAGATCGGTCGTGAACTTTCGGAGCGCTATCGTTACCTGATGCTTGACGAATACCAGGACACCAACCGAGTCCAGATGAGAATCATGGATGAGATTGCCAAGCATCACGAAAACATCTTTGTGGTGGGTGATGAGAAGCAGTCGATCTACGCCTTTCGGGGCGCAGACATCACGGTTATTCTGGGCTTCAAAAGCCGGTACAAGGATGCGAAAGTGGTGTCGATGGACATCAACTACCGCTCGACGCCTTCCATTCTTGATGCTGCCAACTGCATTGCCCGGCACATGAGTCAGAAACTCACCGAAGGGCAACTGCACAAAGACGACCCGCACATGGAGCGGGGCAAGGCCATCGCCCTCGTGCAATTTGAAAACGACCTTCAGGAAGCTGAGACGATTGCCAAAGCCATTCGCCGAGACATTTCTCAGGGTGCACAGGGCAAGGATATCGCCATTCTCTACAGGTCACGCACCACAAAACCTGTCATTGAACAAGCGCTGGTCAAGGCGGGTATCAACTACCAGGTCGTCGGTGACATCGGTTTCTACCAGCGCGCCGAGGTCAAGAACGCCATTGCTCTGCTGCGGTTTACCTTCAGACCCTGGGATTCGATGGCTGCACTGCGCGTGCTCAAGTGCACCAGCTTTGGCGTATCAGACAAGAGTGCGAAAAAAGCAATGTCCACGGGCAAGACGGCGCATGCCTACCTGACCGAAATGTCGGAGAAGACCCGTGGCAAGGATGAACCAACAGCCGTAGCACAAAAACTCAAGCCCCTGCTGAGCATGATGCTGTGCATCCGCAGGCTTGTGGCCTATGGGGAAGAAGCAGGTTACGTGCGCCAGGCCGTCGAAAGAATGTGGGAATCGTACCTGCAGCCTGGCATTCAGCGCGCTGCAGCCAGCGATACGGCGCCTATCGATGAGGCTGTGGAATCAAGGATGCAGAACGTTGCCTTTTTGCTCGACCGTTTCTTTGGTGAGCTTGAAGGGGGCCGCAAGCCAGAAGACATTATTGACGAACTGAGCATGATGGGCGACGTCACAAAGCAAACCGAGCAAGACAAGGCCTTGACCATCAAGCTGATGACCATCCACGGCTCCAAGGGCATGGAGTTTCCGATCGTCTACCTTCCGGGCCTGGATGCTGATACCACCCCAGGTGAATCAGAAGAAATCAATGAACTTGAAGAAGAGCGCAGGATTTTCTATGTAGGCCTGACCCGAGCCATGAAGCGCGTCAACGTCTCCTTCTCCAAGGTCAAGCGAAAGTACGGCCAGAAGATGATCACCGAAGCCTCTCCCTATGTGAAAGAGCTCAGCGAGGGGCTCGGGCAGAAAATTTTCCAGTTCAAAAGCCCAGAATCTCCATCTCCGGCGCCTTAAGTCAAAGGGCGAGGGCTGACCTGAGTCGGTATAAAAACCGATAAAGCAGCCCCAGCCCTCAGCGGCTAAAAGGAAAATGGTCTCAAGTCGCCTTTCTCGGGCCGGGAAGGGGCGACTCTCTCATATGGGCTCTCTCCTTTCTGGTCAGCCCCTACGCGCCTGCTGGAAAACCATGAAACACCAGCTAAACAGAACCAGAATTGGCAAAAGGTGAAGCGCTCCCGTGAGGGGAAACCCTTAAAATGAGCCTTTAGAAACTCTTTGCGTGTCAATTAACGGCATAACCGGGCGCGACGACTACCTCAAAGGACGACTTACTCAATAATTGCCATTATGGTAATTAACTGGTATATTTACTTCAACCTAATTGGAGAATTCACCATGTCCAAGAATGCCCTTGCGGAGCGTCTAGCTCAAACCAACGAAATTGAACGCATCAACGGCGAAAATCTGATTCGCATGAACTCCGACCTGGACAACTTTCGGCTGCAGGAAAAGGAGCAGCTGGAGACCATGCAGAACGAGTTCAAGGTCAGCTCGCTCGAAGAACTGCGCAACCTCTATAAATCATCGAACCAAGAAGATGAGCGGG
The DNA here is from genome assembly GCF_014842095.1 of Pseudomonas sp. CFBP 13719. Lineage (NCBI taxonomy): Bacteria > Pseudomonadati > Pseudomonadota > Gammaproteobacteria > Pseudomonadales > Pseudomonadaceae > Pseudomonas > Pseudomonas sp. CFBP 13719. The sequence continues at coordinate 843,020 of NZ_JACYVB010000002.1, read as the reverse complement.
CTGTCGCAGAGCGTGAAGAAATCGTACTTAAGCGTCAAGCCATGATTCAAGGCGTCTTGGATGCCGTAGCCCGCGCCAACGCTCCAGCAGGCCGAGGCTAAGCCAATGACCCAGGTGCAGAAAATCCAACCTTTGCAAACACTCGACAGTCTGAATCTCATGACGTCGGGTTTGATTCGCCAAGAGGCAAGACTCCTGGGTATCGCCCAACAAGCCAAGATGGATATGGCCCACGTGGCTGTAGAGATTGCCGAATGCGATAGGTTGCTCAACCGTAAAGATGACGTATTGCGTCAACTGGGTCTGTTGCAGCAACAAGCTCAAGCCAAGAACAAAGGGGTCTTCGAAGAGCTGCTGACCTCCCTGATTCACGAGATCATGCCCCATAAAAAGGGCGAGCAGGTCGTACTTAGCAGCACTCTGCGGCAGAACCTTGCTGCGCTTGATATCGACATCAACAGCAACGGAAATCTCGAAAACATCTCCCGTGACAAGGGTGGCAGCATTGCAAACATCGTTGCAATGGGCATGCGGTTTGTCGTTCTGGCGCGTCAGCCTAACCGCCGCGTTCTGTTCCTCGATGAAGCCGATTGCCACCTGCGTGAAGAGTACATCCCTGCTTTTGCAGCGGTCATGCAACAGCTTGCCCAGCGCCTGGGTATCCAGGTGATCTACATCAGCCACCATCCTGCGGCATTCTTTCAGGGTTTTGGTCGAATCATTGAGATTTACAAGCAGGACGGGCAGAACCACGCTCAGACCCTGAGTGATGAGCAGGTGCCTGAGGGCCATGAATACCCCGAAAACGCATTTCGCTACATTCGTCTTAGAGACTTTGGCCCCCACGAAAACGTGCTGGTCGAGCTTGGTGGTGGTTTGAACATCATCACTGGTGACAACGACCTCGGCAAGAGCAAGGTCATTACCGCAGTGGGCGAGTTGCTTGCCAATGATGGCCAGGAAGCTCGCATTCGACATGATCGACCTTTCTTCGAGATCGAGATTGGCCTGGAAATGGGCATGAGCTTGCTGTGGAAATACAAGCGCACGGGCTCACAAAAGACGTTGATGGAGCTCAAGGACAAAGAAGGGCAGGTCGTCGAAAGCTCTAACCTGGGTAGCGGCAAGGTGCCTGAATGGCTTCATACCTATTTGGCCATGGGCCTTGTTAACGATAAAAACATTCATGTTCATCACCAGGATGAGCCCAAGTATTTGCTCTCAAGCCATTACACCTCAATTGACCGGGCCAAGATGCTCCCGTTGGGGCGAGAGTCACGTGATGTGCTGAGAATGATCCAAATCTTCAACCAGCAGGTGATTGAAGCCCGCTCTAAGAAAAAGGGCCTGGATGCACAGCTGATGAAGGTCAGAAACCTGCTTCAGGCACTGTCACCACTGCTCGATAGCGATGAGTCGACGGATGATTTTGAATCGGCCATCGACCGCCTTAAGGAGCGCTGCAATCATACCGCTCGGATGAAAATTGTCGGGGGGAAGTTGAATGAAATTCAAGTTAAGAAGGCAGCGCTGGAAAACGGGTTGTCCTCGATCGAACGCATCGTCCTACCTACGGTAAACCTTTCCCGCTCCCATGATATGCAAGTCTTGAGCAGCCGAATGGAGAAGACCAAGGCTGTGATCGACTGCTTCAAAGATTTGAGGCTTATCCCAAAGGTGTCTACATCTCCCGTACTTCGAGATGCCCCTGGGATGCTGCGCCTGGGCGTCAAGATCAAAGCGACTCAAGATGCGATCACTGCACTTTCAAGCCTGGGCGAAATCCCAGCGTGCGCACCGATTCAAATTGCAGACCGCAGCCGCATGACAGACCTGATTGTCCGTGTTGAAACAACCGGCGACAAAATCACTTCACGTCTGCGTGATTTGGACAACTGCCAGAAGCAGTCCAAAGTCATCAAGGCTGAAAAAGAAGAGATTATCAAGGCTCTGGGTGGCACCTGCCCAACTTGCCTTCAATCCATGAATGGGGTTCACGCTCATGTCTGATATCAACGTGCGCAGCATCGAAAATTGTGTCATTGCCGGCAAGAAGGGGTTTCTGTTCATCGGAGATCCTCTGCTGGGGGGTGATCGACGCACGGGCCGCATCGATAACGCGTGGGATGTATCGATGGCCAAACTTGTGCAGGCTATGGACATTGCCAAGAGCCGCGACCTGGTTCCGGTGATCGTTGGTGATCTGCTTCTGGAGAGCCGTGACCTGTCAAAGGTTTTGGCCATCATCAATGTGCTCAAGGGTCATCGAGCCATCCTTCTTCCTCGCGATGCCCGCTGGAGCGATCGTGCAACTGGCCACATTGCTGCAGTATTGCAAGCTGCGGGCGTGGCCGAAATTGCAGGCTTTTTCGCCAAACGCTACCAAATGAGCTGCCAAAAGGCTGATGGCAGTGGTTATGGCGAACTCAATCTTGAATGCCATACCCCATGGGGCGGTCACAAGCGCTTGGAGCAGGGCAGTCGGGGTCGCGTGGTACTCACCTCACTTGACGTTGCTGTCGAGCCACACTCTGGCATTCCCGAAATGGTTTCTGAGTCCAACAGCTCAGTGATTCGTGCCGGGCGCCTGGTGCGATTATCCGCTATGGAAGAGAAGCTGAGTATTTCGGTATTTGCTGCGACTCTTGATGGTATTGAGCGCGTCTCTCTCAAGGTCACTCCAATTGTATTCAGTGAAGCTGCAGAACACGCTGGCGCACACAACGTACTGCTCAATCAAAACAGCAAGTTCGTAGATCAGCTCAAGCAATCGGCCCAGGAGGTCGCCGAGGAGGAGGGCAAGGACGGATTGCTGGATCTCATTGCGCTTTCCTGCACCGATTCAGGTGCGGACGATTGGGTGCTTGGAAAATGCTACGAGCTTGCCAGGGAAGCAGTAACCCCAGCGGCTTGATTTTTGGGGCCGTAAGCCCCGGATCCTTGAGGAGCGATTGCATGTTCGAAAATGTGCTGGCCAACGTTCTGGCGATAGTGGTGCCTCTGTTACTGATGATCGGGGTCGGTGTGCATTGTGCACTCAAGGAGCGGCGTCGAAAGGTAAAGGCTTTGGCCAGCAGGGTTCGGCCTGGAACGCATCGGTCAACCGGGGGGTCAGGTTATGGGCGCTCTGGGTTTGGATCGCCTAATCAAAATTCACATCATGGCTTTTACGATTACGCTCATTCTGGATATGACGCAGGATCTGGCGGAGGTTGCGCAGGCGGCAATGGCAGTGGGAATGATAGTTCGAGCAGTAGCAGCACCAGCAGCTGTGACTGAAACTGCATTTCTTTATTTCTTTATAAACTTCCGTTTCTCTTTAGAAGCCCTGCAGGCCACGTCCTGTAAGGGCTTCGCTGCTTAACTATGGACACCTTCCGTGCATTGCGTGGACAGAGACCGTGCTGGCGGTGGACATCCAGCGTGCTGGCGATGGACATTTGACTGAGTTCATGTGGACGTTTTGCTTGGGGTGTTTTTTGAAACATGGACATCTGCTTTGTGGATAACCCTTTATCCATGGACAAATGCCTTGGAAGCACGAGCCTGATCATCGCTGTAGCCTATCCTCTTCCCGAACAACCTGCCAGCGCGCCCAAATGTGGACAGTTGCCTTGATTAAAGCTCAAAGATGGACGGATTCCTTGAGCCCATTTTGAGAAACACGCCGTAAACAACTGAAATGTGGACGTATTCTAAGTGAATGAAGTTTTTATGCGGTTTCCAAGACCTCTCTCTCCCCCTCAAGCAAGCTATCTGTCCACTTTTGCTCCGCAAAGTCAGCTATCTGTCCATAGTTGACGTTGCATGCCAAGGCAGATGTCCATGTTTGGCTTCAAAAAGGCCCGCAGATAGCTGGTCGCCAAGGTATCTGTCCACATTAGGCAGGGGGAGGTCGTTCTTTCAGCCGGGCGAAGCCTGGATGGCTCAAGCTAGATGTCCATAATAAGAGCCTTTCCATCCTTTTCAGGTCTTAATAATGGTTCAAATGTGGACAAAACCCTTGAATATCGGCTTCATAAGAAGAAGCTAAACCCCTGATGGGTCGAAAGAATTGCCAAATGTGGACGTATTCCGTGCGTCATGCTTCGTCTATTCCGCTTCACGGCTCGCAGACAAGCAGAATGTCCATATTTGGGTTGCTTTCAGGCTTGCCGATCAAAGAAAACTGAGAATCAGCACGGAATTTGTCCATGTTTAGTGCTCTGGACAAGCTATCTGTCCATGTACGGAGCGCCTGAGTGAGACCTGCTCACGCTAAATGTCCACTTTCAGGCCTATGCCTCACCTCTAAAGTGGACGTCTGGCTTGAACGGCCAAAGCATGGGAAGCTGATTCGAGCTGTTTATATGGACAAATAGCGTGTAGAACCTCCTGGGGTGACGTGTCGCGAGGGTTCGGGGTAATTATGGACAGGAACCTTGTTTCTGCAGAGAAGATGGCTAGGCAGCAGCCTGTGCCTTTATGTGGACAACAAGCTTGATGAAAAGACGATTTAGGTCTTAATGTGGACAAATACCTGACCCATTCGTCGGACGAACGGTCGTAATGCTACAAAAGCGTGGCATGGCCAGGAACATTTCCTTATACAGATCACCAATCGCCACACGAACTCGAACGAACCTAAGGAATGCAAATGTCATCCATGGCCCACAACTCAATGCACGTTTACAAAAGTAACGAGCTGATCACTGCGGGCTATAAGCTGACTGTCAACGAGATGCGGATCATTCTGTGCTGCATCACCCAGATCGATCGAAACCCTCATGAGCTCATCACAGACGAGCACATGTATGGCTTCACGGCCAGGGATTTTGCTGAACTGTGCGGCATCAGCCTCATGGCTGCGTATCAGGAACTCAAGGAGTCGGTGGCCAAGCTGTACGAGCGCAGCGTTAGGATTCAGGTCGATGGAAAGCGCGACCGAAACACGCGCTGGATTCAGACCGCCGATTATCTGCAAGGCTGTGGCCGCGTAGAAGTTCGCTTCTCTAAGGACATCCTACCGTACCTGGCCAACCTCAAAGGCAACTTTACCAAGTACCGCCTTGAGGCGGTGGCTAGGCTGCAAAGCTCCCATGCAGTGCGAATCTACGAGCTGATAGTGGAATCTCGGTACAAGCAACGGGGCGTAGCGCTCATTCCTCTTGAAAACTTGCGCTTTGCCCTGCAATTGGCTGATGCATACCCGGTATACGCTGATCTGAGAAAGCGAGTGATCGAACCTGCCCTTGAGCAGATCAATACCTTCAGTGATCTCAGGATCATCAAGTTTGAGCCAAAGCGCGAAAGCCGCAAGATTGTTGCGATCGAGATTCAGTACGTGGAGAAAGACAGTTTTGGTCTCCCTGTCCAGGAGGAGCTTCTGATCTTGGAGTCAGGTGATCAAGTCATCGAAGGTAAGATCAGCGCTAGAACAGTTGAGACGCCGAAAAAGCGCCGGGCAAACGCTAAGATAACTGAAGCAGAAATCAACAAGGCTGCCCGACCAGGCGAATCGCGAGAGGATGTCATGGCTCGCCTTAAGCGTCAGCACGCGGCAGCCTAAGAATCCCCATCTTACGATAGCCTGTGTGCCAGGCTCTCTATCCTCAGGGTTGTATGCACTGTGCCGGGCTTTGCAGCGGTGAGTGCAAACAAACCCTATTTCAGGCGGTCAGTGCTTCATCATATTCCCGATCCAGGGTGACCTGTTCAAGAACATGTTTGTTGATCGCCTTCCACCCGGCTGAACGAAGCGAGATCAAGGCATCTTCACGGTGAGCCAGGGTGAAAAATCCACGGCCAGCAAGTGCTTCTGCGCTCGGCATCAGTCGAGGTGGGATGTCCACCATCAGGATGTCATCTGGTTTGCGTAAAGACTGGCCAATCTGGTTTTGAATGTAAACGGCCAGGCGCATCTCGTCGCCAGTCAGCTTCTGGGTCAGATTCTGGTATTGCTCCAGACCTTTGATCATCGCATCGTGGCCATTGCGTGCTGTGACCTTGAATACCCAACTTTCATTAGAAAAATCAGGGGTCAGAAGCTGAGCATCCCACAATTTGAACTCTGGATCGTAGCCTACAAAATAGGTTTCTTTCATATCGTTGTCTCCACGACTTATACTAGTATTGTCAGTCATGAGCCCCATCAGAGGCAAGCAATGGTCACCTCAGTCGTCAATATCCATAAAAAAGAACGTTGTGATATTTATATCGGTCGCACGAAAGATGATCCGATGCATTTCGGAAATCCCTATTCGCTTGGTAAAAGCTCAATCACATCCCTATCCAGGCCTGACCGATATACATGTCTTTTGGCTTTTCACGACTGGATCACTGGAAGGGCGGACATCAATGTAGAGCCAGAGCGGCGCGCCTGGATTCTGGACAATCTAGATCTTCTCAAGGGCAAGAAGCTGGGGTGCTTTTGCCATCCTCTGGTGTGTCACGGGGATGTATACCGGGTGCTTTTGGGCGAAATCACCCTGGAAGAAATTCTTGCACCCATAAGGCCAAAGCCTCGTGCACCCGAACCTGATCAGGCCATGCTGTTCTAGGGTCAGGTGCTCATCAAGGTATATGTCCACAAAAGACCCCCTTCAGAGGGGGTTTTTGCATTAAGGGGTCGGTGCGTCTTCTGGCTCCCGGCGTCGGCTGAACAGCTTGAGAATGGCTTTGACCAGCTCCATGAGCATTTTGGCCATTTTGTCCATCTCCTGCTTGACCTTGCGAGCAGATTCACCAACAGCACCAGGCTCACCTGCCTTGTCGTCGACAAAAGGCTTAGTCTCATCCAGCATTTTTTTGGCGCCTTTTACGGCTTCGCCGAGTACTGGATTAAGCTTTTTATCACCCGCCTTGCCTGTTTTCTGAATGTCCTCGTTCAGGGACTTCATGGCATTGGCCATTTCCCCCCAGGCGCCTAGCGTCTGCTCTGCAGAGAGAGGAGCGCCATCTGCGGTCTCACCAGACTTGAGCATGTTGCCCAAAGTGCCGATGGCCTGAGATTTAAGGCTGATGCTTGAGGCCATCGAATCAGCATTGAAGTTTGAGCGGAAGGGAATGGATGGCAGGCTCAAGCCCTTCAAGCTCAATTTCGGCAAGCTGGCGTTGAAGTTAAACAGTGGTGGCGGCATACCTCCCATCCCAGGGCGCATGCCTCCCATTCCACCCATACCGCCGCCCATGCCTGGCATTCCCATGCCTGGTTGAAAGCCACCCATGCCAGGGTTGCCGGCACGCGGATCGCCGGACGGCCTGTTGGCAGCTGGGTCACTTTTGCCAGCACCTGGCGCAAACTGACGCGCCCCAGGTTGCTGACCAGGGGATCCTGGATTTGCAGCCGATGACTGAGATGGCTTGTCACCCTTGGGAGCGGTTTCCTTGATCTGCTCGTTCAGCTTTTCAGCTTTGCGCTCGGCGGGTGGTGGCTCATTGGGGATGTATGCGTCAGCATCTTCATCAAGTCCGTCAAGCATTGCAGCAGAGGCGGCGTCTCGCTCGGCAGCCAGATCCTCTTCGGTTTTTTTCTTCTTGTTTTCGTCGACCTCTTCAGGGGCCTGGTTCTTGTCGGTTGCCATGTGCATAACCTCTTGCGGGTGGAAGCTTCCCACCTGCTTTTCGTTCAAAATAAGTGTGTAGCGGCCAGAGTCATCCTGGATGCGCTCGATTCTCGTTGGAGCCTTAATCTTTTCCATCAGGCCGTCTTGCATTTCGGATCTCACGGCGTTGGCAAAATCACGAGGCATGTCCAAGCGACGAACCTTGGCAAGCTCGCCACGGTTGATGGGGCTGAGGATGAAGTCCTGAAGAATCCAGTCTTTAAAGGCTGCGTTGCGTACGCGGATTTCGCGCACATACTTCACCTCAAAGTCCTTGTAGGCGTTCTTATAGCGAGCCATGTCGAAACGGCCCTGCTCAACCAGAACAGGATCAAGCAGCTTGAGCTCTTCTGCGTCAGGCTCATGATTGGGGAAGTCGCCCGGATCTTTGCCGTCAAAGAAAGCCTTGGCCCAGCGATCAGTATCACCAATGGCGTGTTCGAACGCATAGTCCCAATCCTTGGTGATTTCCGGGCTGATTTCGGACAGATTCTGTGGTTCATCAGGCACGTATTTCTTCAGAGCAAGGGCGAGCTTCTCGGTTTCATCCACCTTCAGGTTCTGGATCTCGCTCCGCATGTCGATGACATCCTGACGCTTTTCGAACTGTGACGTCAGCGCCTGGAGATCATTGTCATATTGCTTGAAGCCCGGCGTTTCTTCGGAATGACGGCGGGACTTCTCTTCCATTTCTTCCAAAGTATCACCGACCTCCATGCCGATGTTCTTCCCTTCGGCTTCGAGTTTTTCAAGCAGGCCGGTCTCTGCCATGGATTCAAACATCATGGTCGAGATGGTGGCCTCAAGCTTTTCGATGTCCTCATCGTACTGAGGCACCTCACCGGGAGCGGCCATCATCCTGGCCATTTCCTCGCGATCCTTGTCCTTCCAGCGCTCCATGTAGAGGCTGTCTACTGCAAAGGGAGGATCATAGGGGATCTGGAAATGCCTGCCGCTTTCAAGGTCGTACACACCTTCGATGCCGGCGTAGGCGAAGTACTCCTTCACCCGACGAATGTCGATGATGCCCTTGTTGTCCATGTAGTCGAGATGGTAGAAGATCTGTTTCTCGATATCCAGGGGCAGGTTGGCACCCCTGACCATGCGCTGAATCTGGTCGTAATGGATCTCGCATGGATGGCCGTTCTTCACAGACCGCTTGAGCTCGTCCGTTTCGTAGTCATAGAAGGATTCGATATTTGACTTATCGATGCGAGCCAGCCATTGCTTGAAATAGCGCTCTACAACTTGATTGCCCTTGAGCAGGTTACGGTGGTAGTAATCCACCCCAACGTCATATGACTTGGGCACTTCCCAGTTACTGTTGGCTGTCGTATCGCTCATGAACGTACTCTCTATTTTCTTTATCGTGAGCGAGGAGCCCAGCATCCATCAACTGTTATCAAAGGTTTTTCTGGGGCGGGTCAAGCTTGTTCAGGACGTAGGAGGCCAGAAGTCGCTCACGCAACAGGCTTGATTCGTACCGATCGATCATTTGCTTGATTTTGATCGACTTCATGATGGCGCCATCCCGATTGATCGCATTGGTTGAATACGAACTATCCTGGGTGGTGCGTTGAAGCCAGCTGTTTTTATCGGTAGAAAGCTTGCCGTCATCCGTAAAGCGCAGTGCGGTCTGTAGTTCCAGTGTCGACAACTTCGACAATTGGCCAGCTTGTGGCGGAACCCGCATCTCGATCTGGCGATTAATGGCGGCGCCGATGAAATTGGTCATGTTCTTGAGGCGCAGCTCCGCTGCAATTTCAAGGGTGTTGGTGGGATCGCTGGGTTTCTTCCTAACGTAGGGAGGGTAAGTCACGAACGCATAATTCTTGGCCATCTCGATTTCTTCATCGGACAGCTGAGGATTGTAATTGCCCATCGGCATGGTCAGGTTCGGGTTGGAGGCTTGAGCCTCCTTGCCGGCGTCCGACCATTTCTTGAATTGCTCATAAGCTGCGATTTGCTTTTTCTGGTATTCCTTGTACGCCTTGACCGAAAGGGTTTCTGTCGTACCTCCATCTGAACCTGAATTGGTGATCAGGCCGGTGACTGAGCTTGCACCTGTCTCAATATTAGCATAAAGCGCAGAAAGGCTTGTTGAAACCGAATCAATCAGACTGTCGTGATCATCCTGAACACCGCCCTGTGCACATAGAGAATCTGTGAACGCCTGGCTTGAAACCGTGGCCGAGCAGGCATCTCGCGAAGGCTGAGCGCGCTCAAGCTGAGTCATGTTTTGAAGGTCAGCCGCCACCTTATTTATCCGAGCAACAGTGTTGGCTGCGCCATTGTTGACCGATTCGATCTGATTTTCTGAGCCCAAGCCCGTCATGTCAAACACGGTGTCCCGGAACTGCTCCTTCACGAGGGCAGCGAGGGATGCCTGCATGTTGTCCATGATGTTGTTGGCCAGGTTGGCATAGTCGGTCACCGGCAGAAACATGGCCGAAGCCTGCAGTGATGCTGCAAGCGCCGTGGTTCCAATGCCCAACTTAAACATTTGCTTGAGCTTCATGGTCAGTCCTCCGGAAGCTGTTCTTTACGCACGACGATCAGAGAATCTGAGATGCCCCAAATCCAGGCCATGTCATGCTTGGCCTTGTCCATAACCTGTTCGAACGAAATGGTAATGTCAGAGAATGGCGCAGATTCGCCACTCAGGCGGTTTTTGAAGTTTTCTTCAAACCGCGAAAATTCCATGAAATTGTGCTCTTCCAGGTAGGCTTCCTTATCTTCTTCGCTCATGTTGCTGAGCTCGTCGATCAGGTCGCTGCCGGCTTCATTCCATGCTTCTGCGATCATAGCATCGAAGTGGGCGATGAAATTGGATTTCCAGCGTGCACTGTCGTCAGGTTGCAGCTGTGGCACTTTGGCGCCATCCAGGTACCCACGAGCGATATCCCGCACGCGTGAGATCAGCTGCTCTGCGGCAGCGTCCTCATAGCCCATGTCCATGTTTTCGAGAGTGCTTTCGAATAGTGGCAGTGCCATCAATGGGTCGCTTGGCAAATACTCGATAGGGTCGAGTTCTTCCATGACGCACTGGCGATAGGCGCCTTCGAGCACCTCCAGGCAATGAGGAAGCATGGTGCTGAAAAGATTCTCCCTGTCACTGATCTGCGAACGCTTACTCCAGCTGAAGGACACGTCCTTGCAAAGCTCAACGGCCAGCTTTTGCAGTTTGCTGACGACATCCTTGGGTTTGTGTCCACACCACAGCCCCTCTAGGCGCTGGTAGGATTTAAGCGAAGCGGTGAACAGAGAGAGCTTTACGCCCAGAATGCTGTCGCCAGTCGAGTTCTCTGCCAGTGCATTCTCGAACTCGTTGCTTTCAAGAATCCACGCCTTTGCAATTTCTACCAGGCCCTGGAGATCTTCTACCGGCGCGTCCAGATACATCCCGGCTAGGCTTTTGGCCATGGCGCGACGAATGTAGCGCAGCAGAATGTCCTGGGTATTGGCATTGTTTGCGGTAAGACAGTGATCGACCAGATCAAGGTGGCTGCGACACTGGGAGGCAACATGCTGACGTAGTTCCTCCTCGCTCATGTGGGGGTTGCGTCGACGCTCACCCATGTACAGGGGGGCAGCCTCAACCACGGCCTGAAGGAATCCCTGCAAAGACCGATAGTAAGCAATCCGCCCCTGACCTTGTGGTTGCTCTGGCGTGGCAGAGGGAACAGGCTCACGGGGTTTTTTGTCCGGATTCATGGGTTCCGGGCGTGATGAGGTTGGGCGACGACGATCTTTTTCACGCTCGCGCTCTTTGACCCGGCGAATGAAGCTGCTGTTATCTTCACCTTCATCGCTATCAAAGCTGTTTTCAATGTCCTCCACCATCAGTGTCGGATCATCATCGCCCAGCAGGTGATTGGGTCTGTCGCGATCGCGATTAGAAGCCATCAATGCCACCCTCTACCGACTGCTCGCGGGCCAGGCGCTGGCGCTGCTGCTGTTGAAGCTCAGCCGCTTTTTCGCGAGCCTTGTTGAGTGCTTTGAGAGGAGCTTCTTCCAGGAGCATGCCATGCAGGTCGGAAATGGCAACCATCGCAGCGTCGAGCAGAGGCAGTCCCTGACCGTCTTCGTATTCGGCACTGGAGCGGAACAGGCCGTGAATGACCATGTTTTGAGGCTTGATCCGAACCAGCTTGTTCTGCTGGTCGATTTCGAAGGTATCTGCAATGGCACTTTCCAGAATCAAGCCCATCAGGCCATGGGTCATGTTGGCCATGGATGCTGCTGGGAAGTCCTGACTATCCTGAATATTGCGATCGGTCTGCTGATCGAAGGTCAATTCATCAAAATGCTGAATGATCATGCCGCAGGGAGAGCTTCGGCTCACCGTGTAGCAGGCATTGGGGAACAGTCGCACACCAATGAGCAGGATTGAAGTTTCTTCGGCCCGCATTGCAAGGCGCGAAAGCAGCACAGCCGGGTGCGTCACGACATCGATAGGATGCTTGTCGTTATCCACGTCAACCTTGTAATTACCCAGGTTCAGGCGCGACATCGCCGCACTGAATGCGAGACGGATGTCCTCGATCTGGTGTATAGCAATTTCTTCTTTGTCGAATGACATGAATAACGACCTTGCTTTGTTTTTTCTTTGATTCTAATATCTACCGAGACAATAAACAAGAAAATAAGCATGCCATGGCCCGTGAAAACAATCCCCTCGTGGGAAAAAATCCCGAGGAAACCTTGCTGCTCAATCTAGGGCACGAGATCCTCAACTTCCGTCCCGACTTCCCCAAGACGTCGCTTAAGCACACCTTCATCCTGGGGCCCTATGGTTCCTCGACATTTGGCTTGATGCCCTCCAATGGTCAGGTTTACCTGGGCATTCCTAGGCGATTCTATGACCGATTCAAGTCTGCCAAATGGCTCTACGCTGCGCGTGTAGAGAACCAGGCGGGACTTTTCTTGGTTATGCAGATTGGCTCAGGGGAGGCGTCTCACCCAGTAGGTATCCGCATCTTCGTGCGAACCAAGCGCCTGATGGCTTTGGGCGATGACGTTAAAGTTCTGCGCGCTGTCCCTATGGACAGACATGGCATCACCCGCGAAAACGACATCCTTCAAGGATTTACCCTTAAATTGATGCAGGTCAAGCAGTACGTCTGGGAAATCTCGGCTACTGAAGAGGAGGATAGCTGGTGAGTAGTCTGATTATTGCCATAATTGCAGGGGCGCTTGCAATCTTAGTGCTTGTGTCTTCCATGATGCTGATGGACAAGGCAGCAACCGACAACGGTGCCAAGGCGCTCTCGGCTAAATTGCGTAACCAGGCTCAGCAGATCGCGGGTGCCATTACCATTTACAAAGGCGACGGAAATTTTATCAGCGAAGACTTTCTCCTCACAGACCTGACTGACAAATATCTTGTGGATGTACCCAGTGTCGACTGGAAGGCGGAGGCCAAGCACATCTACAGGACAGACGTAACGTTTGAAGCCTGTGCTTTGTCCAACGATCAGATGAACATGAGCTGGGCCAAGACTGACAGCGATGTCTATATCGACCCAGGCTATCCCGAAAAAGTGATCCCGTACTGCTCAAAAGCCGGAATCTCAAATTTCACTCCCTGCTGCTATACCCCTGACGATAAAGCAGAGGCTCCAGCAGCTTCAGGCTAATGGAGTTCGATTAACCAGGCCTCTTCTGATCCATCAAGGTTCCCCAGCCAGAACTGGGCACCTTGAGCCAAAGCGGCCTGTACGGCCTCGCTAGCCCTGAAATCGACACTGACCCCGCCTGATCCGAGGATCGTGATGTGGGAGCCGTTGATGGCGCCCTTAAAGGGCATGTCCTGGAGGTCGAGGAGGGTGGTGAGCAGGCCGCACCTGAGCTTTCCGGTGTCTTCGCAGTGGCCAACAAACTCAGTGGGGTGGTCGATGATGGGCATTTTGTCTTTCGCAGGCCTTTTCTCCAGGTTCAGAATCAATGGTAAGGCATGAGGACTAAAAAGTGAAAGTAAGACAGCTGCTTAAAAACGCCATTGTGCTGCATTCTGACGGAAAGTCCGGGAACGGCGAGAACCTGCCCGCGCTTCTTAAGGAGATCGAGTTTCGCAACTTGTCGGCCCTGGGAGCTTATCTGCTTGCCCAAATCGACAATGAAGTTGACCCTGTGGTTAAAAGCATTCGCCAGGCCAGTCAACAAGCCGCCGATGGGAAATCAAAGCTGCTGGATTCGATCACGGGCATGTCAGCGTTCAACAAGGTGCTCAATGTTCGCTACGGCATTGCCAATAGCATCCTGCTCAATGTTGACGATCCCGCGCTCTCGGACGTGATCTCTAGTCTGCCTCATGGCATCTTACGTTACCAGCCAGTGCAAAAACCCGCCATGCCAGCGGTCAAAAGCCTTTTTAGTCGTGATCTCACCTTCAAATCCTACCTGGGCTCAATGGCCTCGTACCTTAAGGAGCGTCACCAGTTCAACAAGGCAGTCAGCGAAACGCTCAACGAGCAGAATGAAGGTCACCGATTTGGAGCATTCTCCAAGATGACGTTTCTTCGAAGCGAAAAGCTTGCTCTTCAGCCGCACGCGACCCTGATTCGCCCAAGGGAGGGGATGTCGGTGTCTTTGCTAAGATTTTCTCCCGACGCAGAGCGCGAAAGCGCAAGTCAATGGCATGGTCAGGAGCTACTCAAAACCTATCTGTTTACGCATGAGTTGGGTCATTGCGTGATGCCGGACGAGACGCATCAGCTCCACTTTGAAAGGTCTGGCAAAGAAGGTGATGCAGATATTCACGAGTGGCTAGATGAAGTGTACGCAGACGTCTATTCAGCGCTTTTTGTAGCCAAAATGTCCAAGACTTGGGATTTTCTGCCGCTCTGTATTTTGCCCGAGCGCGTCTCGGAACATGCTGATCACAATACATTCCATTGCCTCAGGAAACTCCCCTCACTGGTCAATCCGCAGGATCTCACCGACATTAGCGAGCGAGATCTTGCACGAACCGCTCACAACCTCATGGAAGAATTTATAGCGTCGGAATCCGCGCCACATGTGCTGCGGGTGGAGAATTGCGCGGCGCAGCTTTACGGATGGTCTATAAAGCACCCTGAAGACAGTGCCATGGCCTTTGAGCAAGAGCTTGATAGGTTGGCCGGGGGGTCGAGGGATTCGCAATTCAGAATGGCGGTGATCCACTCACATGCTCAGCGTGCACAGGCAGGTATCGATAGCCTGGGGATCAAGATGGATCTGGGGGCTTCTCCTGCTTTTGTCAGAAAAGAAATGCAAACAATTGCTGGTGTATTGAAAATGGCTGGGCACAGCAGGGCTTCTGATCAGCTCGCAGATTTAGCGATCCAGTCACAAGCGGTTCATAACGCAGACTTCCCTAAATTCATGTCGCCGAGCGCCATACAGGCCTCTACGCGCTATGAGGAAACCATGATGAGCATTGGTGACTTCTGGGCGCAGTGGAAAAAGGACGAATTAGGGTATTCCCAGGGCATAAAAAACCCGGCTCAGGAAGGCCGGGCTTTGGGTTGATCGCCAGAATTATTCGGCAGTCATGGTTTCACTGAGGCTTTTGAGTCGATTGCCCATCTCGATCATCAGATCGGAAAGCACTGACATGTCCTGAGCGATTTTGGTATTGCGCTCGTCTTGTAGGGTCTGAGCCTGAACTTGGGCTTGCACTGCGTTTTTGGCCGCAAGTTGCAGCAGCCCCATCAATTGATCACCAAGACCATTGAGGGCTTCACTGTCAGCCACGGGAGCTGGGCTAGCAGCGGCTGCTGGCGCAGGGGCGACAGTAGCAGCTGGTTTTTCTGCAGCTTTGGGTGCTGGCGCAGCAGTCGAACTCTTCGGCGCAGCCGACTTCGCGGTGGTTTTAACTTCTTCTTCAGCAGCCTTCTTGTTGGTCGAACCTTTTGGACGACCTGGTGGGCGCTTCCCTTCTGGTTCGGCTGCGCCCTTGGTGGCGGCAGCTTTTTTGCCAGCGGTTTTTTGGGCTGCAGCAGGCTTGGCGGTAGGTGCCGGCGCTGGTTCACTTGCGGCATCTGCCAGTGGCGCTGGAGCCTCGGGGCTCAAAACACCATCAGCCAACAACTTGGTGTAAAGATCTTCGCCTTTGGGCGACAGCCAAATGGTTTCAGATCCAATCAATTTATCCTGGATGATCAGGCCATCAGCGTGAAGGTTGGCCAATAGATCGGCGAAGTCAGGGTATGTGTCCTCCAGAAGTGCGATTTGCTGTGGCGCTTCCTGGAGAAGTTGGATGATACCGTCCCGCACATTCGAAGACTGACTGGCGTTCGCTGCAGCTGTTTTTGGTGCAGCGGCTGGGGCGGGAGATTCTTCTTTCGGCTGGCGGGAATTTTTCGGGGAGATGTGTACGACGTTGTCGGTTGCCTTGGCGCTGGCCTTGGGTGCAGTCGATTTGCTGGTCAGAGCAAACCCGGAATTATCGGACAGCTTGAATTTTGGTGGTGAGTCAGTGGTCTGCGAAATCTGCCCCGCCTGAATCATTTGCTTGATAATCGGGTTCAGGAGATTGCGTGCGACCACATTGGTTTTGCTGGCAAGCTCGTTGATCGACAAGGGCGTGGAGGCCTGTTGCAAGGCGTTAAGGATATTTTCCGGTTTAGGGGAATTGCTTAATTGCTTGCTGCTCATCTTGGTCTTGCTCCGGCGTAATGGGCTTAATGCGCACGCGAAATTCGCTGACGGAGCGTAGAATGGCGCTTCGAAATAATTTAATCAAGCACCTGCCGGGGTTTTTGATGAAAAATACCCCTGAGATCGGTTTCTTTGCAGCCCTTGCGGGAGGAAGGGAGTTTTTCAGTGTCTCAAAACTCCCCGGAAACCTTATTTTTTCAAAGCTTTCTTCTGATTGCGAGGTTTGCTCATCAGGGCGGCCCTGTTTTTGAGCACCAAATCAAGGAAACCGTCGAATTTAACCTGCTGTTTGAGAGGGGCCGAGAGCTTGTCGTAAAGCCCTTGGGCGAACACCTTCATAGCGTCGTCGGAAAGCAGTGCCTGGGAAACCTCTTCGCGTGGTTTGGCCTTAACCAGGGTGTTCACTTCTTTGATGATCATCCCGGAAATGCGCAGGTTTGCCATGCTGCCGGTTGTCAATGCACGAGCCGCGCTCATTACGCCCATTTTTCTTCTACCTTGCTGTTTTTATAGGGTTTGGAGATTATGCGATGACTTTGGAAGCCCGTCAATATATTGCTAAATCGACGGACTGCTATCTTCATAGTCGACGGTGGGTGTCGCCTGGCTGACGGATTCCAGAATTGCCGGAGCTGGCGTTGGGGCTGCTTTGCCGGTGCCTTGGGCTCCTGATCCAAGAGGCGCCTGCTTAAGCACTGTCCAGGCAGATTGAAGCCTTGAGCCAATGGACTGTCCTGGTTGCGGCTTGGTTAGCGCTTCCTCGATCTGTACAGCGACATTGGGCTTTATGAGCTCAGGGGATCTTTCAGCCACCAGATCAAGCATCATTTGTGCTCGGCCATTGGTAGATCCAAATTGATCAAGGTAAGTCTGGGCAACTTTCGCAGCATGGAGGTTTATCGTGGAAGGTCTGCCCAGCTTATCCTCAATCAATCGTTCCATGACAATGTGTGCTATTTCATGGCGCCACTGCCTGACATTTGCTTGTTTGACGTCGCAGTCTCTCGGTAATTCATGGCGCAAGGGATCGAGATGATTACCTTGGGCATCCGTGTCGCGGATAAAACTCAGTCCTTTCCCCCATGAGCGCAAGACGTGTACCCAGCGCTTGCCGTCATCGTTCAGATGGGGCTCTCCGGTTTCACGAGTAAAGTGCTCAGGCTGCTCGCCCAGGCTCATGCTGTGCATTGCGATGACTCGCAATACGGCCTCGTCCGATGACAGGCTCGATGTTGGAATGCTGGAGTCAGGGACGTCATCAACCAAGGGAATCAGCGCCTCGTGAGCTTCGTAGGAGCGCTCAAGCTTCTCTTGCGAACGATTAAAAGCCACCTGTCGGTCGAAAGGCCTGCTGTAAGCCACTGCCATGCGCTCGGCCCAGCGTAGACTGATCTCACCCAGGTGCCGACTATCGGTTCTGGGGTAGCT
The DNA here is from genome assembly GCF_014842095.1 of Pseudomonas sp. CFBP 13719. Classification (NCBI taxonomy): domain Bacteria; kingdom Pseudomonadati; phylum Pseudomonadota; class Gammaproteobacteria; order Pseudomonadales; family Pseudomonadaceae; genus Pseudomonas; species Pseudomonas sp. CFBP 13719. The sequence continues at coordinate 825,366 of NZ_JACYVB010000002.1, read as the reverse complement.
TAGTTTTCCTTTCTCGTAGTTGCGCTGAACGGAGTCAATAATTTCAGCCAAGGGCTTCTTCAAGGATCGGCAGCACAGTGAGAGAGCCTCAGGGCCTGTCAGTGGCTTTCTTTCAAATTCGAGCGGCAAGGACTTACGTGACTCGATATCAGGCCGTGGCAGTGCGTCCAGGATGCTCATGATGGTGTCAGCATGCACAGCTTGAGTCGTAGGAATGCGTACAATTGCATGCCATCCATCCTCAAGCGCCTTGGTGACGATGTGGCTTTCTGCTGGGGCGCTATGAAGGCTCTTGACCACGGGCGTCACGATGCGACCCATGCTCATGCGCCAGCGATCCTCAGGCTTGGTGAGCATAAACCCCAAGTGCCTGTCGAAAAGACGACGCGCTTTGGCAGCCGACACTCGATCGGAGTCCAATTTTTTGCGGTTGAGTTCGGCGATTTCAACGTAATCGGCTGTAAATCCTGCCAAGTGAACCCGGTCAACTACCTGATTCTCCAGACACAGATGCGCAACCTGACTGGCGATAAGCTCTCCCTCAATGTCCGGATCTGTAGCAATCAGTACCTCGTCAGCATCCTCAAGCAGTTTTTTTAGCTTGCGAATCTGGTCGGGCCGCTTGGCTTTCCAGGCGACCAGGTGTGGATTGCTGGGGTCAAAACCCAGCTTGTCTTCCGGCAGATCGTACAGCCGTCCATAGGTAGCAAGGACGCGGTCGTTTAAGAAACCTGCATCCTTGAGAGCCATTTTAAGCGAATCGATCTTTCCGGGGGCTTCGATCACCCAAACCCGGATTTTCCTCATCGCTTAGTTCCCGGACTGAGTGGCCTGTTGGAGTCGCTGCTCAACAAGATCGCCCACGCTCAGACTACCGCCCGTGACGTTCGTGCCGATGGTGTCCTGAGCTGTCTGGTTGATCGTGTTGACCGATGTGTTCATCGCGTCACGCACGGCTGTGTTGACTTTGGCAACCGAATCGCTGGTTACCATCTTGACGATTGCACAGGAATCGATAGAACCCAGGCTTCCGCCGAAGCTTGGCAGACCAGGAAGCGACAGGCCCAGATCGCAACCGCCATCCGGGTTGGTATAGATGAAAGGGTTGTTTTCCAGGGACGGTGTATTGGTGATGCCCACGCAGCTATTGCTGACCAGGTTGCCAAATACATTATTGATCTTGTCGATGTACGTCTGGCACGAGCCGGCTGAAGCCGACTCGGACATGAACAACCCTGTCACAGCCATGGCACTGAGCAGGGTGGCTAACCCGATCTGTTTGATCTTCATTAGGGATTCTCCGGTATTAATTGGATTTGAACGGCCATTGGGCGTGAATACCATGCGCCTTGCGTGAGCGCATGATCGTGGAGATCCGCTCAACCAGTTGGCGCGCCAAATCATAATGCTGGTGGTCAGCGACGTTGTTGGTGATGTTCGTCGCCTCCAGATAGCACAACGTGCCCCAGCCAATGGGGCTTTCACCGGCCTGATGGTTAAGCCAGTGAATCGCGAAGATGCAGGTGCCAAAAGGCATGCTGACAAGCAGCGGGATCAACTTGACCAGAATGTCCTGGCTCTTTTCATCAATAGGCAGCTGGGCTACGCGGGGGAGGGCGTGTGCCATGCGGATGAAAAGCTCGGGCAGCTCATTGAAATCGTAGGTGAAGGTTTCCTTTTTCTCAAAATGAGAAATGAAAGCTCGGAAATCTGGCTGCATGCCTCCCCAGAACTCACTCTGAGCTTCCGGAGAAAAGAGCATGGGGTTCGGTGAGGAAGAGTCCATGTAGGGTCTCGGCTATTCGGTTTTTAAATATATTGACTGATTGACGGTTAAATTGCCACCCCGTATGATCAACAATATAAGAATAAATCATTGTTTGGGGTACCCATGTCAAGTCTCGCCCTATCTTCCTTCCCGGCTTACCCCTATACGGTCGAGGAAGTCGTCTCTCCTGATGCCAATTATGCTGGTCGTAACGATCGACTCGATCACGTGAAGCAGGCCCTGCGCGGCATGAATCGCTATTTCGATGCGTTCTGCCGTGAGCGCCAGACGCCTGGCATGAGTCATGAATTGGGCCGCACCATCGACCTGGGTCAAGCAGGAGACCGGAAGTGAAAACTACAATCAAGAAACACAAACTGAAGGCATTGTTTTCGGCAATCGCTCTCAGCGGAATGCTCATTACGCCTTCAGCCAACGCCTTGCTGCCGACAACCGATGCCGCCAACTTGGCGCAATCGATCATGAACAACCTGCAGCGTGCCATGGAATGGGCAAAGGACGCTGCCATGCAGGCGTCCCAGATGGACTTGATGGGAGAGCTGTCTGGCCTTCAGGTGGACAACATCAACAACGGTTTCGCCAACATGATTGCTCGCCTGAACCGAACCCAGGCCGAACTTCAGAACATGGAGCAGCTTGAGAAATCGATTCCTGCCCAGGATGCCTGTCAGACAGTCACCGTATCCAATTTGCTGGAGGATGCACTCTGCAACGCAGACTCCCAAGTTGAAACGCTGGCAGCCCAGCGTCAGGAAACATCTGACCTGAGTCGTGGCAAGGCGGGCGGGGGTGAGGCTAAACCTGCAACTGTCGCCAAGATTGCAGAAGTGCAAGCCACCAAAACCCGTGAGCTCATCGCCAGCTGCGAAGCACTCAAAGACAGCAGCGGCAACTCGATGTGTGCCAAGCCATCCCTGCTCATCACGGCTCCAGGTGGCGCCTTGAGCGACAAGGAATACAAGGCAGCTCAGTACCAGAACGAAGTCGCCGCTAACGCCATTGCGCCCAAGGTTCCGCTGGCCACCGGCTTCAACGTCGAGACCGACAGCTACAAACAGAGTGCTCTGGCAGACATGCGTCGAGAGAACATTCGTGACCTAGCCCTGGCTTCGCTGGATAACGTCCTGATCATCACTCAAGGCACCCTGGAGAACAACACCCGTAAGCCAGGCGAGCTGTTTGCAATGCAGAAATTCGCCGATGACCGATTCGGCAGTGCGAGCTGGCTGTGCCAAGTCACAAACTCCTGCGCCGACACCACCTCAAGCAGCGCCTACGTGTCTCCTGCAGAGCTTGAGAAGCGTGCTGCTGAAATGGATGCCTTCATGCTTCACCTGGCTGTTGCCCAGTACAAGCAGTCGCTGCGTGAAGAGCAGTTGATGGCGAACTTGGTATTGATGCAAGTCGACGCACCGCTCGATAACGTCACCAAAAGATAAGAAGAATAACGATGATGCCCAGAAAAACAATAAAATTGGCATTGGTGCTGGCGGCTTTCCTTCCGGGGTTTGCTAACGCGGCTGCTGTGAACATCGTCGCCCAGTTCACCACGCTGTTTGGCGTGGTGCTTGCGGTTTCCTCGCTGATAGGTGTGCTGCTGTTCGCTAACGGCCTGTACTCAATCTATGTCTCATCGTCGGGACGAAGCAACAAGTCAGTCGGCCAGGGCCTGGTCAACATGCTTGTTGGCACCTTCATGCTTTCGGTTGGCTGGGTTTATGGCCTGATGAAAGCATCTTTCATTGGCACCACAGCAACGGGTGTCGACTATGAGGGTCGTGAAGCTTTGGCCCTCAACGGTGTAGAGGCAGCGGCCATAGCTGCTGGAGGCGCGGTCAGCAAGACAGCTTTCGGTAAATTCATCGACTCCAACACGCTGCAGGCCGTATTCGCCTTCGTATTCTTTGTGGGTCTGATTGCATTCGTCCATGGGGTATATCTGCTTCGTACCATTGGTATGGATGGCGGTGATGCGAACATGAAGCGGGCTGCGTTCTACCGAATTTTCGGTGGCCTCATCTGTATGAACATCACCTGGTTCAGCTGCATGGTTGGCGGCGTTCTTGGCATCAGCTCCATGTGCTTCGGAGAATAAGCATGATCAGTATTTTCAAGGAAATTGTCGGGCAGGCCAAAACCAGCCTCAAGCCTTCGCTCCAGTACAACGACATTAAAGATGCCATCAATGAGCGCATCAAAGGCCGTCAGGAGTTCGATGACAACATGCCTTGGATGGGCGCCGAAGAGTTCATCAAGCGTTATCGCAACGTGCGCATCTCGGCAATCATCGCAGGCGTGTTGGGCATCATCTCGCTGCTGTCGGTGGCTTTTGCCGGCAACGTGCAAGGTTTTGTGCTCTCGCTCATGTCCTTCATCGTTCTTGAGTTGTTTTACGTCAAACTCAATTTTTTGCTGTGGGCATCGCGAGAGACTGTTTTCACACAAATCAATCGGGTTGTGCGGCTGCCTGACTATCTGGCGGCGGTTGCTAAAGACCCCAATCAGTTTCTCCCACTATCTCTGACCCACAAGGTGGGGACAAAACAATGAAAAACATTCTCTATGCGCTGATCTTTGCCTTCTCGGCAATGTTTGTCAGCCCAACCTTCGCTGCTGACAGCGCGCAGGCAGAATCCTTCATCTCAGAAGTGATTCAGGCCAAGCCGAGCGACACGGATCTGGCTGACAAGAGCTTTGCTCAGCTGTTCGGCAAGTTCGTATTCAAGCCCTTTGGCGGCTATCCTGGTGGCGCCGAGGAAGCGACAACACTTGCTCAGGTTCTAGGCTACTCAAACATTGTCGCCATGATCTTGGGTGTGATCATTTTGTCTTACACGATCCTGGGCGGCGCGCTCAAGACGGCAGCCGATGGTCAGCTGCTCGGCCAGGGCTGGTCAAGTGTCTGGCTCCCACTGAGAACCGCAACAGCATTTGGAATGATCACTCCTGTATCTGACGGTTCCGGAGTGTTCTCGGTTGCCCAATCCCTTGTGATCTGGATGGTGATCGTGGGCTCCAACGCCGGCACCTGGGTATGGGAGAAGGGTGCCGTTCTGTTGACTGTTGGCAGCCCAACCATCCCCACTGCGATGGTGTACGACTACAACTCCTTCAAAGACATCGCGGGCGTTCTGCACTGCTCGGTGATCCGAAACGAGTATTTCAAGGAAAAGGGTCTTGCCAGCAAGACTGTCGGTACCGCTCACTTCTCCTATGTTGCTGGCGGAGCCAAAACTGGCGCATTCAATTATTCAAGCGGATACACCCTCAACTTCGGCGACATCTCGAAGCTGACCAGCATCTCGTTTGATGGCTGTGGCAGTATCGCTTTCCCTGCTTCGATGACCAACGATGCAATGGCAGGCACCCAAAGCACGAGCACTTTCCTTCACAATGCTTTCAACAAGCAGGACTGGGAAAAGAAGATTGCGGACAATTTCAAGGGCAGTGTTCCCACCGCGTACATGACGTTTCTGAACAGCGTGCTTGCTCAAGCTGTGACCTTGTCAAAAGGCCCTTCAGCAGCTGAGATTTCCGCTGCCAGAACCAACTACAACACCAACGCGGCAGACAAGGCGATTTATGATCAAATTGCCACAAGCGGTGCTGCACTGGACACAGTGGCTGCTTCCTACGCCAGCTATATCTCCGCCTCCAAGACAGCCATCGTTACACCTGACATTGCTGCCGCCTGGAAAAAGACCATGACCGAAGGTGGCTGGATGGCTGCAGGGGTCTGGTTCTTCGAAGCATCCAAGCTTCAGGCAACGGTCTACAACTACCTCAACAAGTTGACGACAGGGGCCACTTATTCTCCTGATGCCAAGTCGTGGGTCGCCGGTTGTGGCTGGTTCAAGTCTGGTAGCTGCGATGACTCCCTGAAAGACCAAGAGTCCAAGCTGGCGCGCCTTGAGGAGCTCAAGCAGTACACCAGCTCGTCAGGCGCTTCTGATGCAGCTAACGGCATCATCGGAATTACCAGTGGTGCCAACGGCATTGACGTAGGCTTCTTCGATATCGCCTCGGTGTCTATTGCCCAAACGTTCATGAACGGTCTGACTTTCATGGGCTCCTCTTCAAGCGTGGGTGAAGGCGTTGGCTCCAATAGCGGAATGACCGAAAATACCAGCGGCATGATTTCTCCGTTCACAGCATTGTCCTCAATGGGGCGCGGTCTGCAGAACATCAACGAGGTCATTTGGGGTATCGGCCTGGCTGCAATGGCATTCTCCAAAGGCCTTGAGGGCAGCATCTTGTCTCAAGTAGGTGCTGCGGCAGGCTCGGGCGCGATCAACTACATCGTGATGACCTTGGTACCCTTGATGGGCGCCTTGCTGGGCATGTCCTTCATCATGGCAATGGGTATCCCATTCACCCCGGTGGTCACCTGGATCCTGATGTGCTGCGGCTACTTGCTGACAGTCATTGAAGCAGTCGCGGCTGCGCCTCTTGCAGTGATCATGATGGCGACACCGGAAGGTGATGGTCTGGCAGGTCAAAACCTGCAGAGGGCCTTGCAGCTGGTTAACGCCATTGTACTGAGGCCGACCTTGTCCATCCTGGGCCTGTTTGCGGCAATGACGCTGTCCTATGTCGGGTTCAGCCTCATGAACACCATGTTCTGGAAAGTTGCTGGCTTGTCGACGAGCCTGGGTCTTTACGAAATCATTGGCCTGATCTCCATCTACATCAGCATTTCGCTCAACCTGTGCCGGTACATGATTTCTGTCATGCACAAGATTCCAGACCAGATCTTGGGATGGATGGGTGGCGGTGTGACGCCATTTGGCGAAAGCGCAGACCACGTAGGCGAAGGCCTCAAGTCCCCTGGAAGCTTGAACGGTAACGCGATCAAGGCGATGCAAGCTGGCAGAGACAGGCAGCACCAAGCCAACCAGCGCGAGTTCTTCAAGGACATGGCTGAGCAGATGAAGCAGAAAAAAGAGCAGGATGGATCCTCGGGTAGCGCCTGATAAAGGCGCAAAAAGAAAGGGGGCCGCAAGGCCCCCTTTTTTCATTCCTGAAAGTTTATTCGTAAACTCGCTTTGGCTGCATGAAGCGCGGCGGTGCAAGCATCCAGCATACTGCGATCAGGAAAACCACAATGCCGTACTGACCCAGGATGGCAGCTGGTAGCAGGAACACGATGGAGCTGCCTTCAGGAACCATCCATGCGATCAACGCCGAAGGAGCGCTCAGGATGTGAATCAACGTCATGGCAGAACCGCCGCCAAAGACGTCAAAAGGCATGAAGGACGCCACTGAGTTGGCAATCATGTAGCTCAGGTCAATCAAGCCGGTGGATTCGTATAGCATGCCGAAGTACAGGCCAATGGGCAGGTACACAAATTTGAAGAGGTTCCAGAGCGAGGTGGTGATGTTCATTTCGATCTCCTGTCCGTACGCCGGATCATGTTGGATGACGTTAGTATAAGGTGTATTGCCTATTTGTCAATGCGTCATCAAATATTTTCGAGGGCTTACGAAGTACGATTTATCCACATATTGCGCATTGGCGATCTCCCTGTGCGATAATGGGTATACAACCCCTGAGGGAAAGACCATGCAACTGTTTGATGCACTGAACAATAAGACCTGGAAGGATGAATACAAGATTCACGCCTGGTCTGACGAACAAGGCCAGGATGTCCTCATGGCCACAATTTCACTTGATCAGGACAAGAACCTGATTATCAGCCCGTCCCACCTTGGCGCTGCCGTGTATGCTCGCATGGGCCTCTACCAGGCTGAGCAAGAAGGCACCTACGGCCTGAACCTGGATGAAGCTCCCCCTACCCTGGTTGCGAGTGTACTGGGCCTACCCGGCACCTCCCACGCCTTCCTGCGCAGTGTTCAGGAAGAGCTGGGGCGTGCTCCTTCGGCTTTCGATATGTTCGACGTTGCACTGCGAGGCCATCCTGCACAAAGCGGGCGGTTGAACATTGCTGATGCTCAGGACAGCATCCTGAAGATCAATGCAGATCAATTCGTTGATCTGGAATCCGACGGCACGCCTCAGATCAAGGATCTGTACGTACGGCACCAGGATGAGTATCAGGGCGTGACCAAGTCCTCAGTGCTGGCCAAATCCGGAAGCCTTGTAATCCCGGCATACCTGGTCACCGTTGAAGGTCTTGTTCATGACAATGCACATGATCGGTTGGCGATCTACGCAGCGGCTCTGAAAGAAGCTGGGGGCATTGAAGGTGCACAGGCGGATAAGCCTCTGAAGTTCGTGCGAACTGCAGATGGCAAGCCGGCACTGCTCGTACAGGATGCCTCCAAGCCTTCGTTCCAGGCGCTCAATGTCATTACCTCCACGCGCAACCCTCAGGTAGAGCAGGTCTGCATTCGCCGCTCGCAGCTTGAAGCCAAGCGTTCGCTTGAAAATGGTTCGACCCTGATGCTGGGCAAGGATCCTGTAGGCGTGCGCGCATATCTTCAGGTCAGCGCGCTGCAGGAGCTGGTGCAGGACTCCCAGGGGTTGTCGGTGAATCCGCCTCGCAAAACTGTCGATGGCCTGGTGCGGGCTGAGCGTCTTGATGTTCCTCGCCACGTCACGGTAGAGGGTTTGAGCGCGATGATTGCTGCCAGTGCACCACAGGTTGCTGAGCGAGCAAGCAGATTGGCAGCATCAACCCAATCTGGAGCTGAAGTTGGCGATCAGACCGTTCAAAAGCTGCGTTCGTTTGCACGCAAAGCCAGCTCGTTCCTCGCTGAATTGGATCGACTCCCAGCTGCACAAGCACCAGACGAACCCGTCAGAACAGCCCGCGTCTACGACATCATGGATCTGAGCTGATAAAGCTGCGGGCGCCCAGTCCTACTGGACTTGATGGGCGCCCAGCAGTCTGAGTCCGTGCTTGTCTTGATTGGCTGCAATCAACAGAACCGATAGGGTGCCGGTGGGATCGCCATAGACACATCTGTTCCAGCAACCTTTGCGCTGACAGCCAGAAAGGCGCCGCGCTTTACATCGAGTTCATAGGTCACATCACCCTGGTCGAGCCCAGTGCGGGGCATTGAGTCCCATAGCTCTAACCCCTCCTGATTCAGCAACCAATCGATTACCAATGCCTGCCATTCATTACCGGGTTTTCTGCCTAGAAGCTTCATGCCTACCGCATGCGCAAAGGCGTGTTCATCATCCGAAAGGGTGAGCTCGATCTTGAGCATTGACGCTGATGGTTGCTCATGCAGCCCGAAACCCCGCCTGCTTGGGTCTGACGTTGGTACAAGGTTTCTGCCACAAGCATCTGCTTGATCCCGCAGCAAGCCAATAAGGTAACCCCTGAACACGTCAAATCCCAGCGTACCAGCGTGCAGCTCAAGACCATAATAGCGATCGAGATCGAAGCTGAAGACAAATGGTTGCATGAGTGAAGGCCTCATTGAGAGGCCTGAAGATTAAACTCTGGCGCTGGAAAACTCAATAGATGCATAAGTCATTGCTGAAATTCAAAACCGGACAATGGGTCGATGGGGCTCGCACCAGTCAAAGGAAGTGTCCTCCCTCATCCGTTTGATATGGGCTTGGGCCTCCAGCGCTCCAGCCTTGAGCGCCTCTAGGGCGGCTTCAGACTGAAACCACTCACGTATGGCAGGCTTGTGCTTGAGTGCCTCAGCCTGGCGTTCAGCAAGCTTGAGGTTCGATGGCTCTGGCATCAATCACACCGCTACTGGTGCTTTGATCGCCGGGTCTGGATCATAACCCATAATCTGGAAATCCTCGAATTTGTACTCATAAATCGAATCAGGTCGACGAAGTATTTTCAGCTCCGGAAGCTTTTTCGGGGTTCTGGTCAGCTGCTCCTCAATCTGTTCCATGTGATTGGAATAGGCATGCGTATCACCTGTTGTGACGATGATTTCATGGGGGATCAGATCACATTGCTGAGCCAGCATGTGCGTTAGCAAGGATAAGGCTGCAATGTTATAAGGTAACCCTAAAAAAATATCCGAGCTTCTGATGTAAAGCTGCATCGAAAGTCGGCCATCGTGCACGAAAGCCTGGTAAAGAAGGTGGCAAACGGCCAAAGCCTGACGTCCAGCTTTGACGTTTTCTTGGGGTGAAAGCTTCTCATCAGGCAGATATTCGGTATTCCACCCATGGAAAAGAATTCGGCGGCTGTTTGGGTTGTTCTTGAGGCAATCGATCATGTAGTCAATCTGATTGATCTTTCCACCATCCTTGGTTGGCCATGCCGTCCACTGAGCGCCATAAACAGGGCCAAGATCACCTTCTTCAGTTGCCCATTCGTCCCAAATGCTGACCCCGTTCTCATTGAGCCACTTTACGTTGGTGTTGCCGCTGAGCATCCAGATCAGCTCATTGGCAATACTTTTGAAATGAAGCTTTTTTGTGGTGAGCAGTGGAAATCCATCAGCCAGGTTGTGGCGAAACTGACGGGCGAAGACTGCTTTGGTGCCAGTGCCAGTGCGGTCACCCTTGGTCATGCCATTGGTGATTACGTCAGTCAAAAGGTCGATATATGCTTTCATTGGTCTTTTACCATCAATAAAAACCCGCCTCGCGGCGGGCTGTGAATGTCAGAAGCGGTCAGGGCTGATAATCGACGCCATCGGAGCTGCCACGGGCTTCGCGGCTTTTGCGATCGGAATCGATGATGCCAACTTCGGTGCGCAGAGTTTCTTCCACCAGAGCGTTATCACGAAGATCAGCGCTGATGGACTTCAGGCCGTCAATCAAGGTCACGGTAGTGATTACGTGAGCTTCAAGTTCCTCCAGGGCCTTTTCCTGGGTAGCATCCATGGCCACGCTGGCTTTCACCTCGGCCAAGTCCTTAGTGAATCGCTCAAGGTTGGAGCAGTTCTTCAGGCTGTGATCTGTGAACCATCGGCGATCAAGGTGCTTGACCCACTCGCTGAGCTCAGCCGGCGTGAATTTGTTGTGCGCCATTACCTCGTCACCGAAGTTGGCCCATTTGGCGCGCAGGGTCAGCTCAAAAAGACGCAGACGGTCACGAGACTGCATGGTCGAGAGCTCGTGAGGATCGGTGGTGATGATTTCGTGATGTTGCCCCTCAAAGCCAGGGATGCTGATCAGGCGGCGAGTTCGCGAACGCAGGGTGTGCTCATCTTTACCGATCATGCCCAGGCTGTAGATGCCCTCGTAGACATCCTCGGGTGGATCGAAGTCACTGACGAAAGCCTGCTGCAGACGATCACGAAAGCCCTTGTCTGCATCAATCATGGCGGCGTGTTTGAGGCAACGCTCCATGTCGATACCCGAACGGCGGGTTAGATCATCACGACCGCGTAGCACTGAAAGCTCACAAACAATCGGAGCCTTGTTGGTGGTGATGGAGCGGATGGAAGAGATGCCTTCGCCTTCGCCCAATTCAGAGACTTTGGTAAACATGCGGCGACGAATTTCCGAAGGCTCCAATGAGAGCAGCTCTGTAGGGTCTTCGCGCAGATCAACCGCATGCATCTTGGTCTTTACGCTCAGGTCGTAAATGATCGGCAGTACGATCGACAAGTGCCCTTGCTCACGACTGAAGAATGGATCAACCATTGCCAGGGGTTTGCGTTGATTGACCAGGTTCTGGATCTGGCTCTTGTCACTCAGGCCCAGGAAGTGATTCCAGAGGCGAGGGCTGGCGTTGCGCACCAGTCGCATTAGCTCGATGGTTGCCATGACGTCAAAGCGTGCATCGTGCGCGTTATCCAGCCGAATGCCGTTTTCACGACACATCTCGCCAAGCTTCATGGAGTAGCGGCCATCCTTCAGGGGCCAGCGCAACAGCTCTGGGCGCAGCGCGTAGACCATGGTGATCAGGCGCAAGATGTCCGAGCGCGAGTTGCCCTTGTCCCACTCATGCTGATACGGGTCAATCATGTTGCGAAAGAAGGTATTGCGAATCACCTCATCGTCGAAACGCTGAGTGTTGTAGCCGGTGATATTGGTACCTTCCTGGCGCATGAACCAGTTGCGGATGTGTCCGGCGGCCTCGAACTCAGGAATACCATGTTCCATCAGGTGACTGATGGAGATACCGGTGACAGCAAATGCACCGGGCGAAGGAATCACATCAGGGCGCATGAGCACGTCCAAAACGATTTCGTCACCGGGAATAATGTTCAGTTCGGGGTCAAGCCCGATGCCAGCAAATTGCACGATCTGGTCGTGATGTGCAGACAATCCGCTTGTTTCTGTGTCGAATACCGCCAAACGTGTAATTCTGCCAGCCATGCTTATCACCTATGTTTCGTTGCAATATACGTCAAAAACGAATGACGTAAACTACCAATGTCTGTGGATGTCTTTAGAATATCATGTGAGATCCAGCCCTTGGAGCAATATACGTGAAAATAATCCCTTTAAAAGAGAAGCACAAATTAACCGAGCAGGACATCAACAACCTCAGCAAGTGGTTGATCGATGGTAAAAGCCTGGTGGAAATGGCCTACGCCCTGCAGAACCGGCTCACGCCCGAGCAGATCTATGTTGCTTCGGGTCACATCGCCAGGGAAATGTACGAGACGCCGCTCGCCGAGTTGTGCCCGCATCTGGTGGATGAGCGCAAACAGCTCAACGACCCCAAGAGGTCACAGTGGCTTGAGCAAAAAAATGAAAACAAGGTAGCCGACATCTTCCGTCAGCTGCTGGAAGACCTGGGCCTGTACGAGCTGGAATTGATGACCCGCAGCTAAGCGGGCCAAGCCCTGATCAGGAGGCCATGATCAGGGAGTCATCGACAAGGTATTTGATTTGCTCGTTCTTCATAAGCCAGTCCACATAGCGTTTGGCCCCAAAGCAATCATCGCCTGGGCGATTCTCTTTCCAGAACTCCATGATGCAGTTGTTCTTGCGGTTGCACGTCACGCATTCTGGATTGAGATTGCGGGTGTACTGCCTGCGGATGTAGCCGCGCCTTTCCTTTGAGGTCAGCACCTGCTCGAAGGTCTGCTCAAGGATGTTTCCGAAAGGCTTCATGAATTCAAGCCAGCCATCCTTGTAGTCGGGGAGCACAAAGTCGCCGTCCGGCAGCAGAAAGAGCGTCTGGCCAGCGATGTTGGCTTCCATTGGCAGTTTTTGACGGGAGAGAATGAACGCCAGTTGTCCGATCATGGGCGGCTTCTTGCCGGCGTGCATCAAGGCAATCCAGTGCTCAGTCAGCTCAATCATGAAATTGGAGTATTCGGACATTGGGGGGGCGAATTTCTCGTACTTGTCTCCCTTGTTCTGCTCATTGAGCATAAACGGCAGGAATGATGCCTCCTGGATTCCGAGGTCAGTCAAATAGTCCAGGATGGCAACAGGGCCATCTTTGAACAGCTCATGGTTGACGACACTGATCGTGGATACCCGAAGTCCGTCTGCAGTCGCCTGGCGAACGCGCTTGTCCCATTTTTTCACATAACCTTTTCCGCGCATCAGGCCATCAAAGCTGGTCTGAAACTGCCCCCTGCCATAGGTGTGGAAAACCTTGAGCCATTCATCCTCGACGTTGAGCAGGCTGGTCAGGATGTCATGGCGGATCTCATAGCCCTTTTCACGAGTGAAGATGCTGTCGATCAACTTGAAGGCCCCCAGGAACCACGGGAAGCCCATTTCAGTAGGCTCGCCACCATACCAGTAGAACACGACCACCTTCGGCTTTCCTGGGCGTTTGGCGGCGTAGTAGTCGTCAACCTTATGCAAGACTACTTCAAGGTCAGCCAGAGTCATGATGGGGCTGTTGCGACGCTGATCCAGGGTCAGATAGCAATGAGGACAATTGAGCGAGCAGCGCAACGATGGCATCATCGTAAAAACGAAGTAGCCTTGCTCGATGCTGTTCATTTGGCTGATGTCGACCGAAGAAATCGCATCCGTCCATGCCCTTTGCTCAGGAAATACATGAAGGTTGGGGTTTGGGAAAAAGGTCAGTTCGGTCATTTGATATTATTCATCGTTGAGGTCGATTGGGTCTTTCCCTGGCCATTTTCCAGGGGGTCTTCCTTTCCTGCGGTGGCCAGTTTCTGAATCGACCAGTTTTGAGGGCCTAACGACCAGACAAAGCGGCCCGTCACGCAAACAACGAGCCACAACCCCCTCCAGAAGGGGGTCTTTGCTTGAAGGCGTCTGTCGATATCATCTTTTCGGTGAATCATCAGCAAGCTCGCCACGTCGCAGCGGTTTCAGCAATGGCACTTCGAGGCAAGATGCCATCCTCTTCTACCAGCTTGCGGATGTGCTTGATGAAGCCTTTGAAGCCCGGACATTCCCCGCGACCATTCCAATAGTTGTGCAGGATGCCGCAGGCGCTTTGACAGTTGACCAGTTCATCACACCCCATGCAATGAGGCTTTGGGACAATGGCTCGGGTACGTTCGCGTCGATACCTGGGGCCTTCAAGAATGCCGATGACACCGTCCTTGAAGACGTTGCCGATGGAATTCATGTCCACTTCTCCGCCCGCCTCAATGCAGGTCACCGCCTCGCCGTCAGGATCAAAATCCAGGGAGCCTGGAATGATTGGGCAGACGATGTCATCCATGGGCACCTTGCGGTAGATGGACTCAATCATCGACTCGACCGGGTTAACATAGAGGTCTGGGTATTCGTCTCGTTTTTCCAGATACCATTGTGCGGCCTCGATCATGAAGGCGCTTGTTTCATGAAACGGTGGAAAGACCGAGCCCATGTGTATCAAGCCATCACCGGACGGAATGAAGAAGCCCAGGTGGATATTGCGAAAACCTCGCTCAAGAAACTCATCAAGCAGTCTCACCGCGCCATGTTGAATGACCTGTCGGGTAACGGCGGTGGTCACGTTCACCGGCTGACCGGCTTCCTGCAAGGTAGTGCAGTGCTTGGCCCATTGAGCCTCAAGCTTGGGCAGTGGGCGCCCCTTTGCGGAAACGAAACGTGTGTCGATCTCATACGAGGTCGCCACGTGATCAAAGAGCTTGGAGATCTCAACCGACTCTGGCGTCACCAGGTTGGTCACGATCGATAGCTTCACCTGCTGCTTGACCTTGGCCAGTCGCTCGCGAATCTGGGGTACAGCGCTTTTGTAGTATTCGAGGCCCAGCAGGGTGGGCTCGCCACCAATGATATGCACATCAGCAAGAATATAGTCGCGAAGCCCGCGTGGAGAATTCAGAAACTCGACAATGGAATCGAAAATCTTGAGCAGGTCTTCCTCAGCCATGAAGTGGGAGAGGTCTTTCTTGGCTGATGAAATGTAGCAATGCGTGCAGCGCAGGTTGCAATCGCGCGTGGTATTGATCTGAAAAAGAAAGCTTTTGCTCACGAAACATCTACTCCCAGTGACTCGGCAACATCTTGAAGCCGATCCTTCGTTCTGAAAACTGAAAAGCCGCCCGTAGGCCGCAAAGCTTCCCCTACACGTATCGCATCGTCGATCGTGTCACCCAATGAAGGCCCAGGCACACCCGTCATCACAACGGTATCCACCTCAAGAGCAAAGCGGTCGGCTTTGCCCTCTTCGGTATCGTAGATACTGGCAGCCGATTGGGGCCAGAAATCCAGAGGACTGAGCCCAGGCACTGAGCTTGAGTGGCCTGGTTCTACCCAGAATCTAAAGCGTTTCTGCCCGTGTGTCAATTTATCGGAAAACAGTGTTATCCGACTGGGTGCCTGGACTAGTGGGGCCGAGTCGGTACCGACATATTGAGCGCATAGGGCAGTGAGCTCCTTTTCAACGTCCATCCCGTCAAACCTAACGGCTAATGCGGACTCCACCAGCCCTGTAAAACTTGGGTGCCAGCAGGCTATTCTCTTTTGCAGAACTGCTTGATAACCCTGCCACTGCTGCTGATCCCCCTCATACACGAATACCCGCTGGCCTTTAGCTGCGCAGCGCATGGCCACAATCAAATTGAGCACACGATCAGGGCCAATGACCAGGGTTTCAGCGCGAGCTACACCATAGAAATCCATCCAACAGGCATGGGCAAGCGCATCCAGATACTTCAGCGATCGTCCAAGGCGACCGACCGCGTGATTATCCAAATATCG
This sequence comes from Pseudomonas sp. CFBP 13719, assembly GCF_014842095.1. Lineage (NCBI taxonomy): Bacteria > Pseudomonadati > Pseudomonadota > Gammaproteobacteria > Pseudomonadales > Pseudomonadaceae > Pseudomonas > Pseudomonas sp. CFBP 13719. The sequence continues at coordinate 809,584 of NZ_JACYVB010000002.1, read as the reverse complement.
CCTCATGTGTCGTATCGCCTCCTGAAATCCAAAGCGATGGGCCTCTACGCGCAGACTCATAGATGCACCACGCCGCGATCTCGCAGCAGGCTTTCAAAGTTGATGTGTTTACGCACTTTTTGAATGGCGTCTGCCGAATGTCTTGAGAGCAGAGGAATGCTCCTGTCTTGAGCCAGCTTTTCAATGGATTTGGGCACATTATTGAGCAGAACGAAGCGGAACAGCTCATCATTACGTTCATCGATGACCAGGGTGCTTGGCATGATGGTTGGCGCACCCCCTGCAATCACACCGTGGGCAAATCGAGTGGCAATTACGGCATCAAGAACGAGTGTAGCGAAACGCGTCGCCGAATGGGTGAGGCAATAGTCCCACACAACTTCCGGTTCAAGGCGCAATGTGCGGAAATTCCCACTCGCAAGGTTACGTGCAATACGCATCCATTGATTTTCACCGGCCTGGTTGAGCAGTGAGCTGGAAACCTCGACCTCGACACCAATCCCGTCGTAGAACCACAGCCGTTCCGAGAGCGTTGATCCAAACCGCCTGGCTTGATCGATAACAACGTAATCGGCTTTTGAAAGGGCGGACAGATTCTGAAAGAAGTCCTCATAGCTTACCGCCAGGCTGGACTCACTGATTGCTTGGTGTGGCTCGACATAACCCTCTTGGCGCTGCTTGCGTAGCTGTGCTCGCATCTCCTTGTGATTGATGTCGCTGACATTGACAACGCCGTTGCCCAGGCGCTCCTTGGCGTAGTCCCAGTATTTTTTATAGCCGGCACAGTCGTCCTGATTGTACTGGGAGATTGCTTCCGGGCTGAGGTATTTGTAGTGGTAGTACCCACCATTGCAATAGCGCAGATACTCGCATTGATTACATTCTGGCTGCTCCACGCTGAACTTGACCTCCATCTGTCGAATGTTCTCGAACAGAATCTTGTAGTTCCACAGTGGATCGTCCAGGGAAATGGACTGGGAGGGCAAAGGCGCTTCAGTGCCTGTCATGCTGGAATTGAGCACTACGCTTCCATCAGGCTCGATGGTGAGGTCGTAGGCGTCGTTGCCATTGAGGTTGAATCCTTTGCCCGTCATCAAGCTGCCAGACACCTCATCCCATGGCGAGATGGTTATGCCATCAATTTTCTCAAGGGCCTCGGTCATGCGAATGTAGAAGTCAGAGACTTGCTCAAAGGTAGGCTGATGCTCGTCAAAGAAGGCTTTGCCTGACCCATAGGGGTAAAGCATGTCAGAGCTGATGTCGAAGAAACTTCCGTCCCGGACAACCTTGACGAAGTCTTCAATGGGCATCTCTACCAGCATCTTTGTAGGGATGATGTTCAGTGTCTTCCCGGCTTCCTTGATGCGCTCCAGATTCTTGAGGTAACGCGGGTAGAGCTTGTTGCGCGTGCCAAAGCGGTTTGTGTCGGGCTCCCATGGGATGAAGACACTCCAGTTTGGATCGTTTTTGTGAGCCAGGATCAGGTCAAAATAACGATCGTCCTGGAAGATCATGTTGGTGCACCAAGCCAGAGAAGCTGCCTTGCCTGTGACCTCGCGAAAGTGCTGATGCTTGTCGAGGGAGTAGGGCAGCAGCGTCTCCCAGAACTCAAATGGCATTCGAGTGATCTCGCCACCCAGGATCTCAACGTTGATCAGGGATGTGTGTGCGTCCAGGTTGAGTAACGTTTCGATGCGCTCGTAGGTGAGTTTGAAGTTCTCCTCACTCATACCGCCCCTGCTGGCCAATAGTTCAGGCTCGATATAGCAGTGGGTGCATCGAAGGTTGCAGCCCCGGTTCGTCACCAGGCAAATGTTCATGAAATCGATGATTCTGCGCATCAGTTGCTCCCAATCAGGCCGCTGAACCTTATTTTCAAGCGTTCAACACCCCAGTAATCTATGGCTTTGTCCATTGTTGAAAACAGCATCTTCCAGGCTTGGCACCACTGGGTTTTGCCGTACATCCCAGTGCCGGCTTCCAGCGATTGCTGCATACATCCCCCCTGGCAAGCCTTGAAATAGGGACACTCAAAGCATCCGGCATCAAGCCTTTGGGAGCGCAACCGGATCTGCTGATGCAGGCTCAGATCGAATTCTTGAGTCAGGGCATTGCCCAGGCGAAGCTCGCCCATGTCTGCAAGCTCCTGGCAGATAAACAGATCACCATTGGGCTCAAGCGACAGGGATTTTACTGCACAATCGGCTTGCCAGGCACAGAAGCCCTGATCCTGGCTTGCATCGTCGAACAACCTGCGGCGGAAAAGATTCACAAAGGGCTCGATACGAACCCTCATTCCAGCTTTCATCCACTGCTCAAAACCTTTCTGCAGTGCCGCACCCAATGCCTCATTGGATATTCCGTCGATCTGGGAGCCCCCCTGAAAGACGGGGCGCAATGTGAGCTCTCGCCCCTCCTCAATGGCCAAACTCAGTTCCCGTTCCAAATGAGGTAGTGTCTTGGCATCAAGAGTAAATACCGCTGCTGGCGTTCTGCGGGTGATGGCCCTAACCTTTTCGTTGCTGGAGGCAAAAAACGCCCTGTAGCGATCTGCCCGCTCAACGTCACTGCCAGCCCGACCAAGCTGGCGCTGATTGGTAAAGCGATCGATTGATGTGCCAACCCGACCCTGGAAAAGTTGGTGGAGGTGCTCTATTCGTTCATCAGAGCCAATCAGATTGGTCTGTGCACCATCTCGTACCTGTATGCCTTTGCTCGCAAAAAAAGCCCTAACTTCTCGGACAGTGTCAGACAACACTGTTGGATGAACGAGGAGGATCTCTCCGCCGACGAACTCAATATTCAAGTAAGTCGGATCAATTCCAAGCTTCTCCCACACCTCAAAGATAAAAGGAAGCGCTCTTCTGACTTCCTCTGGGCCCATGCCTTTGCCAGCTTTCTGCTGCCAAGACGAGCAGTAGGTACAACTGGCATTGCACCCATGGGTCAATCGAATATGCAGTGTAAAAGGCCTGGCGGTCATGGCAATCTCCTGGCCAGTGAATTTAACACGTTTATTGACGATTGCCCATTCGCTTGAAGCGTGAAAAGCCTTGGTGTTTCAGCGTCATGCACAAACCGCCAATGATCCAGACAAAGGAGAAAACAGCAAGAATAGGTCTCATGAAGGCCACCTGGCGGTTTCGAGCATCCACTGCGGAGTGGTAATCCACCATGACCCGCACCCGATTGCCGCTTTTGAAAAATGCCATCTGCTTTTCCGGCTGATCAATGCCAGGAGCATCCATCCATCCAGTATTCCATGAGTGCATGAATAAAGGCTTTGAGCCAGCAAATTGATTTAGATCCCTGAAACCGCCCAGACGCGAGGTGCTATCAGGCTCTCTTGGCCCTACCTGCTTTTCACGGATATCCCCATAGAACTGGGAGTACACAAACGGGTGTAGCGGTTGAGCCAGCGTGATGCTGTACACACCATCTGGCCGGTAGTCTCCTTCATAGCAGCCATATCCAGGTGCTTTGCAATATTGCTCGAAGTACTCACTTGTCGACTTGACCGACAGTGCAGCAAGATCGCGCTGTTCAAGGGTTTTGCCAAATTCGAGCACGACAATCAAATGAAAAGCTATCAGGAATATTGAGCTGATGACCATCAGCATCAAGTGCATGGCGCGCTGGGCCGTAAAGCCAGAAATAATCCCCCTGGCAGTGAGTGCTAGCCCTGAAATCACTGCCAGCACCATGACGCCATCTTGCGGCCTAAGCACGTAGCTGCCGAATTGTGTGATGTCAAACAAACCCCAGAATTCAAGCCAAGCAGTGTCCATCAGCATCAGCATTGCAAAAAGTGACGAGGCAATGAACACCTTCCACAGCGATCGTGCAGTGTAGCTTCTGCCCAGTGCCAGCCAGAAGCCCAGCCATACCAGCGTTTCGTAGGGCCCTCTCCAGGAAACGGCTCCTGGGTAGAAGGTTGAAATGAAGCTGTCTTCCGAATAGGTATCAACCGACACCAGCGCCAAGAGACTTAAACAAATGATGAGAAAGCAGGAGAGCAGAGGGCTTCCCTGGTACAGCCGCTTAAGAGATCCCACTGATGCTCTCCTCTCGGATAATGTTGCTGTTCATTTTGGAAAGGTAAGCAAGCTCATGGGCCTGCAGGGCCAGGGTTGGCAGTTGTATTTCATCCACCAATCCCTTATCCAGGATGGAGCGGAATAGCTCCTCGTTGCGGGCATCAATTACTAAGCCATGGCGATCCCCCTGCTGAGGGATACCTGTGCCCATAGAGGCCCTCAGAGCCCCGCAGGCGACTCGAAAGCGACGGGCTATGACAGAGTTGTCGTTTGCCAGAAAGTTTCTGAGAAAGGCCTGGTCGAGCTCCACAGTGTGATAGTTGGTGTACAGGTAATGCTCGACGATTCTTGGTGCATGCTTTGAGTCAATCAGGATTTCTGCTGGCACAAATGCTTTCACCCGAAGGTCGTCATACCACCACAGCCTTTGAAGCAAGGTTTTTCCGAAGAAGCGCTCGCGGTCGACAATAATCTCACCCATGGATCGGGCTGACACAAAGTACTGGTCATAGTCGTATGCAAGCTCGGTTTCTCGCATCAGCTCTTCACCGGGGCTTGTACGAGTAGGCCGGGTTAGCTTTGTTCTCACGGCCAGGCGGTGAAGGTGCGCAGAGCGATCCAAGCCCTGATGGCCCAATTTATTAAGATTGTCCTGCCAAAATTGCTTGTAACCCGAGCACTCATTTTCACGGTACTTGTCGATGACTCGCGGGTCGGCCACCTTGTAGTGGTACCAGCCAGCATTGCAGTAAGGCATGAAAACGCACTGATCGCACTCGGGGTGCTGCAGGCTGAGCTTGTTGTCTTCTTCAATCTTGTTTTCGAAGCAGACTTTGTAGGCCCAGTCCGGATCACTGATGTCGAGCGTCTTGAAGCCCAAAGCCGCTTCAGAGGCTGTCTGGTTGGCATTGAAGTGACACGTGCCTTCAGGCTCGATTGACAAGTCGTACTTGAAATTACCGTTGCACTGGAAGCTTGTGCCACGCATCAGGGTGGACAGCATCTCCTCCTGCGGCGTGAAAGTGATTTCTGCAGGCTTGAGCCTTTCCATATCCCGGAAAAACTCGGTCATTGACTGAAAATCCACCATATTGGGTTCAAAAAAAGCTTTCCCCGAGCCATACGGGGAAATCATCTTCATGGAAAAGTCTGTGATGCCAGCGGGCAGGAACATATCCAGAATCCGCTCAGCGCCCATTTCAATGACGGTCTTGGTCAGGATAATGTCCAGGGTTTTCTGGCTAGCCTTTATGCTTTTCAGAGTGTCATAAAAGCGTTGAAATAACTGGTTGCGCTTACCAAAACGGTTCGTGTCAGGTTCCCACGAGGTATAGAGGCAAAAGGCTGGGTGCTCTGCATGTTCATTGAACAAGTCAGTGTAGCGTGGATCCTTATACACCAGGTTGGTCAGGAAGTTGAGGGAGCCTGGAGAGCGCAACGTGGAGTTGATCTTGGCAATCCGGTCTAGAGTCCAAGGCAGCTGACGCTCCCAGAACTCAAACGGCATCATCGTAGTCTCACCGCCAATGGCTTCCCACTCGATCTCTGTCAGGTTGTGGTCGATGGCCTTGAGCTCTTCGATGCGGTCGAAAATCAGCCGATAGGTTTCCTCGCTCATGCGTCTTTTGTCATTGAAAAGGTGCGGTTCGATATAGCAGTGATCGCAGCGCAACGTACAGGTACGGTTGGTTGTAATCGAAACGTTGATCTGATTGATGACCCGTTTCATGAAAATTGCTCCCAAATGGATTTCATGCCCACACACTCCCCACTCCCATCCTGAACGGGGACGTGAGAAGGCCCGCCTGCACAATGATCGAAGTGAGCGCATTTGAGGCAGGGAATAGTGCGGCGCATCTCGTGGCGCAGGTAACGGTCACGCTTGCCACCGAACAAGATGTCGGCGGTATCCTGTTTGTTGAGATCCCCCAGGTAGGTGTTGGGGAAATCAGAGAAAAGAGGGTTGGTCGTGACGGTACCGTCAGGGTTTAGCGTGATGAAGTCATGGCCACGCTGAACAGCAAACATGGTCGAACGCTTGCCAAGCTTGTATTGGTCGAACAGGGTGGAGTGCAGCCCAAGCTTGCAGGCTCGCTCCCAGTGCTCTGTCATCAGGGACTTGAGATAGCCTGAGAACTCAACATAGGTTGCCGTCAGCGGTAACAGTGGGTAGCCATCCACTGCGTAGGAGGGCTTCTTGAAAAACTCGCTGAACTCTACGGATACATCAATCTCGATCTGATTGGCACCCAGCATTTCAAGGTAATCGAGCAAGGCGCCTGGCCCCATTCCGATTGTTTCTCGATTGAGCTCAAGGTTGATGGGGCATGACAGGCCGGCACTTTTCACTTTTCGATAAGAGCTGGCAAAACGCTCCAAAAATTGGTCTTGCGAGCCAGAAAGACTTCGCTTTTTGCTCAGTGCAAGGGTCGTCTCGATATGGCTGGCAAAATAAAGACGAGAGAGGTCGATCAGCCAGTCTGGCATTGCATACAAATTTGAAACCATGGTCTGGCGAGCCTCGGGCAAAAGCTCTGCGCACAATTTGGCTAAATGAGTGAAGGCTTTCTTGCCAATAAGCGCAGCCTCACCACCTTCCCATATGACCGTAAGGGGCTTCTCGGAAAACCATGGATCAGACACCAGCTTTTGGAAGTGGTCAGGATTGAGCCTTTCCTTTTCACTGCGGTGCTCAGGCGTCAGGTAGCAGCGATCGCAGTCAACATTACATTGCCTGGTCACATTAACGAAAAGAACTCTGTCTCCCACGGCTGATCTCGGCTCTGATTGATTGCACCGCAATATACCACTAAACCGAGATCGTGACCAGATCAGGATTTCCGGTAGGTGCTGAGCTGGCGAAGATCCAGGATCAAGCCAGACAGTGCGGCGATTGCTTCCTCGTCCCCATCGCTGGAAGCAAGAATGCCCAACTCGACTTCAAGCCCTGTCAGCAATCCGGATTCGTGATCCATCGCTGACTGCACCAGGGATACTGCTGAGCTTTCGCTTGGGAATGCTTTGCGCTCCAGCATTTCCAGCAGTGCTTTTGAGATTTGGTTGGGCTCACCGTTGTCCAGGGCGGTCTGAATCCGCGTCAATGCTTCCTCACCCATGGTTTTCAGATTGTCATGCAGTGCGGAAAGGGTGCTGTGAACCATGATTTCGAATTCTGCTTGTCCGCCGTAGTAACCCAAAACGGCTTGGTGCATGCGCTCTTTGAGAGCATCCATGGTAGGCGCATCCATGTTTTTCTCAAAGTATTCGTACATCATCGGGTTGTCGGTCAGGGTAGCCGGCTGATAGCCCATGACGTTCATGGACATGTACTGGATGTAGGAGGTGACTGGCAGCACTTCTTGCGCAAACTGAGGCAAGTCCAGCAGTGCAGTCACGAATTCGTCGACATAGCGAGCCCAGGTAGCCCAGTCTTCAGCATTGCCCGACACGGGCGGGCTGACCACAACATGGGCTTCCACGCTGTGAGCCACGATAAGGATGTCTTTGGCCTTCATTTCGAAGTTGAAAGGCACTTCGAGGAAAATTGGGCAGTGGATCAGGTGGTACTGCAGCATTGTGTCGATGAGGTCGAAATCAAGCTGGCCGCTGTCCATCTTGGCCAGAAATCCGATGGATTTCACACCCTTGAGCGGAAGCGGATCGAAGACATCAACATCTACACCGAATACATGCGGGGCCAACCCCTCTTGAATAGCCAGAAGGTCTGAGATTTTTTGTGGGCCAAACATGTACTGGTCAGACATTGGGTGCATTCCTTGATTTTGACTTAGCGCCAGGATCTCGATCCGTGGCAGTTCGAGTAGCAGTTGGAGTAGCATCCGTAGGCGTTGAACGGATCGATTTTGTCGATGCCGTACGTGGAGTCAGTGCCAGAGGCTGCTGCCAGCAGGTTCTTGACATCGAACAGACTGGTGTTGCCGTTGACAGACAGAACGTTCGACAGAGCGCCGAAATCCTGACCCATCAACGCCTTCATGCTGTTGGTTTTGAGCAGTTCATCTGCGGCGATGCGGGCTTCTTCAGAAACCTTGTGCTCGTCAATTCGCAGAGGGACATTGGCATGCGCCATCGTGGCAGCTGCAGCAGCGATGGCTGTAGCGACCGATACCAGGACAATCTTCATGAGAAAGCACCCATATTGTTTTTATATTGCTGTCATTAGACTGCAAGAGGTATGGTCGCGTCAATATATAGCTAAATAGTAAATTGTCTCAGGCCTTTGAACAAGAGTGAGCCGCCAGAACACTCGCCCGATTCATCCCATTTGTCAGAGGCCAAGCATCCACTTGAGCAGATGGGGCGGTAGTCGCAGCCATCACAGCTTTTCTGACGCATATGTCTCGCCATGCGAAAATCCATGATCTGGATGACCTGAGTGCCGGCGTTGCGGTTGTCGTATTCGCTTGTCACGGCGGTGCAGCCGCGCTTGTAGCCATTGGCATCAATGGTGTGGAAACGGGTGTCACAGGCCCCTGATAGGCAGCCAGAGCCGCCCGCCAAGCCATTGTTCAACCGATCGAGAGAGTCAATCAGGCCGTCAAAGGGCGACAGGTGGAAGATCGGGTCACCCTCGCGTCGTGGTTTCTTTAGATACTGCAGGTATGCTCGACCAAATCTGAGCATGTATTGGCTGTACTGCTTGTTGGAGATGCCAATCTTGTCCCAGTTCTGCCGAGCAACGCCTGTTTTGGTCAGTCGCTCAATGTGTCCTGAACGCACACCCTTGGACTCCATCAACTCGAAGAAGGCCAGTGGGTTGGGGAAAGATTCAAAAAAAACGCGAGTGCCGGTAACGACCAGGTAGGGTGACAAGCCATCACTCACCAGCTCTTCAACCTTTGGCCAGAAGCGGGACTCGAAATCGGCGTTGGACTCGGGCTTTCCTGCCTTCATCAGGCGGATCTTGGGATCCCAGCTGATCCCTACGTCCGAATCGAAGTGATCCTTGTAGAGCTTTTTCCAGCTGTCGTCGTAGGAAAGCAGGTTGGTCTGTATGCCGAATTTCCACTGGTATTCTGGATGCTCGGATTTCCAGCGCTCGATCGAGCGACGGATGATGTCAGGGCCGAACATGGTGGGCTCGCCGCCATGCCACTGAATCAGAATGGTTTGTCCAGGCTGGGCGAATTTAACAATCATGCCCGGCACCTTTTCCAATTGCTCCTCCGTCATCCTCTTTGGATTGGGAGGAATGAAGCAGTGCTCACATGCCAGGTTGCAGCCTTCGAACAGCCGAATGTAGACCAGGTGATCGAAAGATGAAATGCCCAGAGATCTGGGATCATTGGAACTCATGATGCCTCCTGACGAATTTTTGGCAATAACTCAAAGCCGCTGCGGCGACGCTGAGCGTAGTCGACCAGCATGTCGACATCCTCAGGGTGATCTTGGCAGTAAGCTTGTACGTGAAGAAGGTGAGTCTTGTAGCCCGAGCACTCATCTTGACCCTCGGATGGGCCATTGGGGGTAACCGGGCAACCTGATTTGCAAAAGCTTCTGAATTCACACACCGAGCAGTGATCCTTTTTATGGGTCACGTCCATGATGCGAATCCAGTTCCGACGCCCAGGGGAGCGAATCAGATCGTCCACACCATCTTCAATGTTGGCGTATGGTTTCTCATGCTTCGCCCTGTCCGGGCAGGTATTTATCGAGCCATCAGGCTCCACCACGAGAAACTCACGCTGGCACCGAGTCCCCCAGCGATCACCCGGCATTCCATGAACAACGCCCATGATGCTGGCCGCAACAACGTTGATGACCGGAGAGGTGCCCTTGTCCTTGAGTCGCTTGACCGTCTCATCAAACAGGCCTTTGAGGAAGTGGGCATGCTGCCGGTTGCTCGGCCAGTCAAGCGTCTTTGACCCAAACTGGGAGAATCGCTCGACGTTGAATGCCTTGAAACCGTTGTCATCCATCCAGCCGATGATCTTGGCCGCATTGTCGATCTCGTGACGGGTCGGCACCATCCCAGGAAGAACGAAGTGACCATGACTACGCGCCAAATTGACCTTGGCCATCCAGAGATCCAGGTAAGCGGAGCTGCTTGATTTGACCTTGCGTTGAGTGAAGTCCACCGAGCTACCAATGTGGCCGTCAAAAAGTGTCTCAACCACATGAGACCACTTCTGCGTGTAGGGAATCAAAGAGGTCTGAAGCGACTGGGTGAACCCATCGCCCAGCTCTTGGCGCAGTATCTCATTGGCCTGAAGGTAGTACTCTGGCGTGAGGATCAGAGGCTCGCCACCATGCCAAATGAAGTGAATCGGCCCACTTTTCTCACGCTCAGCCAAATCCTTAGCCAGCCTGGCTGTCTTGCGCAGCTGTTCGTCTGACATCAGGGTTTTCTCAGCCCTGACGGATTCAGGAAGATAGCAGTGATCACACCCAACATTGCAAAAGTTTGTGGGTTTCAAATAGATCGTTAGCATACGGTGGTCGCCCATCGGTCGAGATCAGAAGGCAGGCTGTTGCGCTCGATATTGGCCTTGATGACGGCAGGATCTGCACCAAACCACTCAATCATGCGATTGGCTTCACCCGAAAGAATGCTGGCCTTGATTCGGTCGAAAACCATTTTCCACGAGCGGCAGTACATGAACTTGCCGCCAATGCCCTGGTTGTACAAAACAACATCACGAGCACAACCACCCTGGCATTCCTTGAAATGTCTGCATGATTGGCAGTCCAAAGGCTGCAGTACGGCTCGGCGCTTGATGGTTCTTGCTGCAGGAGACGACATCAGGCTTGGAACAATGAGCTCAACCGGCGCTTTGCGAACAAAGTTTATCGCCTGGCGACCTGGCGTGTAAGTGCCATTGAGGATATTGCCATAGCGCCAGTCATCAGAGAGGTCGGAGAACTCGCCACAGTTGTAGACATCCCCATTGGGCATGATTCCCATGAACGCGCCGCCGCACTTTCGTGTCCAAGGACATCTCTCCAGATCCTGGCCCAAGACTTTTCGAAGCATAAGATCCAGGGGTGTTACGACAAAACCTGGCACATCAGCAATCCAGCGATCGTAGATCTCAATCAATTTTCGACCGTAGGTCTCAGGCTCGATCAGGAGCCCAGATCCGGATTCGCGCCCAACGGGGGAGCAGTAGTTCATTCGAAGATGATACGAGCGATCACCGCGCTCAATCGACTTGTCATACATCAAATGCATCAAGTCTGAGGTTTCTTCGGTGAACGTACCGATTACCAGGGGATTGAAGCCATCCTCCTGAAACTCTTCCAGTTTTCTGAAAAAGGTTTTGCTGTATTTGACGGGGTCACCCTTGATGGTGCGCTGCTTCTCATCAGGCTCATAGCTGGTTGAACAAGCGCCGCCAAAAATGTCATCAAACACGCCCTTCCACTGCTTGGTCTTGTAGAGCAGAAGGTTGGTTTGAACAGCAAATTCCAGTTCTGGGGTCAGCTCCTTGGCAATGGCATGTGCCTTGCGGTAGAAATCCGGGCCCATGAGCAGTGGCTCACCGCCGTGCCAAAGGAACATGGCCTTGGGTTCAAGGTGGCCTTTGAGCGAGGAGAAGATTCGAACCAACTCTTCCTCACCCCAAGGCTTTGAGCCGTCGGGCGGGGATGAGCAGTAGCTGCAGTCTGCATTGCAGAGCTTGGTCGGTTTTGCGATGACGACGCCAATCATTGTGCAGCACCCAGGGGTTAGAATGCTGCCAATATATAGCTAAAGCGTCCCTATAGCAATGGCCCGGCTTATTTTGGGTAGTAGCAGTAGGTCATGACAATGGCTTGGCCAACAGAGCCGGTGTAGGCAGAATCGGCTTTGATCGTCCAGTATGAGCCGCTGTTGTAAGCGTAGAAGTAGCTTCGGCCAAGATAGGTACCATCATAACCAGTACCCTTGTTCAGTGTGACTAGGGGGATTGCCCTTGGGGTAACAATCACCATTGGCTGACCTACGCCACAAGCGGGCTTGCTGACGCCTTCACCATCGTTAGCGACCCAGCCTTGCTTCTGAACCCACTCAGGCATCAGGTCATACATACTGACAAGCTGGCCACCACGACTGACATTCAGTGAGCGGACATCAACGTTACCCATCATGGTAGTTACACCCCCATTAGAGGTGTTACCAGCACCATCAATCTGACCAATCTGTAATTGCTGGGCATTCAGATCAAGTGTCAGGCCAAGCGCGGGGTTTGCTGCAATTGAGCGAGTTCTGGTAGATCTCAGCGAAGATACTCCATTGGGATCAAGGAAGAATGTGCCGTCGTTCAGATCGACAATTCGCTGAGTATAGACTTGACCATTAACTGTAGCATCGCTGCCGATCGAGGCTGCACCACTGACGCCCAAGCTGCCGGCAATATCTGCACTTCTGTCGACCAGCAGGCGACCCACCACTTCCATATCCGATTCGACAATAACGCCGCTGCCGACAGTGGATGAGGCTGCTGACAAGCGTTTTCCGATACCTGTTTCAGCACCGATCGTAAAGAGTTGGCCCGCCAGGTTCTGAATGGTAGAGGCCCCCAGGATCTGGCGATTGGCTGGATTGGCACCATCAAAAGTCAGCGATGCATGCATGCTGTTGCCGCCATCGGTACGCAACCAGACGTCATTGGAGGCATTGTTGCCTGCCGTCATCGTGATCACACCCGTCAGGGGGTTGGCCTTGTAGTTTGAGTCAGTGGTTGCAGTGTACGGTGAAACACCGGTACCGCTTTTCTGGTAGCCGGTCATGAGTGCGGCGGCAGCCGACAGGGCTGATAGGCCTGCAAGGTCAGAGCGGGTGGTGAGCCTGCCTTTGAAACTGATTTGGAAAGGCGAGGTGGTCGTGGTCGCTGTGACTTTACGACTCGGTGCGGCACCAGAAGAGGTCAACACCGTAGTGAAGGTCAGGTTGCCGTAGGGCAGGGGTGATCCTGGTAGCGCGTTAGGGAAATCGCAGGGCAGAAACTCTGAACCGCTGGCAAGGGAGCCTCCGCATGTGTTGTTCTTCAGCCAGGATGTGCCAGAACGGGTGGTTGGCGTTGCCAGCTCGATGTTCTTGGCGATGTAGTTTCTCACCGCATTGTTGTACTGGTAAATGTAGCCGCCCATCTGGCGGGCGCGAGCCTGCTCAAGATCTGCCTGCTTTGTATAGAAGGCCAGCAGGGTGCCTAGGGCAACCAGCCCTACCACAAGGATCAGTTCGAGGAGTGTGGCCCCTCTCTGGCGCATTTTCATAGGCACGTCCGATTATTCTTATTTTTTTCAATATATGGTTAAAAAGATACCAATACCCTGAGCGTTAATCAATGTTTCTGAGCTCGATCGGGATTTTCAGTCGAAGGCAGTTCGTCTGCTGGCTCAAGTCATTCTTCAATGTTTCGAGCGAAACATTTCGGGATCTGATTGTGCCGGCTACCGAGTTGGTGTCCTGAAGAACCTGAAGCTGAAGCTTCACTTGGTCAGTTCCAGGTGGAGTGATCAGCGACTGGTGCAAAGCCATACGAAAGCTCGACGAGAGCAGCTCCCTGACTTCTTCGAGCGGCATGTGGCGAGACGCGAAAGAGCATAGGCGCATCAATGCCTTGATCGGGCTTGCGGCGTGCATGGTGATCATTACGAGCCTGCCATCCACAGCGCTTCGGATGGCAAGCGCAGCCGTCTCTGAGTCCCTGACTTCGCCAATCATCATCATGGCAGGAGTTTTGGCGGGATAGGCACGCATGGCGTCCCGAATGGCATTGGAGAACTGCTCTTCACCAATGACGCCCCTTTGCAGGCACATCCCATTTCCATGCTTGCCCTGCAAAGGCATTTCGATAGGGTCTTCAACTGTAATGCAGATGCCTGCGTATTTCTCAAGGCGACTGACAATGATTGAAGCCAGGGTGGTCGACTTGCCGTTACCAGGCAATCCCGACACGATGATCAGGCCACCTTTGATCATGCGCTCTGAAAGTAGCTGATTGGCGACCACTGCCGGCATGCCTAGCTTGGACATCGACAGAACTTCTGTCGGCATCTTACGGAAAATGTACATGTCTCCACCTGAAGTGGGCATGAAGTGTGAACGAAACGGTACACCACCCTCTGAAACTTTGCTGTCGGACACCCTTTTTTTCTTGGCCTTCTCGACCAATGCGATGCAGGCGCCGACCATGTCCGGTCTGATTGGGTGGTTTCCAGGGTAAAAGAAGCCAGATCTCGGATCATCTGCGGGCAGATAGAGGTCTGTCACATGATCAAGGGGAGAGGAAGCCGTCATTGTGCAAGAATTCCGAAGGGAACGGAGGAAAAGGGCGCCGGGGCGCCCATTTTGCTTAGCGTGCAGTCCAGCTCAGCGAGGTGTCTGAAGTACCGCAAGCAGTGGTGATGGTGGCAACGGTGGTGACCGTGGTGCTACCAACCTTGGCGATGTCGAAGTGACGGAAAGTGCGGGTCATCAAGTCGATGCAGGTAGCTGCAGGGATCTTGGTGAAGGTCACAGTGAAGCTGTCGTCAGCGACGTTGGTGGTGGCCGAGGTGATCGTTACTGCGCCAGTGGCCTGGTTCCACGGGTTCTTGAAACGGGCGGTGGTGCCGCTGCGAACCAGCATCGATTCAGGAACGTTACCGAACTTGGCGGCAACGTCAGCTGTCAGGCCTTCGTAGCTACCCTGGGTAGCGAACTGGTTGCGAATAACCGACGTCAGAGCGGTAAGCGACGCGGTCGCCTCTTGCACCTTGGACGATTCGTTCGCGGAGTTGAAGTACGTCAAGGCACCGATGGTGATGACGGCCATGAGCGCGACAACCATCATGATCTCGATCAGAGTGGCGCCGGCTTGGCGGGCGAAATTAAGCTTCATGGGGATGACCCTCTTTTTATAGTTGTTTTTGGGTAACGCTTGAACAATATCATCATAAATCGTCCCCAACAAGCCAATATATGGTTTAATCGGGGATTTTTTCTTCACATGCTGCCTGATGCTTGACCCATCGAGTTGGCAACAGAGTTGAAGCAGTAATAGACCCAGCCTACATAACCGGCTACGCCCAGCATCGAAACGCCATTGAGCGCGCCCGCGATAAGGGTAATCTTTTCGATGCCCTTGATTACGGCCTGGCGCCCGATTTCATTGACCGCATCCTGAAAGTTCGCGTTGGAACTCATCATGTGTACGCTCACCATCATTTCCTGGGACAGAAGGCCCGTGTCCATCGAATCCGACAATGATTTACCGTCGGTGATGTTTGAGATCATCGTGCTCAAGTGGTCACTCAGGTAGGGAGTGGAATACTTTTGCAGCTGGATCATCGAATCAACGAATGGGATGCCAGAGCGCATGAGTGCTGAAAGCGAGATAAGCAGGTTTGCACTGTGAAATGCCTTGTAAAAGCTGTATGGGGGCAGTGCATCCAATACTCTTCGCAGACGCCCTGTTAGCCTTGATAAGGACACATTGATCGCTACGATGGCGGCAATCAGGGCAAACATCACGTATAGCCCCTGATCCTTTACGAACATGGCGGTCGTGTACATGGATTTGGAGTTGTCAGGCCAACCTGAAGGGTCAGATACCTCCGCAATACGGGGAATGATCGAGTGCGAGAAAAACAGGATCAGTCCGACAAGCGCCAGAATTAAAACCACTGGGTACGCCAGCTTTCCAAAGATGGTCGATTTCATCGAATTGGCCGCACCTACGGCATCAATCGTGTTCTGCATCCCAGATGCAGGGTCACCACTTTCCATCCCCGCCCGAACCGACATGGCTTCGTTGATAGGTACCCATTTGGAGATGGCATCTGCAAAGTCAACGCCGGTCGACATCTGCAGGGAAATGTCATCCAGGATTGCCACCTGGTACATAAACCGGCGAGCCTTGGCCTTGCGGATAGAGCCGGCAAGGTTGGTCACGATGTCGTTGATGGGGATACCTTGCTTGAGGTAATCCAGGAACGATTGATACATCGTGCGGCGCGCATCGGCACCGAATTGCATTTTTGTGAGCCACTGCATCTGTCAGTCTCCGCCCCTATGGGTCTTATTATTTGTTGTCGTCTTGGCCAGACGTATCTTTTTTGGCGGGAGCGCGAGGTTTCTTGGCGCGAGCATCAGCCATGCTTTTGACATTGCCATCACCTTTGGTCTTGGCCTCTTTTTTAGGGGCTTCGACCACGGGTTTTTCACCCGTCGACAACAGCTTGGATTTGTACTGACGTGCAGGCTTAGGCTTGGCCTCAGCAGCCTTTTCCTTTTCCTTGTTGGCAGCTGTGCGCTTATGGGCGAGCGAGGTAACCTTCTTCAAGGGCTTGGCTGGCACTGGCGAGCTTTCAACTTCCTTGGCTTCGGCTGTTTGCTTTTCATCAGCCTGAGCTACATTGGCCCGACCACCTGAGCCAGATTCTGATTCTCCGGACACTGCCGTCTTGGCGTCGATTCGCGCCTGAAGCTGCTCTGCAGTGGTCTGGTAGACCACGTCCAGTTCCGCCTGGGTCAATGTCTGAAAGGCAAGCTGCAGCGCCTGGCGAAGCACTTCGTCCGTGTTCTCACTTGCCAGGATGGCGGTAATGGCTGTAGTCGAAAGGCGCGCTTTGAAGAAACGGCCAGTGAGTGCAATACCGGTGCGCTGAACCTCAGAGTGAAGCACCGGAAGCAAGGCTTCGATCAGAGAAAGCTGATCAGCAGCTGGCTCTGGCTGTTGGGAAACAAGAGGTGCCGGCGCGGGTACGGCGGTTTTTGTGGGTGCAGCAGCCTTGGCCTCTACTACCGGGGCAAGTACTTGAGGCGCAGCTTCTGGTTTGCTGACAGTCACTACAGCCTCGGTCGACGTCTGTACGGGCACAGGCTCTGACTTAGGCTTGGCAGTAGAAGCAACAACCACCGGTTTTTTGGCTACCGGTACACGCACAGGCTCTGGCTTAGTTGTCTTGATAGCAGCCGTGTTCTCAAGCACTTTCTCGGGCTTGGTTGCGGGTTTCTCAGTAACTGGTGCCGACTCTTTTGGAGCAGGAGAAGGAGCAGGAGCAACCGCCGCAGTAGTTTCTGCTTCAACAGGCTTAGGTGCATGGACGATCTCAACCACCTCGGCTGGCTGAGCTGCTTTTGATGCAACAACAGGCTCAGGATCAGCTACAGAGGTTTTAGCCACTGGCTCTTCTGCCGGTTTGAGGTGAACAACTGGCGTAGGTTTTACCTGATCATCAACCAGCAATGGCTTAGGCTCTGCCTTTGGCTGAGCGGTTGGTGCGCTGGCCAAAACTGGCTCTGGCTGGGACGCAGGTTTAGCCAGGATGATGGGCTCCTGCAGCTGGTCAAGCAGGATGAACGAGGAAGTCTGATCATTAGCCGACAGCTTGAGTGCCTCTTCGGCTTCCTGTTGAACCTTGATGAAGGTGCTGTACTGAGGCGAAGCAACGAAGAAACGAACCGAAGTCGACATCTCCTGCAAAGCCTCGATCAAGTCGAGCTTGTGCTCAACGTCTCGAATGTCACACTGCCCAGTCAGCATCTTCGCAATGCCGTGGTGCAGCGCGAATCGACCACCATTGTAGGCGTAGTGCATCAGTGCATCCGAATCCTGACGATCACGGAAAGCTCGAAGCATGTAGGCATCTGGCAGGATGACTTCGGCAGCAACAGTTCGTCCTGTCACACCTTTGCGGCAATGCGGGCAGCCATCGTTGTGAATAAAGCGCAGTTCTTTGGCTTGTTCTTGCCCCAGGTAGCGGTAAACCCGATGAACCAACTCATCATCGGCTTCATCCTGGGCGTGCTTCTTGAAGTGATCGAAGTCAGTTGAGCAGTGCTGGCAAACCGTTTTTAGCAGGGTCTGATACATCAATGCTGAAATGAAGTTGTGGCTACCCAAAACGTCATCAGGCACGCCGTTGCTGCGCAGGCGCGAGACAATATCAATGCCACTGGAGGCGTGCGTCGTGGTGAACACAGGGTGACCTGACTGCACGGCATGAATCAGCAGATCAGCAGAGTGGTGGTCACGAACCTCGCCAATCATAAGGACATCGGGGTCGGAACGCATCGCAGCTCGGATGGTTGAAGCGAACGGGTTTACGTCGGCCCCTTCTTTGGCAGCCGAGCGAGAACGCACTACAGGAACCTGTGTAGCGCCTACCAGCAGGTATTCAGGCGGATCTTCTACGGTGATGACCTTGATCCGGCCACCGTGATGAGCGATCTTTTCGCTCAGCATCGCGTTTAGAGAGGTCGACTTACCGGAACCGGTAGTACCTGCCATCATCATCACGCCCACAGGCTTGGCTGAACCACGGCGAACCTTGCTTAGGTGCTCGCGGCTATAACCCAGCTTGTTAAGGTCGATCTTTTCGCCCGACTGACCCATTTTCAGGATACGCATGATCATGTCGAAGCCGGCAGGATAAGTCGGCAGGGTGTTCAAACGCACCCGTACTGAACCGTATTCACCCAGTTCGCGGTCGATGATTGCTGATTGGTCGCGACGCTCGTCAAACGAGGTGTCTTTTTCTTCAGCAATAACCATGTAAATAACGCCTGCCATGGTTCTGGCATGGCGAACTGGCCATTCGGTGAAATGCTGCAATGCGCCATCCACGCGAAACTTCACTTCGGCGCCCTTACGAGTCACTTCAATGTGGATGTCGGAGGCTCTGGCCTTCAGGGCGCTAACGAGCAGCTCATCAAACTCAAGCTGGATGGCGGTGGCAGCTTTTTGCTGCTCTTCCACGCTGCGCTTTTGCTCAAGCTGCTCGTAGATGATCTGGATGATTTCTGGCTTGGCCAGCATCTTGGTTTTGGCGCGGACATAGCCACTGCGCTTGATGCGATCGACGATGGCCATATAGTCGTCATCGATGCCTGCTTTGCGGATGACATCCAGGGAGCAGATGACCTCAACTTCTTTCTTGTCGCGGTTTGTAAGCAAAATGGCGTAGTTTTTCTGCCATTCAGCAGTAAGCTCGATTGGGCCACCAGTTACAGAAAGGACAGCAGAATGCACAGGAATGTCGTCCTTTTTGGAAAGGACGTTGTAGGCAGCCTGATTGCGATTTGGCCTGGCAGCAGGCTGCTGCTTAGCCGTAGCAGTGACCTGTTTCAGGTCTTCTTTAGGGGCGTGTTCAGGCTTGTTGCGTCTGAAAAAATTCATTGCCAGCTCTCTTCTTATTATTCTACTGGCCAGGTTTAACCCGGTTTTTTCACAATATACACCAAAGCCGAATATCGCAAAAGGCTTTGTGTCAATACATATGAAAAAGGGAGGCAAAGCCTCCCTTTTATTTCCGCTACGAAGGGCTTAATTGCCCGAGGTGGGATTCATCGGCATCGCCATCCGAGGCATCTGTTGCTGGCGATTGTGATCGCCCTCATCTTCCTTGCCCGAACTGAATGAGCGGGAGAAGGCCTGCTCCTTGGTGGTGAGCAGAGATTTCTTGATCTTGCCCTTGTAGGAGAAAATAGCGCCGTTGCTCAGGACTTTTTCCAGCCGCAGACCGTCAGCGATATTGTCGCCGGAGTGGGCCTTGATGATGCTGTTTTCATAGAAGACTGTGGCAACTTCACTGCCTTCAAGGCCGTAGATCTGAGTCACGAACACCCGCTCAAGCGGTGAGGTGGGTACAGCACCCTTGCTTTTAGGGGCACTTACGTCAGAAGGGGCGGAAACCTCAGCTGTCTTTTGGGCGGCTGCCGTTTCAGATGCTGTGACCTGGCCTTTGAGCTTGCGAATTTCGTCGCGAGCTTTTTCCTTGTCTACTTCCAGCTTGATGATCGCCAGCTCAACTTCGGACTTATCCTTGCGGCGGTTGAGGTCGTCAAGCGACTTGGTTACAGCTTTGGACTGGCTGATTTCGGCAGCCTGTTCAGGGTTGAGGTTGCTGTACAGCGAAGCAGGGGTCTCCTCCTCGGCAGTGATACTTGCAGCTGCGACAGGCGCTGGCGCGGCAGCAGGTGCCGGCGCAGGGGCGCCAACAGGCGCCGCAAAAGTCGCAGTTGCCTGCTGAACAGGTTCTTCTGCCATGGCGTGCAGGGAGAACACCGTGGTCAGTGCGCACGCAATGAGTGCTTTCTTGTAAGTATGTTTCATGGTGTCCTCATCAATTCTCGTATAAAGAGCCGCTAACTTTCCAGGAGATGCCATTGTCAAGACGCTCAAGGTCAATTGTCTTTGGCACAAAATTGTTTGCACGCTGCACCACATCCATCAGGGTGACGAAGCTATCATACGTCGTCCCAGACATCTGGAATTCGCGCACCCGCATCGACAGTTGAGGCATTGTCTCATAAGCCTTGTTTTTAAGGCCAGCGATGACTTCCTTGCGCTGTGTTTCTGCCTTGACGCCCGCTGTGAAGTGAATGCCATTGTTCATCAGGTCAGTCACGAAGACTTGATGGCTTTGACCCTGGGTGCGGATATAACCCAGAATGTCTTCAACACCACGCGAGCCGAGCGTAATCTTGTGCGCTGTGCGGGACACGCCCATTTCAGGGGTGAACGATACAGATACTTCTGGCCCGAAGGATTCGCGGATAGAGTAGGGGGTGCCATACTTCTCACGTGTCCACTGCGCCGTGATGCTTTTTGGGTTTTCGGCAACAAAGCTTACCTTGTTCAGCTTCCAGCCCGCCTTGTAGCGTGGCAACTCCTTACTCATGAAGTAGAAGTGCTTGAATGCAGGCATGGTGTTGATGGTGTTGAAGTCATCACGCAGCCACTCAATCTCCTGCTGGCGAGCGCGGCGAAGCAGCTCGTCATCGGTCGGGCCTTGGTCGATGACCTTCTCGACTGTCACTTCCTTTTCAATCTTGTTCAGATCCATCGCCTCTTGAGCCATGAGGGCTTCAAGCTCGCGCTGCTTCTGAATTTCCTGGTACTTCATGAAACCGCCGAAGCTGCCAACCAGCAAAACCAGCAGAAGGCCCAGGTAAACAGTGTTGGGAATGCCGACCAGATTTTTGATGCGGGCGTTTTCAGAAACCGCAGACTCTGTCATTGCATCGACAGGGCTCTGGTTGATCAGGTTATCCAGGCCTTCTTCATCAAGATTCAGTTCCATCGCAACAAGCGATGTCATCAGCATCTTCATGTATTCCAGCGGAATTGAAGTCGACAACTCGTGGAACATGCTCCGGATTTCGAGAGCTGTGGTCACAACGTCGTAACCAGGCACGACACGGCCTTCGCTGATCACGCAGAACCAGAACTGATCATCCTCCAGCTGCTCGATCGCAATGATCGAGCTGTGGATGTTGGCCAGGTGAGCTGCTGCGGAGTAAAAAGTCCCTTTGGGCTTTTTGCTGTGGCACACCCCCACTTGGCTCACAGCCGGGCCATCCTCGATGGCGACAGTGCGCAAGGTGCCAAGCTTCGAGCCACGCTGCTTGGCCTGAGTCTTGGCAGCTAGGGCGGCATCCTTGCCTTGGAGCTTGATCCACTCCAGGCTGGTTACGAGCCGCTTGCCACCGATGTCAAAGATACGCTCCATGTGAGCCTCGTTCACTTATTTCTGCATGATGTAGGGGGTGAGAACGATCATGGTCATGATCTTCTTCTTGCCGCCCTGCTGTGAGCCACCCAGCAACCAGGACTTTCGTCCCATAGGGGAGGTGATCGTGGCGTTGTTCGAAGTGCGCTCAATGCCGGCAATCATCAATGGCTCGCCGCTTTTGACGGTAACCAGCTGGTTGTTCTTGTTGGTCGAACGACTCGGCACTTGAATCTGCGCACCGCCATCCAGGCCGTACGAGTCAATCGAGTTCAGTCGCGAGGAATCCACTGCGAATTTCATCATGACCCGACCATCGGAGGTTACACGGGGAATGATGGTCATCGAGTAGCCCTGGCTGGTCTTGCCCGGCTTCAGCGTTGCGATATTGCTGGCGCTCTCGCTTTCTGCCGTCTCGATCTCAACTTCTGCCAGGTAGCCGATTTCATCCAGTTGCTGGAACGGTGTAGGCTCACCATTCTGAGCGTAGATCGTCGACGACGATACCTGGCTCACGTTCTTGTTCGTGCGCAGCATCTTGAATGCAGCAGTCGAATCGCCCGAGAACTGATGATTGGTCGCGGCGGTGTTGCGGCTTGGAGAAAAGCTGAACGTGTCATCGGCAACACCCAGCTTGAAGCCACCAAAGGTGTACAACGCTGAAAGCGAGGGGTCGAAATCACCGTTTTCATCAGAGCTGATTTCGTACACGTCAGCACGGATCGCGATCTGCCGGTTGGCGATGGCGTTCTGTGTCTTGATGTACTTGGTGACTTTGTCCATCACCTGCGGGGTGTCGGTCACAGTCATGCTGCCCGTCGACTCTGCCAGTGCGATCTGTCCGCCAGCAGACAGCATCGATTGAACACCAGCTTTGACGGCGTCAAAAGCGGATTGACCCTTGATTTCAGACTTGACGGTGTGAACGGAGTCAGACGTGCTGCTGCCCTCATCACTTGAGCCGTTGGTCGACAGGTCAGATTTGATCTCCGACTCGTAGCTGACGGTACCAGGGGACATGTCGAGAATGAAGCTTCGGGTTTCGAATCGGCGCATTACGATCTCGCCATTTTCGAATTTCCAGAACAAGCCAGCCTTGCTGGCGACCAGATCCAGAAGGCCTGCAACGCTACCCTTGTAGTCAAGGGTGAATTTGATGCGCGAGCCCGCTTCTTGTGCGCCACCTGTGATGGCTTGGAAAATACTTTGCTCGCTGGACTGGAAGTTGCCAGCCTGAGTGTTCATCGGTGTGCCAGGGCCATCTGCGCCCGCGCCTTCTTTGGCGCCGTTACCAGCATCGCCGGCTGAAGTGGTGCTGCGCTCTACGCCATTGGTGTAGTCAATGGCGTCCTGCGTCATTACGAACTTGATGCCGATGTCGGTACTCAGCATCTGCATGACGTCAGAGGCCGAAATGGGATCAAGTTGCTTGACCGAAACAGTTCGCTTGAGAATGCCGGGAGCCGCTTCTTCTTGGCCAACCTTGTAAGGATCACCGCCAAGCCAGATTTCATCGGTGTCGGACACCGCACTTGGCTTCATGGAACGATCGCCTTCGATCGATTTCTTGACCGAACCCATGTCAGAGCGAGCCTGGTCGTAGGACTGATCAACGATAGTGCAACCGCTCGCCAGCGCAGCCGAACTCAGCGCGACCAGGTACGAAAGCTTTTTCAATTTCATGGGTAATACCTCAATTAATATTGTTCGTCATCAGTAATCGGCGTGCTTGGCGAATGCTCTGGCGAGTAGCCGGCTTCGCTGATTACAACGACATTGTTGCCACGATAGAATTTGGCGGTAAGTGGAACATCGCGGCCCTGAGTTGCGCTCATCAATTTATCGACAACTCCTCCTTTGCCGGCAAAATAACCGACCAGGTTTGCGCTGTGATCAACAGGGTAATTCGCTTCTGTCTTCGACCAGTCCACCTGCCATCCTGCTTTCTTGGCCCAGGCATCCAGGTTTTCGCGCATGGACTTGCCGGCTTGAAGCGACCACACCTGAGTACCAGGCTGAGCCAACTTCTTGGCAAGCTCTGCAGTGCGAGACACCGAAATCCGCTTGGCCCCGTCATTGATTGCGATGACCAGGCGATTGTTTTGCGAGATCTGAGTCAGCGCGGCGCGCCAGTCAGCGGCATCGCGCCAGGATACGGGGGTGTTTTCAGTGCCGGGTTCGAAGACGATTGCCCAGGTTTTGCTCTGTGGCACCAGGTTTTCCATGGCGGCAAAGAGCGGAACGTTTTTGCCGAAAGACATGACGCCAGCTTTTTTCTCATCCTTCATTTCGAAGGCGCCATGCACAGTCGAGCTGCCAACTACCTGGCCATTGCTGGCAGGTACAGGCACTGGGGCTTGCACGGGGGCTGGCGCAGCCTTCAGGACGGCGGCAGGAGCCACAGGTGCAGCTGGCTGCTGGTAGGTCACGCTATCGCGCACAACAGGCGAAATGTACAGTTCTGCATAAGCTGCATTGGCGCATGTTGCGCTGATTAGCGCAGCCGTCAGTAGGTTCAGCTTGCGGGCCATTGTGGATGTCCTCTTATCTTTAATTTTTGTAGTTTATAGCCTATATTGCAGATTGAAAAGTCATTTATCAACAATATTGACAGGGGTTATTAAATCTCGAACGGTTTGCGCCAGGGCGAGCGGATTTGCCGCTTTCGACCCACAAACCAACTGCGGATAATCCGCATCATCATGCCGATGCTGATGCCTCGGCGGGACAGAACCCAGAGGAAAATGATAGAACCCAGCAGGATCCACGCCGTCCAAACACGGGGCAGCATCATCCATAATAAAATGGGGTAAACAGCCTGAGCGTCTATTGGCCCCAGGCGTGGTTGTCGAGTGATGTAATGTGCTGGCATGACTAAGTCCTTATCCCAGGTTCGCTTTCATGGCGTTGTAGTTGGACAAGACCCGCTTGTACACCTCTTCGGAAATGACGCCATCGCGGTACTTTAGGTGGGCGTCTTCTACCATCGGGCGACCGCGAGAGTGCACAAGCTTGAAGGCTGCCGACGCGATATTGTCGGACTCCATCATCATGTCCTTGTCCTGCTGATCGAAGATCATGGTCTCGCGAATGGCGGTTCTTCGGCCATCAACAGTAGGGATCAGACGCTGAGCCACAATCATTTTCATTGGCTGAATTACGTCAATACGCGCTTGCTGCTGCATGTCTTTTGGAAACACGTAAACAAGACGCTGGAAGGTTTCCGGAACATTGTTAGCGTGAACGGTTGAAAACACCCCGTGCCCCGTCATTGCTGCTTCCAGAGATGCCTGAACGGTTTCCAGGTCTCGTGACTCACCCACAAGGATAACGTTGGGTGCCATACGCAAAGAGTTGACCACCCCTTCATGAAAGCCACCAATGTCGTTGCCGACCTGAAGCTGAGTCACCAGAGAGGTGTCCTTTTTAACTTCGTCGTAAACGAACTCAATCGGATGCTCGATGGTTACCAGGTTGGTGTGACTGTCTGGCCCTTCGATCCGGTCGCGTAGAATGGAGGCAAGAAGCGTCGACTTGCCGTTACCTGTAGCGCCGACGACCAGGATCAGGCCTTGGTCAATGGTGCGAGTGACGTCAATGATCTCCTTCTCAATGCCATAGTCTTCCCAGTGTGGGGGAAGCGAGGGGATCGTACGCAGCGTGATGGTGATGCTCTTTCGGCCATTGCGCAGGCAGCCCACCGCATTGACCCGAAAGCGATAACGCTGACGCTTGTTGTTTTCTTCGCGAAAGAATTCGTGTGCGGCGTTGATTGGCTCACCCGCACCCAGCATTGAGGGGGCGTTGGTGTTGTAAATCGAAATGATCAGGTCGCGGGCTTCATTGTCCGAAAGTCGCCTTTCGGTCAGTTTTACCTTGCGACCATACCGGGAAACCCACACCTCGCCCGATCCCAGAATAAACAGGTCAGAGCCGCCAATCGCCACCATATGGTGGAGAAGATCGTTGACCACGTCTGCGTTGTTGCAGCGCGGGGGGATCGGGAAGATGAAGTTTTCCATTGCACACTCTTATTTTTATTGTTTTTGGCAACGCGGTTTTATTACCGCCTTTGGTTGCTCTGCCGCTGTTCGTCTGGGGTGCGATAGCTTCCCCGTGGATCAAGATCCAGTGGAATCCATTCTTTCTCGTTGCCGTTGAACGATGCCGGCGCCGTAATGGCGAAGGTTCGTTGCTGCAGGTGCATGCTGTCGCCGTCTTCGACTTTGCCGCGATATTGCGAAGCAACATAGGAAGGCTCGATCTTGCGCTCCTTCACCAGGCGTAGGTATCTGACCATGCCGGTGAAGTCAGAGCCCATGTTGCGAACGCGAGAGGTCATCTCGGCATTTGCCTGCAAAATACCGGCTTCCCAGCCCTCAGATACCCAGTCAGACCACAGCTGTTGCTCCTGAGGCGTCTTTGGCAGCAGGGCTCCTACTGGCTTGGAGACGTCAACAGGCAAGTCGATCAACAGGTATTCTCGCCAATCTGGCGGATTGGTAACTAGTCGCTCTTTCTTGAGAATGTCGTAGTAGGTGTCGCTGACCTTGATGCGGTTGTTGTCATCAGAGTGGGCCGTGACATCTTGCGACTCCTGAATGACAGGAGGCAGGAAATAGAGGGCTTTTTCACCGGGTGCAGCAAGGCGCATCAGATCTTTGAACGCCCAAAGCTCATCCATCGACTTGGCTTCGCTATTGAATTGCTTGCGAAGCTTGTTCATTTCCGAAACGTAGCCGTTCTGAGCGCCTACAGCCAAGGCCGCTTCGCGCATCGCCTCATGGCGCTTGTTGGCCAGATCATCGTCACCAGCCAGAGGCATGTCCTTGTAATAGTGCAAGGTTTGCAGCTCAGACAAGCTTGTGTTGTCGTATTGAACGCCGGGCGTCAGCTCGTCAGCATGAACCTGAGTCATGGTTGACGAAATCGCCAGGGCGAGAAGCATTCTTTTAAGCATTGAAAAATGCCTCAGTTATTGTTTGTAAACCACGTTGATCACGTTGGCCTTTTCGAGCACTTCGACGCGGATCGAAGAACCCGTCTGTACGCCCAGTTCGCGAAGAGCATCGTTGAGCGGCTGATTATCAATGTTGATCGTCACCCAGGGCTCGTTGGCAAGCCGTACGCTTGGCGCTTTGAACTTGTATCCAGCCATCAATGCTAATGCTTCAGCAGCGCGGGTAGCAGGGCCTGTGTACGAGAACTTGCTGTTACGCTCGAAGCCTTTTGGCACGTACGTGGACTGGAAGTAGCGTTGAGCATGCTGTTCTTTGGTCAGCGATGGGGTGTTAACCGCATCATTGACCTTGGCCAGCAGTCTCAATTCATCCCGTGCTTCGACCGCAACAGAGCGTAGTTCGTCGATCGGATTCACGGGCGGGGTCACCTGAACGCTGGTGGCCCGAGCTGTCTGATTCGAGGCGCAGCCGGTGAGGGCCAGGCTCAACGAAATTGCCGTCAGGGCAAGGGATAAGTTGCGCTTCATGAAATCACCTTTTAGGGACATATTCTTGCCCTTTGTCAATATAGCTAATAATAGATTAACCAAAATTATCTGGCAACCGGGATCTTGGAATTGTCGATCAAGATCGTGTTCTCCCTGATCAACCTATCGACGAGAATGTCGAAAATTGTCAGATTTTGGTCGTGTTCATCGAAATCCACTGCGTTATCTGTCAGCATGATCTGAATATCAGCCTTGGCAGAGCCGTTAGGGTATGCCTTGGTCAGAATCTTGAGCGTGTTGTTGAGCCCGATCTTCTGAGTCATGCGACGTCGCAACGAGACGTCTTGAGGTGTGGTGGTATATGCCCAGATCTCACTGCCACCCAACGTAAGCCGGATGACCTGCTGAATCTGTGGGGCAGTCTCGCTTTTCAGAGATCCGATGTAGAGCATGCTCGAACCTTCAGCGCCAGGGCCGGTGAGCCAGCGGTTCATGTAGCGAACAGCATCAGCAGACGGACGGAACCGAGCCTTGATTTCATCCATGGTGGTTTCCGAAATACCCTTGGACAGGATCACGGTGTTGTTGATCAGCTGGATCATGTCGGAGTCGAAGTCGTTCAGCAGCTGTGAAAGCAGCGAAACATGGACGTCGTACTTACGACCCTCTCGAATGTCGACAATGGCTTGCTTACGCACCTGCGGTGAGTTCGTGGTGC
The DNA here is from genome assembly GCF_014842095.1 of Pseudomonas sp. CFBP 13719. Classification (NCBI taxonomy): domain Bacteria; kingdom Pseudomonadati; phylum Pseudomonadota; class Gammaproteobacteria; order Pseudomonadales; family Pseudomonadaceae; genus Pseudomonas; species Pseudomonas sp. CFBP 13719. Next base: position 781,935 of record NZ_JACYVB010000002.1, on the reverse strand, counting down.
GGTGGAATTCGTCCATGCAGAATTTCTTGGGTACCGATTCATCCTTTTCGATGACTTTCTTGTGGTAACCACGGAAGTGCTCAGGAATCTCCGGCAGGGTGAATTCAGCTTTGCGGTAGTAATCCTTGCAGATGATCTGACGACCAAGCAGATACATGACTGCCGTCTTTTTCTCAGCTTGTGCCGAGCCTTCTTTCGCCACGCTCATCAAGTCGATGGAGATAATGCGCGCTTCGCCAATACTGAACACAGTTGGCTGCGACAGGATAGGGTAGTCGTTGACCGCCGAGATGATCATCACCTTCAGGTAGTCGATCAGTGATTCGTTGCCAGTCATGGAGGTGCCAAAAACGTCCTTGATTGCCGTCTCTTGGGAAAGAACGGTCGTGGCATCGTTGAGCGTCGGAACAGCAAAGCGCTGCGCCAATGACGCTTCCTGAATCAGGCCGGCATCAAACAGCTTGCGGGAAACCTTCCACCAGCTGTCACCCTCGTAGGTCTGAATCAGGTGCGCTTCAAGCGCCTTATCCACACGAGCATCCATGCCATTCTCGTAAGGCTGCGGATTGCGCTCCTCGGAGAAGTAGTTGTACATGGCATCGACCAGGTTGCTGATCAATTCCGCCATGCGATCCACAGGCTCTTTGCGGCCTGCCGGGGTGCATAGCAACAGCAGCATGTTGACTACATACTCCCTGTCCACACTCAGTGGCTTCTGGCAGCCCAGCGGCGTGTCAAAGAAGTTGACCGCATAATCATTGGTCATTTCGATGCGGAAAGATTGCGCCAGATGCTTCTTGTCAGCCGGAAGCGAGTCCTTGACCAACTCCACGAACATGGCTGAGGAGAAACCAATGTCGAGGATCCCGATCCGAGGGAGCACCTCGTTGCCTGGGCGCGTGATCAAGCCCATGTTGGATGCAGCCAGGTAGAATGATTTACCAAAACCTGGGGGTGCGAAGACCAGCTCCATGTTGGCCGTCTGCAGGTCTGAACCAGGCAGGAATGGGAAGACCTTCTCGTCAATGGTGCGATACAGCATGGTGCCATCCGACCACGGAGACACAGGCCGGGTGATCGGGCTCATGGTCAAAACTTCTTCCGCTAGAAGCGGAATCCGAGTGGCCAGGTGGCTAGCAGAGAATCCGGGCAGGGTGTTGAACCATGCCTCGATCGCATCCCCACGCTCTTCAACGACCTGCAGCTGCCCCCAGGATTCGACAGCTGTTTTGAGCTTGGAGCGGTTGCGTCGCACCTCCTCAACATCTCGCCCCCAGGTCGAGAATGAGATCTGGGCAGAAACCATTGTTTTATCAACTGCATAATCCAGCAGCTCCTCGGCAGCTTCGCGAATCAGCTTGTTCTCGCTTGATACGAATGCAATGAAGGAGGAGAAAGTCTTTTTGCGAGAAATAAGCTGGCAGACACGGTCGTGTCCAGAATCGATGACCAGCGACATTTGCCACGGCACGTCACGATGGATCGATTTGAACAAGTCTGCGAACGGCTTGGCATCCTGTGGGCGCTGATCAACAAGAATAGGCGCAATCTTCCAGTCGCCAATGTCCACCAGCGTGTGGTCTTCCTTGCAGGTCTCTGGATTTCGGGAGAAAAGCTGGTGCGAAATGTCAGGCCACAAGATGTTCGACATGTCCCCGGCATCGGGAGCTTCGTGCATCAGGCGCGCAGGCATGCGATCGCCAGGCAGATAGGCGCGCCAGTTGTCGCTGGTGTCGTACTGAGTGATCTGCTTGCGAAGCTGATGAAGGAACTCATGAGCTTTGTACTTGCGCAAAGAGAGCTTTTCTTCGAGACGGGATATCACCTGACTGACGAAGCCGGCATGAACCATGTCAACGCCAGGCATCTCGACCATCGGGGATTGAGCAAAAGCACCAGGTTTGAGTCCCCCATTCTTGACGCTTTTCTGCAGCCGCTCTTTTGTTGCACCCTTGAGAATGTCGGGATGAAGCGCACGTGGCGTTGTGGTGATGACCAGAAAACAGGTTTCGAGCACGGTCTTCTTTTCGAGCTTTTTAGAGCGCTCGATGACCATGTCTTCCAAGTCCATGTTCAGGGTCTGCAGGGTGCGGATAGCACCCTGGATAGAACGACGAAGCGCCTCATGGGAGTTGAGTGGGTCGCGGCGGAATACGAACTGAATCCGGTGGCCTGGGCGCTTTAGCGCGGAAGACAGCGTGTCCACCAGAGTCGCAATATGGCTCTTTGTCGCGTCAGTGCCCATGATGCCGAAAGTGCCTTTGACCTCAAAAGCAGTCATCAGACCACCATCGCGGGTAACCAGGTTGTGTTCGTCAGAGGCAGTTTCCAGCTGGCAGTAGTGGCTGACTGAGGTTTTGAAAATGCGATTCAAAAAGCTCGCAACGGAATACGATAGGCTCACTTGGTGTCCTCATTGGCAGAAAGCATGCTGGACATGACCAGACGCCGGGTAAATTCGAGATCGCTGTGACGCTCGATGGGCTCATCAATGAGCGAATCGATTTTTTCCAGCGCTTTGCGGGTCAGTGCTACGGGCCCCATCTGCTTGATGGGCGTCATCACAACGTCTTCACCAATGGTGGCAATCAGGCCTACGTAGCTTTCTTCGAAGACATTCATTCGTCATCTCCCAGTTCCGGTTCAAACGGCGGAATCATTCCAATCTTCAGGGCAAGCTGCGCAGCCCGCTCACGCTCACCTTCGCGCACCAGGACAATGATTCGTCCTGAGCTGTAGGAGCCAACAACAAATCCCGCATTGTGAAATTGCTCTGCTGCGCGACCGCAAGCCATCCTGTCCATCGACCGCATGTAGGCACCTAGTGCAGAGTTGACCTTATCGACAGGGGCCAGCAGAGAGCAGTAGAGGTTCTCCAGGAAGAGGCCGGCACTGATCGAACAGCTGTATTGATTGTTGTCTATCAGAGGGATGTCCCTGAGCTTGCCGCAGCCAACACTGACTGAATCAAACACTGAGATTTCTGCGTAGCGCATCAGCTCAAGGACTTCAGGGTAGGCTGCCCATACCCGCTGGCCTTTGGCGCCTGCAGCAAAGGTGGCGAAGGCTCGGTGTGAAGGCTCCTGGCTTTGAATAGAAATTCTCAGGAAGATGGAGCGGCGCGAGTTCAGGGCGTAGTTATCCATCATGCGCACGAATTCATGGTTGGCCTTGGCCAGGGGCTTGCCCTCGCGGATACCGATCTTCCAGTCCTTACCCAATTTGTCTTTTTTCCAGACACTTTCCAGTGGGTAGTCCTGGGTCAGCAGCCATTTGGAGTAGGCGAATCGCGGATAGCAAAAAGCCACGGCTTGTGAGCGTTCGGGCTTCTTCACGCCAGTCATGGCCTGGTTTTCCTGGGTCGCGTGATCGATGATCAACTGAACTTCATTGGGGTTCAGCCCCTGGGTCGGGATGCGTAAAGCAGGAACATCCATGCGCGCCGCAACGGCCTGGGTGTAGCGGTAGTTGAACTTGTGTGGTTCGACACCCAGGTGAATATCGCCCAGCCGAGCCACTCGGTTGAACATCTGAGACAGGAAGCTGGCAAGTAATTTGGATTCAGGAATGCCGTACTCTGACTGCAGCATCTTTACGCTAGTGCGGAAATACTGAGATTGAGCAAGGTGCTTGAGGCGCAATAGGTTGAGCGCCTTGAAGTCCGGAAAGTCGAGATTTGTCACCCACAGCTTGTCGGTTGAAAGCTCATGGTAGCCGGTCACGCGCCAGGCAGGCTCTCCTGCCACAGAAGCCCAGCCGTCGCGGGCTGACTTGGGGTCGTCGAAAATGCATACGCCGATCATTGCCTGGCTCATTTAGTAAGCTCTATTTATTCTAATATTGACAGAATTTAACGCTTTTTCAGTAAATTGGCAATGATTGCCTGCGTTTTCATTAGTAAAAATAAAGCCAGCCTCTGCGGGCTGGCCTCTGTGTCCAAACAAGGGCGCATCGATCGCTTATGCTCTAGCCTGAATTCTTCCAATCCATGAACTTTTGCCTGGCTGTTTCTACCCAGTCCTCGGGCTTGTAGCTTTTCGAAGCCTCAACCCACAGTTTGAGATAGGGCAGGTATGCCTGCTTGTTGGGAAGCAGGTAAATATTTGTAAGCCCCACATGACGCTCTGCATACTCCTCGGGGGTCAATCCTGCCATGAAGTCGCCAAGGATGGCGGGCTCACTGGTGCCGAGGAGTGTTTTGACGGGGATGTCTGCGCGATCCAGTCGCGACAAAAGATTGGTTGCGGTATTCTTCAGATCGCCCTTGCTGATGGTTTCGGCAACCCAGAGCATACGAACAACCTGGTTAAGGCCTGCCTGGTTGATTTCTGTCTCAGGAAGGTAGATCAGCTTTCCGCGATTCTTAATGCCAGCAAAGCCAAGGTGGTGACACATATGGCAAAGCACGCAGGAGGTCACGAGATTGGATTCTGAGTGGTCATCATGATTGTCGTTGGCATGATGGACTTCATTTTTTTCGTGCTTGAACCCACAGAACTGACAGGTGAAGTCATCCCTGCGCAATACGCGTGCACGAGCCTGCTTATAGACCGTGTCTGTTTGTGGGGGATGTGGCGAGTCAGCACGAAAAGCTCCGCGCTTGACTGAAAGTATGATGGGTCTGGTATTCATTTCAGGATCCTCAGATAACAAAAAAGGGTGGCAGAGGCCACCCTTTTTTCATGCCATGCTGGCAACCTTGGCTTAGAAAGCAGTGCCTTTGGTTGCAGTCACGGCGCCATCACCCTCGCCAGTGGCGACGGTTTCGGTGAACATGCCGAGCAGCCATGGAATGATCATCAGACCGGTACCGACCAGCAAGGCGGTGATACCTTTCTTGATCTCGCCCTGGCCAGGCTGCTTGCTGTCCTTGTAGAAGTAGAACAGGCCGGCAGCGAACAGGAAGAAACCGATCAGGCCGAAAACCAGCTTGCCGATACCCAGGGCTGCGTTGATCTGTGTTTTCCACTGGGAACCCATTTGGGTCAGGGTGTTGGCGGCGTTGGCGTCAAGCGCAAACAAAGCGAGCAGGGCACCCGCGCCAACCACTCCAGCGATTCGTGTGGTGGATGATTTATGGAGCTTCATGGAGTAGAAACCTCTTTTTCTTGTTATTGTTGGTTCGAGCGGTAACTGCTACTCATAAATTAGTATATATTGCAGAGCCATGCAATAGGCAAAGAGCAATATATGCTAAAAACGTGATGAATCCCACCTCGTCTTTTTCCTCGAATGCCCATTATCTGGGGCAATTTCGTACAACATTATCGCCAGTCCACTGCAAACGATCCGCCTCATAATCCAGGTTATGGCCATCTGGGCTTAGAGGGCATAATAAACTAGTAAAGCCATGACAAGCAGAAACGACGGAATGGCGAAGATCAGTGCAAGTTCCGGATTGGCTCTTACCCATGACTGGTCGCTGGGTGGAGTGTGCGTGGTGGTGATTTTTTCGCTCATGGTCTCGTTAACTCCTTAGCTTTTTGATGCCAAGTAGGCCTTGGCCTCAGCCAGATTAATGTCATTAAGAACCTCTTCGACGTTACCCTTCATTTTCAATTTCTCTGCCCATCCCCTGGCCTTTTCTACACATATAGGTGCGCTCACGACCCTGTTCGACTTCCTGGGTCGCTGCTGGAGACACCCTTCGAAATATTCGATCAGGTTGAGGTGATTCTTGCTTTTGAGTTTGAGATCGTCGTAGAGGTGCGAATAGGCTGCTGTGTATTTTCGATCTACGTCAATGAACCACTTCAGGCCTAAGGCAGGTAGACCGACGACAAAAGCCAGCACCATGATCGGTTCCAGATACTTAATTGATTTTTTCATACCAAAACCCTGAGACTTGGAAAACGAGAAGCACGCAGAGCGCACTCTTCAATGAATGGATTAGCTGACTATTGATAATGGTTCAAGCAAGAAAAAAGGAGGCCTAGGCCTCCTGTTCGCTCTCTAACAATCAGTAGACTGAATGGATAACGGTATTGCCGACTTCCAAATCACCACCTGGGGTCAGGCCTTTGATGGTGCCCAGCTTGTCGATGGTTTCGCCTTTCTTGTAGGACTTGAACTCGCCTTTGTCATTGACTACGCCGAAGGTGTTGTTCGAGTCATAGACTGCATTCAGCGTAAAGCCACGAGCACTGACTGGGGCAGTCGCAACAGGATCGCGCTTGATTTGCGCTTGAGCCTGTGGCGCCTGGCGAGCAGGCTTGGGCTCAGTCTTTGGCGCTTCGAGCACCTTGTCGATGAAGAACTTGTCGCCGACGAGCACGATGGAGCCATCTTTCTCGATGCCAGAGACCTTTTGGCGGTTGCCAGCCCAATTGATCACTTCATCAGGATACAAAGTGAAGATGCGCCCGTTGGAAGCTTTCTTGATAATGGACATTTCGCCGTTCTGCGAGGTATCGATTACCTGCAAACCAGCCAGTCGGGTGCGACCGTCAGTGACAAGAGCGGGTTTTGCCGGGGCGGTAGTGACAGGGGCAGCCTTGACCTCAGCTTTTTCTGCAGGCTGTGTGACAGATGCTGTCGCTGCTGGGGTGAGGGCAGCCTTGGCAATATCTGCTTTCAGGCCCTTCACTTCGTTCATCAGGTCATCCTGACGGCGGTTGGTGCGCTCGATCAAGCCGGTGACGTCCTTGACCATTGTGGCGATAGCCTTGGTTTGCTCTTGCAGCTCGACGATCGACGACCTCAGCTCAGCAACTTCACTGCTTGAGATGGTAGAGGTTCCGATCTGAGGCGCTGCAACAACCGGGGCTTGTGCGTCCCGATTTGGAATCGCTTGCAGAATCGGGTTGGCAGATTGAGCAGCATTTTGCTGCGCCAGCTGAACGTCATGAACTGCAGAAACAGGCTGCATTTGTTGAGCAAGGGCAGGGGTGGCTGGCTTGACGTCAGCAATGCCTGCTTTGACACCAAAACTTGCCGGTTCCGATGGCGCAGGAACTTCGGCCTGCTCAACAACTTCCTGAGGTGCACTGGAGCTCAAGATGCCACTGGCACCCACGCCAACGATACCCAGCATGGCAACGCAGCCGGCAATGCAGGCCATGCCCAGCTTTGTCTTGATGAAAGCTTTTGGCTGATCTACAGCAGTCGCTGCCTTGACGGGCTTTTGAGGTGCTGGTTGAGCATTAGCACCATCTTCAGGATCGACATCATCGAAGCTGGAGGGGCCACCAGAATCCGGGTCATCGTCGTGAATGGTGCCGCCCATTTCATTCTCGTCCAGCTCTTCGAATGACTCAAATTCATCGTTGTCGTCGAACGGGTCAGTGATTTTATCCGTGCTCATCGCTTACTCCAGCAATGGTTTGTCAATAAACGCGATAATAGATGTTTTGTACGAGATTGGCAAGCGCCCAAAGTGTCTGGGCGCAGCCGATTTATCTATCTATTGCGGTTGGGTGAGATCAAGGTTGGCCATGAACATGACCACGATGCTCTTGTTGGGCTCTACAGTAACGGTCGGTGGGCGATCGAATTCCTTCTCGAAGATAGGCGAGAATTTCTCACCCATCTTGCCGATACCCATCTTGACCTGGTCACCAGCGTTCGGCAGGGCCGAGTTCACGGTTGATGAGCTGCCATCAGTGTTGGTGGTGGTCTGGGAATCCTGCAGTGCGTCCGAGTAGCCGTCCACGAAGGATGCAATCATCAGCTTGCTGTAGCGCTCGAAAGTGTGATTATCCACGCCATCTGCCAGACCGGAGCGATAGGTGTCAGGATCCAAAGCAATCGCGCTGACTTTGTAGCTTTTGCCATTCAAGCTCATGTCGGTGAAGGTCAGTTTGGCTTTTTCACCAGTACGGGCTGGCTCACCTGTCAGAACTGCGCCCTCAAGCAACCCTTTCTGCACCATGACTGCGCGGATTGGACTGATCTCGTCGGTGTTCACACCGATTTGAAGTACGGAGTAGAAGGTTTGGCCCACTACAACTTCACCCACTGGGTTCTGCTTGGTGACTGAAGCCTTCGCGATGCGTTCGCTTGGGTATTCCGAAGCGGTAGCCACCTCTTCCTCGCCTTCCGAACCACTACCCGATTGATCGATGTACTCAGTTTGGCTGAACTTGCCACCTGTACGCGCAACCGTCTTGCCAGCTTGACCCTGGCTATTGGCGGGAACGCTCACGCCTGCTGTCTTCAGATATTGAAGGTAGCGAGGGGAAGTCGTTGCGGTGCCAGAGCCGGTTTGGGCACCAGAATTCTGATTCTCAGCCAGCAGGGATGAAGTCACGCCAGCCTGAAGCGATTCATCGTAGGATGCCTTGGCCAAAGGACGAGCCACACCCTGCTGCACCTGATCGATCTTGCTTGCATATGCGCTCGTGTATTCCTGGATATCCTTGGATTCGTTGTCCAGGAAAGCCTTCCAGGGGTTTTCCTGGAAAGTCGCGTTTGCCTGTGAGCGCTGCTGAACGTTTTTGTTCTCAGCCTGTTCTGCGCTTGCCTGGCGATCCTTGATGAGCTTCTGGAGGTTGCTCGGGGAGGTGGCTGCCGGCGCAGGCTTTGGTTCGATTTTTTCCTGCTGCTCGGGGGCCACATTGACCCTCAGACTGTCGACATGACTGCCATTGCCGGTCATGGCTTCATCGGCACGTCGTGCATCATCAGCTTTATATAGCTGGCCGACAGCAGTCTCATCGCCGAACTTGACCTGGTCAGCTGCCGTATCACGGTGGATGTTCTGGGTCGTGGGAGGGGCGTCGATCGAAACGGTTGCCTGCTGTTCAGCAGGGCCAGACCCCATGATGCGCCAAAAGCCGAAGGCAATGATTGCCCCGACCAGCACCACGGTCAGCGCAATCATCAGACGAGCCTTGGGGTTGATGTTGTTTTTCATGTTGGCAAAGGCGCCCATTTATTTTACCCCTTTATCAAAAACGGTCTTGGCGCGTTTGATGTCGACGCTGTAAAGATCCTGAATCGTGCCGCTTCGGCGATCGCCGTTGAGCGAGATCGAAATGTAAGTAGTAGGTGCAACCTTGTAGAGGTAGCGGCCTGTCGGAGAGATAGAGCTATTTATCGGCGGAGGCAGCAGCAGGCGACCAGGCAGCGAGAGGTACAAATACGAGCCGTCATACCAGGCTTCAGAGTTCGGCAAACCAGAAACGGAAAGAGCTTTTGAGCCGGCTGGAGCATCGCCACCCTGGAGGCGCACAAGCTCATCAGACACATTGTCCATCTCATGCTGAAATACCGGCTGGATGGTGGCATTAGGGCTCAGTTTTGGGATGGTGACCGAAACACGCCCATCCACTGTCGAAGTGGTGCCCTTGAGGATGATTGGGATTGTGGTATTGAGCCCCTCCATCACGATGGCGGCGTTTGAAACGTTGTACTTCTTGTTCAGCGTGAAACTGGCAATATGGCGTTTCTCACCCATGATCTTGCGGGTAAAACTGTCGCCGTCGCCCACAACGCCATCCTTGCGGATTGACCAAGGCGCACCACTGGCGTCATAAAACTCAACCTGTGCGGCATAACCTGGGGCAGTCTCGATCACCAGCGGCTGATTCGAATCCGGGTTGTAAGTGACATTGCGGATACGCACATTCGCCTGACCATGCAACGGCTCGTTCTCAGCCTTGTCTATGGCTTCGAGACGTTTGCGCAGGTCGGTAATATCGTCAGGCTCCATAGGCGTCTTGAGCTTGAGCTGGCGCTCTTTACCCTTTGACGTCTCGGTCTCCTTGAAATACTTTCGGATTTCGCTGAGCTCGTTGTTTTCGTTGATATAGCCAGCCAGAGCACTTTTTTTCGCCTGGGTGTTCTGGCGATCAAAATTAGTGACATCAGCTGGATTTACCGTGTACTCGGCAGCCGTTTCGTTGAGCTTCGAGTCGAACGAATCAGCGGCCAGTGCATGCGTGCCCTGCATGACAAGCAGCAGGGCAATCGCCAAAGGCGTTTTACGCATTGTGGGAGACCTCCAGGACATTATTCTTGTATGGTTGACAATTTACATCAAAACCGAATTTACGTATATAGGTTATCTTTTAATCCCGCAACCCGCTTAGCGCTTGGTCATGACGACCTTCGAGATACCCAGGCCATTGACGTCTTCGAGGACGCTGCGGCGATCAACAACGACGGTAAAGCGCACGTTGTTGGTGAACTCCTGGCTTTGGGTGCGGAAGGTCATGATCGCATCCACCTGGAATGTCCAAGAGTAAACACCCTCAGCATTTGGCTTCTTGCCAACCAGAATCGGCGTGCTGTTCAAGGTCGTGGTCAGGATCATGCGGCGATCAGTGATCACATCAAAGTTGCCGCTGTCCTTCATGGCTTTGAGCAGTTCATTAGCGCCGTTGTCGTTGAACCACTTCATCGTGGCTTCGTTGAGTCGGGTATTGATATTGGTGAAGTCGAAGCTGAAGGTGTCAACCAGGGCGTTCTGCAGCCATTGAGCTACGACTGTATCCTTCTGGTTGGGCTCGCCCAAAGCGATCAATCGGATCAGCGAGCCATTACGATCGGTCGCAAAGTAGACTCGCTCGTTTCGAGCGGTAAACCCAAGGAATGCCACAAAGATTTGGATGCACATCACAACAACAACCACAGAAAGCATGATTGTGAGTTTGCGATCACCAGTCTTGAAGAACTCGTTGCGATGGGTAACTGTGGCCAATCCTTCACCTTTAGGGATGCTGGAGCCGGGTGCCGGGGCCTTTTTAACGGGCGCCTTGGTTTTCTGAGCGATGTTGGACATGACCTGCCTCTTCTTATTTTTTAATGGGGGTGAGCTCGATGATCCGACCATCCTGGGTAGTGATGTAGGCCAAAGGAGCAGGGATGAAGTGGAAATAGACGCTGGATGCCAGAAGCATCAGTGAGCTAAAGACCGTGGCGTAGAAAATCATGCCCATGGACATGAGATATCGATTCTTATGCTCCGAGGCGGTGGGGCCGGGTTCCCCAATGGCATCACTGCGCGATGCGAATTCGTTCAAAAGCTCCGTTACGCGGGCTTTTCGATCCTCAGGCGACAGATTTTCCAGGTCGAGCGTGCGCTTGCTGTCCATGGTTCTTCTTATTATTTGTCAATATAGGCCGAAATATATCACCTTGCTTTGGGCCTAGCAATTCCGCACTTGCAATATGCGACCAAAACGTGCTTTCGCAGTGTGGGAGTGTGACATGTATTTTTCTGAATCGGCTGTCGCACTCGATGAGTGTGACAAGAAACAGGCTGTAAGGGACGTCACTCTCTACCACTGTGACCTACAAGCCCGCAAAATCATGCCCGCACAGGCTACAAAAGGATGATTTTCCCATATTTCCTGTAGCTGACTTTTCTAAGCCCTCATCGGCCATGCCTTGGCATTTTGGCAGCACTCACCAATTGTGACGATTTAGGTAATCGCAAAAGGAGATTGCGAAGAAATTGCCTCAAAAGTCATTTTGAGTGCCAAAAAAGGCTTCGGCAGTGCCAGAAATGGCTTCGAAAGTGCCTCGAATGGCACCTTCTGAGATTCCGAATCTGAAAAAATGGTAGCGGCTGCCCCATTTCAGGATCGCCGACCTTCTTTTAGTTATAATTTATATAATCCTTATAATTACTATAAGCTTTATAACCTACCTCAGCCTTGGAGAGTGGCAAGTCGGAATTCCTTGGCTTTCTCAATGGCCATTTCGATCCCATCCTCACGAATGGCAAATCGACGTTTATCAGATTTACCCTCGCGCTGGAAACTGACCACTATGTATAACAGTGACTTACGGTGATATCCGTATGACAGGCCAGGGGGAAGGGCAGGCAAAATCTCTCCAGTAGACGGATTGATTTTCTCCTGAGCATCTCGGCGACTGGAGACCTGGATGATCTTGTCAGAAACTGGATAGCCGAATTCCTTGAGATGCTGCTCATCACGCCAGGAAATAGCTGCCTTGAGTGCCCGGTCATAGGAGCCGTGATCACGAATGCCAAAGTGCTTGTACAGATATTTGCTTTTTCTGGCGATCTTGACCCTGATCGAGCCCTCACAATAGCGGATGTATTTGTGAGGCGTGGTCAGCCAGTTGGTCAGCAGGCTAGTCATGACTGACAGTTCCCTTGAGGATTGTGAGGGCGGTGGGCAGAAAATTGTCGTAGGTGATGCCATTACCCAATTCAAGCACCACAGATTTTTTGAGCAGAAGAGTGGGCACCCCTTTCAGGCCAATCTGCTTCACAAGCGATTTGGCTTGGTCGATCTGAAGGGTTGTCGCCTGGCTGTCAAGATCAGCAAAGATCGATTCAGCCGTCACTCTCAAAGGGTGCCCTTCCTGCTCTTGGCTTTTAAGGGCAATGGCTATCGCTTCCTTCATGTCATCCATGGAAACCAGGCCTTTGTCCTGAATTGTCGCCATCATCAGGCGATGGGTCTGAGGACTAACGTTGGCATGGCTTAATGCGTAGAAGAGGCGAGCGTGGGTTTCCCATACCTGGTTGATCGGCACAGGCACCATAACCAAGCTTTCCTTTGTGGCCAGGGCTTGCTTGAACTTGGCGTCGGCATCGTTTTTATCAAAGATGCTTTCGACGGCCCGGCAATGAGGGCATCCGTACCAAAACAGAAAAACAGCATCAGAAGGAATACTTTGGGGTGCGATGACCGTGACAAGGCGCCCCTGCTTATGCTGTTCGGCAGATAAGCTATCAGGCTTAAGAACCGCGCAGGTGAGTGCTGCGACAACGGCAGCGGTAGCTGCAGCAAACAGCCAGATGGATCGTTTCGAGGCGGGCATGACTAGCTCCTGTCAATATACCGCTAAAACGATAACTGCAAAGCTGTTGTCTGGCAAGGGGAACGCGCAGGATTAAGCGCTTGTTTCAGTCACTCTGCTTTTAGGGCGAAGCCTGCTTTGGGGGCAAAGCCCCCTTTCGGCGCGGAGCGCGGCTTGCTCTTGATCAGGCTTTTGATTTGGGGCGAAGCCCCTTTTCGGCGCGGAGCGCGGCTTGCCTTTGATGAGGCGAAGCCTCTTCAGCGCACAGCGCGGCTTTGCTGTTGCCTTTAGAAGGAGTTGGTGTGGAGCAGGGCGAGGGTTCTGATGAGAAGTCGGCAATGCCGAAGGGGGCGACTGCCCTACCAAACACAAGATGTAGTGGTGCGAGCGCAAAAAAAGACCTATTTCTCCGGTTGTTTGTTTTCAAAGCGAAAGCAGCGTCCTTCGGACGCAAAGTAAAGCGATTCCCCTTCTGCCCTGCGGCCTGGTGTTTCAACCCAAGCTTCTGCTCAAGTCCTCAAAACCGTGGCATCTAAAAGCCTGAAAAGCAAAAGCAAAAACCGGTGGTATCCTGTGAGAGATACGTTGTCTGGGTCATCGCAGCTTTTCTCTTGTCCTCAAATATAAGAACTCCGTCTCGCTTAAAAATTTTCAAGGGGGTGGGGTAGAATAAAAATGGTCATTAACGACGAACGGTAACTGTATTGACAATTTGGCAATATAGGTTTAAGGTCTCAAATGCTTGAGATCCGTGGCCTGCAGGGCAGTTGGATCTCTATTTAACCAGGAGAAGGCTGTGAGCCCAGAATTTCGTCAAAAGAAGCTTGAATTGAGCCTAGGATGTCTAGTGTCTTCAGGCGTGACTTACGGAGATCCTCTCATCCTGGATCTCGAACGAATGAGCCAGGCCTCAGAGTCAGCAGATTCTGGGGCCGGTGCCACGATGTTCTCCATCCCGCTTAAGGGTGGCCTGGAAGCATTCGACATCTCATTGATGAACACCGGCCTCATGGCTCTTCGGGAATACGATCCCAAGCTCAATACCTGGAAGGTTGTTGCCTACCAGGGCAACCCTGGTCATCTCGTGGATCTTGCCAACGATATGCTGGTAGGATGCAGGTGCTCCCACCTGATCGAGAACAAGCGCCGTGTCCACTGAAGATCTTTTGCATCAATTTGCTGCACGTATCGTTTCTTTATCCCAGGCCATGGGTTTGGATGACGAAGATGAGCGTCTGCTCTGGGAATACCTGGCGACTCTCCCTGAAGGCATTAGGTTCTCGAAGGGCGCCGATGCCATCAAGCTGCTCAAGAAATACGCCGAGACCAGTCCGGTGCTCGTTCGTGGGTGGAAGGTGTCAGCCTGCATCGACCCCATCTTTATCAAGCCTCGCAAAGGCCTGCTGGCCAGGCTCAACAATAAGCCACTGCATTTCACTGATGAGAGCTCAGTGGTGATGGTGTGTCATGACCAGGACGAGCTGTTGGCCAAGATCACCCGATACACGCAGATGGAATGCTTCAAGCTCTGGTTCGATCGACTTCAGTCCGTGCTGCGCGACGACGGCGTCAATTGGAATCCACCCGTCTCAACCGACATCATTGTCACGATCGAGCTCAACAGTGATCAGCTCCTTCCTGGCCAACCTTCCCTGAACACACCACCTGGTGTTGGGTTCGATCAGCAAACACAAGATGTTGTGGTTTAGGTCGATTATTTGCCCCAAAGTGACGAACGAATATTGGATATATTGCTGATCCGTGCTTACAATACGGTTAGATCAATCCAATTGGGCGGCAGTAATAGCCGCCATTTTTGTCTCTTGTAGGGGGAAACACCACATGTTGAGCTGGGATAACGAAGACGAATTGCCGACATCGTCGGGCGGAACGGTCAAGGAGGGCGCCGCAGCGATCCTGGCTGAAGCTTTGGCCGGTATCGACGATCTCGACATCGCTGCAGGTGAACGTGAAATCGCCGAGAGCCATCAGGGCCGAGTTCAGGTGAGCCAGAAGCAGATGATCAACGCCAGGGCTGACGTGAACCAGCTCGTTCCATTCAAGTACGAATGGGCATGGCAGAAGTATCTGGACGGTTGCAGCAACCACTGGATGCCTCAAGAGGTCAACATGACCACTGACATCGCCTTGTGGAAAGACCCCAACGGTCTGACCGATGATGAGCGTCTGATCCTCAAGCGCAACCTGGGCTACTTCTCTACCGCAGACAGCCTGGTGGCCAACAACCTGGTGCTGGCTGTCTACCGCCTGATCACCAATCCTGAATGCCGCCAGTACATCCTGCGCCAGGCATTCGAGGAAGCGATCCATACTCACGCCTATCAGTACTGCGTCGAGTCCCTGGGCATGGATGAAGGCGAGATCTTCAACATGTACCACGAGGTGCCATCAGTTGCTCGCAAGGCTGCCTGGAGCATCAAGCACATGGGCGCCATTACTGACCCAGGATTTCAAACCGGCACTCCGGAAGCTGACACCACCTTCCTGAAAAACCTCATCGCTTACTACTGTGTCACCGAAGGCATCTTCTTCTACTGCGGTTTCACCCAGACTCTGTCGATGGGCCGTCGTAACAAACTGGTCGGCGTGGCAGAGCAATTTCAGTACATTCTGCGCGATGAGTCGATGCACTTGAACTTCGGTATCGACATGATCAACCAAATCAAGATCGAGAACCCACACCTGTGGACTGACGAGCTCAAGCGAGAAGCGACCCGCATGATCATCCAGGGCACCTTGCTAGAGATCGAGTATGCCCGCGATACGATGCCACGCGGCGTCCTGGGCATGAATGCGGCCATGATGGAGGAGTATCTCCAGTTCATCGCCAACCGCCGCCTGACTCAGATCGGCCTGCCTGAAGCCTATGTGGGTGTGAGCAACCCCTTCCCCTGGATGTCCGAAATCATGGATCTGAAGAAGGAGAAAAACTTCTTCGAGACACGAGTTATCGAATACCAGACTGGCGGCGCCCTGTCCTGGGACTGATCAGCAGCAAAGAAAAGGGGCCCTCAGGGGCCCCTTTTTCGTAGTGGCTGCCCTGTGAGTCACTCAAACATCTTCTGTGCGGCATCACTCTCCAGAAAGCCGGCAGCTCGAAACATCTGCTGAAGATCCGCCAGGGGATAGTCTTGGGAGATGCAAAAGCTGGCCTCGGAGTCCTCTTCGCAAATCAGCCCCTGGGGGTAAAGCCGCTCCATCACCCTGCCCAGGTGAATGGAGTCGAAGCATCCATGCTTGTCGAAATAAGGTTTGTAGACAGCCATCAAGGATGAGCAAACCTGAACGCCATTTTCAAGGTGGCTTTCGAATGCCACGTAAAAGTCCGAAGCCTTGAGGGTTGAGGCCTGGGCATTGAGGATATCGTCAGGGTCAGTTGAGAGGGTGCCCTCTTCTTCGTCAACCCACACCTGGCCAACCTCGTGATGGGAGAACAGGCGAATATCTTCGTTGTGAATGTTCTTGAACTTGGACACCCGCTTCCATGCTTTGGCGTTGGTGGTTGGGTACGCTTCTACGAGGAGGGTTTTGCAGTCAGAAGTGCTCATGAGGGCTCCTGTGAGAGGTTTTGGCAATATACGGTGAAGATGGCATTGGTCAAGTCGGCTAGGCGCTAAAAAGGCCCCTTGCGGAGCCTCTGGGGCTAGAGCGAAGGGGAGATCTCTGTTGCCTTCTGGGGAACAAGTACTTGTTGCAGGTTGATCATGTGGCCCAAGGCGAACTGGATATATTCCTGGCCAGGCGGCTTCATCAGTCGAAGGCCTTTGACGATCGAGGGTGAAACAAACTTTTCCATCTCGGTCATGAAGGCTGATGAGGCGTTCACATCACGCAGACGGGCAATCGACTCCTCCAGCTTTTGAGCAAAGTCCTGGGCGCCGTAGTCGCTGAGCTTCTTTCTGACGAGTTCGAAATCGGGGGTCACTCCGCGATCAGAAAGAAACTTGAGATCCCAAAGGTCGCGAGCCTTGAGGTATTTGCGGTTGGCAATGGCTGTGAGCTTGTCCGCCATGATCTCCTGCTCTGATTCAACTCTCAGCATGATGGCGGAGTGGGTGTCATCCAGGAAGCCGTACCGAGGCTTCATCAGTTTGGCACCGACGTCATGCGCCGGCACGTTGCAAAACTCAACCTTGATCATCTGCTTGCGCAAAAAACCTGGGATCGAAATCTTGAATTGCCAGGTGCGTACGTCGATCCCATTGAACTCGTTTTTTGACGGGGGCTTGACTTCAAGCTCAAGGCCATACCGATCGGTCATCTGCTTCTTGAGAAGCTCCACCATACCGTCAATGACAAAGCCCTTGTTCTCACCCGCACCAATGACGAAATCCAAATCTTCGCTGTAGCGCTGACCGCTGTAAAACAGGCGCAGTGCAGATCCCCCCTGGAAGGTGACCTCACGGGCAAGGTCACTGTCGCTCAATGCCTTGAGGATGTCGTAGTGCAGCAGCTCCTTGACGACGACGTCTGGAGGCGCTCCATTGGATTGGGCCTGGGCCTGCTCCAGGAGCTGGGAAAATGCGATCTTCATGGTCTTTCCTCTTGTTGTCCTTTTATCCTAAAGGCCACCCCAACCCAGTGTCACTCCCTTTCATCCTCAGGGAGAACCAGGTCGAGATTTCGCGCATAACGCTGAAGATCCTCCAGGGCTTTATCCGGAGTGGCCTCCCAGATCTGACGCTGCTGGTTGCGCTCCAGCTTTCCCATCCAGGCCTGGGTAGACTCTTCAGTGTGAACAAAGTCGATGTCGCCCAGAAGTGTTGTGTAGCGGTAGCTTCTGCCGGTGGTTACAAACGTCAGACAGAATGGCATCTGGCTGATCCAGCCGTGCTCACTGAGCACCGACTCGACACTCAGGTAGAAGTCTTCGTTGGGTCGCAAGAAGTTGGCCAGGCGATAAAGCCCAAATGCCGGAGGCTTGAGGAAGGGGTTGGCATACAGCTTGGGCCCCATGCGTTCGATCAGGCCTGCTTTGCAATGTCTGGACATGGCCACCCTGAAGTAGCCGCGCTCAGGGTAACCAAGGCTGGCCATCAGGGTGTTTTCGGGAATGCACCAGACGCCTGCATCGGCGAGCTCTCTGCATTTTGCGATCAAAAGCGTGCGTTTCATGACCAGGCTCCAAGCATTCACCCTAAGGTAGCAAAAAAACCTTGGATATCAAGGAATAATTATCGAATTTGATAATTATGTGGGGATCTTGAGCGATGGCTGATTCAGGACGTAAAAAAAGCCTCTTGAAGGCCTCTGGGGTGCGCAGGGCGCGCCGTTGTCTGACACTGGCCGGCATTAACGACAAAGGCCACCGTTGTCGATGGCCTTCATGAGGGTGTTTTTGCTGGGGCGCTTGCGGGCTTGGTCTTGTGCGGTCTTTGCTACACGAGATCGGTAGAGGGGAATTTGCACCATGGACTTGGCCTGGGAAAGACCGGATTTTCCGCCCTTGTGCTTGGCTTTCTTTTTCATGCTCCTGCTCCTGAAAAACAAACGGGCCTTGCGGCCCAGTTGTACGACACGGGTAGGTACCCGCGTTTTATTTTCTATGATACCAGGGAGTGGAGCCACGTCAATATATGGCTAAACACCGTTCATCAGAGATTGAGCTTGCTGCCGATCTCTTCGAGCAGGCCACCGGTCATGTCATCTGTCTTGGAGATGTCGCACAAGGACATGCGGCCATTGTCGTTGAGCTGGTAGATCAATGAGAAGTAGGGATCGCTTTTGCTGCTCGACAGAGTCTTGAGCACTACCACAGCGTAGTCCCCAGAGTTGTCCTGTGCACTCTTGACCGTGACCAGGCCCAGGCGAGCAGAAGGCTTGCTCAGCAGTGACTCGTATCGCTCCACCAACTGGGAGCCAACGACAGGTACCACCTGCTGCTTCATCTCCTTGAAAGAACGATCGGGCAAGCCGACGCGCTCCCGATAGCCGCAACCGTCTTCGAGCATGCCGGGCACCTGGGTGTTGAGGATCATTTTCCAGCTGTAGCCCTTGCTCCGCTGGTCGACGAGCTTGGACATGAACTCCCTTGCCGACCCCTGGGCGTGCTGTCTGACTGCGTTGTCGAAGGCGGGGTCGGCGTTGGCCAAAGCCGGCAACAAGGCAAGGCCTATCAATAGTCGTTTGAACATTCTGGAATCTACCGTTGCTTGACAAAAAGTCAGTTCAATTTATAATGAAATAGTGAAAATCTCAAGTTAGAGGCGTCATCAATGCGTAAATTATCTCTGCTGTGTGCCTTGGCAATGACCGCTTCCCTCACCGGTTGTGCGTCCCCAGGCAATAGTTATCAGCAGCCAACCCGCTTGGACGTGGGTCGCATCGTTGATGTTCAGAAAGTCGCTACCAGCGGTAGCTGGGGTACGGGGGCCGCGATCGGCGGCGTAGCCGGGTTGCTTACAGGTGGTGGTCATTCCACCGAGTCCAAGGTTATCCGTACGGGCATCGGTGCGCTGGCAGGCGCTGCAGTAAACAAGGCGCTGACCTCTGGCCAAACCGAGACTCAGCTTGTGGTTCAAAACCGCTACGGGCAGATGTTCCAGGTCGTTCACGACCAAAGCGACATGTACCCTGGCGACTGCGTCCAGATCCAGACACGCTACGATGGCCAGATGAAAATCTACCGTACCAGCCCAACCCAGTGCAATTTTTGAGTAAACCGACATGAAAGACACGACCCAGACCTGCATAATCAGCGACCGCTTCCCCTTGATAGGCGGCTCGAAAGTCACCTTCTCGGCGAGTGGTCAGCTGCTTTTTGCTGATATTCCTCTGGGTTGTGAACTGCCGTCCGAATTCGAGGTCATTCTTGATGGGGACGGCTTCACGGTAGTTGAAGACGGGCAAGGTCACTGCGTCTGCGACGATGATCGCGACGCGTTCACAGCTCAGGTATTTGGATGAACTGCCATGAATGCACAGCGAGCGCTGGTCGATATTTCTGAAAACATTCGCCAGGTGGCGATCAGCATGTCGGGCAAAAAGCCCAATGCACGTATGCAGGAAAGGGATGGAGTGTTCCGTTTCGAAGGCTTTTCCGGAAGCGCCCTGGTGGATTTGGTGGGTGATTCGATCACGTTGCTGGAGCCTCGATCTACGCTTGTTGTTTATTCCAGCCTGATCGACCTCGAAGACGACGGAGAGAAGGCGCTACTGGTCGCAGGTCGCGTATGCGACGAGATGATCTCAATCTACCGTCAGCAAGTCATGGTGTGATCATGAAAGGTTTCCTAATCATCCTGGTGTGCTTGGTGCTCGTTCTGCTTGCAGCCTTCCACCCCCAAGCCAAGCGCTATGGGCAAGAAGCTTCTGCCTGGTTCTCCGCCTATTTGGAGGCCGGTGCCTGTGACAAAGACGACCGAGAATCCCAGCAGGCATGCGCAGAACAGCAGAACCGCCTTGCCGGCAAAATCGATGCTCGTCTGGACATGACTGACCAGCAGCGTGCTCTCAACAAAGCCCTGGAGAACTGAGATGACCAGTCTTTCGGCTGTTATTGCCATTCTGCAGGCTCAACTTGCTGACGCCTTCGCTGAGCTTGCCTGTCGATCAGCGAGCCTGGCCAACGCCTTGCTTGAACGCTTTCCAGGGTACCGTCAAGCCAAAGAGAATCTGTCAGACAGTTTCTGGCAGGGCGAAGCCAGTCGAATGCTGATGGCGATCTCCTCGGCGCCGATGCCAATTTACGAAGAAAGCGATTATTAGTATTGACAGTTTGGCAATACATCCTTAAGATCGCCTCCAAGCAACATATTTCCCAATCCACGCATTTAGCGTGTTTTATAGGCAAGCCTACCTCCCCCGGTCTTGCCTATTTTTTTGTCCAGAATTCAGGAATGCTCAATGAAGAGACTATTTGGCTTGATCTTCGCAGTACTGGCAGCCTCGGCACAGGCTGATGTCCAGATCGCAGACAGCTTCCAGGGCGCAAAGAAGCTGCTGGAGCAGACCTACAGCGACAATCGGGTCGATCGCTATTGCGGCTGTACCTTTGATGCCAAAAAACGCGTTGACCTGGCCAGCTGTGGGTACGAGGTACGCAAAAACGAAGCGCGTGCCAGCCGTATCGAAATCGAGCACGTGGTGCCGGCAGAAAACCTGGGTCGCCAGTTCGCCTGCTGGAGAGAAGGCAAGGGCACACCAGGTGGTGGCCGAGAGTACTGCATGAACCATGACCCAAATTTCGTCCAGGCCCACAATGACCTGCACAACTTCCTGCCAGTGGTGGGGGAGGTCAATGCTGACCGCAGCAATTTCCGTTACGACCAGATCCCAGGCCCCGCCACCCAATATGGCGCCTGCCAGTTCAAGGTCGACTTCCAGAATCGCCGGGCCGAGCCGCCAGATAATCTGAAAGGCGATGTAGCTCGGATCACTTTCTACATGCGCGACACCTATGGCCTGCGGTTGAGCGATCAGCAGACTCGCCTGTACGAGATCTGGTCTCGCCAGGATCCTGTAGATCAGGTTGAACTCGATCTGGATCAGAAGATTGTGCGGATCCAGGGCAACTCCAACCCTTATGTCAGCGGCAAACAAGCTGTGGCTGCTGCTCCCAAGCCATTCGTCAACGTCCAGGCACGGCCCGAGCCGATCCTTCATCAGGCGGCAACAGGTTTTAGCTGTGAGACCCGCAAGTCCTGCAAGGCCATGAACTCTTGCGAAGAGGCCAAGTTCCAACTGACCCAGTGCGGCAACAAGCGCCTGGATGGTGACGGCGACGGCGTTCCATGTAACGCTTTGTGCCGTTGATAGACTCACGCCAATAGTCGAAGGAAAAGGACAAGCGCTTTGAAATATGAAGACCTACCGGTAGACGCCTGTTTCGAAATTGGTATCGAGCAGCGAAACCAGGCGAGCTATGGCTATCTGAGCAAGCCGCTCATCGACTCCCTGGCCGACCTATTTGCGGGTAAGCGGGTTGTCGAGGCTTATGCTGGCCGTGGCATCCTTGCCTCCATTCTGGCTGAGAGAGGGGTTAACATCCACGCAACCAGTCTGCGCATGGGGCATGATTGCAGCGAATCGATGGGACACTTGTGCGACGTGGAAAACTGCTCGGTGCTCGATGCGGTCATTCGCTATGGTCATGAGATGGATTATCTCCTGGTCTGCTGGCCCCTGGCCGACGAGACACTTTGGCGCACCTTGGCCTACCTGCCAGAGCACGTGCGCATCGTGTTCATCGGAGAGATCACGGACTACCTGAGCAAGCCCATTTTTCTTGGAGGTTGTGCAAGTGATCGGTTTTTCGACTCGGTTGTCGACTGCGAAGATCTGACCGCAACGTTGCGATACCCAACGCCACGCCATGACAAGATCAAGGTTTACAGGGCCATTCCTGGATTGAGCCTTGTATAGGGGGATTTTGCGATGGTATCGACCAACTCACCCAAGGCGAAGCAGGACACCTCAAAGCTGCCGCGAGCCTTGACGCCATGCGAGTTCGACTCAATGATGCAAGAAATGGATTCGGCAGGCAGATGGATGCAGAACCAGCTCAAGCAGCGCAAAAAGCCTCGGCAGGAATCAACGTTGGAGATGTGATCGCCAAGGTATCTCATTCACCCCTGCCGACCGCAGCCTTTCCCAGCGCTACGGATCCCAACCAAGAGAAGTTAAAGCTCAGGGACGTTGATCCCGAGCCCTGATTGCCCTTCACGCCAGCATCAGCCGATCAAACCCAATCGCAAATCCGATCCCCTGCCGATAGGCACCTCCGCCCACGACTTGCTTCTGGGCGCCCAGGCTCGGTACCGCAATCTCGAACCCATCCTCGGTGTAGTAGTCCAGCCCACGCTTCACGCCGGCATTGACTTCGAAATTGTCAGTCTTGAGTGCAACCATCCGGGCAGCAAGGGCAAGCAACTCGTCTCTGACGCCTGGCGTGCTCGGGTTGATGACCTCCATGCCGAATTGGAAGAACTCGCGGTAACGACCCTCCTGCGGTCGTTCGTACCTCCAGCAGCGCTCGAAGTACCACAGGCGCACATCCTTTCTGCCTTTGAAGTATTGATCCGCGATCAACTGCACCGTGGCTGTGGCTTCAGGGCGCAGGCAGAGCGAACGACCCTTTTTGTCAGCAAAGACGTACATCTGATTCAGAATTTCCCCGCCAGCTTTGTCGACATAGACCTGGGATGGCTCGATACAGGGCAGGGTGATCTATTCAAAGCCTGCCTCCTGGGCGATGTCGATCAGCTGGTTGAGCAACTGCCTGCGCGATTTTGCTTGGTCTCCGGCAATGATGCGTACGCCACGAGCCTGATTTTCGATGCGGTATTCCATGATATTCACCTTGATTACGTAGAAACAAAAAAAGCCCTCCGGAGCGCAGGTGCTGGGAGGGCTTTCTTGGTGAACAGGGACTACGTTTCACTCAAGCAATGGCTCTCCCAGCCGACGATGTGGCTGTGCATGATGAAGTGCTGTACGAGCATTCAAGGTGTTCATGGTTCAAGCTTACCGAGTGAGACAGGAATTGGCAAACGCTGGATCAGGGAGCGCCAAGATGGCGCCGCAGATTGTCGTAGTGCCGGGCGATGTTCTCTGCGCCCACACCGTTTTTAGAGTGAACGAGGCATTCAGGCAGATTCATAAGTCCATCCAGGCAGCGGTCGTGCATCCACTTGAAACAGGTATAGCCTGTGAGCTCCTGGCCCGATGCTGTGAAGTCCTGCAGATCATGATCGAAGGAGATGACATCGAAGATCTTGCCAGGCTGTAACAGCGCCTGGGTGAAGGCTTCAAAGGTGCGAACGATTGTCCACTCGATACCCTCGGCGTAGATCAGCCACGTGACATCGTTCGGTACGCGCTCATCGTCGAGGAATAGGCCGTTCATGATCCTGTCTTTCAGGGGTTGAGGTGCGCGGACGATAGCGCTCCCGTGCGCTCATTTCAAGATAAATTGATCTGGATACTATTTTCAGGTGAGGCTACTTGTCGCAACTGGATGAAAAGTCACACCTTTTGTCAAATTTGTCAGATCAATATACGATTAAAGGTTGTTTTCATGGGCTCGGTTGTTATAAAAAGGATATTGGGCGAGGTCATACCTCACAATTCATAGCGAGGAACACCCGGTGCGTTCGCAAGCACTCAATCTCAAAATGCTCGTGGTGAGCATATCCATGGCATTCATGCTGGGATGCACGCCGCACCAGACCGCTACAGACATTGCAGAGTCGCCCATTCAGGCGAAGCGGGACGATGCTCTCGAACGCTCCATCGACCAAGCGACGATGGCGTATCTCAGCGGCCCGAGCTCACCGTGGGCGAGTCTTTCAATTCTCTTGAAAGGTGCCGAGAAGCCCGCTCCAATCAAGCCTGCGGCAGCGCCCGCCCATCTCAAATCAGAAGCACTGGCTCAAAGCCTGCAAAGTCAGCTTGAGGTCGACCCTCAAATCGCTGCCAAGCTCGCGCCCCTGATCGAGAGGAGTGCAGCCAAGTACAGCGTTCCCTCGTATTTGATCGCTGCGGTGGTCAACAAGGAGACGGAATTTGACAACAAAAAACGCTCATCTGCCGGCGCCATTGGCCTGGCCCAGATCATGCCGAACGTTTGGGGCAAGGAATGCCGGGGAAACCTGCGGGTGGACGCGGTGAATATTGATTGCAGTGCGAAGATCCTCGCCCATTATTACGACCTGTCGGGCGACTGGGAGCAGGCATTGGCCTATTACAACGTTGGCCCAGGCAAATATGAGCGTAGTCGCAAGGCAAGAAGTGTGGGGCATCGTTACGCGGCGGGTGTGATGAACGAGATGGGAAGGATCAAGCAGGAACGTGAGGTTGTGCTGGCTTCGATCCAGCAGCAGCTGTGATGGGCTTTCAGGGCCCTCCCTGGGCCTCACTATCGAAGATCAGGGGTTAGTCTTTCTTGCCGTCTACCACACGCACCCAGCTTGGGCGCTCGCGTTTCTCGACAGCAGGCTGTCCAAACGGGGTGGCTCTTGGGCTGTTGGCTGCTGCTACCTTGGCTTGCTTCTCCATGTCAGCCATAAGCTTGGCGCCTACGCGCTCCATGATCTTGCCGTTGATCAGGTCGATGACTTCTCGCTGGATGTGATGCTGAATGCTGTCGGTTGAAACCAGAGCCATGTCGGCAGCTTGCTCGACGATGGTTCTCACGACATTGGTGTCGGTGGTTTCGAGCAGCGCATCGGAAACCATCTCGACCAGGTCGTCTTTCTCGCCACTGTCGATCATGCCGGAGAAGATGTTGAAGTCGTGCTGACCCTCGGAATCAACCTGGTGGGTGATGATGTTGACCAGGTTTTCAAGCTGCGCGGCGATGTCACGAAGGTTGCCCATGGCCAGGCTGTAGCGCTCCATGACTTTGAAACTCATGACCAGGCAGTTACCAATGAACGCGAAGTCCTTCATGTGGGTGGACATGTACACCATGTCGCCATCGCGGTAGTAATTGCCAAAGACGTTGCCGACTGCCGCCTCGAATGCTTGTGCATCACGCAGACAGGTGTCTCGGATATCGCCCTTGTTTTGCTCTTCGAACTCGCGGATGCGCTGGTTGGCATCGCTAAGGGTGCTACTGGCGCCGAACAGGCCCGCCGTTGTCAGCTGATCGAAATGGCGTGCGCCAAATCCACCGTCATTGTCATCATCGTAGGACACTATCAGTCCTCCCCAAAGTTCGAACGGCAAAAATACTCACCGTACTCACCACTGTCAAGCAATTATGGAACAATGGTGGCACTCAGATGTCATGGATTGAAATTTGCCTGCAATGTCAATTTCTTTGGACGGATGGCATTCGAAAAACCAGTCAAAACAGGGGATTGGCTCAGCAGCCAACACTCTTTCGATCTTGGGGCTTGGCAAAACCATGCCGCACGATTTATAACTAAATTGAGAGATTTATTAACCATTCAGGTGAAGCACATGAGCAAGGTTTTTTCGGTCACAACCCCCAAGGATTCCGAAGTGGGTCTGAAGATGGATATTCGCCAGGCAGATGACGGCAAATGGCGCGCCTTCATCAAGGAAACAAAGGACGGCGTTGAAGTAGCAGGCGCGCCTGTGCGTGTGGGCTTCCTGGAGAAGATCGGCGAGGGCGACAATGGGTTCATGGTCATTCGCGCCGCTCTGCGCGTAAAGAACGAAGACGGCTCCTACCAGACCCGCGCCCGTCAGAAGGACGGCAAGTTCCTGGATGCGCTGGGTAAGGAAGTGGACAGCGAAGACAAGGCTGCACGCGAATACGTGCTGATGAGCCACCGCGCTGACCCAACCAAACTGGTGTTCGGCCAGATCGCCACGATCAACGTCAAGAACCTCAAGGCTGACAAGGTCACGCCGACCGTGATGACTTTGCTGACCTTCAAGCTGTACAGCGACGACGAGGCCCTGGATCACGAACGCCGTCATCACAAGCTTCAGATGGTGGGCAAGGATCACGCTGACTACGCCGATGGCTATGAAGAGCTCAAGAAGCAGCGCAAGGTCACCGGCAAGTGGGCTGACTTCTTCATTGCCTCAGGCCATGACGTGCTGCGCGAGATGGGCTTCAGCATCCGTGAGCGCGCTCGCAAGGGCCAGGAAGCAGATATGTCCCCATCGGCTTAACCATATATTGGTGGCCACAGCCCGAGAAATCGGGCTTTTCTTCGAAAAAGTAAAATTCGATTAAAATAGTTATTGACGCCCCGGTATAGCATCCCTATACTTTGAAACGTGAACTGGCAACAAGCCAGACACCCAAATCCAACGCGAGGAACACATCATGCAAAAGCACACTATCGCCGGCAACCTGGTTTCTGCTGCTACTCTGGCCACCCGTGACGGTCGCGACAGCCTCTCCTTCGTCGTCGCAATCAACGAAGGCAAGAACGCTGCCACCGGTGAAACCTACACCACCTACGTCCCTGTGATCGTCTCCGGCGCCAAAGGCTTCGCTGACTCCGTCAAGGAATACCTGGTCAAAGGCAAGCAGGTCACCGCTTCCGGCGAATCGTACGTCAGCGTCAACGAGAAAGACAACAACGTCTACCAGAACCCAGGCATCCGTCTGCGCAGCCTGCGCAACGGCCTGAGCCTGTCGGGTGAAGGTACTCCGATCAACGCTGCGAACGTTGCTGATCACAACCAGCCGATCTCGCAAGATGCACAGGAAGCCGTCGGCCAGCAGGGCGAAATGCAGGAAGAAGTTCTGCAAGAAGGCCCAGGCGCATCGAACGACGTGGGAGACGATGACATCCCGTTCTAACTGAGAACGGTTCTCATCTGAGAACACAGACAAAGCCCTGATATTTCAGGGCTTTTTCTATTGTGCGAACAAAACATACATAACCTTAGAGGTCGTGTATAAAAACTTTTTTTGAATCAAATATTGTGGATTTGCGAACTGATCGTAGTTAGAATCGGCTTGGGAATAAATTGCCAATTTGGCAACACCCTGGCAAGTGAGGTAATCGTGAGCACCAAGATCCCCATGATGGTCATCGGTCAGACACCGCGTGGCAAGAAAAGCGTCAAGGTGGTTGAGTTGTGCGTGTCGGCTGATGAATACTCTAAGGGCGACCATTATCAGGAAGCTCTGCGGCTGGCCTTCGAAGAGGGGCTGATGGGCCCTATGATGGCCCTGGCGCCTGAAGATGCCATGTTGATGGTCGACGGTATCGCCACGTTGAAGCAATGCCTGCTAGGCACTGACGCGGTGGTGAGCATCAATTCTCGGGCAAAAACATCAGCCCAAGAAAAAATGTCGAAAATTGCTTAAAAACTCTTTAAATACATATTGACTGCCTAGTATAGCTTCCATATACTGGAAGCGTGAATCGGGGATAAACCCCGATCTCAAAAATCCCAACGCGAGGAAATACCCATGAGCATGAACAAACTGAACATCACCGGCAACCTGGCTGCTGACGCTCGTTACAACAAGGTCAAGGAAGGCTCGTTCGCTGTTTCCTTCACCGTGATCTGCAACAAGCGCGTCAAGGATCAAGCTGCTGAAGGCGGCTACCGCGACCAGACCACTCCGTACCAGGTCTCCCGCTTCCTGACCAGCGAAGACAGCGCCAAAAAGCTGGCCGAGCACCTGACCCGTGGCCGTAGCGTCGATGTAGAAGGCGCGTTCCGCAAGAACCCCAAGTCGAACACCGGCACCAACGGCAAAACCTACCACAGCTGGTCGGTCATCGCTGACGAAATCGAGCTCGGCGCCAAGCCAAAGCCAAAGGCTGATGCTCAAGCGGCTGCCTAATCAGCCCTTTGCTTGAAATGGGTGGCCTGCGGGTCACCCTTTTTGTATAAATTGAATTTTGAATCAGGAAGACACGAATGAGTGTGAGCGCAAAGAAAATCGAGACCATGGCCGACGAGTGGATTGCCGGGGATAATTCTGTCCGAACCAGCATCCAGCAAAGCCTGCGGGGCTCTACGGGCTTGAACCAGCTGCTGGATCGCATCGGCAGCAAGTTGGACGAGGCTAAGGCCCAGCCAGCACCCCAGGCTCTGACAGCCTGATCACTGCGCAGATTCAAGAGAAGCCGGCATCTAGCCGGCTTTTTCTTTGCCTGAGAAAAAGTCTGGCGCGGCTCGTGAGGTGATTGGGCTTGATCGTCTGGGCCTGGGAGGGGGAGGGGTCGTCCTTTCCGGCATAGCCGGGCTATGAGGGGTCTGGAGCTTGCCTCAATGGTCTGTTAACATTCCCTTAGAAGTAGAAAAATTCCATAAAAATAAGAGGTTGCGATGACCCAGCAGTATTTCAACAGCCTGGAAGAAAACGAGGCGCGCATCACTGGCGTGCTGATGAATCCAGCCAAAACATTCGATCACCGGGAAAACCTTGCCACTCTCAAGGTATCGGCGAAGTCGTTCACCAAGACCTTTCACGACAACAGTCGAAGTTCACGCCGCGAGCACATCCTGGTCGAGCTCCACGACGAAGCCGCCCGCAAGGCTCGCAACTACGAGGCAGGTGACATCCTGCACGCCAAGGGTCAATTGTCGATCCGTGACTGGACGGATGGGCAGAACAAGCGCCACATTCGTATGGTGCTGGTCGTGCAGTATCCCAGGGACGTCAACAAGATTGGTCAGGCTCGTGCGCTGGACGCAGAAATCGAGCCGGAAAGTGAAAATGTTGATTGACCGCCATGTATAGAATATCTATACTTCGATCAAGCACTTAGCGGAGCAAAAAAGCCGCTTGCTACACATTTTTGAATGCCGCTTGGCAAAGTATGTCCGCTCGCGTTGGACAACTTTTAGGGACTCTTTTGAGTCCCTTTTTTTTGCCTGATGAAATATCACTATTTTGAATTGACAATTTGTCAATTAATCCCTAGATTGGGCTCCACGGTCACTGACCAGTTATTTTATTTCAAGGGGGAAGATTCATATGTCAGCATCCAAGGTTCAGCAGTTCCACGATCTGCAAAAATCCATCGCGCAAAACAAAGCTCGCCTGGCTGAGATTCAGCCGCAGGTTCAAGAGCGTCTGGACATGGTCGAGTTGTTCACCATGGAAGCCAACGAAAAGGGCTTCAACCTGGAAGAGCTGGTCTTGGCCATGTGCCCGCACCTGGATCCTGCCAAGCAAAGTGCAGCGGCTGCTCCGGCGATCAAGACTGTCAAAACTCGCAAGGCTCGCGTGGTCAAGACCTACCTGAACCCGCATACTGGCGAGAAGATCCAGACCAAGGGTGGCAACCACAAGCAACTCAAGGAATGGAAGGGTCAGTGGGGCGGCGACGTCGTTGAATCCTGGGTGCAGGATCAAGCCTGATCCGCGCCGGGCGGGGGAGTGAATCTCCCGCTTGCTTTCCTTCCAATTATCATTATACTCGTCGAATCAACCGCTTAAGGACACCCGGCAATGAGCCAGACCTCCAAGAAGATTTCGATTTCCCAGGGCCTCAAGTTCGTCGAGCGCCTGACCCGCCTGATTAACGAGCAGCAGGGCGAACTCAATCGCCTGGGTCAAGCCGTGGTCGTGAGCTTTACCTCGGAGAAATCCAAAGTCGAAGAGCGTCAGGCTCAAGTCGACCAGAAGCTGACCCAGATCAACGCGATGTATGCGGCCCTGGTCAATCTGCGCAGCACCATTGGCGCGAAGAACAGCGAAATCGGTCTGCACGCCAAGCTGGCCCAGCAGGCTGTCCTGCGCAACCAGAAGGCTGGCCTGGAAGCCCTCCAGTACAGCCTGGCTCATCAAGGCAGCGCCATTGAAATCGGCCTGCTGGATGAAGCGCTGGCGCGTCTGGAGCGCAAAGAAGAGCTGCCAAAGATCCAGGTCAAGGTGCTCTCGGCTGAGAAGGCTGAAGAAATTCAAACACTGATGCGCGACATCGATCGCCAGATCATGGTGATCAACGATGAAGTGCACCGGCTCAATGGCGTGACCCAGTTCGAACTGGCGATGCCTGTAGAAATTGCGGAACAAATCGGCCTGTTCGCCTGACCTGGGAAGATGTCTCCGAGAGTGGGGGTAGGAGACACCGGTAGCCATCCTCGGATGGGCCGTGGTCAAAGAGCCTCATAGGTGGCTTCACCATACTGGAGCTGACCTCTGGTCAGCAAAGAAGCAGTCTTTGGCACCAAAAAAACAGATGGCCTTAGCGCCGAACGTTCGTTGTTGGAGCCTGACGCACCCTAATTCGTTGTCAGTTATTCGTTGATCGTCTGATCTTCGAAGCCATCTAAGGCCACCTTCGGGTGGCCTTTCTCTTTTCAGCATATTGACGATTTGACAATACGCAGTATACTCCACCTATACATCATCAGGAGATGGCCATGAAAACCTATGTTGCTCGACCCCAAAACGGTCGCCTGGGTCGAATGGTGGGTCTGCTGTTGAACACACTGGCGTCGGGCTTTGCGCTGCTGGTGTTGATCAGCGGCGTAGTCGGACTCATCGGTGACCGAAACGAATCCACGCTCCTTTGCCTGGGTCTTGGCGCAAGCCTCATGATCCTGTGCCTGCAGGGCTTCAAAGGGCCTCTTCAGGCGAGCGCACTATAGAAGGCGTCACATACCCATAAATAACGGGGTGGGGCGCGTCAGCGCCGCCCAGGAGGCTACATGAGCACCTTAACCATGCCAGGAATCAGACCCTTGTATGCTGCCAGACGATCTGAACTCATCGTATTAACGGGGGAGGTCGTCTGGTTTGCGCTGCATTTGAGTAGCCTCATGCTGGTAGGCTTGTCGATGTTCTGGTCGTACAGGATGATTGGCATGATCTCAGATCCGTTTCTGGCGCTTGAGCTGTTCGTCTTGCTGGGCGCCCTTGGCCTCTACCTTCTGACTGCAACAGGCTTTCACCTGTCATACCTGCTGGGTCGTTCGAGCCATGAAGGCTAAATCCCCCAGGCCACTCCCTAATTCGCGCCTGCGCATTGTCTACTGGCTTCTGGCCAGGCTTCTCGTTGCGTATGAGTACGTAAAGCCGACGCGTAGGACACTGGATCTTGACTGACGCTGATGCCTGAACCAGTGGTCAGAAAGACCTTTGCTTTTGAGCGATCAGATCGACAGAAGGTCTGGATTGTCGCTCCCGTTTGCCGATACACTGAAAGTCTATTCGATTAACGGGGAAATTGACCCCGGCCATCCACGCGAGGAAATCCGCCATGACTCAACAAGCCATCCAAGACACCGCTCCAGCCTTCAACTGGGAAGCTGAGGCCACCGACGGTGACGACTTCGAACTGAGCGCAGAAGCTGCTGAAGTGCCACTGGCCTGCAACCTGGGTGAAGAGTGTACCGCTTGTCAGTAGGGTGGCATCTAGCTCATAAGCTCTGAAGCGTATACATTGAGTAACCAAAAAACCCTCCGCGCCCATTAGATACAGGCAATCGGGGGGTTTTTCTTGTCCAAGATCATGTATAGGAACCTGACAATGTCCGAGCACTATCAGCCGCTGTGTACCGTCTGCGATGAACCGATGGTTGACGGTCAGGCTTTCAATGGCCTCAAGCGCGCCCATTGGGATTGCGCACCGGGGGAGCCCAAGGCCACAAGTATTCTGTCATCGATCGTGCCCATGCCCTCGGCCCCCAAGGCCCCCGTGGATCCTGACGCTGCAAGACAGGTTGATAGGCCTGCTCCACGTGCGCCCGAGAAGGGGCCTACCTCAGAGAATGTGCGCCTGGCGTCCCAGTTTGAAGACGCCCGCAAGGTTGAGTCGCGGCCATGGGTGGAAACCTGGCGCAGACCTGTCAACGGCAAATCCAGCATTGGCCTTGAGTGCCCATTCTGTTTTGAAATCATCCAGGCCTTTGTCTGGTCACTGCCCAACGGCAAGCGCTGCACCTGCGGGGCTTTGCATGGGCGCGAGCGATCCACCCACTGGGCGGTTCCTAAGGCTAGTTGACAATACATTGCCAAATCGTCAATTAACCTTTGAAGTTAAGAAATGGGGGGTATATCATCGATATGCCCCTTTTTTCATTCCTGGGGCCTTACGCCCCCGGAGAGCTTCCATGTCAATGTTTGAGCATGATCACCACATTCAGATGCACGCCCTGTTGATGTGGGCCAACTTCGTCGAGACCGGCGATGTCACCCTCAGCGCTGTCGACATGAACAACTGTGGTCGCAGCAAGGAAATCAAGCGTATTGATGGCAAGCAGGTGTTGTTCATCGAGCGCCTGCGTAATCTCGCATCGGCCCAGGCCAAGAACAGCCTCAATCAGATTGCTGCTGAACCGCAAACCCCTACCGGCATCTCGCTTAATGGGGTATGGACGCTTGAGGCGTCGGGGCATGTTTGCCGGGTGGGAAAGGTCAAGGTGGCTCAGGTGGCTGACGTCCAGGGCAGTGTTCTGGCGTTCAAGGGTATCGGGTACATGCCCAACATTCCAACTGATCTAGGTCAGCACCCAACCCTTAAAGAGGCCAAGGATTATGCAGATCGGGCTGTTCGTGCCTGGATCAACGCCCTGGTGGAGATGCCGGCATGAAAGCCAAACGAATCCAGGCGCTACGGGTAGTCGTGTGCGTGGCGCTGTTTGCCCTGGTATCCTTCGCACCCTGGGACAGGTCTGCAACCCCTTCGGCGCTCAACCAATTCGCAATCAGGAGTCAGTGATGCTCAATTTTCTCAAGGCAAGCCCGAAGCCACAGGCGCCCACCATGGTCGAGATCTGCACCTTCTACTCTGTGCAGCGACTGATCTCCAAGAAAGCCATGGAGCCTACGCCTAATCTGCGTTTCGGCCAGTTCTTCGACCTGGATTACATGGGTGCCAGCGAATATGAGTATGGGGCCTTCCCAGGCTTCCTGCGTGATGTGCATGCCAATCGAGACACCCTGGTCGGCACGCAGCTGCACATCAATGGCATGGACGTTTTTGTGGCGTACTCCACCCACAACAATACCCTGGAGCATGTGACGTGTGAGCTTTTTGCGATTGCTGAGGGCACGCGACGCACCCAGTGCGGCGCCCGATTCAAGATGCCTGATGCACCTTCGGCGAAAAAGCCGCGTAAAAACAGCGCTGCGGCCCGTGCTGCTGAAACCGAGTTGTTTTTTCGCGTTGACGGCTGGGCTGAAATCTCCCTGACCACCTTCTGGACAGTGCGTCCCATGACGCTTGAGCTCTACAAGCAGATCATTGCCAATTCGGTGGCCTACATGGACGAGCAAAAGCGGATCATTGCGGAGACGGTGTGATGGGCCTTAAGGCAAGACTGAGTCAGTACGGGCGTGAGGTGCGAAAGCTTCGTGTCGACAAGGACATGAACCTACGCCAGATGGCTGAGGCGCTTGATGTCAGTTCTGCCTACCTGTCGGCCATTGAAAAGGGCGACAAGCCGGTGCCCAAGCACTTCCCCCAAAAGGTCGTCGAGGCCCTTGGGCTGGCTCTGGATGGCAAGGAGCTGCGACTTCTAGAAGAGGCCGTTATCCTCGATCGTGGGTACGTCACCGTCGATATTGCCAAGGCATCACCCCAGGCGCAGACCGTGGCCATGCGGTTTGCCAATGCCCTGGGCGCCCTGACTGACGCGCAGCTTGACGCGGTCATGATGGTCATCAGTCGTAATGACCGCAACCGCGCACCAGCTCGCTGAATTTTGCCGGTGCCCCGTCCTGGGGTGCCTTTGGCTCTTCGGGCCTCTCGTGCACGCAATTAATGCATAAGTCGTTGTTTTTGTAATCAAAATCCTATATTTTGCTGGCACATTTATCGCATACAGGTGATAGGCAATCAAAAGGAGATCTGTGCCATGTTCAAGCGAATTTCGTTTTTCTTCGCCCTGCTGTTGGGCACGCTTCACCACCCTCATGATGTCGGCTCAGGTGCACACCTGGCGGTGCGTCGCAACAAAAGCAAGGCCCATGTAATTCACCATCGCCGCTGTCACTAATCGGTTGACCGTATAAACCCTTTTGGCTAATATTGTGGCTCACGCGGTTGGTGTCCATTCAGGATGCGCAGCCGCAGGGGGCCTTGAGGCCCCCTTCAGGCGCCCGTAGCTCAGCTGGATAGAGCATCCGCCTTCTAAGCGGATGGTCGCAGGTTCAAGTCCTGCCGGGTGCGCCAATTTCCTTTGCGGAGTTCACCGCATGAACATCATCAGTCTTGAAGAAGCGCAGCGTGTACTGAGCCAGTTGGGCTACCAGTGCCGGGAAATCAGCAGCCTGGTGGAATGCACCCATGGCACAGCCCTTACGCCAGGCGCTCTGCTGGAGAAGACGTTCAAAAGCGCCCAGCGCTGGGAAGCCTTCATTCGTAGCGCCAGACTTCGAGCTCTGGGCAGCGCAGGCTTCAGAGAGCCGCTGGGTGGCCCTGGCGGCATCAAGGGCTACCGGCACTTCGGCATGGAGTTCTGGACGCATTACGACGCCTCGTTCGATCTCGACAACACACACGAGACAAAGCTGCTGGAGTCCTACGCGGACGCTATGATCAGCAACCTCGAAGCACCTGCGGCCCAGTCGCTAGCCCAAGCTCCAGCACGCAAGCGGGCCTGATCACGTTTCATTCAATTCTAAAATAAATCGTCTTTATGGCCGGCCAGACGCTTGACGTCATTAGTATACCGGGTATACTAACCATCAAGGCCACCAAGAAGGCCTGGGCATTGACCCTACTGCATATCCAACGCGAGGATTTCTAAATGACGGACGCACACAAGCAAGTTGACGCTCTGACCGGCAACGTTCCTTCCATCTTCGGCCTGAGCGTCGATCAGAAGTTCGCTCTGGTACCCGGTAACGTGAAATCCGCCATGGGCTCCATTGGCACCAAGAAGGACATCTATCGCGTTGACCTGCGCAAGACCATTGTCATCGATGGACTGAACCCTCGGGTGAAAGATGCTCGCTACTGGGAAGGCATCGAAGCGCTCAAAGAGTCGATCAAGACTCACGGCTGGTACCCTGACAAGCCCCTGGCTGGCTACATCGCCAACATCAACGGCGAAAACGTCTGCGTGATCGTTGAGGGTGGTCGCCGCCGTGATGCCGGTCTGCTCCTGCTCAAGGAAATGACTCCGGATATGGCCGACCTGTATAAGGTTCCGGTCGCTCCGAAGGGTGCTGGCACCAGCGAGCTTGAGTTGCAATACGGCCTGGCTCAGGGCAACAACAACGAACAGTTCCGCCCGTACGAGCTGGCCATTCTGGTCAAGCGTCTGGCCACGGTTTACATGCAGGAAGATAGCCAGATCCTCAAAGGCCTTACCGGTCTGGTGTCGGCATCCTACCTGCCCAAGCTTAAGATGGTGGCGGGCGCTCCGGAAGAAATCGCGACCCTGGTGCTGAGCGAAGAAATGTCGGTCACCGAGGCCTTCAACCTGATGGTCAAGCACGGCGACAAGGCTGTGCAGGTGCTCCAGCAGGCCAAGGCAGCAGCAGATGCGGCGGGCTCCAAGAAGATCCTTGGCAAGCACATGCCGGGTCGCAAGATGGAAAACCTGCTCAAGAAGGAAAGCCGCTCCCTGTACGACGCCGCTCTGCTGGTCAAGAAAGACCCAGGTTTTGCGGAATTGTCCGAAGAGACCCGCGCCGTACTGGAAAACCTGATGCGCGAGCTTCAGGAAAAAGAAACCGAGTACAAGGCCAAAGAAGTGCCCAACGGCGCCGACGACGATGCTCTGGAAGGGGAGTTCACCCGCGCCGACAACGACGCGCCAGCGCTGACTCAACAAATCGCCTGATTACCCACACCTGATCGCCAGCCCTGCATTGCGGGGCTGACGTGTTTTAGGAGATGCCATTTTGAATTCACCTCAAGATCTGCAGGCGCAAGGTCTGGCCCTTCTGGATCAGCCAGCATTCGAAATCAAGCACGGGCCTGCGGGCCCTGGCGGTCTTCCGGTAAGGGCGTGGATCGAACCGCTGACCCCCGCTGGGCCTGACCGTCACCCGGCAGGCACCAAGCTGTATGTCAAGGCAGTCGCGCCGACGGTTCAGGGGGCTACCGACATTCTGAATGACGAGAAGCCTGGAGCCTGGGCGGTGATGATCATGCGCCTGGACGGTAACCCCTACTTTTACCTGGAGCCCACCCAGGAGCGCGCTCAATCGCGCCTTGATCACTGGAAGGATCGGGAGGTCATCTCCAAGCAGATGAAGCCTGTGCGAGTGCACGGCTTGACAGCCAGGGCCTTCGATGAGGCTCAGCACTACCGGGCCTCATCGAAAGCCTTTGCTCAGAACGCCATGGATCTTCAGGCCAGAATCAAAAAGCACGTGGCCCGTGAGCATGCGACGAGTTTAAAACTGGACGCCATCACCAAGGCCGTCCTGGCGTTGTCGCTGGTCTCGGGTGGTCTGCATCCGGAGCTGTGGCGCCAGGTGCACGAAGCGCTGGCATTGTCGACCGAACCGGTGGAGTAGTTGTCGGGCGTTTAGAGGCTGCCGGGTGTCCGGTGGCCTTGCAGAGGGGCGGAGTCGTACCTTCCAGCGAAGCTGGGCTTAGTTCGCAAGACGCTTGTTGTGCTTCTCATCAAGGTAGGCGAGCTGGCGAGCCGTTTCCTTGAGCATGTTCATGCGAACCTCGGTCAGAGCCTTAAGCATGGAGTCACAAACTCCAGGGCCGTATTCTTGAAGGTACTGCATGATCGCCTCGTGATGATCACCCAGTTTGGGATCCGCAGTTCCGGGCACCATCAACAGACAGTTGGCCTGGTAGCAGGTGCGAATGTACAGGTGACGCAGCTCGTGCACGACACGTTCAATACCCTGGGGATCCAGGATACATTCGTTGCGTAGAAAATCCTCTAGCTTGAAACGGAAATTCTTCTCGAAATTGGCGTCAGCATCATTCACCGCCACCTGTGAAAACTGTATAAGTGCTTCCATAATCACCTCGTCAATATATGGCAAAATACTTCCTAATGGCCGGCCCGGCAAGAGGAATTTGACAGCTATGCGACTTTTGATCAGACTTGCACACCTTCAGGTATGGGTTGGAGTTCATGATGCAACGGTTGAAAGACAGAGCGACCCGCGAAGAACTGTTTGAAGCGGATGAATTCGCAGACGACTGGGAAACCCATCAGGCTTGGCGAATCGAGCAGACCAAGCGGCGGGCTGCCGAAAGGCTGAGCATCCCTGTTGAATCCGTTCGGCTCACCTTTACCCACCGCATGCAGCTTGAGTTGATGAATCGTAAGCGCGAGCAGGCGATGTATCGCCCACAGGGAGTCATCACGGCAATCCTCCCTTCCTATGGGCAGGGCATCAAGTTTGTTGAATTTGAGGTTTCCTGGCTTGATTGCTGGGGCTATCCACACCGCAGCACCAAGAGCTTCATGGAAATCATCCTGAGTGCTACCGACGAGGTAAGCTACCGCAGGCAGTTGCGTGAGATCCGTGAAGCGCAGCAAAAGCTTCGGGTTCAACCCCTCGTCCAGTAAGTTTGGCAGCACCCCGTAAGACTCTGACGAGCAGGGGTGGTGGAGCGTGGCCTTCAGCGTGGCCACGCGACTGCCCTTGTGCTCTTCGGCGCAGCCGCTGCTCCAGAAATAGTGGCAATCCCCCTTAGCCCCTTGCCAGATTGAACACTTGAAGCGTGGCCTTCAGCGCGACAGCGCGCCTGCTTTTAGGCTTGTGACGTTGCTTTGAGGACAAAAAAACCGGAGCTTTGCTCCGGTCGGGGGTAATGCTTGCCAAGATCAAATTGCTCGGCGCGAGATCATTGATGCCTGAGTTCGAAATTCATTGATCTCACGGCGGCGCTTTTCGATGAAAGCCTCGCTGAAAGGGAAGTAATCCTGATTGCGCCAGCCGTGTGGCACAAAGGAGATCGGAACGATTCCACTGTCGCCCATCGAAACCTGCCAGCTGCGCACGTTATTGGCAAGAGGATCGGCGCCTTCGTCGCTGTAGGTTGCCAGCGCCATGCACGATTCCACCATGTTCTCAGGCATGCCCCAGGCTTTCATCAGCAGGTGGGTGGCCGACGCAAACGAGATCATGAAGACCTCGCTCGACAGCGACTCACGCGACAGATGGGGGTTCATCTGATGCAGCTGGACGAATCGCTGTGACTGCTCAGGCAGTACATGCATCAGCAGCAGCTCACCGAGGTTGTGCATCAGACCTACCAGGTAGGCGGATTGCGGTGATTGACCACCTTCCTCCCGGTGAACCTGTCCTGCGCCATAGGCGGAGACTAGAGAGTTGAAGCACGCATCCTCCAGCATATTGGCAAGGTCAGCCGTCACTCGGAAGGAGTTGGACACTGACGATTGCATAGCGTACTGCATAGTCTTGTTGACGCCCAGGCGGCTGACAGCGTTACGCACGTTGACAATCGGCTTACCAGCACTACCGCCAGCAGCTGCATTGGCCCAGGAGATGGTTTGAGCTGAGATCGGTGCGTCCTGCTCAATCACGGTCACCAGCTCATCCATGTCGAAGCTGTCCTGGCGCTGAAACAGGTCGATGATGCGCCGGGCAGTCTCGGGGAAGGGCGGAATCTTGCTGTCCTGAACGATCAGCTGGTCAATGCGCCGCTCATTGTAGACACCGATGTTCCAAGCGTCTTCATGGCTCACGCGAGTGTTGGTGAATTGCGTTGCAATGAGGCTGTCGCCAAGAAAGGCCTTGAAATCCTCAATCGTGACGCTGACAAAGTGACCCAGCTTGCCAGTAGGCAGCACGATGCTTTCCATCTCAAGCAGGGACTCGTCGATATAGACAATCATCTGCTCATTTAGAATGGTCATGCATTCAAGCTTGCCCAGATCCAGCAGCGCTGCAATGGTACTGCGATCGTAGACCGCGAAATCCTTGATGATCTCAGGGTAGTTGCCAGGGGTCAGGTAGGCGTTTTGTCCAAGCAGGACAATCGCAGGATTGCCTTCGGCCCGCACAATGTAGGGTGAAACTGGATGACCGTGTGGCGGACGAGGGAGGCCCTTCGGAAGCTCCGTAAAGGGGACTGCGTTTCGACTCAAGATCAAGTCCAGGGTATGCATCTGATCGTCCTACTCTTTTTCAATAGATGCGAA
This sequence comes from Pseudomonas sp. CFBP 13719, assembly GCF_014842095.1. Classification (NCBI taxonomy): domain Bacteria; kingdom Pseudomonadati; phylum Pseudomonadota; class Gammaproteobacteria; order Pseudomonadales; family Pseudomonadaceae; genus Pseudomonas; species Pseudomonas sp. CFBP 13719. Next base: position 742,755 of record NZ_JACYVB010000002.1, on the reverse strand, counting down.
ATATATGACTCCTATAAGGCAGTGTCAAATCGGTGTAGGGAGAGGGATTCAGCCCCGATGAGCGGTACACAGCTTTTTGCTATAAATTGACAAATATTTCGTGCATTCGCGTAAACTCCGTTGCTATGTTGAAACTATCAGATCGGCAGATGAGCGACCTGCACTCGCCAAGGTGATGTGCTAGGATCGTCGCAATCTGGTCAACGGATAAAATACAGAGGCCAACAAGAATGAGCAGTAAGCTGAACGAAGTCCCCCGCCAGGATGCCAACAACCGCCGCTTTCGCGGTCTGATCCTCTCGGGTCGTGCCGGCATCGGCAAAACCACCAGCCTGATGGAAATGGTGAGCCCGGAAGAGAAGTTCGTCCGTATCCCAATGGCGAGCCGTACCGCAGAAGACTTCGGTGTCTACCCGGTGCCTGACAAGCAGAAAGTGACTGGCCTGGATGGCACCGAGCGCGATGTCTGGACAATCGCTCAGCCACTGATCGAAGCTCAGATCGTTCCCCTGCTCAAGGAGAACATCGGTTCGGGCTACGGCGTTCTGCTGCTCGACGACGTGACCCTGGCTGACCCCCGCCTGCAATCGGGTCTGCTCGAACTGGTTCAGTTCGGTCGCATCGGCGATTTCGAAATCGGCGAGAACGTCCTGGTTGCCATGACCGGTAACGGCATCGAAGACGGTTGCTCCGCTGTTGAGTGGAACAAGGCTCTGCTGGGCCGAAGCATGCTGATCAACTACGAGCCGGACTTCGACGCCTGGATCGACTACCCTTGCAACCGTGACCTGGATCCATCGGTTATCGGCTTCCTCAAGGAAAACGGCGGCTTCTTCGCCCCAAGTGCTGGTAACACCCAGTACAGCGACGAAAACGGCAAGACCCCTTCGCCTCGTGACCACACGGCGCTGGGCACCGAGCTGTCCCAGAAGCACGGCGGTGTTCGCAACTTCAAGCCAGGCTTCCTGTGGAAGAGCCCAACGCAGTTGGCTGAATCGATGTCCGGCAAGCAGTTCGCCACCGCCTACGGCCAGTTCATCAGCCTGCTGATGGAGTACCCAACCTCCGAAGAGCTGATGGAAGATCCGACTCGCTGGGATCGTCTGGACGCAGCAAAGAAAAACAACATCGGTTGCGTTTTCGCTGTCGGCCACGCACTGCGCAGCAACTTCATCCGCTTCGCCAACAAGCTGGAAGAAACCCACGCTGGCAAGCCGAAGGATCTGGACAACGCTCGCGAGAAGCTGGTCAAAAACGTTCTGCACGCCACCGCGTCGATGGCTCAGAGCCGTCGTGAAATGGCTGCCTTCATCTTCCGTCACATCGTGTCGGAACTGCAGACCAAGAACGAAGGCCGCAACGACAAGACCCGCGACACCTGCGTTACCAAGCTCAGCGCCTGGGTGTACCGTCTGGATGGCAAGCAAGACGACCACATCGACTCGCTCGAACTGGACAAGGTCTTCGAGTCGATCCGCACCATGGGTCAGGTGTAACAAGACCCAGCAAGAAAGCCCTCTTCGGAGGGCTTTTTTCGTTATGGGCCATTGCCCTTTCCCCCAGGCTTTTGATCTTGCTTTTCATGGGGCCATTCAGATGTGCTGCCCTCGCTGTTGCTTTGGCGGTGGCTCTGGCTTTCAGAGGGCCATTTGGCTCAAGCTCCTCGCCCTTCGCTCCTGTCCTTGTCCCTGCCTTCCAAAGGCCATTTGGCATGACCAACCCATCGGATGCCTGCACACAGGCGCCAAAGATGAGTTGGAGGAGCCCTGTGGGGCTAAAGTACTGCGGCTCTGCGAGCCGGATGGTAGTTCTATCCTATTGAAGATTAGAATCTTGTAGATTCATTGTACTTTTTGTTGGGAAGAGCAGAGGTGAAGTGTGTGTTTGGGGGTTGCAGGGGGCGGAGCGCTGAAGTGGCCAAAAGCGGCTCCCAAGGCGCAAAAGCGCAAAGCCAAAGCGAAAACCCCACACCCTGATCCGTTTGAAACTCGGGTCAGTGTCGGACAACAAGAAGGGGAGAGCGCCTGCTGAAGGTCATCGCCAAGGCCCTGTGAATCCAGGCCCTCTCCCTCCCTCTCACTTTTCCGGGCAGTGTCGTACAACGATGAGTGGAACCACTCCCACAACCGCAATTTATGTCAAAAAGGAGTAGTATGGTTAAAAGCGCCCATGACACACTGAATCATGGAAAAGTATCTGCAAAGGTTCTGATGATGAGTAAGGCCAACCCAGCGAAAATCAAACCGGAGATGACGGACGCGAAGGTCTATGACCAAGAATTCGCGACCCTGATTCGCCTCACCCTGCTTGAACTGCGTAACCACAGCCCGTTCCTGGGCGTTCTGGCGACAGAGATGTGGATTGCCGGGCCGACCGAGTCGGTGCCCACTATTGCGGTTTCCCCAAAGGGCACCGTGGTCTACAACGAAAAGTGGCTCAAGTCGCTGACGGTTGGCGAGATGATCGGCGTGCTGATTCACGAAGCACTCCACGTGGCGCTCGATGCCTGGGTTCGATTTGCTGGCAAAGACATGCGCATTGCCAACTGGGCGCACGACTTCGCGATCAACGACATCATCAAGACCACCCTGCCTGAACTGCACCTCAAGCGTAAGCAGTCGGCAGCGCGCACCATCAAGATCTCCCTGCCTGATGGCGGTCTATACGACACCAAGTACTCCGGCTGGTCGGGTGAGGAGATCTACGTTGACCTGGACAAAATGGTCAAGGAAAAGGTAGAGCTGTACAAGAACCACATCGAGAACGCTCTGCGCCAGCAGGCTCAGTCCCAAGGTGGCGACTACGACCGCGAGCAGCGTATCAAGGAAAAGCTCAACGAGTCGATGGTGCGCGCACTCAAGGAAGTTGGCGCCAAGAAAGACGAGATTCGTTCGACCTTCGAGCAGATCAAGCTTCAAGCCGAGCGTGACGACTACCGTAACTTGCTGGCAGACCTGGACGGCGGCGGTAGCCTGACTCATGGCATCAGCGAAGACGACAACGTCAACAACCCGCTTGCCAATCAAGATCAGAAGGGTTCGGGCAAGGGTAGCTGGGACAACAAGAGCGGCGACAAGAAGGATCAGAACGATTCCTTCAATCACCGTGAGCAGCAGCCTGGCGATGATCAGTCTGCTGACGGCCAGCCACCTGCGGCTGAACCAACCGATGCTCAGAAGAAGCACCAGGCAGCCCTGGACAAGCTTGCTGAGGGGTTGGGTGATTCGGTCAACGACTACATGCAACGCGAATACGATCGCCTGAGCGCCGAGGAAGACGGCGAGAAGCCAGAAAACAGCGCCAAGGAAAACGTTGAGGAATTCCGCGACGACCTGGACAAGGCCGGCGACGAATACATCGACACGGTCACCAAGGAAGGCCTGGAGGACGAAGCGTCCAAGAAAGACGAGCCAGAGAACGACGAATCCCAGCCAGGTCAGCCAGGCGAAGAGGGCGACAAGCCTGAGAATGGTCAGTCCGATCCTTCCCAGCAGTCTCAGGAGCAGGGAGCTGACGGCCAGCCGGGTGAGCAGGGTGCTGATGGTCAGCAGCCAGGCGATCAAGGTCAGCAGGCTGATGGCAATGAAAGTGGTCAGCCAGGTGGTAATGATCCGGGCGATTCCGGTGAAGGCAACCAGCCAGGGCAGGGCAATCAGCCCGGTCAAGGGCAGGGCGAAGGCAGCGAGCCAGGTCAAGGCAATCAACCAGGCCAGGGCAATGGGCAGCCGGGTCAGCCGGGCCAGGGTGGACAGCCATCTCAATCGAGTCAAGGCGGTCAACCCGGTCAGCAGGGTGGCCAACCCGGTCAATCTGCAGGTCAGGGCGGTCAGTCCTCTCCTCAGGCGGGCCAAGCGTCTTCGGGCGGTTCTGATCAGGGTCAGCCTTCTAACGAGCAAGGCGGTCAGGGCGGCGAAGGCCAGCCTCAGCCAGGTCAGGAAGGTCAGGGCAGCGAGCAGGGCAGCGAGCAGGGCCAGTCGCAGGGTCAGGGTGCCTCACAGCAGCCAAACGAGCCCCTGTCGAACCAACGCGCCCAGAACAACGTGGCCGACCAGCTTGAAGCCATGGAAAAGGAGATGCAGAAGGCTCTGCGTGGCGAGGAAAACGGTCTTGGCCAGGAAGGCAAGATGGGCTCTGGCGAGAACATGGCTGATCAGAGCGCCTGGGAAAAGGCAATGCAGGAAGTGAGCAAGCAGATTGGCGCAGGCCAGCTGCAGGGCGACATTCTGCTGGACGACGACGAAATCGAAGGTAACCCCTTCAAAGGCGAATCGCCCGAGAAGACCCAGGAGCGTCATAAGCAGACCTTGGCCAGTGCTGTTCAGACTGACCGTCAGCAAGGTGGTCATGGCTGGGGCAAGCTGCCGGGATGGGCTCAGGCTCAGATCGAAGGCATCCTCAACCCACCGCTGACGTTCGATCGCCACATCAAGAAGGAGATCGGCAACTACGGTGCCAAGACGCTGACAACCTTCAAGAAGCCGAACAAGCGCAACTCTTTTGCGCCGAACCGTCCTCTGCTGCCAGGCAAGAAGAAGAATGAGTCGCGGGTCTACATCCTGATGGACACCTCCGGCTCCATGTTCAACGCAGACGACCTGGACAACCTGCGGATGGCCTACGGCCTGATTCGTCGCCTGGCGACCTCCAAGGGGCTTGAGGTGCTCGTTGTGCACTGTGACGCCGACGTGACCCGAGTGATGAACACTCGCGAAGTGATGGCCGAGATCAACTCCAACACCTTTGGCCTGCACGGCAAAGGCGGCTCGGACTTCCGTCCAGGCTTCGAGTTCATCTGGAACGAGATCCGCCAGAACGACCCGTTCTACGGCGCTCCGGTCATCGTCTTCACCGACGGCGGCATCACCGTGCCTGAAACGGTACCGCGCAACGTGCGCTCTTCCACCCTCTGGGTGACGGTACAGGGCGAAAGCGCTCCGACCGATAAATGGGGAACCCACGTGATCATGGACGGCATCGGCAGGAGCTGATTGCCCGGAAATGACAGACCCCGCTTCAGCGGGGTTTTTGTTTTCAATAGATACACAATCCGCGATTTAGAGCTTGCGGGGGTCTTTCAATGCGGGAAAAGGCCGCAGGTCTGATAGTCACATTTGCGTCATGACAAAGCCCGTGGGGGTTGCTAGGCTTGGCGCCGGACATTGCTGCGAACTGTGTCGATTCTCATTAAGACTGCTTGGAAGTCAACGGCTTAGCCCAAAATTACTTCGCAATATTACGGTTAAGTGTGTAGAATGTCCTCTCACTTGTCCCGCCGACAGATGGTGTCCAGGGCTGTTCTGCGCCCACCCAGGCTGCCGCGCTCGTAGTAGATGACGCCTGCTCATGGTTTACCTTCTCTTCCCCGTGTTGTTGCTGCTGACGATCCACTTGCAGAACTTGCAGGTGCGGTACTACGCGACCCGTTATTCCACCTCTTCGGTTCTGAGCCTGTCGGGCTTCCTGTGCCTGGCCGGGTTCCAGCTCTATCGAGACGCGCCCCTTGATCTCCCCTTCCTGACTGACCCCAGGTTCTGGATCACCCAGGCGGGGCTTCTGCTGTTCATCAAGGTTCAACTCAAGGCGCGCAAGCTCAATGAGAAAAACCTTACCATATTCAACATGTCGAGCTTTATGGTCGATGCGCTGGTGCCATTCACCTCGATCATGGTCGTGTGGATGTTCAGCCTGCAGAACACCATTGAGGCTGATGGGCGCACCTGGATTGACCGCTGCGTCATGAGTGGTCTGATCGTCATGCTGCTGGCGCTGTTCTATGTGCGCAAGGTGCAAAGCCGCGAATGCGTCAGGCCAGATCTGCTGATGTCCAACTGCGTGCTGGGATCAGTGGTGTTGATGATGCAGGGTAAGCTCATCCAGGAGTACGACCCCTACCTGTTTCAAATGGCCAGCTCCCTGGTGATGTTTGCCGTGTTCTGCGCCTTGAGTTTGCGTCGTCGAGAGTACAAGAATTTTGCGGTCAAAAACCTGAACGTCAAGAGCGTGCTTGAACTGGTGTTCTGCCACTGCGTGACGCTGTTGATGATTCTGGTGATCATCACGCAGATCCCGGCTGAGAACTACACCATCGTGAGAAACAGCGGCCTGGTATTGGCCAGCTACGTATACAGCCAAGTTGTTCAGGGCAAGAAGCAGTACAACCTTCAGGACTGTCTGATCCTGTGCGGGATCATCTCGGTAGCCTTTCTACTTTGAATGAAAGGGTTTATCGGGTAATTGACAACACGAGTTACCCGATAATTCCCCTTGGCCAATATCCCATCAAGGCGTCTTTGCCTACAGCCCCAGGTCTTCACCAAACACTTTGTCGACACGATCGCCGAGCTTGGCGACGTACTTGCGATCACCTGTCACCCGGTACAGGGCGTTCCAGTGGGATCCTGTCGTGCAGAGGGCTTCTAGTGTTTCAATCGGCTCCCTGCTCAAGAAGTGATTGAGTTGCAGCAGCTTAGATTGGGATTGCCAGCCCTTGGGGTCATCACCGTAGTGGGCAGCGTTGTCCAACAGCATGGGCAAGTACATGGCCTGCTTCTGCTCGGTCGTCATGGCAAGGTACTGGGCCTTGAGTTCTTCCGGAGGCCGGTTCCAGTGAAGATCATTGCTGGCAGGGGAAAATTTCAGCACCCCCTTCATCAAGATGTCGATCCGCGATATCCCAGCCTTTTCCATGTCTTCGATCAGGTTTGCAATGAGCTGTTGCTGGTCGGTCTCTATAGCGTTGACCTGGCGGCAATTGACCCCGAAGTGGCCCAGATACTCATTTTGGTAAGTGTTCAGCGCCGGCAGATAGCCAGGCAGTGCCTTGAGTTGATGATTGAGCGCTTGTATGGCTTCGTAGTTGATGCCTTCAAGCGGCTGAAGGGTTACCGGCTTGTTGGGGTTGATGAGGGGAACGTGGTCATACAGCGCCGTGTACTGATTGCGGATCCTTGAGTCCATCTCCTGAAAGGAAATCTCGCTCGGTGGCTTGCCAATATGCTCGCGAATCGCAGACAGGGGGTTGTAGGGTACTCGGGCCAGAGCAGAATGGATCGTCTGGGGGTCTTCTTTTTCAATCACAGCAAAGGCCTGAGCATTGTCGTCGGCCACTGCCTTGAGGGCCAGGTGCATGGCACTGACTGAATAAAGCTTGCAGAAGGTCTTGAGGTCTACATCGGCCTTGCGGGTCAGCTGGTCAACCAGATCAAGCTCAAGGCCTGCGGTCAGGTCTTTGATATGAGCGGTCACCGCTCCCAGCGGAACGTTGTCATTGGTGATATGGGGTGCCAGGGGGCCAATGTCTTTGAGCAGCGCCAGCGCCACCGTCATGATGAGGAAGTTGTCCTTGAGCACGAACTCCCCCTGAGCTTTCCGGGCGCCAGGGTAGTTGTCGATCAATGTGCGAAAGGTATCCTTGAGCTCAGTGGGCGCCACTTGCTGAGAGACCAATTTGAAATAGGTCAGGGCTTCATCCTGAAGCTTCCCTGTGCGCAGGGTTGCCTTGTCAAATACTACCCCTTCACCCGGTCGGGCGTAGCTGGGCAGCCAGTCGATCGCTGTCATCGAATAATCCTCATGTTTGTACCAGCATAGCGGCTGCGATGGGGCTGGAAGAAGCCCCAGGCGCTACAAACCCAGGTCTTGAGAGAAAACAGCGTCGATCCTGGTCGAGAGGTGATTCAGGTACTTGGAGTCCTGGGTGGCGCGGTACATGGCGTGCCATTTGGAAGGGGAATCGCAAACTTTCTCCAGGGCATCGCGGGGTTCCTGGAGGATCAGGTGATTAAGAATGAACAGCTTGTTGTGATGCGACTGAGAGTAGGGGTCATCGCCCACGGCTGCTGCGAGCTCCACCAGAAGACTGCGGTAGAGGGCGTGTCGATGCTCCGGGGTCTCGTTGAGGTAGTTGGCCTTGCCGAACCCCTGATAGCTCATGATCGGCACGATGACATCCGCCATTGGCGCGCCGGAAGCTTTGAAATCGTCCAACAACTGCTTCAGCAGGTTGAGTTGTTCGGCATCGAAGGTCAGATCCAGTGTTGCATAGAAGCCAAACCGGGACGCCATATCCAGCGTTTCTTCACGCAGCAAGGGCAGATAGCCCGGAAAGACCCTCAGCTTGTGGTCAAGTGACTGGATCTCCTCGAAATGAATATATGAGGACGGCTGTAGTCTCGTCGGCTTGTTGGGATTGATCTGGCCGCTGTGCTCATGAAAGGCGGTGATCTGGTTCCTGAACCTGAGTCGCATCTCGTCGTGGCTGATGACCATTGCCCCTTCATCATGCTGTGCACGTATGGCGGACAGGGGGTCATAGGCGATGTGTGACAGCGCGTCCTCCATCAGATATGGCCCTTCCTGAGCAAACACCTGGTAGGCGGCAAGATCATCGTCTGAGGCCACCTTGAGCGCCAAGTCCTCTTGGCTAACATTGTAGAGATCACAGAATTGGCACAGCTGGTTAGGGCCTTTGCGGGGCAGCATCTTGACCAGGTCGACCTGGGTGTGTCGCGCCCACAACCTGATGAAGCCGTTGATTCTTTGACGGCTGACTTTGCCATCGTTCAGGTGTGCAGCTATGGGGCCCAGGTCGACGAGCAAGGCAAGCGCCACGGTGGCAGACAAAAAGCTGCCCCTTTCGGGAAGCTTTCGATACCCCTTGCCGGCGTCAGGATCGGCGTCGCGCAACATCTCGAACGTGTCTTCGAGGTTGTCATCCCCATGGTGTTCAGCGACCCACATGAAAAAGGCCAGGGCTTCGTGCTGAACCTTGCCCTCGATCAGATTGCGTTCGGCGGCTTTCGTGGAATCCAGGCTGACATCGCTGTTGGCGCGAACGTAGCTGGGAAGTCCTGGGTAGGTGGTCATCGGATGTTGCCCTCTTGTCACTATCAGCATACCGACTGCGAGGGCAAAGCGGGAAGGGCGGGGTCAAGCAGGGTTGCGCTGCTCCAGCATCTCGATTTTCAAGATCTGGCAAGGCATCAGTACCAATTTATCCAAGCGCAGGTTCCCCATCAGGTTGGTCAATACCTCAGCAGCTTCGCTGGTGCGCATCACATCCCGGTCAACCTCAATGTCTTTGGAAATTCTCCTAAGCTCCTTGGCGACTTTCTCCAGGTCGCCTGCCATGGCATCAAGGGTGCTGACCAGCATGTCAGTCTTTCGCTGGGAGGCTGATGGGTGGGATTTGGCCTGCTGAGCGCTCGTGGTTTGGGTTTGATCATTCATGGATAGAGCCCTCATTCTGGATTGCAGCGCCAGCAGCGATCGGTTTACAGCCTTCCGTGGTAGCGATACAGCTGGAAAAGCCCTGAAGACTCACAATGGCCAGGTCGATCTTGTTTTTGACACACGTCCTGAAATATTTCTCGTTGCCGGGAGCATCCGAATGACACTGCAGGGCCGCTGCAACAATGACTTCGCTTACTCCGTCCTTGCTGGTCTTGGGTGCCGGCTGCGGGGCGCTCTGGGTTGTGCAGCCAGAGAGCACGACAAGTGCTGAAAACAAGCCAAGGGCGATGAATCGGTTCAATTTAGAGTACATGGTCACGCTCACATGCCTGAGTATTCATTGGACGGGAAATTCCAGTCCTCGGTAGTGTTGGGGTACATGCGCGGGGATTCCGGCAGCTTCATGGTCTTGCGGATCTTGTTCAGCGCGCTGGTCGAGAGCCACAGATTGATCCCGAACTTGCAGCGTTCGATCCAGGGGTTATTGAGCTTCCACGCGACAGGGTCGATACGATCGAGAATGGCATTGCCCCGGTAGTCCTGATCGCTTGCCCAGTGCTGAAGCACATCGGGGAGCTCTGAGACCTCAAGGCCGGTAATCAATGCCAGGTCGTGCACAGTTTGCGGGGCGATGTTGACAACCCAGGAGGCGACAGCACCGTTGTAATAACAGTAAGCCTTTGAGTTGCTCCAGCCGCCATTGAGCGAGACGCCGTAACGGATGTAGGAAATGTTCTTGTGGTACCCGGCCAAGTCATAGAGGGTTGCCAGGCGATAGCGCATCACGCCTTTGGCCGTACGGTAGGTGCCATTGATGCGGTTAGGGATCTTGTCGCCCTCAACCTGCACGTAACAGAATTCCTGGGTGGCGAATGCAAACAGCGCGTCGGCGTTGGCCTCGATGCGATCCTTGAACCATTTTTCGATCTCAGCCTTGCGCTCATCGTATTCGATGTCGGCCAGGCGCTGAATTTCGGTCGCAAGGTTGGCGCGGGCCAGGAACAGGCGGTCGCTCAACAGCTTTTCTTTGTCGCCAAACGAGGCGCTGTCCAGGCTGTGGTACTTGTATTTGGGCTTCTCGCGATTGAAGACGTTGTTGATCTTGTCTTCGTACTCCTTGGAGCTGACCACAGTCGGCAGTGCTCCTTGCTCAGCGGTTCGCGGCAGGTAGGCCACCACATCGCCCGTGCTGAGCATGTTGAGCATCACAGGGTTGATCCGGGCCTCGTAGCGCTCAATCATCCATTCATTGTGATTGCCGCCCGACTTGCCCAAGGCCTTCGCCATCTGCTCATCAGGGTGGGCGACTTCCAGAACGGTCAATTCCTTGGCCTCGATGCCTTGGTACTGCACCACAGGAAGTCCTGCTTCAGAAGCCTGGTTGAGCAGGGCGTCCTGAACCTTGACCATTTCACCGGTATAGGAAAGCTGCTGAGGGGCAACCGGGCGGCGCCAGAAGCGCTCCACGATCAGCTCGAACATCAGGGTGATCCAGATGATTTCAGGCGCACCAAGCTCCTTGATGGCGCTCAGGGGAAAGGCTGTCTGGTTGATCGGGGCGATGGCGTTGCCAAATTCCTGCTTTTCGATCCAGAGTCGGTTCGATTCCTCGTCGTACTTCCAGTTCATGAGGTTGTAAGGAAACCAGTTCTGCATGATCCGCTTGCCGTATTCCTTGTCAGGGCGGCGCGACATGTACTTGGCCAGGGGGTGAGCCTGCTCTGGAAGGTCTGACAGGGTAATGATGTGCCCGCCATTTCGAATGGCGAAGACAAAGTAGCTCTGGTAATCGTCAGGGGTGCGGATCAAGTTCAGCGAGACACCCGAGGGGCTGTTGCACAGGGCGCGCAGCATCGAGTTGATGTTCCAGAACTGAAAGACTTCGCGGTTGTAGGCTGGCTTGACGCTATCGGCCTCCGCAGAGCCATGGGTGAAGTAGTCCACCTTGAGTTTTTTCATCGAAGCCAGGGCGTCACGCCGCAACAGGGCAACGTCGTGCTTGTCTTCGATCAGCGCCATCACCTCGTCGGTGTCGGCCTGGTAGTGGCGCACTGCTTGGCGCGTAACCAGCTGGAAATGAGCCAGGTCTTCGAGCATCTCCTTGTCGGCCAGCAGGGTTTGAAGCTGCTGGGTGCGGGATACGAAGTCCTCGACACGCGGGCGGTCGTTGAGCAGATCGGTCAGGCTGAAGTTGGTCTGGCCAATGAAGCTGTGGGCGTAGTAGCTCAGCATCAGGAAGCCGGTGATGTTGGTGTCATCAAGCTCCAGGGCTTCGTTGATGGACTCTGTCATCCGCAGAATATCGTACTCGCGAAGGCTGAAACTCTTCTTGGAGTCATCGAAATTGGTCAGTGATACCCAGAGGTTCAGCGCCTCAACCAGCTTTTCCTGCTTGTTCATGTCAGTGTCCTGGCGAGGTAGGGGCGTCTGGGCCCTGAGGGTGTTCAACGATAATGGAGTCGGGTGTGAAATGCACCTTGCCCAGCTCAGGCCGAATGCAGGGTGCCACGACGATGTAGCCGGTCAGGTCGACAGGATTTCCCGTGGCCACCTCGCCTACGCGGCACCATTGTTTGCTCACCGGCTCCCACTGGAAAGGAGCCGAAGTCCAGATGCGCTTGTCCCCGTCCACGTACGCCAGCCAGTAGATGCCGGCGTGCTTGAGTTCGTTGAAAGGGGGCAAGGGCCCAAGGACATCAGGATAAGCTTCCTGGATCCGGCGCTCACGTTCATTGCGGGGTGTGATGATGACAACGCTGAATTCGGTCATGGGACTCTCCATCTGATAAGGAGAGATTAGCGATATATTGACCATTTGGCAATGATTAGTGATGAAATATCATCATGATTGTGATCAATGACTTTTTTAACTTTGCGGAAATTCCTGTGCCAGCCACTTTGATACGATTTCTTCCACATCCGGGTCATCATTGACGAATAAGGCTGCCGCCAGACTGCCCTCGCCGGTATCGGACAGTCGTTCGAACCAGGCCACGCCATCCCAATCATCTCCCTCATGCGAATGCATCGATGCGACTTCTTCGGCAGCACTTTGGGCCAAACCTAAAAGTGTCGCGTATCCAACTGCAACCAGGCTGCGATCCAGGCGCTCTTCGTTGGCCTGCGCGTAATTGAAAATGGCGTGAAGCAGAACACCCACATCCTCAGCATCTTTGCTGCGCTCATTGTTCAGGATCATGACCTTTTCCTTGAGTTGAGGGTTAATTGATGTGGTAGAGGTTGCCGCGAATTGCAACCATCTGGCTGCGTGAGCCACGCTTAATGGATCGGTGCTCGATGATGACTTGGTAGGACACTTGAGCGCGTCCAATCTCAACCATTTCGTTAAGCCTTTTCCGCGCCGTAGCCACTGAAACGCCTTGTTGTGTTGCGTACTGAGCGACTGTGGTATCCATCAAATTCACCTAGTGAGGGTATTTGCGTCTCGTCATGCATATTAGTTCTGTTAAACAGAACTAGTCAACCTCTTTTTGACCCCATCCTTATTCAGGATGTCCCCCCATTTCTGAATGCTGTAAACCGGGCCAGTCTTCACGATACAGGCACCTAACTCGCGATTAAGTGCTGTGACATAAGTGTCGATGTTGCCCTTGCTTAGCCCTGTCAAAGCAGCCACGCTGGCGGCGGTCGGTGTGTCGAGGTGGTCGATGGCGGCAATTGTCACCAATAGGCGACCAGCATGGCCTTTGGGATAGAGGGGAACGCCATACTCATTGACGGGTAGCGGGATCATTGGTGCACCTCCAGTTCTGATAAACAGAATTCTGAGGGGTGCTCTCATGTTTGTCGAGCAGTTCCTGCGGGGGTGGTATGCCCCAATGGGTCACTTTAGAGCCCCAGATCGCTGCCAAGGCACTTGTCGATGGCACTGCCCCTCGAAGCCATCAAATAGGCCTTGTTGCGGGTGATCTTGAAGACAGCCGCCAGCGACTCGTCACTTTCGCAATGAGCGGCGATGCTCTCTGCAGAAAAGTGGCTCAAATAGTCCTGGTAAATGACCGCGTACAGCTCTTGGTTCATGGCACTCAGGGAGCCGAGGGTGGACAGGGCTTGCTTGAGGTCTATCAGGGGGGAGCTCTCGTCACTGCTCACCAGCGCGTGGGAGATGATGTAATGCGACTCCACCCCTGCGTTGAGAAACGCTCTGGAGGCTGCGTGAAAGCCCTCAAAATCCAGCGTTTGGGTAACATGCATGGCGGTGAGGGAGAAGAATTTCTCCACCAGGCGGTATTTGTCGGAGTTGACCCTTTGCGAGAACAGGGGATCCTCGTAGGCATGGGGAATGTCGGCGAAGGTAGCACGCTGAAGGGATGAGTCATGATAGGGCTGCAAGGTGATCACTTCTTCGGCACTAGGCCTTAGCCAGCCGATTTCATCCTTGTAGACGCCTACGAACAGTTGGCGAAGGTTGGTCATGCGATAGAAGAAGAGGTCTTTCTCGGACTGCTCGTCGTGGATCAGCGCCCTGTGGATCTCAGAGTCCTTCTGCTCGGGGAATTGGGTCAGCGTGTTCAACGCAATGCTCACATCCTTCTTGGGGTCATCGCCTGGTAGCGTGTTTCTGAACACGTCGAGGTTGTCGTGTGCAACCGCATGCAGTCGCACGGTGCTGAGCTCAACCATGTAGGCTTGACGGGCTGTCTGGTAGAACTCACGCCCCGGCAACGCTGCGAAAGCCTGTAGAACGTCAACCTTGCCCTCCTCAGGCAGGCTCGCATTGATGCCGCTGATGATTGAGCCCAGGTCAAAGGAGTTCTCATCCATGTATCCCTGATACCGTGGCACAAGCACCCCAGTGGTCTGGGAAGGGATGCACAGCGCCATCGAGACGGCAAATCGCATCCGATCGCGGTTGTCGTAGTCACTTTCCCCTAATGACAGGATCGACAGAGCTTGTAAGGCCGGCTCTTTGTCATCAAAACTCATCAGCCATTCTTCGCACAGGCGCGCCACGTCAACAAACTCGTCTTTGAGGAAGTAGCCCTCTTTTTGGCTGCGGTAGAACGCTTCAATTTCAAGACTTGGGAACATGGGTAATCCTGGATAGGCTGAGGCAGGGTCTTACACTTCATTGATTACAGTATGGTGGGAAAGAGCGAGGGTGTTCCAGTTTGATCCCATTTTTTTCATATTGCAGTTGTCATAAGTAAGACTGGTGTATCTGCATTGTTATTGACTGATTAACGGTATATTGACTAATTGGCAATTCATGGTGAAAATCAGCGCCGGGGCCGGGGCTTTTGTGGTGTCGCTCCTTAGTGATTGACAGAGATACTTTCGGATTCGAGTGGCATTGCCCATTCGTATTTATTTTTTATAGCAAAAGGGCGGGGAACCATGATGAGCACAGAGTCGATTGAATGCCAGATGGCTCCAAAAAACCTTATTTCGGGCGTGCGTACAGCAGCAAGAATCAAAGCTGCTGTCATTGGCGCGGCGGTGGCGCTGCTGAGTGGATGTAACGGCATCCCCGTTGCCTATTTATCTGACCCTGTTTTTGATCAGGCATTCATTGTCACCTCGGGTGCGCCACTGCCCATGATGCTGATGGCCACTGCAATTCAGTGGAACGATGAATATGCGGTGACGGCCAAGCACACGCCTTTTTTGAAAGATATTGTTCATGAGGGTCGTGGCGATCTGGTCTTTTTCAAGCACAAGGCTGAGCATGCACCTCAGTGGCGTGACTCTGTTCCGGGTGAAAGCGTGACGGCTGTTGGCTTCAACAGCTTGTACATGCCCGTCAAAGGCCAGGGGCATGCGATGTCTGCGATGGTCAGGCTTGATGCAAAGGATGGGGTCTTCTACTCAACGCACGATGGCGCCACCGTAAAAGGCATGTCCGGAGGGCCTGTGTTCTCAGAGGATGGCAAAGTCGTGGGGATCACCATCGCGTTCATCTCAAAGGGTGAGGTTTCCAAGCTCAACAGACCAGACCTTGCCAGCAGTGAGCGGGTGAGCGTTTACATGCCTTACAGCGAAATCAACAGGGAGTGGAGACGCTTTGAGAATAAAATGGCCAAAGCTCAGCCTGGGCCTGTTCCAGCGATGTCATCAGTCGATTCCCCAGCAGCACTCGCAGTTGCTAGAATTGAATAAACACTGTTGGAGTCGCCCAGTTGAAAATCCCATTGGTTATTGCCTCCGAACTCTGGCACGTCGGCGATCTGGACAAGAACACACAGGGCCAGCGCCAAAGCTTTGAGGGCAATCTGTTCTCCGCATCCGCCTGTCCGAGCGCCTGGATGGGCATTGCGCGCCTGGGTGGTGGCAAGTACTACGCCCAGAAAGGCGAGGTCATGTTGATCGATATGCTGTCGGCGCTCAGTGATCCGTCTTGTGAGCACTTAAGGCTTGCTGTGGAGCAATGGGCGGTTAAGCGTCGCCTCATCGAGCAGGGCATTACATACGTGGTGGCCTACCATGACTGTGAGGCTGACGAGGAGGACGCTCTTCGCGAGATGCATTTTGAAACGGAAGCTGAGGCACTGCTGGAGGCCGGGGAATACGAGGCTGATGTGGAGCCACGGGCAATGTTGCTGGCCACAGAAGCCCTGCTCAAGATCCACAACCTCACCGGAGGTCACGCCAGCGGCGGTATGGAATACGCACTGATCGAATGGGTTCGTGAACACCTGGTGGGCGCCAGCATGATCAAGGGCGTGTATTGGGACGAGAAGCTCGACGAGCTGGGTCTCTCAGCGCCCAGGGCTGGCATGTTCTCCACACAGGGGTTTGCGCAGCAAGAGCACCTGCCAGACGATGAAGACTGCCTGTCGGCTGTCGACTTTGTCACCATGGAGCGTTACGCGGTGTTGAACCCCAAGAAGGGGCACGAGGACACCGGGATGAGCCTGTAGAGCCAGCTCTCATCCTGGCTTGTTCATGCATCAGGGTTTGGTGCTGCTGACCGTAATGACCAGCTTATAGGCGCACAGATTCTGCCCGCTCCCCTGAGGTGGGCACTGACCAAACACCAGATCCTTCGATTCGCCTTTCTTGACCATTGCCGCGCTGGAAAAGCCGTTCCGGTGCATCCTGGGCGTCTGGACGGTAGCGGTAGAGCCAGGTGTTGCCTTGAGCGAAAAGCCGTTGAGTTCGGCCACTTCCCCTTTGATCCTGAGAAGCACGGTGTCTGGCGCTGTTAGCTGAGATGAGATCTGCAGGGTCAGGCCGCTTGCCACTGACGCGGCGAGAAACCCCAGTTTCCCATTTTTGTACGTGGCTCGATCGACGTACCCGTGCTCGACAAGATCATCAAGCTCGACCGGAGTGCCGACAGCGGAGAGATTGGCCATCGAGAACGACGATACCAATTCTTCACCTCTGTACAGATTTCCCACCAACCCGACGCTCGGCGCTGTGTCTGCCTGGACAGACAGGGCCTGGAACAAGACAAGGGCAGGGAAAAAGCGTTTCATGGACAAGCTCTGAGGGGACATGTTTGTGGGCGAGAGATTAGGCATATATTGAGGGGCGGTCAATTGATTTGGTGCTCATTGCAATCGGATTTGGCCCAGCCTTTTTGGGAATTCTCTCAAGTCCTGCTGGGCGAGTGGCAACGCTCAGGGCGTGCAGAGGGGGGAGTCGTCATTTGGCCTTGGCCGAGCTGCTTTAAAATGCTCTAGTCCACGCAACGCCAGCATCTGATCGGCGTGATCCAAAGCCTCCCCATGCTCCTCAAGTAATGGCCACTCCCGATCAAAGGGGCTGGCGCTAAGGTCAGGGGCATTATCGACCACCAGGGGCGCCTCGAATCGGCCTTTGGCCTGCTTCAGGCTGAACAAACCTGATGCATCCAGATAGAGGTCTTGCTCGACGCGCACGGCGGCGTGCCGGGGAAAGCCTGCAGTGTAGAAGCCGTGATCGCGCTCAAGGCGAAACACCACCACGGGCAGGCTGCTGATAGTGGCCAAGGCCTGTGCGAAGCTTGCACACTCGCCATCCAGGTAGCGATCCAGGATGTAACTGAGCTGCCACTGGGCTGCCTGCTCTTTAGAGTCCAAGGTCTGCTCCCATCACCAGGCTTCTGACCTGATCACTACCTTCCTGCAGCAATGCCTTGTTGCCGGTCACCAGATAGGCGCTTCGGGCATTGGCTGCGGTGCTGCACTGCTCAATGATTTCACTGGCCGTGAACTGACCCAGAAAAGCCTTGTAGGCGGCATGGTAAAGCGACAGATCGTTCTCCTCCAGGTACACCAGCTTGTTCAGCGCCTCATGAAGCGACACAGGGGAGATGCCAGCATTCAACTTGCAAGGGCCGTGGGTGATGATCTTGATGGGGTCAATACCTGCTCTCAGGAAGGCCTCAGTGACATCGGTAGCCGCCTCCTGGTTAACCTCGCTGAGGGTGCGCTGCCCGATAGGCTCGAAGAATTGCTTGATGTGGCCTGCGGGATCCTTCATCACAAGCGCTGCAAAGTTGGGTCGGTGATGGGGGGCAGTGGTGGCCTCAATGTTGATCCTGTTGAGCAGCAGGCCTTTGCCTGGCTTGAGGGTAATCCCCATATCGTCTGTGCATCGCTCGTAGCTCACACCATTGGTGAATGAGGAAAAGTCGGTCAGCTGGCCTCTCATGGCTTCCAGTTGATAGAGCAAAAGACTGGCTTGTGCATCAGGCGTGGTCATCACCGCCTGGTGAATTTTGGAATTTGGATCGATTGGAAAGGATGACAGGGCGATGTAGCTCTGATGAAGCCCTCGGGATGGAAGCGAATCAAGGGACTTGGTGAACACATCGAGGTCATCCCAGGCCACAGCGTTATGCCTAAGGTCACCCAGCGCGATGCGATAGCTCTTGGTGGCCACCTCATAGAGGTCAGCAGGAATATTTCGAAAGATCGACATCAGGTCAATCGGACTGTGTTTCTCATTCAGATTGGAGAGGGCAGACACGTTCGTGCCGATGTCATGTCCATTGGCAGCAATGAACTTGCGATATCGATCAAGCAGCAGGCCTGTTTCCGGCGAGGGGTTGCACAGCGCCATGCTCATTGCGAAGTACATTCGCTTGTCGAAGTCCTTCCTGCTTTGGGTGCATAGCGCGCCAATGGCGTCGACCGAAGGATCCTTGGTGGTAAAGCTCAGAAGCCATTGCTCGCACAAGGCGCCCACCTGCTCGAATTCTGTACCCGTTGGCGCCCAATCTGGGCTCCAGTGATCCAGATAGGCTGATTCGATCTCAAGGATTGGAAACATCGGGCGACCTCGGACAACCAGGGCAATCACCCTGAAGACTCGTTTTAATCAGTATAC
The DNA here is from genome assembly GCF_014842095.1 of Pseudomonas sp. CFBP 13719. Lineage (NCBI taxonomy): Bacteria > Pseudomonadati > Pseudomonadota > Gammaproteobacteria > Pseudomonadales > Pseudomonadaceae > Pseudomonas > Pseudomonas sp. CFBP 13719. The sequence continues at coordinate 724,245 of NZ_JACYVB010000002.1, read as the reverse complement.
GGGGCGCGGTGCTGCGCTCGAAAGTTTTCTCAAAGCCCCAAATCCAGCCCCATCACCAGAGATCGCGTCTTGTCGTTGCCGGCCTGCAGGAATGACTTGTCGCCGGTGAGACGGTAGACCGCAGCCAGCATCTCTGGGGTATTGCAGTGCTTGATGATCTCGTGGCTCTGAAAATCCTTGAGATAAGCTTTGTAGGCTGCATCAAACAGAGCCTGGTCATTTTCCTCAAGCGTGCTGAGTTTCTTCAGGGACTCCATAAGCGAGAAAGGCTTTGGGGATGCTCTCTGTTCAAATAGGCCATAGGTGAGCAACTGGTCGGGGCGAATACCCGCCTTCAAGAACTCCTGCGTCACTTGCGAAGCCTGTTCCTGGTTGACCTTGCTGGGTGTGGACTGGCCCATTGGCGCAAAGAAGCACTGGATGAAGCGCACTGGGTCTTTTTTGATTTGTTCACAAAAACCAGGCTCGTTATGAACAGCCACCGTGTCTTGGAGTGAGGGTGCTCTGAGATTGGAAGGTTTGTCAGGCTTCAACGTAACGCGGCTGCTTGCATCGCATCGGCGCCAATACACGCCGTTGGTGTAGTTCACGACCAGCTGATGCCTGACCCTGAGTAGCCTGTAAAAGAGGAGATCTTCATCATCTTCGGCGTTCTTTACCACGGCCTGGTGGATCCGGGTTGTGGGATCTACAGCAAACCCTGCCAGCGCAAACATCGCCTGATATCGACCTCGCATGGGCTTTTCATCCAAGGTATTGAGAAGCACACCCAGATTGTCCCATGCCACGGCGTTATCACGCAGATCCTCGATGTCAACGCGATATGCCTTAAGCGCTATCTCGTACAAATCCTTGGAGAAAGAGCTGAAGATCTTCAGCACATCAACCTCGAAATCACTGTTGTAGAAGCTGGCAATTTCACCCACCTTGGTGCCAACGTTCCATGAGTAGAGATCAATGTAGTCCTTGAACCGACGCATCAATACTGGCGTTTGCTCCGAGGGGCTGCACAAGGCCATTGCCATGGCAAAGATAAAGCGATCTTCGTTTTCAAATCCACCTTCAGATTTAATGGCCTGCAGCACTTCATCGTAGGGGTTTCTTCCAGTAAAACTGAGCAACCACTGAGTGCACTGCGCCCCTATTGCTGATTTGGCGTCAGGATCGTATTGGTAATCGAGGTGGTTCTTATAAAACTGCTCGATCGCGATGATGGGAAACATAGCCAACCTCTGACATCGGGGGGTAGTGTCCCCACACGCTATTTTACCCAGTATAGGGGGTGCGCTCAGAGGGTCGATAGCGCCTATAGGCCTAGATCCAGACCCATCACCAGAGATCGCGTCTTGTCGTTGCCGGCCTGCAGGAACGCCTTGTTGCCCGTCAGCTGATAGGCTGAAACCAGGCTTTCAGGCGTGTCACACAGATCAATGACCTGCTCGGTAGAGAAGTCCCTCAGGTACAAGGTGTAGAGACGGGTGTAAAAGGCCTTGCCCTCGACCTTCATCAACTCAAATCGGGCCAAAGCCTTCTTGAGAGACATGGGCTCCTCCTGTCCGTCATCGGTAGGCAGTCTAACCTGCATGTGGGCACAGGGCCCATGCTCGACGATGTAGGCTGCTGAAATCCCGGCATCCAGGAAGGCCTGGGTGATGATGGCCGCGTGGTGATCGTTGTTCTCATTGCCTACGCCAACATTCATGTGCATGAAGAACGACTTCACGATCCTTTCTTGATCCTGCATCAGGCGCTCTTTGAAATCGGGTTGGCGGTAGAAATCCTGATCGCTTGCCGTGGTGCCTCTTTCAAGCGCATGCATGCCATCAGGAAACAGCGTGGCTCTTCGCTCCCCCGTGGGTCTTTTGAAGTTGGAGCCACCCGCATACTCGTCAAACAACCGGGATCTGACCTCCTGAACGCGGTAGTAGAAGAACTCCTTTTCATCATCATCGGTGGTGATCAGCGTCCTGTGAATGTCTGATTCAGGGGCAGGCTCAAACTTTGCCAGTGTCGAGAAGAACCAGTGCTTAACCAGATCGGCATTTTCAGGCAACGACAGGTTGAACAGATCCAGATCATCCCAGGCCACTGCATCTTGCAGCAATTCCATGCGTGAAATCTGATAGGCGTCGCATGCGATATCGAGCAGGCTGGGTTCGAGATGACGCAGGCACTTGACCACATCAACCTCAACGCCATGAGGCCCAAGCGCCATCGCCATGCTTGTGATCCATTGCTGGATGTTGGGCATCTCGTTTTTGATGTGCGTCTTGTAAGCCGAAAATATCCTGGGTGTATGATCGGATGGGGCGCACAGCACCAGACTCAGCGCAAACAGCATGCGTTTGTCGTACTCCACGCTGCTTTGCTGGCACAGGTTCTGGATAGCCGCCATGGCAGGATCCCGAGCGCCCTCAAAGCCCAGCAGCCACTGTTCAGTGAGCTCTGCCACCGCCGCAAAGCCCTCAATGTCCAGCTGCCCCTTCATGTACTGCTCGAAGAAGGATTCGATTTCAAGGGTGGGGAACATGACGCGGCCTCGGACGATCAGGGTAAAACCCCTGGTACTCATTTGTCTTAGTATGGGGTTTGAGGGCAAAACAAAGAAAGGGCGTTACAGGCCCAGGTCGGACGCCATGGCACTATCGCGCACCAGGTCGCCGCCCGCCTGAAGAAGCGCTCGATTGCCGGTCACCTTGTACGCTGCCAGCAGGGTCGCCGGATTGATGCAGTTGGCCACGATTGTCTGAGTGTCGTATTTGGCCAAATAGGCTTGGTAGGCTGCCTGGTAGTAGCGTTGGTTCTCCAGCGTGATTTGACCCAGCTTGGTCAGGGCGCTCTTGAGTGTGGTTCGGGTAGCCACCTTCCCTCGGACACCTTCGTCGATGATGCGCTCAGCGGGAATACCCGCTTCCATGAACGCCCTGCAGACCTCATCAACGTGCTGCCAGTTGGCGGGGTGCACGTCGAGCCTGGTGTCTTTGTGAATGAAGAACTGTTTGATGAGCCGGGATGGATCGTGGCTCAAGGCTTCCTTGAAGCTTGGGTGGTGATAAATGGCGCGGTACTCACCCAGGACAGGGCTGGGCAACCACCCCTGTGGCTGCAAAACAGGTTTTGCCTGACCTTCTGTTCGAAGATAGGTGATGCCATCCTTGTATTCCGTTGCCAGCTGCTTGCGAAGGGCTTCAAGGCAAAAGTAGACCAGCTCCCGCTCATCCTTCTTGCTGCAGATCACCGCTTGGTGAATTGCGCTGTCAGGCTTGATCGAGAAATGGGCGATTGCTTCGAATTTTGCATTGTGCAGTTTGCCGGGGTCTTCGGGCAGGGTGTTCATGAATACGGTTACGTTGTCACATGCCACAGCAGCAAGCCTGACGTTGACCGCATGGGTCTGATAGCACGAGTAGGCAAGGGTGTAGAGACGCTTGTGAGGGATCGACTCAAAGGCCTTGAGGACGTCGACAGTGTGATGTGGGTAGATGTCCCCCATGACTTCACCCACCCAGCTGCCGATCAGGCTAGAGTTCTGACTCAGCGCTTTTACGAACACATTGAACAGTTTGCCGGTGTTGGCCGTCGGCTCGCACAGCGCCAGCGAAAAGGCGAAGTAGAAGCGCTTTTCGGTGTTCTGAGGATCATGGGCGCCAAGGCTCTCCAAAGCCGCCAGGTAGGGATCAGGCGCTTTTGCAAAGCTCAGCAGCCAGTGCTCTGCCAGCTGGGCAGCGGGAGGCACCCATTGAGAATCAATTTCGGATCGGCAGTATTTGTGGAACAACTCTTCAAGTAACAGGACGGGCAACATGGATGGCTCCAGCGAGCGGCGCCATTGGCCCGCAACTACTTTTACACAGTATGCGGCTGGCGATCAGGCTCGGGAAAGAGCGTTACAAGCCCAGGTCTGCTGCCATGGCAAGATCGCGCACCTTCTCGTCACCCTCCTGTATAAAAGCCCGGTTACCGGTGATGTTGTAGACGGCGAGCAGTGCTTTGTTGTTGGGGCAGGCATTCAGGATATGCTCCACGCTGTGTTGAGCGAGGTAGGCTGTGTAGGCGTGCACGTAGAACTGCTGGTGCCGCTGAGTCATGACCCCAAGCATATCCAGAGCGCTGAACAGGGTGGTGGTCTTTTCATTTTTCCCAAGAACCCCTTGGGCAATGATCTGCTCGGGGCTGACGCCAGACGCGATGAAGGCTGCCGTGACTTCGGCAAAATACTTTTGATTCTCAAGCTTCATCAAGATGCTGTCCTGGCGGAACAGGAAGATGGCGCGCACCAGAGAGGTGGAATCTGAGTTAAGTGCCTGGGTGAATTCCGGTGTTTTGTGTACCGCAGGATACTGATCAAGATCTGGCGCCTGTAGCTGCAGGCCTATCTTGGGAAGGAGGGCAGGGGATGCCTGATTCCAGAATTGAAACTCTATGCCATCGGTGTACTCACGCAGCATTTGCGCGTAGAGATCCCCTGTTCTGAACAACACAAGATTGAATAGATCACCGGAGCGCAGGATGTAGTCCTTGAAGATCAGTCGATTCATGTCGTAAGGGAACCATGCCATCAGCTTCAGGGCTTCTTCACGCTGGCTCTGGGTGTCATCAGGCATGGCACATCTGAACACCTTGAGGTTGTCCGTGGCGATCGCAGCCAGGCTGACATCCTTTTCCCTCACGCTGTAAATACCGCGAGCGATTTTATAGAAGCTGCCGTCCGGCAATGCATCGAAGGCCTTGAGCACGTCGACCTGCAGGTGAGGCTCTAGATCTTTTGTGAGCTCGCCTATCCAGACACCAATCATTCTCCCTTCTCTAGCCAGGTACTCAGCGAATGCAACGATGATCCTGCCGGTGTATTCGCAAGGCGCGCAAAAGGCGAGGGAGAAGGCAAACCTGAGCCGTGTTTCGTTCTCGTTGTCTCCCAGGGCCACGAGTTCATCAAGGGCAACCTTGTGGGGATGATCCTGGTCAACAAAGCCCATGAGCCATTCTTCGGCCAGCCTTGCACCCTCGGGTAGGACATCGGGGCAAAAGGTCTGCGACTGGTACTCGTTAAAGAGGTTTTCCAGGAGGGAGTGGGCGAACATGGGGTGGCTCCAGCAAGCGACGTGGCGCCGCACTAAATTTTTTTCAGTATGTAGCTGTAGTCGCCCCTATGGGAAGTTGCTTACAAGCCAAGGTCGCTGCCCAAGGCCGCTTCACGCACGTTGTGATTGCCGGCTTGCAGGTACGCCTTGTCCCCGGTGATGTGATAGACCGCCAATAAGCACTTGGAGGTTTTGGCATTGGCCATGATGTGCTCAGGCTCATGGTTGGCCAGGTAGGCGCGAAACATGACCTGGTAAAACCTCAGGTTCATTGTGTCCATGCCTCCCAGGGTGGAAAGCGCCCTTCGCAGACTGACCGTCTCGGTGGGCTGGCCGCACGCACCCTGGCTCACCAGCTGTTCAGCAGTGATGCCGGCATCCAGGAAGGTCTGGGTCAGGTCATCCACGTGGTGCCAGTAGGAGGGGTCGATCTTGAGGGCATCCTGCTTGTAGGCGAACGTCTCTCGGATAATCCTGAGGGCGTCCTTTTGCAGCGCTTGGGCAAACCCAGGGGTCTTGTGGGGTGGTGCGACAGCCAGGAGTTCGGACAGTGGAAGATTGTCGGCAGCGCTTCTGTGCGAGGGCATCAGGACGCCAAGCTGATGGTCGTCAAGCCACAGGCGCTCAATGCCATGGGTATACACCCGTTCAAGCTGGCGCCGCAGGGCGAACAGACGGTGAAAGAACAGATCCTTTGTGCCCTGCTCAGTGCTTGCAAACTCCTGAAAAATTCTGCTGGTAGTGTTTTCAGGGAACCGAGCCAGTGCCGAGCAGATTGGCCAGGTCTGAAGACCTGATTCAGAATGCAGGCATTTACGAAACACCTCCGGGTCATCCCACAGGATGGCGTAATCCATAACGTTTTGGAGGGTGACGCTGTAAAGCCTGGCGGTAAGCTCGTGCAGATTTCCCTCTGGCAACGAGCGAAAAGCGGTAAACACATCCACCTCGTGTTCAGGTTGTGCGTTGTGCGCCACAAAGGAGACCTTCGTGATCAGATCGGTGTCGTTTTTGTTGATGTATCCGTAGTAGGCCCAGATGATCGCGCCGGTATTGGGCGAGGGCGCGCACAGAGCCATGGCCAGTGCGAAGATCAGTCGGGAATCTTGACGCGAGCTTTCACCTTTGCGCAGTTTGGCCAAGGCTGATTTCTCAGGGTTGGTGCTATCGGAGAATCCCAGCAGCCAGCGCTCGGCGGCTTCTGCTGCCATGGGAAAAGCATCTTCGTCCCAGATCTCATTTTCAAGATCGTCATGAAACGCGTCGAGTACCGCCACCTTGTACATAGGCCAACCTGCTGCTTGAAGCCTGCACCTGCTGCTGGCCCATCCATGAGTATAAAGGGCGCGTATCAGTGGACAGAAGCCTTAGAGGCCAAGATCCGAACCCATGATCAGTTCGCGAACCTTGCTGTCGCCAGCTTGAAGGAATGCTTTGTTACCCGTTACCTGATAGACCGCAGCCAGGGACTCGGGGCCTGTGCAATTATCGATGATGTCATCGATTTCGAAGGTTGCAAGGTAAGCCTTGAACAGGTGCGAGTAGAATCGCTGGTTGTTCATATCCATCTGACCAAAGTGAGAGAGTGCTTTATCCAGTGGTCGCCATTGGAACGCGTCTCCTTCTTTCCAGGGCCCGTGAAACATCATTTTCTCAGGATTAAGTCCAGCATCCAGGAAGGCCTGGGTGATTTCATCCACGTACTTCCAGCTTTCGGTATTGATGTAAAGCTTTTCCTTCTGGTTCTGAAAGAAAAGCTCGATGCTGTTATCGGCATCCCTGAGCAGGGCTTGGGTAAAACCAGGCTCCTTGTGCAGCGGGATGGTGTCATCCATGCTCGGCGTACCGCCCAGGTTTACCATCTCAGAAACCAGGGTTGGTCTCTTCTCTCCATATTGCCGCATCGACGCGTAGCCGTTGTTGTAGCCGAAAATCAGCTGTGTGCGCATTCTGTTGAGCCTGGCGGTGAAGAGCTTTTTCTCATCCTCCTCGGTGCAGACAAATCTGCGATGAATGGCAGACTCAGGATCGACTGTGAACATGGCCATGGCGTTGAAAACAGAATCGTCAGCACCGGTTTGTGGCAGTGTCCCTTCAAAGATTTTCAGATTGTCCCAGGCAGCAGCATCCCAGCGCACATCCTGCATGCTGATGCCATAAGCACTTCGAGCAGTCTCATACAGGTCGGTGCTTTCCAGGGCGTCGAAGGTAACGAGGATGTCGACGGGGTGATGAGGATGGATAGTCTCTGTCATTGCGGCGACCCATTTGCGCAGCAGCCAGGAGTTGTCGTTGACATAGCCCTTATAGGATTGGATGACCTGTGCGGCATCCTTTCCTGGAGCACACAGGGAGGCTGCCAGGGCAAACACTATCCGGTGAGATATCTCATCCTCTTTGGTACTGTTGATTTGCTGAGCAGCGACTTGAGCGGGATTCTCCTGGTCAGCAAAGCTCAAAAGCCACTGCTGACAAAGTTTTCCAAGATCAAAAAGGCTCTCAGGGTCAAGCTCTCCCATCGAATGGTCTTGAAACTGGGATTCGAGCTCGAAAATGGGAAACATGACAGGGCCTCATGAGATGGGCTTTCAAAGCCCTGGTGGTCATTGATATCAGCTTAGCGCCGGATATGTGTACGGCAGAAGCCCTAAAGCCCCAGATCCGACCCGAACATCGCATCCCTGACCCGATCTCCCACCAGGGTCAAAATATCCTTATCCTGAGTCACGGCATACAGCGCCTGGCGGCTTTCGTCGGTGGCGCAGTAGCCCAGCAGGGTTTTGGTATCAAAGTCCTTAAAAAGGGCCTTGAAGGTCGCGCCATAGAAGCGAAGTGATTCCTTGTCCAGCATCCCCAAGCGCCCCATCGCCTGCTGCATCGAGACCAGTGGAGCGCCTTCTGATTCACTACATATGCCGTGGGTCAGCAGGTACTGCGCCGATACGCCGGCATCCAGATACGCCTGTGTGATTGCATCTATGTGATCCCAGCCGTCGTGGGCGCGTATCTCCAGCTTTTTCTTGGGCGTGAAGAAGCCACGAACGCAGCGGTGCATGTCTTGGGCAATGCCCTCGGCAAACGCTTTCTGGGTGTAGAAAAGCGGCTCATGGGTTGGGCTGATGGCTGTCCAGCCATTTCGATGGTTGGGAAACAGCGTGGGCGCGCTCGCGTCTTTGTTGCGCAGATAGCAGCAGGCGTTGGTGAAGTCATTCTCGACTTCTTTGCGCAGTGCGAAAACCTTGGCCAGGAACAGATCCTTGCGATCCTGGTCGCTGTGGATCAGGGCCTTGTGGATCATGCTGTCTGAGTCGATGGGAAACAGCGCCAGGGTGCCAAACTTGTTGTGCCAGTCATCGGCATGATCCACAACATTCCACAGCCGGTTGTAGGCTTTCAGGTCGTCGTTAGCAACCGCATCCACCAGTGCGGTTATCGCCGACACGTCGGTCAGGCGCAGCATATGTTTGATTTTTGAAGGCTCAGCCAGCCTGATCAGCGAGCGGATGTCACCCAGAAGGTTATCGGCGTAGACCTGGAAGGTGTCCTTCATCTGGAAGGTGTGGTCGTTGATGAACAGCATGTAGGCGTCGAAAATGCGTGTCAGGTTCTGCGTGGGAGCTGACATTGCCGTTGCGAGCATGAACAGCAGCAGCTTCTGGTGCTCCTGGCGTTCCTGACCAATGTCTACGGCGCAGCCGAAAAAGTCCTCGACCCCAAAATCCTCGCTGTCCTGGAAGATCATGTAGAGCAGATCTTCAGCGGGGTCTTCTTGGTCGACAAAATTCATCAGGCACTTTTCAACCGCTGGGGCTGCAGTGGCAAAAAACTCCCGATCGATCGATCCCTTCAGGGTCTGGTGGTAGAGGTCGAGGATCTTCAGGTCAATCATGGGTAAGTCCTTGGTGCCGGGTTACAAGCCCAGGTCGGCTGCCAGGGTATCGGATCGAGCATCACCACCCATGGCCTGCAATAACCTATTATCGCGCAGGATCTTGTGTGCACCCAACAGGGTTCTGTCGCATCCGTCACACCCCTCAATCACCTGCTCGATGGTGAAGGTACGCAGGTAGGCCAGGTAGATGTAGGCGTAGAAGCGAAGGTTCATGTCCGACAGGTGCCCCAGGTAGTTCAGCGCCTCATCGATCTCGACGGGCGTGCCAAACTTGCCTCGGTTGAGCGGGCCATAGGTGATCATGTCCTGCGGGCGCATGCCGGCGTCAAGAAAGATACCCGTGATCTCATCGGCCAGCGCCCACATCTCGGGCTCATAGATCTGAAGATTCAGGCTTGGGCCATAGATCGCCTTGATGGCGTCGACTGGGTTGGCCAGGATCCATTGTTGAAACTCGGGGCGCCTGTAGAAAGTGTCGGCGTCATTGTCGCGCTGGCGCCAGCTCTCAAATCCCACGCCCAGGGTCTTGGGGCTGCCAGGGGGATTGCGGGTCAGGTACTTGAGTCGGCGTTTTGAGGCCTGCGGCTCCAGGGTGTAGCGAATCATCGCGGCGCGGGCCTTGTAGATTTCGCCTTGGCCCTGTGGACAATTCAAGTCGGGGCATTCCAGGAGGATGCGCGAATCCGGGGCATCTTCGAACTGTGCCAGGCTCTGCCATTTGTAATAAGGGTAGGCGCCGCCATCGGGCTTGGAGCAGATCAGCTTGAAGAGCTCAACGTCATCGGTGGCAATGGCCTCGACCAATACGTCGCTCAGGGGTGCGTTGTAGAGGCGGCTTGCTTGCTTGAGCCGCTCGGCCCCCAGGATCTTGAAGCACCGGGCAAGATCGACCCCCACTGCCTTGTCGTAAAGCTTCAAGGACATCGTGAGGGTGAAACTGATCATGAATTTCCAGTAGGCGTCGAACACCACGGGGAAATAGCTGTTGGGGCGCGCCAGCGTTAGCTTCAGCAGGTTGGACAGGATGGCCCGGCAGAAATTGATGCTCTTGTTGCGCGGGTTGCCATCGTCCACCCACATCGGCGCAATGGCAGCGAGAGCCGATTCGTAGGGCATGTCCTCATCCACATGGATCAGCAGCCACAGGCAGGCCTCTTCGGCCAGTTCGGCGATGGCGTGCTCGCCCAACGAGAAGTCGGGCGATTGTCGGCAAAACTCCAGAAGCTGCTCGGGAACCATCACCGCCTCACAGGAAATTGAAGGGGCAGGGGAATCTACCTTTGATCGGCAACTGATCGATCAGCTCGATGTTCTGAAGATTGTCCAGAATCTGCACATTGACCAATACGCCCATCTGGTTCTCGCTGAAAGCTTCCTTGAGCTCGGTCGGCATGCGTACCGCAAGCGTCGGGCTCTTCACAATCTCGCCATGAAGCTTTTTGCCGCCTGGCAGAAGGATGCTCAGCTTGGCGCCCACTTCAGCCCGGTAAAGATCATCGGGATTCAGGTAGATCTGGGCCGTGGCGGGCTGATCGCTGTCTACACGCGCCACCAGGTCGCCGGCAGAGACCGACTGGCCCTGCTTGAGCGGAACCTCAATAACTTTGCCGCTGGCGCCAGCAATGATGCGAAGACGATCCTGACGCTTGAGCAGGTATTCAAGCTCGCCTTGGCGCTCGATCTGCAGGTCGCCGTCTACACGGCTTTGGCCAGCGCTGGCAATCTGTTGGCGCATCAGGTTGGTGCGAGCATTGAGCAAGCCTTGGGATGCCTGGGACTCCTCCATCTGGGTCAGCACGCCCTCAGCCTTCATCTTGCGCGTGGTGTTGTACCAGGCATTCGCCCGTTTGACCTCGGCATTGAGCACTTGAAGCTCCTGGGAGCGCGCCAGCTTCTGCTCGGCGGATAGATCACGCTCTGCCAAGGCCTGCAGTGTGCTCAGGCGGTAATCAAGCTGCATGTCTTCAAGCTCACCGATGATCTGTCCCTGCTGCACCTGATCGCCCGGCTTGATGGTCAGGGCCTTGATCACACCCATTTCGGGGCTGTACACCTCGGCGGTGGGCAGTACGAGCTTTCCGGGGGCGTCGGTCATGGCCAGGGACACCGCGACCTTTCCGCCCAGAATCAACAGGGGCGAGGCTACGAGCGCCAGCAGGAAGTACCAACGAATCTTGAATGCTGCACGCTTGCCAGCGCCATAAATGACGTTCATGCCTTCGTGCTCGGTGGGCTTGGCTTCCTTGCTGCTGTTGAAGCTGATTTTCATGGGTGGCTGCTCGATGCGATTCTTATAGGATTTTTCAGGTCAGCCTGTTGGTGGTACCGGCAGTGACCTTGATCATTTTTCTTCCATGCGGGATGCGGCCATGATCCATCACATCTAAGGTGGCCAATGGGGCAAGGGCACGCAAACACAGGTCGAAAGATTTTACCACGATTTGAAGGTATATTGCCGAAGGCGCGTTCCAGGCTGGCTCAATTTATGGAATCAGCAGCGTGCTTTTTGTGGCAGCTGTCACGAAAATGATCAACGCACTAGCCAATCGTTGACATAGGCATATATTGCGTTAAGATTGACCCATAGCCATCCAGACCAGAGCGGTTAAGGAGTAGCAGTCGACTGAGGTCGGCATCCTCAGTCCAGCATTGATCGCAGTGACCACCGGCAGACCCCTAAGTCCAGTGCAGCCGTGACCACAAAGAACAGTCCACTAGGGCTGGGTCATCGAATGTTGAGCGAGTGCCAGGTATTCGAAATCCATCTGAGATCGAAAACACATAGCCGCCGACGTCTAGCAGCCCCACTGGCTGGCCTAGAGAAGAAAAAACCCCAGGGTACGCGCTCTGGGGTTTTTTGCGTTCTGCGGTTGGGAAAGGCTCACAGCCCCAGGTCGCTCCCAAAGCACGCATCCCTAACTCGGCTTCTGGCATTCTTGAGAATGCTCTTGTCACCCGTCAGTCGATAGGCAGACTCGAACGTCTCATCTCGAAAACAGCTTTCAGCGATCTGCGTTGGGGTAACGTCCTTGAGAAACTGGCGGTAGACCTGCGCGTAGAAGTCCTGCTCAACCAGTCCCATGGCCGCGTACTCACCCAGGGCCAGGGGCAGGGGTACCAAGGGCTCACTCACCTTGCGCCTGAACACGCACCAACTGATGATGGCCACGGGCGGGATCCCGGCCTCAATGAAGGCTTTGGTGATCTGGTGCACATGTGGCGCATTCTCTGGGTTTCTCAGAGCCTCGTCTGTGCGGTGAAAGAAGTCCCTGACCAGGTGCTCAGCGTCCATCCGCACCTTGTCGGCGAAATCTGGTTGCATGAATATTTCGCTGGCGGCGTCAGGCGCAAAGTGAGGAATAACACTCGCGCTGTTGGGCAGCAATGTCGGGTATTTAGGCCCCTTGCTCACTACCCAGCTCATGTTGTCATAGTAGTCGCCCATCAGGCTGTGGCGCAGGTTGTTGACCTGGGCGCGGAAGAGGTCGCGCTCATCCCGTGCGTTCCTCACGAAGTGTCGATAGATGGCGGTGCCGGTGTGCTCAGGAAATCGTGCGAGCATGCTGAGAGCGGGCTCCCTGGCTTTATCGGGGTCTTCGGGGAGCGTTTTGAGGAATACGTCCAGGTTGTCCCAGCCGGCAGCATCGCGCTGCACTTCCATCATGTCTGCGGCGTAGCATCGACGGGCGACCTCGCTGACGCTTCTGTCTTTCAGATGGCTGAAGGCGGTCAGTACATCCACGTTGTGTTCAGGAAGGCTTTGCTTAATCACAGCGGAGATGTCCACTACCCATTTTCCAATCGCGTTGGCGTCTTCCCACAGGATGGCGTGTCGAAGCTTGAAAAGATCACCCGTCTTCTCGGATGGAATGCAGAGCGCCATCGCCATTGCAAATACCATTTTGTCGGTGGGGATGATTTCGCCAGCCCGGTCTGCTGCAGTCACCCTGGGTTCGAGCCAATCAAAAACCAGATCGTCAGAGAGAAACCACTCCTCGCACTCCTTCGCGACTGCCATAAGATCATCGCAGGCCCAAACCCCTCTCTTGGCCTTGGTGTAAAACGACTCGATATTTGGGCTGAGGGCCATGGATTTGATCCTGATGCTGGGCGCCAGGTCATCCTGGTCATTGAGGTCAGTATGGCAGGGTCGCCAATTCTCTTTCTACAGCCCAGCGGCTACCGGGCGGCACGCGGGGGAATCTTCTTGAGGCTGTCCCAGTCCTGCCAGTCGATCGACTTGACCCCGGTACCGGCCAGGGCTTTTTCCAGACGACCACGAACCTCATCAAAACCTGCAGCCCCCGCCCAGCTCTCCTGGGAGGAAAGAATCGACTCTACGCTCTGCGAGACACTGATCTGCGCATCCGGACACACTGCCTGGGCTTCCAGGGCGCGCCTGCGGATCACTTCAACGTTGGTCGAGTAGATCATCAGGGAGGCCGAAGAAAGGCTTTTGTTTTGCTCGCAAACTGCCGGGCTCTTGCTGTACCAGCGCCAGTGGCTGGCCGAAGTGACAAGCCATGGTGAATTTTGAATGGCCAGCTCGACAGTCTGGGCCCACAGGGCGACTCGCTGCTCGGCGGGCACCTGGCTTTGCTCGATCTCGATGTCCAGCATCATGCCGTCGAAGGGGATGTCCTTGAGGCCATTGATGATCGACAGCAGCTTTCCCTGGTGCTCGGGAGCGATCCAGTCGGGGTCACCCAGCAGCAGATCAACAGCGATGCCCTGGATGTGGGCCCGCTTGATGAGGTTGTTCAGGGCGTAGCCGGTCTGCGAGGGTGTCTGGAGCTGGGCAGCCGAGAGCCCCAGGTAGATCCTCGAAATCCCGTACTGCGAGAGAGTCGTCAATTCCTCCTGGCTGCTTTTGGGGTTCAGGAGGGTCTGGGAGTGCCAGGCGTAGGTGCTATGCATTAAGCCTGACTCTGCCTGGGTGGTGTTTGTCAGGCTGAGCACCAGCAGCGCACAGAGATAAAAAAAAGATTTCATAACGTGCGCATTGGTGGCATTGAAAGGTTCGTCCGAATGGTTAGCTACTTTGAAATTACATTGGTCACAATATTTTTACAGGTGAAGCAAAATCTCTTTTTTGCATTCTTCTAGTGAATATGATGCCAGCTGTAAACAGAATTCGATTACAGAGCTGCTCTCAATCAATGGCTTATTTAGCCTGGATATTTTAAGCGGCGAGTAAAATTCTTCGAATGGATTGCATTCAGAATGCCAATATTTATTAATTAGTGATTGAGAGTGCTTGCTCATCCCAGTCTTTCGGCAAACATCCTTAAGATCAGATATCCTGTTGCTTCTGCCTTTGGATATCAAATTCCACTCTCCAGCCCCAACAAGGTAGAAACTAGGACTGTTTTTAAAGTCCTTTTTATGTGATTCGATTAAATCGTCTATCCAATGTAGTGAATTTTTATAATTATTGTGAATCAGGATTTCTTTGTGCGCGTACTTCTCAGAAATAAAGTCTGCTTTCTTAAGCAGATCCCAGTTGTCTGCGGAGTCCTGATCTTGAAGCATCTTCATAAACCCTATTCTTGACTCCAAAATCTTTTTTGAATCGTGGATTGCATAGCGCTGGATGTCTTCATCGTCAACGATGCAGTTACCATCCTCGTTCTTGAGCGACCAATAAAATCTTTCTGCAGAACCAACAAGGTAATTGAATATCTTTACCTTCAGTTTTTTCTGATAATTATTATTTTTGGCTAGGCTGGATTCTACAATTTCATTGCACTCTAATATTAGCTTGTAGAAGTTATCAATGCTGCTCCATGCCACTTTTCTTGTGGCTGGCGAATTTTCAAATCTATATGTTTCGGACTTGAATATTTCGAATTCATAGTTGTTTATATCATCTTGTTGCATACATACCTCAGAACTTTTTTGCACGTTTAAGCACCCACCAAGGTGCCATGGAAGTCTCTTCATGCCCGCGACGGAAGGCATCGTTGAGCATCGCCAGACCACTCCAGCAGCGCATGACGAACATCACTGCCGGGAAGACCAGCACCAGCGGTGCCAGCTTCAGATCCTGCTTGGGGCGCTCGGACACCAGCACTACGGACAACAGGTACATGAGAGCGGTAGCAGCGACGTACAGGGCGTACACCATGGCGGTCAGCACGATGATCTGGCCCGGTGGCAGCAGGAACAGCACGGCAACCATGTAGCCGAAGATGATGAAGGGCAGCACTAGCTGGAAGAACAGGCCGGCATAGGCGGTCATCAGGAAGTTGCGCCAGCCGATCAGGCGGGGCTGGATGGCGTGCCGGTGCTTGCGCATGTAGATGAAGAACAGATCCCCGTCCCAGCGCAGGCGCTGCATCAGGTACTGCTTGAAGGTGGTGGGGCTGTCGGTATGGCCCACGGCACGCGGCTCGAACGGGATGCGCAGGCCTTCGCGCTTGAAGTACTGCTTGATGCGTAGCGTGGTGTCCAGGTCTTCAGCGGTGTGGGTGTCCCAGCCACCGATCTTTTCCAGAAAGCTTCTCCGAAAGCACCCGAAGGCCCCGGAGATGTTGTTGACGATGTTGAACTCGGCCAGGCCCACCTTGGACAGGTGAATCGAGAGCAGGTATTCAAGCGCCTGCACGGCAGTGGTCATGGACGCCCACACGTTACGCACCCGCAAGCTTCCGGAGACTGCCGGCACCTTGGGGTCTTCGAAGTGGCGCACGATGGTGCTGACCATGTCGTTGTCGAACGAGGTGTCACCGTCCAGGGCCATGATGATCTCACCGGTTGCCAGGGACAGGCCGGCATTGAGCGAAGACACACGGCCTCCACGCTGCCATTTGGCGATCGGGCGCAGGAAGCGGCGAGGGTAGCGCTCCTTGTCGACGTTCACGGCCCGCACGGCGTCCATGGTGACCTTGTTGGCGGTGGCGCCATCAATGATCGGGATCATCTCGATTTCACCCGCGTAGATTTGCTCACAAAGACTGAGCAGGGTCTTCTGCACGTCCAGACCTTCGCTGTAGCAGGTGATCAGGCACGAGACTTTCGGGGTGTACAGGCTCTGCTTGGGCGGCAGGGTGTTCATGCGAAGGAACCAGCGCCCCACACCCAGGATGATCAAGACGTTGAGAGGCACCTCGAACACAAGGAAGAAGGGGAAGATCATCAGGAACAGCCGAAAGGTACCGTCGGCCATTCCCAGGTCGTGGGCATACGACTGCCAGTAGGCAATGATGCTCTCGATCATGCGGCACCCAGTTGGTCGCGCAGGTGAGCCAGCAGCCCCTCGGGTTCGTCATCAAGCTTGTGACCCTGCTGGATACTCACCGAAGCCACCGACATCTTCACTTGAGCCGATGCAGTGCTCAACAGCTTCTGGATCTCCTGGAGGCGCGGCTCGACCTTGCTGGCACCCTTGGCATCGGTATGGGGCAACAACACCCACAGATGATCGTCCTGACTGCGGCTGGCGCGATCGGTCTCACGCAGGTTGGCGCTGATGCGCTCAACCAGGTTTTGAGCAAAGGCATTGCCCTTGATCACACCCAATTCGCCCATCACCGCTTCAAGGTTGTGCATGTGCACGCCCAGCAGTGTGAAGCAGAACTCGGGGTAGCGCTTGACCATCTGCATCTGCCAGACGAGCAGGTTCTTGAATTGATCGAACGAAACGAAATTGCCACGCACGAACTTCTCATTGAGGGTCTGCTCGAACAGCAGGCCATTGCGGCAGAGCATCCGACCTTTCTCGGTCAGCGTATAGTCCTGCACCAGTTGCATGCGCAGTTCTGAGGGCTCGTGGCATTCGCCGCAATCAAGGCACCGCGCATCGACCTTGGCATCGACGAAGAAGGCATGGCAGCCATTACAGCTGTAGTTCTCCATCGGGCGGTCGTAGTCGCTGCCGATATGGCGCAGACGAGTAAGGCATTTTGGGCAGTTCATCACGCCACCAACAAGGAACTTGTCCTGGTGGTTGATGTGACCACAGGTGAAACAGTGGATGGCTGGCTGGCGCTTGATGTCCAGGCAGTTGCACTCAGGGCACACGTCCACATAATTCAGGCGGCTTGAGCCACAGCCTTTGCACATGCGAATGCGGTCGACAATGCCGGCAGGTTCCAGCAGACCCTTACCTTCCATCAAGCTCAGCCAGGTAAAAGCGTGTGCTTTCTCGCTGCCCATCAAGGCATCGAGCAGAGGGTAGTGGTAATGCTGGTTCAGTTTGTTGTTGCCCACGGCGCGCAGGGTGCTGCCTTCGCGCATCCACAGGTAAGCGAGAATTCGGGTTTCGAAGCTTTCTGGCTGGCTGCCACGGTTGAATGCATCCAGGCGCTCGGTGACGGCGCTCCAGGCTTGGCTGATCAGAAAGAAGTTTTCAGGGGGCAGGCCATCGGACAGCGATGTGTTCAGGGCATTGCTCTGGTCGCGGGCATAGATGAGCTTGAAACGGTAGCGAGGACTGACGCGCAGAAGGCGCAGGAAAAGACCGGTCAGCTCGGCAGTCTGGTCAAGGATCACGATATCGAAATCGACAGGATCCTTGAGAAGGGCCTGAGCATCAGGGAAATGGGCAAATAACCCGTCCTGACGACTCGAAGGAGCTGACTTTCGGACAAAAGCCACTTTGGGCTGATTCATGCTCACCACATTTTCTTGTTGTTATCGGATGAACAAGGCTGTGCAGGCTGGAAACCCTGGGTAGAGCCCCGTGGCAGCGCAGCATCTTTCTTGTTGTTGTAGGTCAATTCTACCCCCAAAACGGGTCTTGTCAATATACGTTTAAATCGAATATAGTGACCGGTTGTCGTTGTCTGACACTGCCCGATCAATTTGAATTGATGCTGCAGCGGAACGCTTGCGGGCTCAGGTTTTGACAGCCTGGCAGGGGGTGACGCTTTGGCAAATGCAGGCGCTAGCAGGATAAAAATCTGCAGGGCTATACTGTTGAAAAAGGATTCCTTCGTGAAAACCCAGATCAACACACAAAGCTCAGGGTCGTCTAGCAGCGAAAATACTGCGGCGGGCAGCTTTCCGGGCAAAGAAATTTGTTCGCTGTTGAGGGAGCTGCTTCATTACAGTGATAGTGATTCGAGACTCACCGTCGAAACTGATTGGTCGGGTGCATCCTACAGACAAAAAACCAACCGGCTGTTCAAGCTTGTTGAAAATCTTCGCACGGATCAAGTCGCTAAGGTTATAGATGATATTGAAGGCAATATCTCGAACATGCTGGCGAACAACGAGCGCGTTTCGTACGGCCAGGCCATGGTCGACAATCTTCAGCACCTTCTCGTAAAAGCGGGAGATCATGGCTTTGATGGCCTCAGGGTGATGAACTCGGAGATGTGCTGGGAGGAGAGCGGCAAAGGGCTCGTCGACTTTGCCTTTGGGAGGATTGAAGCTGAAGCCAGAAAGCAGACCTTCGTCTCTCTTTGGGTAGAATCCATTCTGCTAAGCCTGGATGAAGACACACTGTTGGCTGAAGTGGAGGATGAGCGGGTCGTTGCCTGGCTGGCACAGGCCCGTCGTTCAGAGGGGCTCAAGGAGGCGCTTCAGAAAACAGGCACCGGGCGTGACATTCTCATGGCCCAGGATCTGGGGCTTTGAGCGTTACGTCTCATACTCAATGATGCGTGAGTAATGAGATCACTATCTGGTTATCAGCGATGCTGCCTGGCTACACTGGTGAAAAGGAGAATTTGTATGAAATTGCAATTTGCGCTCGTCGATCCTGACCTGGTCACCCGTGGCACGACGATCATGGTTGGCATAGTGGTCAGCGATCGGGTCTTCAACGACTACGATGTGATGCCCATTCAACTGTCCTCGGCCATCGCCGGGCCAGGATCCGTAGCGCCCGTAAGCTTTTTGGTCAATGACCATCACCTGGACAACCTCGCCAAGCGTAACGATTACCCTGAAGACGTTCTCAATGCTTCATTCACCCACGTACTGAAGTTGCCGGTATGGCGCACGCCGCTGGTCGACGTACCTGCCGGGGAGATAGCCCTGGTCAAGACTCAGATGCCGGGACTTGAGGAGGGTGAACACGCTTACGCTACCTTCGGGATCATCAAGGGTGATCATGCTGAGCTCAAGGCCATGTCCAACAAGGTCTTCGAGTCGACCGCGCCTCTTGCGCCTGGCGTCATGACCAGCGGGGGTGTTGCACGCTACACAGGAACAGAGGTAGCCCACACCATGGGCAGCTCGCTGCTGAATGTGTTGACCCAGCATGTGTGGGGTTTTGGCCCTGAGAAGCTGGCAGTCAAGGCGATGATCACCATTGATCAGTTCAAGGGCTTCGCCGCCAACAACCAGCACCTGATTGACCATGGCGTGAACCTGTCCGAGGAATTCGGGCGCAGCCGACCCGATGCCCAGTACCTGGACTACCTACGCAAGATGGCAGCCCGTGGCTTGGTGCCGGCGCCCATGTGTGAAACCCTGGGGGAGTCGAAGATTCGGGAACAGGCTGCTTCTGAGATCATGAGGGAGCAGCTAGTCGACGAACGTTCTGACGAGCTGACTCAGCTGGCCAAGAAACTGGGTGTAGAGCTTTCCCCAGAGCGGTGAATCTCTCATTAGGGGTGACCGGCGCGGCTTGACCCATGGCTTATTCAGGCAGAACAATGGGGGATAGGAGATTCCCCGTGATC
The DNA here is from genome assembly GCF_014842095.1 of Pseudomonas sp. CFBP 13719. Lineage (NCBI taxonomy): Bacteria > Pseudomonadati > Pseudomonadota > Gammaproteobacteria > Pseudomonadales > Pseudomonadaceae > Pseudomonas > Pseudomonas sp. CFBP 13719. The sequence goes on along the minus strand of NZ_JACYVB010000002.1, from coordinate 704,638 downwards.
ATTGATCAGAGCTTGAAAGAAATGTTCCAGGCCAACCCGCCAGCGCCAGCGCCCGCGCCCGCTCAGGTTGATGCGCCCACCCCAGAGAGCCATATCATTGGCACCTGTCGGGAGTTCATACACCGGGCCTCCAGAGATGAATGCGGCACTCACCACATTCTGGCTACTGCAGAGAACCTGGCTGAGATGATCCTCGCTCACTATGGAACGCTGAACGAGGCATCCAGGGCACTCAGAGCTTACTGCAGCCCTGATGAGCTGCTGCCCATGCCGGTGATGGAGGCCTTTGTCTTTGCCTGCGTGCGGGAGCACCCGCTGCTATCGATCATACTTAATGAGATGCACGAGCTGTACTGCCACTCTGGGTATTCCCAGGCAGCGTCATCCATGACCGGGATACTGCAGGATCCCAGGTTCATCAGAACGCCACGTCCGCAGCTGTGGGATAGCGCCGGGGTCATGATGTACAGCCCTGCAGCCTTTCGAAACGTCCACCACGGCGCAATGAATCGCCAGCTCAATGCCTTTTTTGCAGAGGGCGAGAGTGGGATAGAGCGCTTGCTGGGTCATTACCCCAAAATGGGCGCTGACAGCCAAAGGTTGATCGACAACTACCTGGTGAATCGGGTCTATTTCTCCGACCTGCCAGCGGGTGATCCTGTAAGGCGCCTGCTGCGCGATAAGCTCGATGACGTCGAAGATGCCAAGGCTCGCATCAGCTGCCTCTTCAACGGCGTGCTGGAGGTAGTAAATGATCCGGCTAGCCCGTTCATGGCTCGCTTGAATGATTGTTTCAACTTTATTGATACCTTGACGCCCGATCAGGCCACAAATGCGCTGGAGCAACTGACTGACGTCTTGAGCGCGTGGCTGGACAATGGCGGCTGTGACCTGGGCAACCCCTATGATCCAGTCGTTTGCATGGTCACCGTCCTGAACCGCGCCAGCAGGCATGGCTATGACGTGCTCCGGGCTTTACGCCCAGCGTTCGTGTACATGCACGATGAGGGCGCCATCGTCGAAACGATGTTCAAATCCATAGAGTTCGGTCAGAACACCACCAATTCGGCCAAAGTTTTGATGGAGGCGATTCTCTTTGCTGTGGATGAGCAGAAGCTGCTTTCGCTGAGTATTGATGAGCGAGTACTTTCGCGCATTGCCCAGGCGAGAGGATCGGATGTACTGCGCAAGGCCCTGCTCATGTCGAGTACCGGCAGAGACATCATCTTCGGCCAGGATCTGGGTCTCTAGGACGTGAGTGTTCCTTGACCCTGCGTCTCAGCGGCGCAGACAATGGGGCATAGGAGAAACCCATGAACCTGCTCAAGCTCGACGCTATTCCGACCTCTGAACACCAGCGACACATCGTCACGGTGTGTCAAACGTTCATGTTGGAGTCTGACAGAATGCTCTACAAGGTCGAAGACCTGCTCTTGACTGCCGAGCATCTGGCCGAAAGCATTCTGGCCCACTATGGCAGCCTCAAGCAGGCGTCTGCCTCCATGCTGGCGAGCAGCAATGGTGCACAAATCAACGACAAGCTGCCCACCAATGTCCTGGGTGTTTTCTTGTGGGCCTCGGTTCGCGAGCACCCGACCTTGGGCATCATGCTCGACGAGTTGCATGATCTTTACTGTGACGGATCAACCACCGGGGAGCTGGGAGCGATGCAGAAACATCGCGAAGATGTGAGATTTACTTCGGTGCCAAGACCTGGCTTGTTTCGATCCGATGGCATGCTTTCATACAATCCGGCAGCATTTGCACGCATTCATCGAAAGTCCTTTGAGTTTCAGGTTTCCGCAATTGCCTGGGCAGGTGCGCCAGCGATCGAGCGGCTTTTGAGCCAATACCCTGATCTGGATGCTCACAGTCAGAAGATGCTGGATATGGAGCTTGCCAGCACCATCTGTCGCAGCCTGGTACCTGACGGCGATCCAGTCCGTCTGGTGATGTTGGGTCGTATCGATGACATTCAAGATGCAAAGGAGCGCATCAAGGCGATGTTTGCGTGCTACCTGAGCAATGCTCCAGGCAGCGAATTTGTAAAACGCCGAGATCATGCCTTTGCGCTGCTCGAACGCATGCCACGCGAGCATGCAGCCTGTGCTTTGATACAACTGGGCTTAGTGATCAAGCAGTGGCTGGAGGGGCGCGAAGAGCTTGAGCAGACCTACCAGCCCGTGCAGTGCCTGGTTGATGTTTTGAACCGGGCGTCGGCACTGGGTTACGACGGGACAAGTACCATCGTTAGTCATTTTGATTACTTCGTTGAGTCCTTCGACAAGCTTGAAGCCGGGTTCATCACTCGAATACTGGAGGATTTCGAGAATCTGGCATGGGAAGAGAACACCTGCCGAGTTTGGCTTCAGGCGGCGCTCGTCAGAATAGAAGATGACACGCTCCTGACCATGGGGCTTGAAGAGCATCAGATCGCCTGGTTTGCCCATGCCAAAGGCTCTAGTCGACTACGCGAGCATCTGCAGAAGAGCAGCACCGGGCGCGACATTGTCTTTGGCCAAGATCTGGGGTTGTAACGCTTTACGGGTCTATTGACCCTGCATTCTGTCAGCGTGAACAATAGGGCATAGGAGACATACCCGTGCATGACCTCAACCTTGCTCACATACACCCTGCAGCCGCCGATGCCCAAATCTTTCTTGCCTGCGAGCGGTATAGCGCTATGGCCGGTTCCACCTGGGCTGTTGAGGATCATCTGGAAGTGGCTGAAAGCCTTTCTGAGCAGATCCTTGCACATTACGGCAGCTTGAGAAGGGCGTCCCAGGTGCTGATTGGCTTCTGCACTGAAGGCAAAAAGCTCCCTGACCCTGTTTTGCACACCTTCCTGTATGCTTGTGCGCGTGAACACCCCATGCTCTCGATCATCATGGATGAGTTATTCGAGCTCTATGAGCACGAGGATGATCCCGAAGTACTCAAGGTGATCCGGATGACCCCTGGGTCAAAACTGCTCAAGGGTGTCATGCGCCCTTATGCCTGGGATGCCTATGGCGTCTTGAAGCACAACCCTTCATCCCTGAGCCGCGTTCACCCAAAATCCATTCACAGCCAGCTGTCAGAGTACTTTGCAAAAGGCGCCTGGCGAGTTGAAAGACTGCTTGAGTCCTACCCGGACATGAACGAGGCCAGCCGCAAACTGTGCGATTACGAATTGGGGCATAGGGTCTGCATCGCCTGCCTGCAGGAAGATCATCCGATGAGGGTTTTGCTCCGGGACAAGATCAACCCGGTTGAGGACGCCAAGCACCGTATCAAGGCTGTTTTTGGGTGTGACCTCAATAATGAGCCGGATTCTGAATTCCACAAAAGCCTGGATTTTTGCTTTGCACTGATCGAACGGCTTGATCCTGCCCAAGTGAGCGAGGCATTTGAAGAGCTGACACAAACTGTAGGTTTCTGGGTGGGAGAGGATGCAGAGTTTCTCTCAGAGGCGCACCAGCCTCTCGAATGTGCGCTGAAACTGTTTGGCAAGGCGCAAGACCACGGCTTTGATCTAATCGGTGCGATTGGGTTGCACCTGCAGAACAAAATAAAAAACCGAGACGATTTGCTCCACCATATGGTGGGCCAATTCACTGAGGTAGCTCGTTCGGGGTATTTAACATACAACCTGATCATGGAGGTAGCCGTGTTGACTCTTGATGATCAAACCCTTTTGGATCAGAGAATTCCAGAGAGGAAGCTTGCAAGAATTGCAGATTTTAGGGGATCGAAAAAGCTCAGATCTGCCTTGAAGTCTTCGCCTACCGGTCGAGAAATACTGTTTGGGCAGGATCTGGGCTTATGAAACTGAACCTGCTATTCCCGTGTGGACATTATCAATGACAATACTGAACCTAAAAAACATTCACCCAAACCAGGTTGTCGATCACATGCTCATCGCCTGCGAGCAGTTCGTCGAGGATGATGCGACTGACTGCGCCCGACACATCAAGGAGCACCTGCGGGTGGCGCAAAGCATGTCCGAGGAGATCCTTGCTCACTATGGAAGCCTGGAGGCAGCCTCAAGAGCACTGCGGGGTGTTTGCAGTCAAAACCAAAAACTGCCTGAAAATGTGTTGCGCACCTTCCTGTATGCCTGTGTTCAGGAGCATCCGCTGCTTGAGGTTTTCCTCAATGAACTGCATGAGATGTATGCCGATACGGCGCCGGGGGCTGAGTACCTGCTTATCGCCGGATTTTTGCAAAGCGACAGGCGCTTTGTGGTGATGCCCAAGCCGCAGATGATCAACAGTGTTGGGGTGCTTGTCCATGACCCCAAAGCGTTCAGATTCGTCCATGGCCAGGTGTTCGATGCCGAGATTACAGCTGTCTTCCGTAAGGGCAGTGGGGCGCTTGAAAGGCTGTTGAGCTTGTACCCTGACATGAGCGAAAGCAGCCGGGAAATGATGGACACCACGCTGTGTTGGCGCATCTACCTCTCAGATCTTGATGATAATTCTCCTATCCGCGCAACGCTGCGCGATAAGCTCGATGATGTGCAGGACGGGCTGGCGCGGATTGAAGTCCTATTTGAATCCGAAATGAGCCTCGACCCACAAGAACAATTTCTTCAAAGACTGGATTTCACTTTCGACTTCATTGATGGGCTGCCAGCTGAAGCAGCCCAGCGAGTGCTCACAAAGCTTGATGAGATCATTACCTGCCACATCCAAGATGAGCCAACGTTTGATAACGAAGATCAGCTGGTGGAATGCATGACCAAAGTGCTCATTCGAGCCAAGCGCCAGGGCTACAACCCCTTAGCTGTGGTGTCCAAGACTGTGAACCTTGCGATCAGCGAGGAGGACTTTGTGCATGGCGTCCTGACTAACCTTCCAAATCTGGAGCAGGAAAGCAGCTTTTTGTCGATGTACATGAGGTGGGCACAGGCAGCCATACTGAGCCTTGATGATGACAAGCTGCTAAGTTTTGATCTTGATGTACGCCAGTTGGCGTGGGTGGCCGGGAGAACTGGCTCGCAGAAGATCCGGGAGCACCTGAAAAAGACCGACACTGGTCGCGACGTGGTGTTTGGTCAGGATCTGGGGCTTTAAGCGCTGCTTGTTCCCCCGACCACTCACCCCTCAAAATGGTGCATAGGAGACCTGCCATGCCTCGCTTTGATCTGTACAGCCACTCGACCAATCCCAACCCAGAGCAGCTCATTGCTGTCTGCGAACAGTTCGTTGCCTTTGTGGCTGAGAAGAAAGCCCCGTCTGCGGGCCATAGCGACATTCTCAGAGAGATGATGATCGAGGCCAAGCGCGCCGGCTCAACGCATCCCTACGATCTTCTGGAAGCAGCAGAGAATCTTGCCGAACAAATCCTGGGCCACTATCCGGACTTGATGGCGGTGTCAGCCTTTTTGGCAGACCATCGACATCCGACTGAAAAGCTCCCTCACGAAGTTGAGCAGGTGTTCCTTTGGGCCAGCGTACGAGAGCACCCCTCGCTCTGTACCATCTTGGCGCAAACTCATGACCTGTACAGAGACGGCAGTGACAGTGTGGCGATCAAAAAGCAGGAGATGATGCTTTCTCACACCATGCTGATGATGGTGCCAAGGCCCACCCTGTGGGACGAAGATGATCGACTCAAATACAGCCCAGCTGCCTTTATCACCATCCACGGCACCAGTTTGGACAAGCAAGTACTGAGTTTTTTCGAAAGAGGTCATGAAGGCCTGGAGAAAATGCTGACCAGCCTTTCTGGGGTCGATGCTGAAAGTAGGAGGATGATCACAAGAAAGCTCTGCCGTCACGTGTATGAGTCGACGCTTGCTGACGATGATCCGGTGCGCGAACTCCTGAGAGATCAGCTTGATAACCTGCAGGATGCCAAAACCAGGGTCGCCCGGATGTTCGACTCGCCCATGAACGGTGGCGATGAAGACCATACGCCCTTGTTGATTGAGCATGCCTTCAGCCTGATCGACAAACTGTCGAGTGAAAATCAGGAGGTCATCTTTGAGCAGATCAGGGAGATAATGGATGTTTGGATGGAGACCCCTACTGCGGGTTACTACAGCGTCTTCGAAAATCCGGATGTGGGCATTCCCTATCTCGTGAAGATATTCGAAAGAGCTCAGGCTTGCGGCTTCAATTCCATGGTGTCTTTGTACAAGTATGCGCCGGGTCGCATAAATAGCGACCAGACAGTGGTCGCGTATTTGATTGATTTCGGCATCGAGGCTGATCGCGGTAAAATGACTTGTGCTGGCGCCATGAAGGAGGCCGTTCTGAGGTCTTTCGATCAAAACTGGATTTTGAGTCTGGGGCTGGCTGAACGGCGCCTCATAAAGCTGTTAGCGTTGAGCGGTGATGCGAAGATCATCCGTAATCATCTGCTCAAATCCACAGCCGGCAGAGACGCGGTGTTCGGTAGTGATCTGGGGCTGTAATCCCTTCTGAGCTTGATGTGAATCCTGCTCAGCACTCAGAATTGGGTATAGGAGAATTCAATGCCCAGCCTCGACTTGTACAGCCACTCGCCCAATCCGACCCCAGAACAACTCATGACTGTCTGTGATCAGTTCATGAAAATGGTGGGTCATCCTTCAGCCTTGCACTCCAAGCAGTTGTTGCAGGTTGCTCAGAACCTCGGCGAGCAGATTCTGGGGCACTATGGAAGTCTGAGTGAGGTGGCAGAGGAGCTCGCAGGATTTAGCGGGCATGGGGAAAAGTTGCCCCACCAGGCCTTCTATGTATTTTTCTACGCCAGCGTGCAGAATCATCCCTCCTTTGGCATCGTGCTTGATGAGATGACTCAGATTTACGCCAATGGTGAAGACAAGAGGGCCTGCAATTCCATTAGAGGGATGTGGCAGGACGGACTGATTTCTTTTTTGCCAAAGCCAAGACTCTGGGATGAAGACGGAAAGCTTCAGTGCCGCCCAGGCTCTTTTGCTTTTATGCAAAGGGACGCTTTTGCACGTCAGGTCGCAGACTTCTACCATCAAGGGGCTCGGGGCGTTCAGAAGATCCTCGATGACTATCCGCTGATGGACGAGGAGAGTCGCCTGAGGATGGATGCCGAGCTTTGCTCCATTGTCTACACCAGCGTCACGCCCGCCAATGATCCAAGGCGAGTGCTGCTCAAAGACAAGCTTGAGGTCATGCAGGATGGCCTGACACGGTTCGAAAAGCTCTTTGAGCACTTGGATAATCCGGATGATCATCTTGGCTTCGATGCTCGTCTAAATCATGCGTTTGACCTGGTTGGCGCCCTGCCGGCAGATGAAGGTGCGCACCTGGTGGAAAGGGCCATTAACCGCTGCATTCGCGACTGGATGACCGATCATGGCGACGGCATCAACAGCTTCAACGAGCCTGTTGTGGCGGTACCCAATCTGGTCAGGGTGCTTGAGCGTGCCCGGCAACATGACTTCAACCCTTTGGGCGAAGTGGCGCGCAACATCAGGTACATGGCCAACCAAAACGTAAACAAGAACATGGTTGAGTCTTTGCTCGATGAAGGATTTCTTGAGGATCGCAGCGAGCTGGATACAGCGATCGCGTGGCAGGAAGCAGCCCTGATAGCCACAGACGAGAAAATCTATCTTGACCTGGGTCTGGATGAGAAGTACCTGGTCATGCTGCTCAAGATCAAGGGAACGCCGGGGCTCAGAGAAGCCCTCAAGCACACCAGCGCCGGTCGAGAGGCTGTGTTCAGTCACGATCTGGGGCTGTGAGGCTTGCTGCCCATCACGCTCAGCCGCCAGACTTGGGTATAGGAGATTTCCATGCCAACGTTCGATCTGTACAGCCAGTCCCCCAACCCTACGCCCGAGCAACTGATCAAGGTCTGCGACGATCTGATGTCCCACATCAAGTCTGCCGACAGCCGACCCAAGATTGAAGATGTCCTGACGGCGGCAGAAAGTCTGGCTGAGCAGATCCTGGGGCACTATCAGAACCTGCCGGCAGTCGCTCAGGAGGTGAGTGCATTCGCCCGCCAGGGCCAGAAGATGCCGTACCAACTGATGAACGTGTTTTTCTACGCCTGCGTGCGCGAACACCCCTCGCTCAACACCATGCTCAATGAGGTGCATGCCGTCTATGGCGATGAACAAGACCGCACAGCTTTCGCATCGCTCAACGGCATGCTTCAGGATTCTGCGCTGCTGCTGCTGCCGCGCCCAACGCTGTGGGATGCCGAGGGCATGCTCAAGTACAACCCAAAAGCCTTCTCCCACATGCACAACCGCACTTATCTTCGTCAGGTTTCAGCCCTTTTTGCAGAGGGAGAAGCTGGGGTTAAAAAAATTCTGGACGCTTACCCGATGCTCGATGATGCCAGTCGCGCAATGCTGAATGAAGATCTGATCAGGCGCGTGTATCGCTCCGTGTTGGCCGACGACGATCCTGTGCGCTGGCTGTTGCGCGACAGGCTCAACACTGTCGAGGACGGCCTTGTGCGTTTCGAGAAGCTCTTTCAGCTGGTCGACCGGGATGACGATGTGGGCGGATTCGAAGACCGTTTCGAACACGCCTTTTCCCTGGTTGAGTTCCTGCCAAAGGATCAGTCCAATGAAGTGCTGAAGGGCATTTCAAAATGCATTCGGGATTGGATGACTGATGACTCGGGCCTGGCCAGAAACCTGGATGAGCCGGAGTTGGTGATCCCTCGCCTGGTCAGGGTGTTGGAGCGCGCCAGGCCCTTAGGCTTTGATGGGCTGGCTGAGGTGGCCAAGCACACCTTGTCATCGGCCAAGGAGTCGCCCGCGTTGCTGGTTGGATTCATCCTGGACGGTGGCTTTGACACTGGCTCAGATGATCTTGATACCCCTACCGCCTGGGTTGAGGCAGCCGTGGTTGCCTGCGAAGAGGATTTTCTTCTTTCCCTGGGGCTCGATGAGAGGCACTTGGCCAAGCTGACACGCTATAAGGGTACACCTGGCCTGCGCCAGGCCTTGTTGAAGTCGGACACGGGCCGTGCAATCGTTTTTGGCCAGGATCTGGGGTTGTGATGTATGCGAGCGTTCGACCTTTACAGAGAATCCTGCAATCCAGCACCCGAGCAGCTGCAGGCTGTATGCGCAGCCTTCTCGAAAGCTGTGGCCAACAAGCCCAGGCATACGGATTGGACAGATTTGCTGATTGAAGCCAAGCACCTGGCCGAGCAGATCTTGGGCCACTATTACAGCCTTGAGACTGTGTCGCAGGAACTCTGCGGGCTCAGGAGGGAGGGCAGCAAGCTAACCCGTGAGGCGCTTAGTGTGTTTGTGTACGCATCGGTGTACGAGCACGGAACGCTTCACGTCTTGTTGAGGGAAATCGAAGCGCTGTATGGCGATGGCAAGGATCATTCATTCAGCGCCTTCACCAAGGGGATATGGAACGACAGCATGTTGTCGGGGACGGTCATTCCACGACTATGGGGACATAACGGAAAGCTCAATTGCAGCCCGGCAGGCTATGCCAGTATTCACAAGCAATCTTTTCAGCGCCAGGTTAACGACTTCTACAACAAGGGCCCTGCAGGCGTTCAGAAAATCCTGGACGACTACCCCGTAATGAGCGAAGCCAGCCGCCAGCTTCTGGACAAGACGCTGTGCGAGAAGGTCTACCAATCGATCAAGCCGGCTGATGACCCGGTGCGTGCGCTCCTCGGCGACAAGCTCAACGACATTGAGGACGGCTACACGCGTTTCGCCGAGATGTTCGAGGTGCTGGACGACCCCGACGTCTACGCCAATTTCGATCTTCGCCTGGAGCATGCCTTTGCGTTGATGCGCGCTCTACCGATCGGGCAGGCGACCGACATCGTCCACAAGGCAATCAGCACCTGTATCCGAGAGTGGATGGCCGACCATGGAGATGGCGCCAACCGTTTCAATCATCCCGAAATGGCAGTACCAGGTCTGATAAAGGTGCTTGAGAAGGCTGATGAGTTCGGCTTCTGTGCATTGGATGAGGTTTGTCAGAATGTGCACTACAGGGCACTGAAGACGCTAAACAAGTCCATGGTTCAGGCCCTGCTCGATGAAGGCTTTGTAGAAGACCCCTATGAGATGGATACCGCTGATGCCTGGAAGCAGGCGGCACTGACTGCTGCGAGTGAGGATGTGTATCTGTCTCTGGGTCTGGATGAGAGGTACCTGGTCAAGCTGCTAAAGCTCAAGGGCACTCCCAAGCTGCGTGAGGCGCTGAAGAAAACCGAGACCGGGCGTGAGGTGGTCTTTGGTCAGGATCTTGGCCTGTAGGGGCTGCCAGGGGCGCTCCTGAGCTTGATGCGCCTCGTGCTCAGCCGCCAAACTTGGGTATAGGAGATTTCCATGCCCACGTTCGATCTGTACAGCCAGTCCCACAACCCTACGCCTGCGCAGCTGATCAAGGTCTGCGACGATCTGATGTCCCTCATCAAGGTTGTCAGCACCCGGCCAAAAATCGAAGATGTCCTTGCCGCAGCAGAAACCCTGGCTGAGCAGATCCTGGCCCACTATGGGACGTTGGCAGCAGCCTCCACGGCTTTGCAGCCCTTCTGCTTGGACGGGACAAAGCTGCCCTCCCAGGTGCTTACCACGCTTTCATATGCGTTGATGCGCGATCACCCCCTGCTAGGCGTCATGCTTGACGAAGTTTACGATCTCTACGGCAACGTGCGCACAACGGAGATCCACACCTTGCGCACCGCGTGCAATGACGCCAGCGTGATGAAGCTGGGCAGTCCAAGGCTCTGGGATGTCGGTGGCGAACTGCGCTATCAGCCTGCTTCATTCAAGATCATTCATCCCGTGCAGCTTGGCAACCAAGTCGATCAAATCTTCAAGCAAGGCACCTCGGGAATCGAGCGTCTTCGCAGTTACTACCCCCAGATGAATCAGGACAGTCGTGTCATGCTCGATCTGGAGCTGGCCATGCGGGTCTACAAGGGCGTAAAGCCTGCCAATGACCCGGTACGCTTGATGCTCAAGCCCATCCTTGATCCCGTCAAGGAGGCGTGGGTCAAGATTCACATGATGATGGATTCAGAGATCAGCAGCGATCCCGAAGACACCTTCATGAAACGCCTGAGCCTGGCGTTCGACTTCATCGATAACATCATGGATAAGAGCGCAACCTGCAAAGCCCTTGAGGCCCTGGAGGGGGCGATCATTGAGTTCATCGAAAGGGATGATGAGTTGACCAATGATGTCGATCCTGTCGAGTGCATGCGCCAGGTGCTATTGCGCGCAAGGCAGCATGGGTTTGATCCTTTGCCGGCGATCGCCAAAGCGCTGGGCTTTGAGGAGGGCAGTTCGCTACTGACAGCTTACCTGGTGGATTCGATCGATGATGAGCGGACATACGACACCACCAAGAGTATTCTGATGGACGCCGCCTTGCTCACAATGGATGAAGACTGGATTATCGAGCAGAACCTTTCGCCGAATAAACTGGGGTGGATGGCCAAGCACACCGGCTCCGCCAAATACCGCGATGCTCTCAAACAATCCGATCTGGGGCGTGACATTGTCCTGGGCCAAGACCTTGGGCTTTGATCATGACCTCCATCCTGCCCAACCTCTCAGGGATTACCAGCCCATGCAGCCTTGAGATACCCAAAGCCATCAGTCAATTTCAGATGCTATCGTCAAGAGCAGGCCTGAATATTTCGGATCGCCTGGAATTGGCAGTCATGCTGTCAGATCACATATTTTCTGCGCTGACCGGAACCAAAGCCTGTCGGGAGGGGTTGCTGCAAGACCATCACCACTCCGGGGGAAATGTCTCACAATGCCTGACCTACTTCCCCGTGTTTGCCTGCCTTTTCGACCATGAACGTCAGCACGACATGATCAAAGGCCTTAATGCTCTGTTCGACCCCTTTTCCAAACTAGGCATCATCAAGCCTGAGGGCTACCTCCAGATGACTGGTGATCCTTCGGCAATGGGGTGCGAGCTGCCTTCAATTGTGGATGAGAATGGGGCGCTCGTGATAAAGCCCACGGAATTCATCGGTGTATTTGGTCGCCTTCAGTTCATGATCAAACTTGAGCACCATTTGCAGACCAGTGCCTCCCTGGAATCACTGCTCAACGCGCTTGAGACAGCAAGCCTTGTCGATCGCATCGCCGCAGAATCCCTGCTTCATAACTCGGTTAAGTTCTACCGGCCCACATATCTGGCCCAGGTGGAAGAAAGCGTGCTGGCACAAAGCCGAGCAGTGTCCAGCATTCGTACCTGTATCAGTGGTTGCCTGTCGCCAGCGCCAGCGGACGGCTTCATAAAAGGTATCGTTGCCAGCGTTGATTCCACACCAGAGCAAAGCCGGGCGATAATCTTCGATCAGATTCGCAGTCTGGCTGGCGATCAACTGAAGGTTCGCGATTCGGAAGTTGGCATTCAGTACGCAACCCGCAATCTTAAATTGCTGTTCAAAGATCTTGCCCCCTATGGATTTGATCCTTTCGAGCAGCTCGACTGCATGGGAGCCTTTGAGACATTGGCACCGGTCGATCTGGTGACTGCGACAGTGGAGCAGGGGATCAAGACGCATAGCAGGCAGGTCAAGGGCAAGATGCTGTCATGGTTGGATGCTTCTCTGAGCACCCTGAGTGTTGATGAAGTGTTGGCAAAAAAACCCTCTACGCAGATGATCAGCTATCTGTATAAGGTCAGCGAGAATGCTCGGTACCGATCGTATCTTCTTCGTTCAGATCAAGGTCGGGACGGCGTATTTGCAGCAGACATGGGGCTCTGAAGCTCACGCTCAATAAACAGAAAAGCCCTCACGAAGAGAGCTTTTTTGTTCTCAAACCACTGCTTTATGCTGCTGGGTCGTCATGTGCCATGAACGTGCGAACATTTACCGACCCGATTGTGTCGGCGCGCCCAAGCATCACGTCCAGATTGCGCTTTCCTTCATTGCCGTACTCAGCCACGTAAATGGCTTCAAGCTCCGGGGTCACCGAGATTTCCAGTCCAGCCTCTCGGGCCACGTGCAGATTGACCTTGATCTCGTCCATCGAACGAAGGGTTTGCACGGCCACTTGGGTGTCGCGGGCTTGCGGATCAAGCGGGCGGGCCTGTTCGGCGACCATCACCTGCGCGGGCTTACGCGACAGGGCCTTGCGTACGATGCTGCACAAATTGTCGACACGCTCACTGGCGCTCCAGATTTCTTCCTGGTTCACATTGGAACCACGGCGAATATGGCCGATGCATTGGTCGATCTGGTCGCCCAGGCTCAGTACCTGGTTGAGCACCTGGATCGTATCGAGGGCATCATCTTCGGGCTTCTTGCCTTGGCTCATTGGGCCACCTGCTTGGTCGGTTGAGCGCACAGAAACAGAGTGATCAAGGTACCAATGACCGGCAGGAAGTGGCACAGGGTCAGCAGTGGGTTAAAGCCTGCGTCACGGATGCGCCGGCAAGCGATCGACAGCAGGGGCAGGAACGCGATCAGCAGGTACAGCGCGTCCAGTCGCTTGTTGAGCATGAACAGCACCAGGGAGATGACGAAGTGAACGGCGAAGAATTTCCAGAACGCCTCGCGCCCGGTACGGCCCGAGAAGTCCAGGCAGTTTTTGAAGGCATCAGCATAAAATTTGAACATGGCAAGACTCCCATCGGGAAAGGGTTTCATTCTGATCCTACCGACTGACTGGCGTTTCGTCAATTGATCGATAATCCGTGTATTGGTGTTTGGAAATTTCATCACCCTCTTTGCCTCGACTCACCCCAAGTCTCTGCGCATCGCACTTTCTACAGAAGGCGCGAGAGAGTGCTGATGGGGAGCATATTGCCTGAAATTTCTGGTTTACATTTCCGCAAAGAAAACCCCGGAAAAGCCTTATCTTTCTTTGGCATAAAACGTCAACCTGAAGAAATTATTTGGGCCTTGGCTAAAACGTAAACCCATACCACGCGGGTCACACGAGCGCCCCTGGAAATACAAGGGTGGTGAGATTTAGGGGTTTGCATTCCATGCGGCCTGAACCGTGAATCAAGCTGTTTGACGTTGCTATTCATGCCCCTTGGGGTTTACCTCTTGCGCTTGCATTGTGCTTCAGAGCTGGGCATTTTCAGGTGTTTACCTTTTTCCTGATGACCTGATTCGAGATTGCCGGATCCGTGACAAAAATTAACCTATTTACCGGGGTTATTATTGATCAGATGTCATGAATCATTTCCGCCTTGCTCGCGTTTCCTGATAGATTAATATCTACGATAATGTGGTTTATTGACAGGCCGGAGGCCGGACGTGAGACGTACACTTTTAGGGTTGATTTTGACTGGTTGTTCAGCCGGTGCATTCGCAATTACCCCAGCAGGGCAGAATATCATTCGGATATCAGCGCCCATCCTATCGGCTGGAAGCTGGGAGATCACGGACTCACGGTATGGCGGCTGGGTGGATAGCGAAACAGCAGCAAGCTGCGGCTCATGGCTGCCATCTGCAAGTACGGTAGCCAGTGGTACCGCGTTCACACAAAAATCCAATTGCTGGGTCGATCAGGAAAGGAGCGTTCAGGATCAAGAGCAAAACCTCAGCTCGAAAGCGATCCGAAGCGTTGGAAAGTCCTATCTGGAATATCAGACCGTCATCCGAAGCATGTCCAGGCAGGCTGTGGGTTCAATGGCATCTTGGGTTGCCGCCGACCCTGTTTACTCGACCTGGTACAACAACGGCCCGGTTTCGAACTGCGGTGAGTGGACACCCAAGATCGCCAGTGGTTACACCGCCGACGCCAGCATTAACCAAACCAGCTTGTGCGAGCAAAAGCAGACGGCAAACGTTCAGAAACGTGAGCAGAACTCAGTCACGGGGCAATACCGAAATGTGGGTTCTCTCACCCAAGAAACCAGAACTGTTGGGAATGTCACAGCCCAAAGGACTTACCAGATTGCCTTCGGCGGCTGGTCTAACAAAGGTCGTTATGACGGTTGCTCCAATTGGAGCCCCGACCCATCAACGGTAGAAAATGGCCAATATTTCTCGCAAACAGCCACTAACTGCCTTCAGAAGCAGTACCGCACTCATCTGGAGTACTACACCGACCCCTCTACCGGGTTGAGGGTGATGGCCGTTGACACAGAAGAATACAGAGACATCTTTGTGTCTGACTTCCGTAGTTCCTACGGCACTAAGCCTCTGTAGATGATTAGCTTTTGAGAAATGAAGTTTCTGGGCTGGGTCTCGTCTGCGATATCAACCCCTGATATCAGGGGCGAGATGTTCTCAGGAATGTCGAGGGTACGAAATCAGTCAGCCAAACTCCATTCTCGCTCAGATGAAAGACATGACCGGCAGCAAGCATGGCTTTGGTATCGACCTCAAGAATGATCACCTCGCCTTTTCGGCGACCGCCGACGTTGAGGGCTGTCTCTTTTTCATGTGATAGGTGAACATGCTGGCGTGATTGAGGCGTCAGGCCTTCGCGCATGATACTGCTGAAGAAACGATCAACTGTGCCATGGTAGAGCACCACGGGCGGGACATCGGCCTTAAGGCCCAGATCCACAGGAAAGCTGTGGCCTTGCTTGGCCCGAATCATCTTACGATCAGGGGAGATGGCGTACCGCTGTTTGTCGCAGTGCTGCACAGCAAGATCGATAGTTTCGACGCTCAGAGGCGGCGCTTTGCGATTGGCGGCTGACTTCTCGATGATCTCGGCGATGCTCATCCATCCCTGGGCATCATGCTTGAGTCCAATGTGATCGGGCACCTTTTTGTGCCGAAGGATGGCTGCAAGGTACCGCCCAACGGCCAATAGGTCAGATTGATCAGAATGAGAGGTCATGGTGCGGGCTCCTTGATGAATAGTCTTCTGGTTCGATTATCCAGCAGTGAGTCGGTTAATGCGAGCTGCTGTGTATCCATTGCTGCAGAAATGCTTAAGGCAGTAGATTACTCGATGTCACCGTGCAATATATTGCAAAAGGAGCTCGGGTCTAGGTTCCCGGCATGCCCGTGTGAAAGATACTGCGTCACCTAAAGCTTCGTATACATGTACTTTTAGCAGGTGAAGCAGGGTTTCGCCTTCCAGTGGCAGCCGACCTATCCAAACCCCTAGGATAATCCAGGGGTTTCCCGGTGCTTTTCAAGGGCCATTTGGATGATCTCCAGGCTTTTGATGTTCTGCAGATGATTTGGCGGTACATCATGACCTTTGAGCTTAGATACTCGCCCGCTTGGAGTGAGGGCCAGAACCCTGCTCATGAGCGCTATATGGCTCACCTGTTAACTATATGGCTCGCCGCGCCCGCTGACACCTTCTTGTATGACATCGCTCCCAGCGGCCCCTCAGAGCCTTCAAAGGCTGTTAGGTGCGGGACAGGGTGAATGTGGTGTTTGGGGGTTATAGGGGGGCTCAAACAAAATTGGAAGACCGCCTGGTCGAGCTTCAGGCCTCAGGGCTTCGCCCCTCATTCCCGCTTCCATTATCGTTCAATATTCGGGTCAGTGTCGGACAACAGTTCTTCGTTGAGCTTTGTAAGCAAAAACCCCGCATAGCTGCAGGGTTCTGGGGTTTGCAGGGGTTTCTATCTGAAGCTCAAGGTGACGATGAATCGGGATGCAACCTTGGCGTTGGCGTAATCGGTAGCGTTGTGAGCCCAGCCTACGTAGTAGGGCGCAGGCGCATAATTGTTGAGAATGCTGTCGCTGGACATCGTGTAGAACACGGCACCCGCGCTGTTGAGCATCTGAATCTTGATCGATTTGTACCTGAAGGCTGACTGCGGTTGTTGACCCACAAGGCCCACCAGCACCTGGTTCTGAAACCCAAGGGAGACGTAGCTGAGAACATAGTTGGGATTTGTGCTACTGATCAGGGTGCCACGGCTGGTGTTGGTCATGTATCCCCATTGGGTGGAGATATTGCCGACCGTGACCAAAAACTCTGCGGTATTGCCGATTGGCTGAGTGCCTACGACAGTCTGAGTGGCGCTGACTGTGACCGTTTTCGTTTCAACGGTGGGGGTGCCGGCGTTACGTACGACCAGGGTCTTATCATTGCGCTCTGTAGGCTGGATTGTGCGCTGTTGAAGCTGCTGACAGTCGGTTGCGGTTTGGGTGAAGGATGCGCCTACAGCGACAGTATTGGCCAGTGGAGCCCAGTTGGAACAGAGTGTGGGCGTTCCGACAGCAGCCCAATCGCTGATCTCATCAGTCCACGGGAGCCAGCTGTCAGCTTGCTCGATTGAGCCTCCCTGGATAGGGGCTTGCATTCGAATGACATTGTCGGCCTTGGCCATTGGGCTGACTAGCAGCATAGCCATGACCAGGGGGATCAGTTTTGATGTGTTCATGACTTCAGGGCCACTCGTAGCCGTAGGTAGGTCAATTCTGATGACGGTTTAGGCCATTATCAGAAGGAGCCTTTGGCGTATCAACAAGCCCCTACGTGCGACCCTTCACCAAGAGTCAGAATCAAGCGGGGCGTGCTTGAAGTCATGCCTGATCTGGTCGAGTGTCTTGCGCGGTTCAGGATAGAGGTCGAGAAGGTGGGCTTTGCCATAGGCGTTGAGCATCACCAGCTTGGTCAAGCCTTCTCGATACTGGTCATAGAGCTGACCCTTGCCATGACCATGGACGTTGACGTGATCGCCCAGCCACAGCACGCCAGAGCCTCCATGGTTGGGATTGCCGATCTTCCTGCTGACCGCGTCCAAAGGCATGTCTGTCAAAACTGCATGCAAATCGCCGATACGTTTGAGGATCTGCTCCATCTCGCCACTGGCGGCGCCAAGTTCCAGCGCCAGCTTTGCCTGGACGACAGGCTGGGGGGTCTGGTTCTTGGCCTGAGAGAAGATCTGCGCGCTGGTCATTGCCAGCACCGTTTTCATTCGGCCCCGAACTTCGATCAGCTGATTGACCTGAGATGGGATCAGCTTGCCTTCCTCAGGCTCATGGAGGCGGTCGATGGTCTGGCGCATCTCAGCATCGAACGCACGCAGGAAGGTCAACTGGTCAGTCACCTGTTGCTTGAGGTACTCGCGCTCGTCGGCAACATCGATTTTGAGTAAATCCTCATACGATCGAATGTTGGGGCGTGGCGCCGGGAGCAGTTGAGAGAAGCTGGTCTTCAGGAAATCTCGAAGGCTCATCGACGCTACTCCTGGTATTCCGGGTGCATGCGGTCATAGGCCGCTTTGGGGGATTTGCTCGATAGCTGAGCAAGATCGGGCGCGAGGGTGTTCAGAACATCCCAAGCCTGAGCCCGAAGCTTGTGGGTTTCATTGAGGTACTGCATGTACACCAGCTGGCGCAGGGCGTCGTGCAGGCGCTCATCAGTGATCTCGGCAACGTCGACCTTGGGCACGTACTCGATACCGCCGATCATGACTTTCATCAGGCGCTCAGCCCCAGGCGCTGATCATCCTCGGGTGCTGCATGACCGATGCTGGACGCAGGCACCACCTGAGCGGCCTGTTCGGCCTTGCGCTTGAGGGCCTCGATGCGAGCCTGTTCGATGATCATCAGGTGGTTAAAGCGTTGTTCACGATCGCTGCTACTGCGCATGATCGAGAAGATTCGGTAGAACTGGTAGAGCACGAATACTCCCAGGCCCAGCAGGGCAAGAATGACAAAGGCGTTTGCGGACATGTTGCACCTATTATTGTAGTTATTGGCTGATAGTCAGGTTGCCGGCGTCGTCGAGGCGCCAGGAAGTGGGGTTGATTAATACCGGGTGCTGGGCAAAACACACCGTCTGGCCAGGGCGTAGGCGAGCGGCAAATTCAGGCAGCACGTAGGATTTGGCATCTTCTCGAAGGGTTTCGATGACCTTGAGTGCATTGCCCTGAATTTCGTCCAGGCCGTCGATCCATTGTGAATCGTGGTCTGCCACCTTGGCATAAATGCCTTCAAATGCTACCTGCCTTGGGTTTTCGGCGTTCTGCTGCAGGTACACCTGGGTATAGGCATTGGGGCACCTGAACACCAGCACTTCGTGGTAGCGATGATTGACCTGGCAATGCTTGAGGTACAGGGTCGGATCTGCGAGGAAGGCTTCACGGGCTTCTGGCTTGAGCCAGTCCTCATCGATGTTGAGCCAGGTGTCAACTCGAAGAGCGATGGCCAGTGTGCCTGGGGATCCCGCAGGAAGCAGGGCCTGAACGAAGGTTTTCACCACGTGCCCCAGATCGAGCTTGATCATGTTGCCCCCAAAGGTTGTCAAAAATTGAGGAAAGTATGTGCCATAAAGAACAGTTCGTCAATTTCATGAATAAGCGTCTTTTGGGATGGGCGGGCTGCACAGTTTCTGCAAGCCTCGCCCTTGCTGAGGAAGAATGCTGAGTGGTTTTCTCAGCCAACCGCCAGGTGACGGGTTTCTTCTATATAGGACTGCGTGTCCTCGATCATCTGATGCAGCTCATCCTGCGTCACCATTTCCTCGAACTGCTGATCAACCGAGGAGTGATTGCGCACGTGTTCGAAAATCCGTTCGGCGATGGTGCCGGGGTCGTCCTCGAAGGTATCAATCAGCATGATCACATCCTTGATCAGTTCGACGCGCTTGGGTTGTGGCCAGTCCCTCATAGAGAAGGCATCGCGCAGCTCGGCGGTATGTCTCATCAGCGCCACGATGGCACGTGCGGCAGTGTGCTGCCAGCTGCGGGCGGGGGTAGCTCCGATTTTGGTCTTTATGACCTCATCAGTGTCATCAAACGGTGCCTCTGAGCCCATCTCTTCGTAATACCAGGTCATCATTACTCTCTTAGTGATCGTGTTTTTACGTCATCCACCGAACTGGCGTTAGACGCGGCTTTCTGCAACATGCAAAGTTAATGACCGCCCAGCCATTACGTTTTTTCAATAAATTGATAATAACCCCTTGTATGAGTCATGATGTTTGAACATTGTTGCCTGTGCTGATATGCACAGACATGACTCAAAATTTGGAGCATTTACTGGATGAAAAAGCTAATCCTGCTGTCCTTGGCACTTGTACTGCAGACAGTGGCCGTTTCAGCCTCAGCCTCTGCCAACAACGTGATTCGCGTCATGGCTCCCATTACTCAAGCGGTGGGAAACTGGGCAGCTATCGCCAGCGACGACTCCGTATGGGCAAATGTCGGCGCCTTTACTGGGTGTTCAAACTGGAGTCCCGCCACCGGGGCAATCGATGCCGGGGTGAGTTTTACGCAAACAGCGACAGATTGCCAGCAAGATCAGCAGAAAACCTCTCAGGCCCGCGAGCAAAACGACCTGACTCAGCAGATTCGCAATGTAGGCGAGCCCCAGACCCTTAGTCAGACCATATTGGTGTCATCTACTCGACCCGCTGTTGGCACTGCGACTCAAAGCAATATCGACTTTACGACGGGAGCCTCAGAATCCCAGCTTCCATTTGCTGCGGTCTCCAGCTTTACAAGAGGGGCATATGGCTGGGAAAGTCGGAACCACGATAATGGCAGCGCAGGTTACGTCACCTTTTCACCCATCTCCCTCAAGGCCGGCACTGCACTGACTTTCGCCTACATGGTTTCGTCTGAAACTGGCTATGATCGACTGATCATCGCAGTGAATGGGGCGGTTTTAGTTACTGCATCAGGATCAGTGAGTAGCTCCACAACCTACTCCATTCCATCCGATGGATCGTACACCATTGAGTTTCGCTACACCAAGGACGCTAGCGTCACCGTAGGATCAGACCTTGGTCGTGTCTCAGCCCTGACCATCAAGCGCCCTTGAAGATCTGTGGGCCCCTGGGAGCCCATCGGCTTTCCAGGGCTATTCAGATTCAGGCGTGAAGCTCGCATTATGAACAAGGTGGGAAAACCAGATGGCGGTGTGCAATCCGGACTGGCCTTTCTATAGGGCGCCTGTAACCAGCTTTTTTGCAACCAAACATGACGTCAGAGCCTCAAGGGTTGAGTGATAAAAAAATCTCTTCTTAGGATGTGATAGACGTCACATTGTTTATAACTCCATGATTGGATTGATTAATCTCTGGTAAAGCTTCCCTTTTCTATAAATACGATTAAACGATAAATTGCATGGAAATCGGCTATTAGGCCATCATGTATTCACAGCGCTGTGGGCGCTGTGCTTAACGGGGCCTGAGCCGTCAAAAATAAGAGAATTTTTTGAGATGAAAAAAATAGCACTGCTCTCGATTGCCTGTCTGCTACAAGGGCTCACGTTAGCCGCAAACGCCCACAACATCATCCGAATCATGGCGCCGATTACACAGGCCAGTGGCACCTGGTCTCCGATAGAAGCCTTCACTTCGCCCTGGGCCAACTGGGGTGAGGTATCCAGCTGTTCAAACTGGAGTCCAGATCCTTCGATTATCAACACCGGGGTGTCTTTCACTCAGACGGCAACTGACTGCCTTCAGCCCCAGCAGATGTCTATCCAGGACAGGGAAAGCAACAGCTACACACACGAAGTTCGCCCTGTCGGTGTGCCGCAGATCAGCCACAGGAGCATTCAGGTATCCTCAGGTCGAAGCGCCACCGGAACCTTCACCGGAACCTGGTCGGCCATCGCCAGCACCTCAACAGGCTGGATGAATGAGGGCGCTTTAAGCAATTGCTCCAACTGGAGCCCAGATCCATCCACGGTCAGTGTGGGTGTAGCCTTTTCTCAAACTGCAAGTGATTGCCAGCAGCAACAGAAAATGACCAGCCAGGCCAGAGAGCAAAACAGCCTTACGAGTGAAATCCGCAATGCTGGAGATCCACAGGTCAGCCGGAAAACCACTTTGGTTTCCTCGATGCGGTCTGCCGTGGGCACCTTTGAAGGAACATGGTCTCAGATCGCAAGCCTCTCTTCGGAATGGGCAAACGTTGGGGAGCCAGGCGGATGCTCAGCCTGGAGTCCGGCTGTAGATACCGTTTCTATGGGCGCCAGCTTCACCCAGACATCAACTTGCCAGCAACCGCAGCAAAAGACTGTTCAGGACAGAGAGCAGAATAGCCAATCTGGGCAAATCAGAAACGTGGGCAGTCCAAAAGTGAGTCAGCAGACCATTCAGGTAACTTCGACTCGCACTGCAGTAGGCACCTCGTCTCCGACCAGCATCGACTTTACAAACAGTACCTCGGCCTCTCAGCTCCAAGTATCGACTAGCGCTAGCTTCAATAGGGGCCCGACAGGCTGGTTCAACACCAACCATGCACACAGTTCAACGAGCTTCGTCACCTTCACGCCGATTAACCTTCAGGCTCAAACTGTGCTGACGTTTAATTACAATGTCTCCTCTGAGGGCGGCTATGATCTCTTGAGAATTTACGTTGGGACTGTGCAGGTGCTCGCTTTGGGAGGGTCTACAAGTGGACAGGTTTCCTACACAGTGCCAACAACTGGCTCTTACGCCATCAAGTTCCAGTACAGCAAGGACACTGGCCTGAGCGTTGGTGCTGACACGGGTACGGTATCCGCCATGACTATCAAGCGGCCTTGAGTGCAAAGGCAGGAGCTGCATAGGGCTCCTGATTGATAAGGTCACCGGATGTTATGCATCCTGGAGTATGAGAGGGTGTTTGTTCGAAGCTGCTGCCGAACATCAGATCTTCATGGCTACACCCGGATCATTCGTCCAAAGGGGGTGGCTGTTTGGTCTTGGGCCTGCGGGCCGGCATGCACCGCCCATTGTCATCGATTTCGTAGTCAGGGGTCTTGGCCTCAGCCTGCTTGCCAGCCTCATCAAGGCGGGGATCAAGCAGCTGACCCAACAGGCTCTCGATTCCCATGGTCTGGCATACCCTGAACACCACTCCCAGGGAAATCCCTGCATCCCCCTGGATCAGGCGGCGGTAAGTCTGTGGCGTGATGTCGGCCTTAAAGCAGATAGCCTTCTGATTCAGGCGACGGCGACGGCGCGCTATCTCAATATTCTCGCCCAAGGTGACGAGCGCCTGGAGGCTGGCAGGATTTAGTTCAGACATGAGATATCATCGCTTATCAAGGATAACGGATGATTCATCATCCTTTTTCAAGATTTCATCCGGGTGCTTGAAGTCCTTGAGGTACTCGGCATGCTCAGACAGGATGATGTCGAAATACTTGCGTTCGCCTTCATTGAGCACCAAGGTGCCGCGCTTCAAGGCCCACTGGGCGTGAAAGACGAGGCGGGCTTCCTTGAGCTGCATGGCCTTGTTCTCGCTGGCCCCATTGGCCCAATCGCCCAGCAAATTGATCTTGGTGGCGTAGCCGATCATGCGCAGGACGGTATTGACGTCATTGGCTTCGCTGCGGGTGTCGTGCCAGTTAGGGTTTCCAGAGTTAGGGTTGACGTCTTCAATACCAAAACACAGGCCCTTGCCGGCGCATTGGGCGAGCTCGCCGCATTCTTCGCCCAGTTTCACATGCAGGTACTGAGGCCAGGTCAGAGGGTTGTGGTGAATGGTCATGAAAGTGTCCTTGAAAGATGTCAGAAGCCGCGAGTGCGGGCGCGAAAACCTGAGGCTGCGATTACATCGAGAAGCACCTCGGCCACTCTTTGTGAATCGGCGGTATCCTTTACCCAGAGCGTCCAGTTGGCACCGCCCCGGCGATCGTTGCTCAGCGAGGCGTGCGTGCCGTCATCGAGCTTGAAGCTCCAATGCCAACCACCCCAGTCTTCCGGGCTTTCCGGATCGGTGTTTACATCAGGCTCCCACAATGCCGCCTTGAGCTTGTCAGAAGCGATGATGATGGTCTCATCGCTTGTATCGGCCTCACATTCGTCAAAGGTGATCCGGGTGATGGTCTTGCCCGTTTTCTTTCCGGCTAGGGTGAAATGAGCTTGAGTAACATCTGGCTTTTTCATGTGTTAGCGCCGAGTCGTTTCAAGGGCATGGATAACAAACGTGCCGGGAATTTCGCAGATGATCTTGAGGCGAATGCCGCAGCCTTCGCAGCGATCGACAACCCCTTTGTCAGCACCCATGCGATTGAGCGCCATGTAATCCTCAATGGGATCGGACTGCTGGGCCTCACAAACTGGGCAGCAAGCAATTTGGCCAGTGGTCAGGGTGATCGAGGGCAAAGTCATGATGCGCTCACTCAAAGGTCGTACGGGGTGGGAGAATGTTCAGGCAGGCCGCGTTGCCGGCGATGGGACTGAGCCATGTTGTTTTTGCGCATGTCCGACAACTCGTCGAACAGCTTTTCGTATTCAGGATTGCAGCTGTTGGTGGTGGCGTAAGCTTCACGCACACGCTGGGCAAGCTCTTGTTCGGGTGTCTGGCGATTCATGTTGAAAATCCTATGGTCAGTAGCGGCCCGAGGCCATGGCAGTTTCGAGCGCGGCGAGGCCCTCATCGGTCATCTCGATCGAGGGCGTGAAATCGAAGGGCACCTCGTCTGGATCGTCGGTGAAGCGAACAGGCTCCTCCTCAGTCTCAAAGCAGTAGCCGCGCTTGGCCAGTTTCTTGAAGGTCGCCATGCCTGGCACCTTATCGCCAAACACATTGAGCTCAGTCTTGTCTGGGATCATGCTGACCAGATTGCAGGTGGTGGTCTTGATCCAGAGCAGCGCCGCGTACTCAACCTGGGTAAGAGGCTTGGTGTTATCGCTCATGCCCGTCATCCTGTTCAACCTCGCCCTGGGTCAAGCTGACCTTGGAAATTTCAGTCCACTCGTAGCCCGCCCGGTCAAGCAGCACCTTGTGGTTGAGCCAGTCGATACCCCAGACCTTATAAGTGCCGCCATCACCTTTAACCTGGGCGACCAGATTGAGTGAGGCGGGCATGTTGCCGTATTTGCTGGTGCGGGGCATGGGGTATCAACCTGTGGTGTCAGAGGGCAGGGGCTTGCGGTGGGGTCTCATCGACCAGTTCCGCCGTCAGCTTGATTCTACGGCCTTCGTTGGCAAATTTTCCGGTCAATTTTCTCACCAGGTCATCAGCACTCTTGCTGTAGTGGAAATCCAGGCCTTGGCTGCGCGTGTCCCAGCGTACGTAACGTGAGAACACGTGGTTTTGTCCTGGGGGGCAACACACGCAGTTGGACGCGCCTGGCTCGTCGCTTCGCTGGAAGATCACTTCGCCTTCAATGGAGAACAACTTGTCCTCGACATCGTGAGGATGTGCTGCCTTTTTGACCTCGGCAAAGTACTGGATGGTGCTGGACTCATCGAAGTTGCCCAGGTTGCCAGCGTCGACCGGATCAATGTGATAGCCGCTCTGAGAGCCATCTTCATTGGCGTAGACGTCCAGCCACACCAGTGCGGTGAAGTTTTCCACCTCGCCGGTGGGTTTTCCAATAGTACGCCCATCAGCATCAGCGTCGATGTCATAGACGGGGCGGGTGCCGGCAAGCCAGTACATGCCAGAATCCGGAAGATTGGCGTAATCGAAGGGTTGGAAATCAATGTTCATGCGCAGACTCCGGATTCATTTCGTTCAGTAGTGGGGGCGGTCAGGAAGAGGCCTGCTTGGCTGATCCAGCTTTTGACCACTTTTTCAAGCAAAGCACGAGCATTGGCGCTGGTTTCGCAGTGCCCCAGGGCAGGCCGTACGCCAGGCAGACGACAGGTGACGGCGTGAGTGGACTTGGCCCCTTTGGGTAGCGTTGCATCGGTTTGCCACTCGCCGACAATGTATTTGCCAAGGCGCAGTGACTCGCCCCCGGTATGGCGGGTGTTGGCAGGCTCCCAGACCATGGATGGCATAGGGGCTGTTTGGGCAGCAGGCTGCTGCCCAATTGGGTTGTGTTCGGTCATGCGCAGGCTCCAAGCTTTGCCAGCAACTGGGGCAGGTGGTTATTCCCGGTGGCGCCAATGCTGCGGATAGCCGTCAGTTCTCCCTCGCTGTAGAAGACCACGATGTTGCCCAGCAGATAATCGAGCTTGTCGGCGATCGCATCGGTGCGCGAGTGGATGTAGAAGTCAACAATAGCCACACCTTCTTCAGTCAAAGGCACGCCCTTGCGAAACACTTTCCAGTCAATGCGGTCGACCAGATCAGTGTCGGCCCAGTCGGGGAGTGTGGAGACCCGTGCAATGTTAAAGCACTCAGGAGCGGTCTGAGAGGATGTGTTGTAGCGAATGCCTGGCTCAAGCTTGATTTGGCCCAGCATGGCATTTGGGCAGGATTCGAGCACCGCCGCCTGCTTGATCAGGTCGCATTGTGCTTGCGTCGGTTTCCAGATGCTCATCGTAGCCCCCTGCATTGTTCGGTTATCCGGGATATTGCTTGTCCCGATGACAACTTAAGTATGGCCGAGGTTACTGGTGAACTCAAGAGAAAAGAGTGATATTTCACCTCTTTATTGAGGGGCGGGATTGTTCCATAAACAATGATCGAGGCCCTGATCAGAGCCGTCTGAGTCAGGGCTTTTGGGGAAGGGTCACGGTCGGTTGGGTTTGCCCATCCAGTGCTTGTTGTACCAAGGCTCCTTGGCGCGCCAGCCTGGGTAACGATCAAAGTAGTGGTCGGTGCGCAACGAGCAGTTGGACGCGTGCTTGAGTAGCCAAGCGTCTGGCGCTCGGGCGCCACAGCACGGACAGTCAAAAAAACCAGTGGTGTAAACACCGTCTGCAGGTTGAGCCACGGTCAGCCTGACAATCCCTCGGGGGCCTCGCTTGGGGCGATTGGAGGTCGTCAGGCTGCTTCGGCCCATGCCACGGATGCGATTGATCACGACCTTGCCTTCTTCGACCAGGTGCTTGAGATCATCATTCATGGAGATGCCGCCCCGGCAGTTCACGCCACGGCCACTGACGGTGTGACGAATCTGGCGAAGCAGGTACTCGCGCCGAAGTTCTCCGGCTGTCATGCGCTTGCTCATGATCTAATCCTCAGTGGATCACTTATGGGCAATGGCTCAGACAGTTAACCCGTTGACCTATTGCCATTTTGGCAATTATTGCACAATTGTGCTTAACGTAAAACCTTTTCCAGCCACTGCACATCCACATCATCCAGGCATTTATCTTCGAAGCGCATGAGCTTAATGATCATGGTTACCCATTCTTCATTGGCCTTCATGGTCGCCTGAGCAGCGCCGAGCGCTTTCTTGCCGGCAGTACGGGTGGCTTTGTCGCAGGTTGGAAACATTTGCATGGCTGCCTTGGCTTGGGCTTTGAGACCTTCAAGGGCTGCGTAGGCGCCAGCGGGCAGGGCGGGGCGTGATGGCTCGGACATGTGGGCATTCCTGATAAGGGGCGTTTATCGCTCCCGGTACCCACAAAACCCCGAAAAGACGGGGTTCTCTAAAGAAATACGGCTCAGACGTGGTGGGAGTGGGCCAGGCGAATGACGTCGGCAGCTTCGCTGATGATTTCCTGACGGATTTCTTCGTCGTACTGCTCAAGTTCATTGCCAACACCGCCGCGACCTTTGAGCCCTGCCAGGATGCCGCGTGCAGCTGCATGCGCCCAGTCGTTGGCAGGAAACGGGGTTTCCACATCGTCAGGTTGGTCATAGGGATACTCACGACCCCGGTCTAGATTGATTTGCGCTCTCACGCGAGAACTCCTTCTTTGCTTTGGGTTGAATTTGGGGTCAGGTAGGCCTGGTCGACAATCGTGGTGACTACCTGGTTAAGGCCTGCGTGCTCAGCCTGCGGCTGGTGCGCCTGATCTTGGTCGGCCTCCGCTGGCTCGAACAACACACTCAAGAAATCTCGAACAAAGGCCTTGTCGTGTTCGTTGAGGGGTTTATTAGAGTCTGGATACACGCCATCTTGGATCATGACAGATCATCTCCTGCCATTTTTGGAAACAAACACCGATCCACTCGGTGATCAAGCTGTTTGCCGTAACTCAGCGAGTTTCCAACATCGTTGTCGATTGCTGCCACATAGTCTGGCTTGGGATTGACCATGATGACCATGGGGGCTGGCACTCGGCTATTGGTGGCCTGATCGCGCAGGTAGAGATAGCGATCGGAGTTGCGGCGGATCTCGTCGAAGTTGAGCGGGGTGTTCAGCCATGGCGCGCTGTTGAGCAGATCGTTGAGTTTTATCAGCCCAGGCTGTTCTGGCGATTGGCTAACAAGTGGCACCAGCACCGGAGCGAGCAGATTGCAGATATCGCCGCGCTCGAAAGGTTCGTGTGTCTCGCTCAGGGCTTCGTCGATGACCACCCAGATCGCTTGGCGCTCAGGGGGAGGCAGGCGCCCACCCAATGGCTCGGCGGGCTTGAGCACCTTCAAGGGAGGTGTCAGGCGACGGGACAGTTGGTTGAGGGCGTTATGGCCTACCTGCCGGGGGTCAAAATGCAACTCGACTTTGCTGGCGTCGATGGTGTGGGGGCAGTTGATGGTGCGCAGGAAGAAAGCTGGGTCGCCCACCTCGGCTTCCAGCGTCTGCAGCTTCTTCTGGGTCGAGTCCGCCCGGTGGCGTGTCATTTCATAGAGCGCCAGCAACTTGTTGAAGTCATCGGCGTGGACGGTGGGCGTGGCAGACGTCCAAAGGCTTGCGTCGTGCACCTTGACGGCGGCTGGATCAAACTGCTCAAGATCGTGGGGCATGAAAACCTCTACAGCAAAATGAGTGGGTCAGCCTTGCGGCTGGTTATTTTTGACAGGCCCATTCGTGCCCGCCAACATTAGGGTGTAGGGGCTCAGCCTTTGATCGACTTGAAGGGGGATTCTCCGATCACCAGAATGCTCTTATCAAGAGCCAGGCGCTGGATTTCAATTACCCTCTGGGCATTGGGCGTTTTGATGATTTTGCTGTTGTCCCAGGCGCAGTCGTTCATGCACCGAAGGCTCCAGAGATAAGCATTGTCATTGTCCTCGATCTTGGCGAACAAGGTCTTGGCGCCATCGGCAGCTTGATTGCTGCCAAGCCTCCAGGATCGAGCAAAATAATCCAGTGCCTTCACATAGTCGGCTTGGGCTAATTTGCCTTCAAAAGCCAGAGTGCCGGCAATGCGCAGGATGTCTTTGTCTGCATCCGGATGCTGGGCCAGCGCCATGACGATGGGGGCCGCTTGGGCGCGGACTTTGGGCGGGCTGTACTCGTCGAAGATTTTCGAGATGGCGCGAATGTCGGCCCTCTCCACAGCCTTAATCATCAGGCTTTGCTTGGTGCTTTCGATTTCTCGGTTGAGTTCGAGCTCTTGGTCGCTGCAGCCGATGAGAATAGCGCAGGCGTTTCTGTATTTGCCCTCGTAGGTCATGTCCAGATACTGTGCGGCCTCGTAGGGATCGCCGATGCGGCTTGCCTGATCAAGGCGCGCTTGAAGCGTACCTGATTGATCACAACCAGCGAGTGCTGCAATCAGGCCTGCAGCAAGGATGAGTCTAGGCACCTTCATTTCAAAGCTTCCAAGTTAGATGAGGTAGACAGTGGTGTGGTGCCTGCAGTCATAATTTTGTCGAAAGGCGCCATGGACTGAATACGGAGAATTTGGTTTGCCTCTAAATGGGATTGGGCGGTGGCCGTCACCTCAGTGCAGGTCACTTTGCAGCGCAGACCCCACAGATAGGCATTTGGGCTGTCGTTCAACAAGCTGAAGAGTCGTGCAAGGCTGGCGGCAGCAAACTTGTTTCCCTGTGCCCAGGATTTTGAAAGGTAGCTGTAAGCACGCTTGTAGTCGGTGTTGACCGCTTCGCCACGCATGTACATTTCACCCGCCAGTTGTAAGGTTTGCGGCGTCGGGTTCGGAAGTAGCGACATTGCAGGAATGAGTGCTTGGGCCTTGTATCTAAGGATGGGGCTCGAATTTTCCGAATCGAAGACAAGTGAGATGGCTCGCTTGTCACCCTGGCTTGCTGCCGATAGCAACAAGTCCTCTCTGACAGACCTTACCTTTTCGTACTTAGCCTTTAAATCTTGGGTGCAATAGAAGATTGAGCACACCATCCCCCTAGACCGCAGGGTTTTTTGGAGCTGGTGAGCTGCACTGAAGGAATCATTGAGGACTGATGTCTCCAAAAGGCTGGAATCAAGTCGATATTGTTGGTGGTAAGAAACGACAAGGCATCCCAGGCCGTACACCGCGACTGCCGAGACCAGCACGAGCCAACTTGCTTTTCCAAACTTCATGGTCACGCCCTCAAAAATATTGAGCTATTTTGCCATGAATTGACAAACTTGGAAAGAAAGGCATATCGCTCTTTTCGGGCACTTCCACACCAAAGGTTACGGGGCACTGGCGCCCAGACCAATTTCTCTCAAAGCCGCTCCGAAGCTGCTCTTTTTGAGCTCCACGTCCTGATAGGCTCCCCGTTCAGAATGACCGTGGGCAGTTCTCAGTGCTCCAGCCATGCCTCCCTGAAGAACCTCGTCCCCATCCAGCGAGAGCAGGGCGGTGTTGAGCGGGCCGAACGCAAACAGGTCTTCTTCGTTGAATGCAGGAGACTTGCGGTTGGCCTCGAAGAACGAGATCTCCTGGCGAAACCAGTACAGGTGGATAGGCCCAAAACTGATATCTGATTCAACGATCTGGCTTTCCAGGGTCTGCCAGTACACGCTGTCACCTTTGAGGGCATAAATATCACTCATCAGTCGGGTCTGGTCATAGCCTGCGCTCGCGCACAGCCCTGGATCAAGGTAGAAGTGGGCGTGTCGGTGCGCCAGCGTGTCCAGCACGCGAGCACTGTCCTGGCTTCGCTCATAAGGAGTGACCTGATCGCGGATCACGGTGTGGATGGCGCCCAGATCCTGATGAAAGCGCTGGGGAGCAATGCCGCGCTGCATCAGCTGGGCAATCAAGCAGGTTTTGTACTGGTGATGATCAAGGCCAATGAGAATGCGCTCCCACAGGGCTGGAAGGGCGAATGTCTCACCCTGCTCTACGGCGGTGGCGTAAGTATTGGCATCATGGCGGGCAAGCCCCTGCACGCCCTCAGACTCGAAACGCTCAGGCGCCAGGCGACTCATGTTCTGGAGCTGTTCGCTCAGGCGTGCCTGGAAGAGAGAATCGAATGTTCGGCAAGCATTGCCGCCCGTCTTGGCGTCATCGCTGCGCAGCGCATCATGAAAGACCTTGGAATAATCCTGGTGCAGCTCATAGCTCTGGTAAAGACCCAGCAGTGTCTGAGCCCGCTCATCAAGCTGACCCGCCTCGACAATGCGAGCAAAAAGTCCTGCATGGTGTGCGGCTCGGTCGGCCAGGGTGGTGGCGTGCTGGTGTGGTTCAGTCATGGGAGGCGTCCATACGAATTTAAGATGTATTGTCGTATGGATCCAGTCATGCGTAAACGCTGATCTGGAGTAAATCTTGGTTGTTAAAAACGAATTCATAATATATTGACAGTTTGACAAGTTTTGTAGATTATTGGCGCCAACCACGCCGTAGCGGCGTGAAACAGAGCATCTTTGGTTCTATATGAGCCTTTAAAAGGGGATAACAGTATGGGTGGTTTCTTCGGTCGTTTGATCGGTGTGGCAACAGCAGTTGTTGTTGTCGTAGCTGGTTTTTTCTTCACGTTTTTCGTTCAAAGCATCACGGTAGAAGCCGGTCACGAAGTGGTAATCTTTGACCGCCCGTACTTCTTCGGTCATGAAGGTGCGCGTAAGGAGCCGCTGACTCAGGGTCGGCTGCTGGCCTGGCCCACCACCTATGGCGTTTCTGTTGACGTGACGCCTAAAACCTACGCGATCAAGTTCGACGATTTGCCGACCCTTGATAACAGCTTTCTGGATTTCAACACCACCATTCAGGTGAAGGTGCTCGATTCGGTCAAGCTGATCACAGGTTTCCGTGAGGAATGGTTCGTCAACAACCTGCAGCGTCCTTATGAAGCAGCATTTCGTGACATCTCGAAGGCTTACACGATGCCGCAGATCATCTCCGATGCCAGGACGTCCGCTGAGATCGAAACAAAGATCCTGAAAATCCTGAACGACAAGGTCAAGGCCGATGGTATCCCGGTGCTGGTGATGGACTTCAACATGGGCCAGGGCCGTCCGAACAAAACAGTGGTTGCCCAGATGGATGACACCGTAGCACAGGAGCAGGCAGCCAAGACCTACGACAAACGCAAGCTTGCCGAAGATTCTCGTGCAGAATCCGAGAAGGCCCGAGCACTGGCTGACAAAGCCTACGCTGACAAGATGGGCTACTCCCCAGAGCAACTGGTTGAGCTGCGTGCGATCGACAAGTACAGCGAGGCCTGCGCCAAGTCGACTTGCGTGATCATGTCGGGCGGCTCCGTGCCGATGACGCTGCCGGCGCCAGCCAGCAAGTAATCGATCAAGCCTGGTTCACCGCCAGGCCTTCAAGAAAGCCCAGGTGAGCGGCTTACCTGGGTTTTTTGTTTGATGACCCTGCACATGAAAACGGAATGGAACAATGAAGCACTTTCTAAGAATCTCTGCCTTAACCCTGCTTGTTTCTACAGCGGGGTGTAGCTCCTCTCAATCTACACCGACAGCCAAGGAATCGGCTATGCGTATCACTTCGGTGGTCGCCAGTTTTTGCCAGGTCATGGTTGAAAAGACGGGCGCTGATTTCAACGAATGTTTCGATCAGCAAATGGATCGAGTCGTTGCCAAGGTGCAGGCCCAATCAACACCTCCGCAAACCCATCAAGAAGGTAAATTACCGTGAAGAAGATCCTGATCCCTCTTATTTTTGGCATGCTGGCAAGCACCGTTCATGCCGAACAGAGCGCTATGGCGGTGTCGGTCGAGGCCCAAGGCTCCCCATCGACCAAGACAACCTTCATCGCAAGTCCTACCACGGCGATCTCGGGTGCTGAACAAAAAGCTGTTGTGGTATCGGTCGAGGCCAAAGGTTTCTCATCGACCATGACAACCTTGATCGGAAATCCGACCACCATGACCTCGGGTGAAGTCCAATCGGCCTCCAGCCAGGCGCATTGCATGATCGTGCATGCTGATAAATCCATCAGCACCATAGGCGACCTTTCCAAATACGCCAGTGGCACCACTATTGCCGTGCTGCCGATCTGGAGTGATGAGAAGACGGTCAGAGCCTACGTCAGCTTCTCCAGCCAGGTGCAGAAAGAACCCAAGGTTGAGGTGATCGACGAGAACTGTACCCTGGCCACAGGCGTGACCAGCGCCACCACTGTGAATCAGCTGGCGACTTTCGAATGGGGCATTTCGAAATCGATTGGGACGCTCAATGGTCGACCTATCACCGTTGAAATCAACGATCCGTCCCTGACGAGTAAATAAGCTGCACATCAAGGCTCGGGCGAATCATCACGCACGGGCCGCTGGCGCAACATCTTGCCCAGTCCCTCACTGACCTTGTTTGCTTGTAACTCCTTTGCCTCGAAGTACTCGCGCACAGAGTCCTCGATACGCACGTAGAAAGGCCCATCCCAGTCCCTGATCCATTGTTCGACGTTCTTGCCATCGCGCAGCTCATCGGACGAATATTGATTGTCCTCCAGTGCCAGGGCCTTTTCCTTTCCCATGGCTTC
The DNA here is from genome assembly GCF_014842095.1 of Pseudomonas sp. CFBP 13719. Classification (NCBI taxonomy): domain Bacteria; kingdom Pseudomonadati; phylum Pseudomonadota; class Gammaproteobacteria; order Pseudomonadales; family Pseudomonadaceae; genus Pseudomonas; species Pseudomonas sp. CFBP 13719. Next base: position 671,422 of record NZ_JACYVB010000002.1, on the reverse strand, counting down.
GATCTGATCGGTAACATCAAACTCGGTCATGCCAGGGTCAACGTCGATGGCATCATCGTCTTGCCAGGCCTGAGGCTGGAACTGCGCTTTACACACTGGTCTGATCATTTCACAGGCTCACTTCAGAGGCGTGGTCAAGGCGACGGTTGTTCTCAAGCCACCCAGGGTGATCGGTTAAAATTTCGTAGGAGATGTCATCATCCCAAGCGGTCTGCCAACCCGTGGCCTTGACCGAGTTCACTTTCACGCCAAACTCTTCGAAAAGCTTCTTGATGCGCGTGCAAAGCATTTCTGGGCGGGAAGGGCGGTGGCCATCTTCATCCTCCTCATAGCTCATGTGTGGGCGTCCAGACACCACCACGTGCCACTGGAGCAAGCCCTCACGGTTATCACGGCGCACCGAGAAGCCAGTTGCGCCATGGTGGGTTGTCCAGCCGGTGATTTCGCCGCCATTGAGTTTGCTGGTGCGAGGCAGCCCGATCGACTGCATGGCGTCATGAATGAACTGAGTGGCCTGCTTGCCCGTCAGGATGCCCTTGGGCAACTGCGGCATGGCTGTGGTTGCTGGCTTGATAATCGGTGCGGGGTCACCATTGACGCGCTCCAGCACAGTCTCGCCTGTTGTGCTGCTGACCTGCTGCACCAAGCCCACATCGAACATTCGTCTCCAGAAGGGCATGGCTTTGTCAGCAGCATCCACTACCTCGACCCGGCTGACAGCTGATTCTCCGGTGATCCACTCAAGTGCCCGGCGCGAGTAGCCCTGACTTTCAATGGCCGAATACCAATCCTGAATGATCATTACACCCTCGCTCAAGGAGACGTCCGCGAACACGCAGTTGTCCTCGTACCGGTGGTGGCTGTTCACCTTGTAAATTCTGGGTTGAAAGGGTGTGTTGTCGGGCATTATCAGTTCGCTCATGAAAAGTGTTTGGGGCCATACCATAACCATGACTCGTGAGGGGCGCCGGGGTCAATGATCACGAGGGTTACAGCCTATTCTGAAAGACTCAAACTCTCCGAAAACTCTTGATCAATTTGTCTTTAAACCGAGCGTTGGCTTTGCTATATTGAGCGCAAGACACAAGAGGAAGCGATGATGAAAAACGCAATTGGGCGTGAAGAGGAGTGGGTATAGTGCTCCGCCATAAAGAAGAGGACTGGATCTGATGAAACCCAACGAAGAGTACGAGGGCTTCTAATGTCGGCCATGAACAACCTGGTAGCACCGATCACACGCAGGCCCTTTCCATGTCGGGGAGGGCGCGCAAAATCGGTGATCCATGTCTCAGGACAAAAATGCACGTCGTGTCCGGCGTGACAAAGCCCGCAAGCAGATCAAACGTCAGCTGCGGATTGTTCAATTCTACTACTCGCCAAGCATTCCCGACGCTTTCGGTTCCAAGCCAAAGGGGGCATGGCGCAAACAGAACGCCCTGAACTGCGGACGCTCCGGATGCTGCATGTGCTGCAACCCACGGCGTGTCTTCAAGGCTGTTACACTTCACGAACAACGTATCGAGCAGGCGCTCAAGCAAGATCTTGAGGCCCTCTACCAAGAGGATTGAGCGATGGCTCAGCGAGCAGCAGAAGACATCAGCGACATGGAGGTGGTAGCCCACCTCTTTGCCCTGGCCCGCAGCGAGCGGTATCGGCAGCTCAAACCCATGTTCGAGCAGGCGCTGCTAGATTTCCCTCAGCTCACTCGCGAGCGCATGCTCAGTTGTTGCGATCAGCTGGGCACGCGCCTGGTTGAGTCCGATTACCAGGGCATGGGCGCCGAGGCCAAGCGCAAGCTCACCAAACGCCAACTGGAAGAAAAGAAGCAGTCGAGGCAAGAGCTTTTAGAACCAGGTTTGTAGACAAAACAGGAGGCTTTATGCGCTTGGCTTTTGCATTTCTACTGCCAGCAGTGCTGGCAGGTCTCACAGGTTGCATGGAAACTGCCCGATCGGTAGGGAAGAAGTTGACGCAAGCCTACCCGGAAATGAAAATCGACAACTGGGCCCTGCAGCCGAACGAGCCGGTCATGATTGGGGGTAAGCGTTTCGAGATGACTGGACTCGATCGCTGTCCGAACATTGGCCCGTTCTTCAATAGTGCCAAGGATTGTCTGACCCTGTCATCGGAACGCCATCTGGTGCCCGCCATGCTCAAAGGCGATGATGGGGCCAGCCAGGCGATTCTGGTGGTGAGCTATAACGATGGCCGGTACCAGCTTCACACGCTCAAGGGAGTGCCAGTGTTGTCTGCACGTTAGATGGTTACCTCGGGTAGCTTGTCATATGATGTTCGCAATGAAATTCTGACCCCCTTCTGTTTGTTGCTATTAGAAAAACTTAAGATCAATATAAATAAAAACAAGAGCGATCTATTATGAAGCGCCAAATCCAAAATCTACTTTTAGCTTTTCTGGTTGCAGGAAGCTCCCTTGCTGTTGGGGCTGAGACTAGCAGTCACAACATTATCAAAACCTTCGCCCCTATCGCTGGAAAGCCTGGCGGTGGGTCGGCACACCCTGAAGACCCCTCAACCAACCCAGACCCCACCCCTGAGGAACCCCAAAAGGCTAGCCAATATCTCATCGTTATGAGCGGTCACCCTACGCAGGGTGGATGCGGAGTAGGCCTAAAAGGGTTTGCAGATGCAGCAAACTGCGCAGGCCAGGTAGCCTCCATGGGATCAATTGATCATACCGATATCAAGGTTGGGGGTATTCAAGCGGTTATTGGCCGGTACCTTATTTACGGAAATAGCTGTCTCTCTTACCTAATGGTCACCTCTGAAACTCCTTATGCATCCTTTCCGGCTCAGATTCAGCTGGAGATCAACGGCAATACCCGCGATCTTAAAAAGACCATGGATTATTACCCCTATACCTCGTGGGTTTATAATAATTGCTCTGACACTGCCTCCATCAACAATGGAGATACCCTCAGGGTAAATCTCATCCAGTGATCTCGGCTTGAACCTGCGCACTTGAGGCTGCGAAGTATCACTCGGCACAATGGGGTAACAGGAGATTCTCGATGACCATCCACCTCGCCCCCATTGTCGAAGAAGGCCGCTACCGCTGGAACGACCCTAAGTTCACGCAGCATTTTCGCGTCTACCAGATGTATCGCCAGGCCCACCCCAACTCTGTAATCGCGCAGAGGGACACGTTTTGGTGTGGCAAGTCCTTCAAAAGCCAGGCTGCGATGGAAAAGGCCCTCTCTGACCCCGCCACCCTTGAGTACATCGCCAGCGAGCTTCAGCGCGAGGCTCTGGACAAACACTGGAATGGCCTTGAGGTCGCAAGCACCGTGGTGGCTTTCTATCCCAACTGGGATCAGGGTTACGCGATTGACAGCCTGGATTCACGGCATCTCAAGCGAGCCCTCAAGCATCACCTGTCTGACCCAAAACCCGCCATTGGCAAAAAACCACACCTGGCCTGGAGCATTACCAAGTCAGAAGGCTGGCCTCAAGCTGTTGAGGCCCAGTTTCTGGACAAAATGCAGAACCTGCGTCAGCGATCCAATCATCTTGAAAACCTTGTCTGGCACAAAGATGGGAAGCTTCAGCAGGAGTTTTCAAAAGTCGCGCCCATCTGGTTCAACAAGAACAAGGGGCTTGAGCGAGTAGGCGATTTCTTCTTGAGCTTGATGGATGCCAAGCGATACGAAGCCCATCGCGATTGCCTGGAGATCTGGGGCGCTTTGCTTATGCAGAAGCCTGAGGCTCTGTTCAACAACTTCCGTGTAGGCCTAACGAGCGCGAACCGCTTTGTTCGGGGTCAATCGAACCCCTTGATCACGCCGGGGGACAGCTTCAATACCTTGAACACTCTACTGGCCATGTTTCCCGAAACCTGCCTGTCCGGAAAAGATCTGTTGTCAGACTCCTGGGTCAAGGCGCTCAAGGATCCTGAGAACAAAGATGCGGCCATGGTAGCGATCCTCTCCGGATATGCCCGTTACCAGAAGAAGGTGAGCAATTACGAGTATGCCAGCCGTACCTATGAAGAACGCAGGGATGGTAAGGCCCTCTCAGATGAGGCCATCTGCATTGAGTTCTGGCGCCGCTTGGGCCATTCAGCCGGTATGGACGTGGAGGAACTGCTAAGCCACATGGGCGAATTTGAGGAAGGGGGCAGTAAGACGGTAGCAGCGTTCTTTGCAAGCTCGGTCAAGGCCTCTAACCAGGGCATGAGCTACGACAGCTGCCCACAGCCAATTGCCCAGCAGTGCGCCAGGGACATCTACCTGCGCTATGTACCCCAGGCCCTGGATGTCCTGATGAAAGCTAAGCTGCTGAGCCATCCAGCCTTTGCCGGGCATTACGTGTCCAAGGTCGAGCAGGATCAGGACAGAGACTATTTCATGCGGATCATCAATCACCCGCTCGCAACGCTTGAGCAGATCAAGGCAGTCATGCCCTACGACCGCTTCACGCGTGTTGAGATCGATGAAATGGAAGCAGTCGACCCCAAGCTTGCCAAGAGCTACATCGCCGGCATGAAGGATGAGCAGGTTCGACTACAGATTGCCAAGCACAACATCCCTGCCAAGCACCTGAGTCATGGCAAACACCGTGATCATGCGCTCGGTACTGACCTGGGCCTCTGAGGAGCACGCCATGAGCACTACACCCCGCAAGGTTGCCTATGCCGCCCAAATCCTGTTGCAGGACGAGGAGGGCCTTCTGGAGAGCTTCAGCGATGAGGTGGGCGAAGGCACTGTTCAGAGTGCACTGATGCATTACCTGACCCAGGTCGACAAACAACCCGTGGAGGCAGGCTACGAGGTGCTGCGCCGCAGCCTTGACCGGGAGTCGACTGACACCTTCATCCTCAAGGTCACCGCGCTTATCAAGGACGAAGCCAAGTTCAAAGCTGAATACCAAGAGTGCGCCGAGGCTTGCTTTGGTTCTGCCGGGGATATGGCATATCAGTCGCCGTCCGAGATGCTGGCCTGGATCATGACGGTGGCCAACAAAAGCGATTCTCCCTCAAACCTTGGATACGCGATCGTTAAGGTGATGGATGCCCAGCCGCATGTTTCTCGTAAACATGCCAACGAGGAGCTTGCGCCGTGACGATTGAGCAAGATGCCTGGTTTCTCGAAGTAAGTGTGGCCCCAGGGTACTGGGAAGACGCGATTCTAAATGGGGGGGTTGATCAGGAAGGGAATATGCCGCTTCGCGAGACCGATGCCTGGGTGTGCAAGATCGACCTGGCCCTTGGCTACGTGCAGCACTGGCCAGAGGGTGTCGAAGCGCGACTGATGTACAAGGTGTGCGACGCAGGCCTTTACTGGTTGCTCGACGCACACGGACGCCAGATCGCCCGATGGAAGAGTGTGTATGTGCCAAGCGATTACCTGTGCGCCGGCAGAAGTGGCGCGGGGGACTACATGGACATCACTATCGGGAAGGATGGCTGCATTGCCAACTGGCGCAACCCAGGGGTGGACATGGATCGTTGGGAGCTCCTTCAGGTTGAGGCGCTCTCAGACGAAACCTGATTCGCCATCACATGGAGGGGGATGTGTCCGTGTTGTGCCTTTCAGCATTTTTGTCTGGTCTGGCTTCTTGATGATTTCCAGGCTCGATGGGCTGAGAGGCAGGCTCCATCAATACCGCCAGGTTCCTCCTGAACGCCTTGCTGAAGGTCGACATCAATGTGTGCTGTGCGCCACCATTTGCGATCTGGAACGCTGTCTTCAGGTCAGCGATGATCGGGGCAAACCCCTTGTCAGTCAGCAGGTTGTTTGAGACTGCTGCGGCTTGAGCAATGTAATTCTTCTGTTTGGGGCCCTTGAGAGCCGCGCACAGGCCCAAGCCAATCCACATGCCCCGCGCCGCCGTGGCATCGAAACCATGCTCTTTGGCATAGCTCATCATTCCCTCCATGCCGGGGTGGTCTTTCTGCACATGGCTGACCATCGCCTCGGTGACGTCGCCGAAAGCTTTTGATGCAAACACCTGCTGGACGTGCAGATCCTTGGACAGGAACTTGGCGTAGACCTCTGAGAACAGCACCTTCAAGTCTTCAGGGGAGGGGTTGATCATGGGTTTTTCCTGGATTTGGTCGTTACCCCATTATGGCATTTGTCCTGCGCTGGGTTGCAACCTCTGCTGTAGCCTCATCAAATTGTGCCTTGTACCGATGCAATATACGTGAAAATCGAATAAACTCGTTCGTGAATTGAATGCGTTGTCGGGTTGAGCCCGTCTTGGAGAAGAATAATGAGAAAGCCATTTCGCGCCCTCGCTGGCGCTCTGCTAGTTTCCCTGTTCCTGACCGGCTGTTCCACCGTGGATCAAGCACCCGCACAACCACAGGATGAAGTGAAGGCTCCCGCTGCGCATGTGGCCGACCCGGTGAAAAAACCTGCCGCCTCGGTCAAGATGGCCCAGCGCACTGTAAAAACGGATGCGTCGCCTGAGCAGGTAGGCCAACTGTTGATGGTATGGGTAGCAGGTTATTGCGAAGGCTGGTCGAAGGCCACGGGGCAGAATTTTGAAATGTGCTTCGAAACGACCCTCCAGGACACGCTGCACCAGTATCAGGATAATACCGGCGTGGATGTCAGCCTGAAGTCCAAAAAATAGAAGCACCACAGTCCCTGAGTTGATCAAGGGTTGATGTCTCTGCCATTGGGGATTGGCGGTTTTAGCTCATCCTTGATTTTGAACAATCTGGTCAAATGATCCAGAAATTTGGACATTTCTTTGGCTCATGATTAGGATCTGACTCATAACTAGAATAAGAATGAGATCCTGATCATGAACAAGAAAGTCCGCATGGGGCTGATGCTTTTAGGCCTGTGCTGCATACAAGCAGTCTTGGTTCACAAAGCTGCTGCCGCCAACATCATCCGCGTCATGGCGCCCGTCCAATACGTCGAGCGCGACAATCACGAAGCCCCCACCAATACCTTCACGGTGCTCAATCCTGTGGCAGGGCGCAGTGGCATCTACACAGTCAAAAACAACGCCAATACTTTCAGCGCCTATGTGGACATGGACACCGATGGCGGAAAATGGGTTCTGGCAGCTCGTTGGGTAGAGTCGAGCGTCAACGTCACCTTCAATGATATCGTGGTCAAAGGCAATCCCCTCAAGACCCAGACCCTAGATGCAGCCAACTACCCTGTGATCCCGTCGGGCAACATCAATACCGCCGACAAGGCGATGGTGGTCAGTGGCAATGCCAGTTGGCAAGCTTCGTACGGCACTTGGCAGAAATTCTCGACCTTTGCGCCTGGCACTGTACTTACCAATGCAGGGTTCCCAGCCAGCGGCCCTACCGGCAGCTTTTCCCTGTACCACAGCAGGTCTGCCTGGGGTCTGCCCCAGACGATGGATCAATCCTTCTCGCTTTGGACAGTGCCAAGCAACAGCGGCCCATGTGGCGGGGCTAACAAAGCTGGGCCGAACCGGATGTGTGTGGTCATGGCCCCAGGGTTTGGCAGCCATGCTGATCTTTCAACGATCAAAAGCCTCTACCTCAAGGCGCAGTGATCAAAGCCCCAAGTCGGCGCCCATGATGGCTTCCAAGTGCCTGCCATCCTTCATGTTGGAAAGGTGGGCGCTATTGCCGGTCAGGGTGTAGATCATGATGCGGTTGTAGTCATCATCCTGGGCAACCTGCGCAACGATACTCGCCGGCAAGGTCATCAAGACTGATCCCATGGCAGCTTGTGCGGGCCAGCAAGGGTTGAAGCCTTCGGGCCATGATTGCTGCATTTGGCGCATGACCGCCTTGATGCGATCAGCTGGCGCCTCATCCTGGTAGTCATCCATCTTGCCCAGGGTGAACTCTGCGCTGGCTGCCATTGCGATGTTGCACAAGGCATCCACATCAAGCCCCATCTGCAAATACAGCTGAGTAAGGTTCTTGAGGTTGGGTGGGTTTTCAGGGGCTTGCTCTGTTGTGACGTAAGACTCCATCGCCGCACGCTGAGCCGCCTGAAAGTGGCCGATCAGCTCGCCTGCAAAAGCGTTTTTGACGTAACGCTCGTTGAGTTTCATGACCTTGATGTCCGGCATCAGATCAAGTGATCGTTTGGTTGAGGCTATGCGGTTAAAGACGTTCAGGCAGCGCGCTGAGCACTCCCCGCCCTTGGGCATGACCTGGCCCAGTACATAGTCGCGAACGCCGTCAAGACCCTCCATGGGTTCATCCATCAGACGCTGGCGCAGCGTGTCCTTGATCACCTTCCCCGTGACCGGGTCGTCTACGTAGGCGTTATGAATTTTCTCGATCCATTGTCGAGTTGCGGCGGGATCATTCAGGCACTCGTCGATAACGTTCACGATGGCCTGGTTGACCTTGCGTGAGAAGATCGTGGAGTGAAGAAATCCTTCGCGAAACTGGCCGTTGATGTAGAAGGCAGGCTCTCGGTATTTCTCGTCCTCAAGTCCTGAGAAGCTGTTGCAGAGCTGGTGGAACAGCGAGCGGATCTTGTTGACCAAAGCTCCGTCCGAATCAATCTCGAAGGTGTCCTTGAGTACTGGGCTCATCCACCAGCCAAGGGTGGTCAGATGCGCAGACTCCAGAGTCATGGCGTAGCGAATGACTTCATGGACTGATTCCTTCACGTCCTGTGTTTGCGCCCACAAAAGAAGATCCCCAAAGCCCTCGAAGCTGTCCAAGTTCGACACCAGCAAAGCCTGGCAGCGCTGACTGAGCGCCTGGTAGTTGGCAAAATTATTGACCTTCACGGCTTCTGAAATGCGGATGTCAAATTTAGAACGATGCCGGCAGCAGTCGTTGGATAAATTGATAAAGGCGTTTCGAAGAGCGCTTGATTCTTCGTGACTGAGGGTGTTCATTCAGGGGTTTCCGGAAAGCGTTTATTCATTGTAGGCGCAGAGCCTGGGCGCTAACCAGGCATCGTACGGCTCAAAGACCCAGGTCTGAGCCCATGACCGCGTCCAGCCTATTGGGATCTTTCATGCCGGCAAGGTGGGCACTGTTGCCGGTGATGGTGTAGATCTGGGCGCGGTTGTTGTCGCTGTCATTGGCAAGTGCCATGACCAGATCATCCGGTAGCGACCGTACAACTGAGCTTAGGATGGCATCACGCAGATTTGAGTGCATATCCAACTCTTCACAGTTGTAGCCATTCATGCCATTGAAAGATGCCGTCAGCCGCTTGGCTGGCTCTTCTTCCTCCAGATCAAGAATCGCGCCCAGTGAAAAGTTGCCCACCATTTTCATGGCAATGCGGCACAGATCATCAGTATCGAGCCCGGCAATCCCATAGAGCCTGATGAGGTCGTTTGCACACTTGATGCCCGTGTGGAATGGATCCTCGTCATCGCTCTCGATAAATTGGTAGTGGTATTTTTGAGCCTGGTCGACGAACTCGGCCACGAAAGCATTCTTCATGTAGCGGTGGTTGCTTGCCAGCACAAAAGCGTCCGATTCAAGATCGTAGGAAGGGATGCCCTGAATGATGTTGGATAGCATCCGCTCACAACGCACAGAGCATTCTGATGCCTTGGCAGGGGCTTGACCCAGAATGTAGTCTCGAAGGTCATCCAGGCCCTCCACGGGCACCTTGGCAAGCGTTTCAGCCAGACTGCTCTTGATCTTGTGACCTGTGGCGGGTTCTTTGACATAGCAGGTATGGATCTTCTTGATCCATTCGACAGTGGCGTGGGGATCGTGACGGCTGGTGGAAACAATGTCGGCCATAGCCTTATTCACCATGGAGGGTAGGGCGCGCATGTGCAGATGGATGTCACGAAACTTCCCGGCGCTATGAAATTCAGGCATGCGGTAGCCCTCAGGCTCCAGCCAGCCGTAATGGCTATTGAGCTTGTCAGCCAAACTTTTCGTGGCGTGAAGCATGGGCTCAGGCACAAGAACCTGAGGACGAAGGCTAATCCAGGTCGACCCTATCCATTTGCTCAGATCCGTGAAGTGCTCAGAGTCATTGCTCATGGCGAAAGGGATGATGGTTTGCTCTACATCCCGCCAGTGTTTGGAAGGCGCCTCATGGAGCATCAGGGCGCATGAGTCGTTACGTCTCTGGAGCTCAACAAGAAAATCAACGCAGCTTTTGGCAACGAGCTTGTAGCGACGAAAGCGAGGCAAGGCTTCTTCTTGAGTCAAGTCACTGTGGAAGCTGCCGGTTACATGATTGCAGTCGCCGGCAAGGGCGATGATCCTTTTGTCGAGGTCGCGGTTTTCCTGTGGGGTGTACGGGGTTGGCATCTCACTGCTCCAGCAATCTCTTTCCTCATTTTAGGCACTGAGACTGACCCAAACCAATCCCGCCGCAGGTTCAAAGCCCCAGGTCTGCGCCCATCACCTTGTCCAGGGTTTTGCCGTCCTTGATGCCGGCCAGGAAGTCGCCGTTGCCGGTGATCGTGTAGATGGCAGCCCTGGCTTTGTCGTTGACCTGAGCCATGGGCTTGACCAGTTTCACGGGAAGCGTCTTGATGATCGCGCTCAGAATGGTGAATTTCATGGAGTCATTGCTGATGGGGAAGCTCTGATCTTTGAAAACCTCGGTGCTTACGGCCTCCAACTGTTTTGCTACAGGCTCGTTTTGCATATCGCGGGTCAGTCCTCGATTGAGCCCCGCCACCGCCCGCATGGCAATCATCGCCATCTCTTCAGGACTGAACTGCAGCACGTTGAGAACCTGAACCAGCTGAGGAACCGTCTCTTCACGAAGCATAAATTCGTTGCCTCGATCATTTTCCTGGTAGTCGTGTGCGATCTCATCAATGGTGGCCAGCAGGTCGCTCATCAAGACGTCCTGCCGGTATTGCTCGTTCATCGACAGAACGGCCAGATGATCGAGCACCTCAACAGTGTTGGCCTCATGGTCAAGGATACCGCGCATCAAGTTGATGGTGCGTTTTGAGCACTCCTGCCCGGTTGGGCCCGCCGAACCGAGTACGAAAGACCTAATGCCCTCAAGGCCCTTGATGTCCTGCTTCATAAGCTGCGTTGTCAGCAAGGTTACAAGAGTCCTGTAGTCCTCAGGCGCCGTTTCTTCAGAGTGCTTGAGCGCGTCAATCCAGAAATCACACCGATCCTGTGAAGTTCGGCATTCCTCAACCATGTCTTTAATCTGGCTGTCGGCCTGCGCTGCATACAATCGGGTCTGGATGAAAATGTCGCCAAAGTGGTCTTTCTTGTAAAGGGTCGGCAGTAGCCCCTGGAGTGCAGTGCCAAACACCTTTCTCACCTGCTCAGCCATTTTCCCTACACGTGCAAGGCTGGTCGAATCGTCGCTGCCGTAATCCCCGTTGTACCAGGGCTTTAGAAATCTGCTGATCTGGGTGTAGCCAGCCCCCTCAAGCTGAAGGGCATAGCCAGCCACCACCCCAAAATAGCGCTTCTCGATCATGGACTGCCCCAGTTGCGTCTGGTTTTGGAACATGAACGTCAACATCTCGCCGGGGTTCTGGAAGAACGAATTGGCTTCAAGAATCTTTGCTTGCGAGCGGGCAACAGCGTCTTTGAATGCCGGCAATTTGCCCACTGTGTCGGGGCCTGGCTTAGTACGGGTGGGGTCAATGGTCACCCCAAGATCCTTGTTCAGATCCGCGCACTCTTTCCCCAGGTGTACAAGCTGGTGGAGAAAATTCAAGCGCAGGTAGGTTTGCTCGTTCGCAGGCGACGTGGACATGGCAGCTCAATTTCCTGGTATTCTTTACTCAGTCTAGCCATAAAGATCACCGTAGACCAAGGCCTCGCTCGTGCCCCACCGAGCAAAAGCATGGATGTTTGGTGACAAAAATAATAACAAGGCAGCCACGTGAGCAATATTCTGCAATTTCCACCCAAGTTCGATGTGCACGATTTCTCAACCTACCGAGAAGCGGACATGGACGAGGGGATGATGGTCGTCCTCGACAACTACTACGAACCCGAAAACGACAGCCTGATGGAGCTGAGGTTGGACAGGAAGCTGCTTGCACGCTTCATGGCCTACGTGACCCACCAATGCGGCGGCACACTGGCGCGCCCGGTATGACCCTGATCAGGCAGGAGGGCGGCCCTGCATTGTGTACGCCCCACATCTTCTACAACCACTCAGGCGTCAAAAGCTGGGGTGGGCGTCGGGTTTTTTTTCAGATTTAATGGAACATTATTAGGTGGAAATTAGGTACTACCTAAAAACTTTTTCTTCAATGTCTTCTTGGATTTCATTGTAATGCATTTTCCATAGCAATTTCTTTGTCTCAGGGAAAACATCCTCAGCTTTACCAGGCTCATTGATTTGGTTATTGTCCGGATCAAGCATTCCAAGTGTGCTCCAAAGCTTTCCCATTGCTGCGCTTATTTCCCCAACAATACCGCTACATATGCTGGAGGCAACATCCATGGTTTTTTGAGAAAGAAACCTACACATGTGCTTAAAGTTTTTTCTTAAATATGCCCAGGCAGATTTACCCTCTTGGGTCAAGGCAAGTGTCGCAATCCAAACACCTATTGCGGCGGTACTAGAAGCCTTATCGATGAACGTATAATTTTCATCTGATAAATACTTAGCGCTGAATTTTGCTATTTCAACAAGAGGAAATCCAAGGACAATAAACTTGATGAAATTACTTTTCTCTTTTTGAATCTTTTCTGCGCAAATCTCATCGACTGCCTTTTCCCACATCATCTGCCTGTAGGCCTCTGATTTTGACAAGGATCCAGTAATTGATTTTGCCGCTATTTCCAAATCCACCTTGTCAGAGAAACATTTGTTGAATAATGTCCTAAAGTCTATACTTTTGTACATCGCGCAACGCTGCTGCGAATAAATGGCATAAATTACAGAGTGATTATCGCAAGCAACCATATTATCGACTTCAGTTGCCGTGAACTTTAGTCTGAATCTTAGCCCTGCTTCATAATAAGCTGTGATATGCTGGTGTTCGATGCGGTCGAGATCAATTAAGTCTTCAAAAAACCTTGGTTGTACATGGCCCTTGTCAACTAAGCATTCAATATAGCTAGAAAGATCATCCCTCCATTGATAAGTGGAGTCCTTCTTTCTAGTATGCCAGATCGTAGGCAAGTGACTATCATATATGTTGTGCATGCCATTTTTTTTCATCCACTCTAGGATGTGTATGTATCCAGATTTAAGCTTATCAGAGTTGGATTCTGAGATTACGTCAAGAATATTGTCTCTGTTTACGTTAAGGCTATTGTGCTTTCCATCCTTCATGTGAAAAAAAATCTTTGACAAAATGAAGTCGCATTCTTCCGCAGAGTTATTGCAGTTTTTGGTTAGCAGAGAAACCCATGACAATCTCAGGGTGTGGTCGTTATGCGTGGTTTTTACCAGGGCTGTTTTTCCGAACTTTGCCTTGTCTGCCAATATCCAAAGCGCTTTGTTTGAAACTGTTCGGTGCCAGGACATTGCAATTGACTCTTGCTCCTTGTCAGCAAAGAACCCTGAAAACCTTTGGTCGGTACGTAGAAGTTCAATTGACTTTTCTGTCTCGCTTTTATTGTTAAATTGGTCGAATTCCGCAAGGATCTCGGCAATCACTACTCTAGTCCAATATTTGCTTCTTGAAAGCTCATCTAGATATTTTTCAGAAATTCTTATTTCATCGTGGTTTTCTGAGCTGTATATAGAAATTATCGCATCAGCGGTTGTTTTAAAATGGCTTAGGAAGTAATGGCTAAAGTCTGGGAAGTTGAAATCCTCTGTCCTATTTAGGTTGTGTCTAAACCCCTCGTAATCAGTGAACGATGCCACAGCTTTACTAAGGTTGTCTTTCAGTACTTGATTCATGATCTTTCACCTATTTTTTATTCATTTTACTTGTGGAGCCTGCATTGCTTCAAGCACGAACCTATGCGACTGGAGATGAAAATCCAGTCTTGCTTAGTAGTCTTTTATCTATTGATTTCGTCTAGATCCGTGCCTCTTCAGCCATAGCAAGAAACCGATGTCGATGCACGAAATTCTATAATTGGTAAAATTCCATAAAGGAGGTTGTGCGTTCAGATAATTTTAGCCGTATCAGAGTCCCAAGTCAGCGCTGAAGACAGCATCGGTCAATCGATTGTCCTTCATGCCTCGCAAGTGGACATCCTTGCCGGTGAGGGTGTACATCATCATTCGGGAAGCATCACGCTTCTGAGCGATCTCGACGACCATGTCCTGCGGCAGATTGTGGATGACCGCCGACAAGACGGTGTGGCGCAGATTTCCCTCTGGGTTGAGGGTTACGTAAGAATCTGTCTGAGCGAACTCCATGACCCTGTCCAACTGCTCGACGCAGCTCAGTTCGCTCAAATCCATCTGCTGCCCTGGACTGAACTTGGCGGTGACGGTCATGGCGAGCTTTGCCAGCTGCTGCTGAGTCAGATCAAGCTGGCGGAACAGCTCTCTGAACTGCCGCATGCCTTGGGCGCCATTGTCGTACTCGTCACCGCGCTCGTTATCGTTGTAATGCCGGCATCGGTCTGCAAGTGCAGACACCAGTTCATCGAAAAACAGGGTGGAAAAATACCGATCATTCAGGCGCAATGTGGCCAAGTGGTCAGTGATGTCCTTGGGTTCGATCTCCCGATAGACCATGTCGCCAAACAGCCTGGCAGCACGCTCAGAGCATTCTTGACCCGTAGGAGTGTGGCGACCAATGATGTACTCTCGAAGCGTCTCCAGCCCCTCAATGCGCGAATGACGCAGGTGCTCGCCCAGCTCCTTTTTGATGACTGCTCCCGTGGAGGGGCTCTCGGTGGTTGCCTTATGGATCAGGTTCACCCACTTGGCCGTCTCGACGACATTGTGCCGCGAGCTGTCGCAGATGGCTTTGACGCACGCTTCTACCTGGCGAGCGAAGATCTGTCGGTGCAAGAAGCCATTTCGAAACTCACCGTCGCGGAAAAATTCCGGGCGATTGAGTGGGGCTTCTGCGTTTGGCTCATCGTCGGTGTAGGGGAGGTTCATCGCAACGCGCCGGGCTCTTGCCTGGGCCCGTGATGGATGGCCTCCACTCCCAGGGTAATTGTCGACCGATTGAAATACCTTGAGGCCTTCTCCGATCCAGTGGGTTAGAGGGGTCAGCTCATCAGAATCAAGGGCCATGGCAAAAGGGATGACGAAATCGTCGAGGTCGTCGCTGAGGTTGTTGGCTCGGGCCCACTCATCCATGTCTACAAAGTCATTGAACAGTTCGGGCGCCTTGAGCAAGAAGGCCTGGCAGTCAGCCGCGACGACCGCAAAAGCATTTCGAGCTTTTACTGCTGCAGAGGACATTTTCGCATTCACTGATTCGTAAGATGAGTGCAGATCGTTCCACTGCCTCAAGACCCATTCAGTGTTCGAACACTGAGCCGCTCGCTCGCCGAGCTCCTGAGCAAAATCGGTACGGTTTGAAGCAGGGGTGGTGGCAGGCATGGAGGCAAAATCCTGGAGTTCTTTTTGTTCAGTCTACCCCCCGAGCGATCCATGAAGCCACAGAAGCTGCTGCACCCACTCCTGAGGTCTGCCCAGTTACCTTAGCCTGGGCAAATCCTTTGAGCGAAGGCTTGCTCTGCCGATAGACTGGCAATATATGGGTTTGTGGTGGAGTGGTGTTGTGGTTGCCGAGCATGAGCAAAAGCTGAATGGGCTGGTGAACGTCAGTGAGACGGTGATGAACTACCTGATCGGGAGCGCCGGCAAGATTGTTCCGGACAAGACTGTCGAACGGCTCATGGCGCACGCCAATAACTGCCGAAAGTGGCTGATCGATTGCGCCAGTTATCCGAGCGATGGTCATTGGCTGGACAACCTGACTTCCAAACAGCGCCACGATTTCGAATGGTCGGTGCTTCCCTACTGCTTGCTGGTGAAAGGAAAAAACCTGGTTGAGGCTTATGAGCTGGTAGGGGACTGTCTGGGCGACAAAAGCTTTATTGAGAGATTCCCCGATTGCTCAGCGGGCGATCTGACGGATTTGATGAGAGCAACCCGGCTTGAGGGTATCAATACTCCCAAAGGGGCAAAATCCAAGGATGGCATTGTCCATCTGGCATCCCTGGCCATCCCCTCCATCATGAAAGACAACGCCGTCCTGTTTCCGGAAGTGTATTGCGCGCTCGTCGATTACAGGCAATTTCCGAATTTCAAGATCATTATCCATGCAGCCTTCAATGAATTGATCCCTGAGGCCATGGCACACCGCGCTCTGGACGCGATTGGTTGGGAGCATGAGGGGCCGAGAAGCCACAACATTGTCAGCAGCGAGATACGCGTCTACTCACCCAGATTGTTTCCTGTTCTGCGCCAGCGCATTACCGGGATGACAAACCCGTCGGCGGGCGAGTGCAGTACCCGGCTATCAGGCGTGATGAAGTCGATATTGGAGGGCGACGTTGGACAGGCAGCTGACTTTTTGGTGGAGGCAGTCGACATGTCGCCCAGCTACCGAAAGGATGTGATGCCCCTGGATCTGGCTGAAAGTGTCATACGCCTGATCGACAAAACTGAGGACAAGATCGGTGACAGGGCATTCCAAGACGCCCTGGACGGCCTGGGGAGACTTTTCGACAAGCTGGCGCTGACGACCCGAGAGATGAACTACGTCCTGGCAAAGTCATCCAGCGGAGGGGAGGTCAATGGAATGATCTTCGACAGGATGGCGGGGGAGGAACACCTGATGTTGAGATTCTTTCTGCAGCAAGCCAAATCCAGGGAGTACGACAAGGATCCTTCCTCGGCGGCGCTGATCCACTCGACACTTCTCAGAAGGTGCGACAAGGACTTGGTGAAAATGGCCATTGAGGACGATTCGAAACTTGCAGCCCTGGTTTATGCCATGACCAACGACAAGGGGTATCTGGCATTGGTCAAGGATGGGGCGGTGCGAGACGAGTGTTTTGGCCGCGATCTGGGGCTTTAGGGCAGCACTACAACCCAAGATCCTTGCCCAAAAGATCGTCACGCAATTTCTCGTTCTCCAGCCCATTGAGAAAGCGAGATTTTCCGGTGATGGCGTAGCAGGTGGCGCGGGTGAGATCGTTGACCGATGCCATCTGTGCAATCAGGTTCTCGGGCAGGTTGCGGGTGATCGCAGCAAACAGTGAGTATCGAAGATCATCAGGCTGCATGGCCAGGCGCCCTGAGAGTTGAATGCCGGCCATGACTGCCCTGAGCTGCTCGGCTACCGGAGTGCTTTGCAGGTCGCGCATACGCCCCCGGCTGAAATCAGCCACGGTGGACATCGCCAGAAATGCCAAGTCTTCAGGACGAAGCTCAAGGGATTTAAGGGCCTGGCTGATTTGAGCGATCGTCGTTGGCCCGCCATCGTAGGAGTGCTTCTCCTCATTGCTGTAGGTGACAAGGTCGGCCTTGAAGAAGTCGCACATGTCCTCCAGCATCACGTTATCCCTATAATCGCAATTGTGAGAAAGGGCAGTTACGTTATCGCTGAGGTCTTTGAGAGCTTGCTCGTGAAGCTCATAGTGCACGGCGATGCTAAGGATGTTTGAGAGGCGAGAGGAGCATTCCTCACCCGAGGGCTGAGCCTTGCCCAAAATCAACTTGCGAAGGCCCCACAATCCATCGACAGGGAGCTTGCGCAGCTGTGATGCAAGCTCTGCCTGGATGGTCTTCTCGGGCTCAATGCCTTTGTCAGCCTCGATGATTTTATGGAACCAGAAGGCTGCTGCGTCATTATTGCGCCGCACATCATCAGCTATCTCTTGAAACTGCTGGGCCACAACTTCGCCAAAGAAGAAGCGATGAAAGCTCAAGTTGCGAAATTCATTGTTGGTGTAAAACCTGGGCTGCTCGTAAAGACCAGGCTGAATATTGTCAAAATGCACCTTCACCTTCCCGACATGGAATCGAAGATTTGCCTGACGGTTGCTTGATCTGGCGTGTTCATCCACCTTGAACCACTGTCGCAGCCAGTCACAGGTGGGAGATAGGGCAGGAGACTCGTGCATCAGCGCTGCACCAGCGATGCTCAGGTAATAGCCCCGCTCACTGCCCTCCTGGCCTGAGGTATTTTGGCGGAGACTGAAGGTATTGAGGAATTCGTTCATGGCCTCAACCGTCCCGAACAACCTCTTGCTCAACAGGATCAGTTGCTGCGCCTGTTCGGCAGCCGAAACAAAGCGTGGGTAGGCTTCTGGCCCAGGCTTGCCCTGATCCCCGCCGATGATCGAATAGGCAACGTTGCACTCCCATGACAGGTGCCCAACTTCTGAAAAAAGCATGAACTTACGTTGTTCATCGCTGATGTCAGGGGAAAAGAGAAGTGGGTCGAGGGTGTGAGGCTGCATGGCAACGATATCCAGAATGTCTTTCCACCAGCTTATCGGTTGCGCAACGCGGGCGACAACAGGGAGAAATTACCGCTTGGAGTCCTGCCCTGCTCTCCAGCAAGCGTAGGCAGGAGATCCTTGTTCAGCCTTGCTGAACCCGGTACCCATCACCACGCCTTCAAAGCCATTCCAGAACGCTAGCGCTAGGGCATTACCGCGATGGGGGATGCCCTCCGGAGTAAACAGGTAGGGGTCACGGCGCTCGTAAGCTTCGATCATGGCATCGTACTGGACGCGCAGTAAGCGGTTGCGAAAGCGGTTCATCAATTTTGCTGGTCGATCAGGCGTTTGCCTACTTCTCGCGATGCTTTGACCTTCTCTTTGAGGTCAGACACATCCATAGAAATGCGACCATCCCGAACTTGCAATGTGGGGATGGCCTTCAGCGCCTGCATGAATTCGGCGTCTTCTCGCTTCTGTCGTTCGGTGCGCTGGCCGATTAAGCTTCTGAACATTGGGATTTGCCTCGAAGCGTTATGGGGCTTGGGTGGGGCTGGCCAATTCATCAGCCAGGCGCCGGGCCATTCGCAGGCGCTTTTCCAGATCGGACATTTTGCTCTGGGCGTATCGAACCTCATCCAGGGCGATCTGTTTGACCTTGGCTGCCGCTTCCTCGGCAGTCGGCCAGCACTTTTCGATGCGATAGGGAACATTTGTGCCCTCGGCCTCAACCCAGAAATGTTCACCTTGCTGATAGCGGGGGTTCCTCAGAATCTGAGGGGGTTTGCCTGCCCGCACCCGCTCGGGAGTGACCAGGTAAAGCACAGCAGGAAGCGCAGCAGGGTATGTGGTGTCCACGGATAATCCTTAATCAATCGTCTTGTCGAAGTTCTGTTCCCATAGTTCCGGTTCAGCGATGCGAAGCGCAAGGGCCATCCGCATGCCGACCGTTGGCATCCTGCGCTTCCACAGCACCGCTGAGGCGCCGGCACACATCTTCTCGGTACCAGCGGCTTGGTAACCCCCTTCCTCACTCTCAAAACCATCCAGTGTCTTATGGCACAAGAAGGGTTTGTGGTCATCCTTCATCATGCCATCGAGAATGTATTCAACCCGACCAGGTCTGAGCTCAATGGCCCCCTCTTTCAAAAAGGGGCAGTTGGCACACGGCTTCTTCATCTTGTAGAAGTCAGCAATGTCAAAGCTGGTGGTCAGCTCGTCGGTATCGGTGGACTCATCGCACATGGCGCATCACTCTTTTGTCAGGCGGTCAGTCTATCTGATTCAGAACTGAAGGTAATGGCCCAGCGCCCGGATGGCATCATCAGCACTGCAATCTGGATGCTTGGTCTCATAGTCGGCATCCGGCTTTCCCTGAATCTTTCGGGCAATGTCGTACAACCCTGACAGCCGTTTCTGAACACGCAGAGTCATGCCTTTGCAGTCGTCCACCTCAACCAGAGTTTTGATCTTGGCCAGATACGGATCCTGCTCAGCAGTGATGGCGCCGATACCGCGCAGGTAGGCATAGACCCGCTCATGAAACAGGTGTGTGGCATTCTGAGGGTCGCTGAAGCTTGGCCAGTTGGCCTCGGTCATCGCACGGCCCATGGCATCGAGCAGAATTTCGCGCTCATACGTGTCCAGGGTGCCGCCCTTGAACTCCTTTGCCGCTTTGACGACCTTGGTCGAGCCCTGCTTGTTCAGCAAAGCCCGTGTGGCCTTCCAGAGTGTCTCGGCGTGAGCGTCACTGATTTCAACGTTGTGGGAACGTGTAAGGTGGCTTTGGATGCAAACAATGGCTGACATGGGCGTGATCCTTGAACAGAAAATGGGGCTGCCGGGGCGGGCCTTACTTCAATTGATCTGCAGGCTTATTGCCTGGAATCATTCGCTGGCTAGCCTGCCATGAGTCTTCATAGGGTCTGGCGTCCAGGGTGCACACGCTGCTGCGGCTCGCTTGCTTAACCATGGGGACGCTCTGCGTGTTGCCCTTGTCGTCTGCGTAGGTGTCGATCGAAGCAACCCAGCGCTGAACCTGCAAACACTTGAGCGCGTCGGGCCTGCTGTCTTTGGCGTACATCACAAACGTCTCGACACTACTTTGAAGAGCGCCATTTCTGTCATGAGTGACCCGCATTTCTGTCTGATCTGCATGGGCAGGGGGAGTGGCCAGGGCAGTGCCCAGCATCAGGGCGACAATGACGCCCAGGGAGATTTTATCAATGGTCATGGCAAGGTTCTCAAGCACAATCAGAAGGGCGGGCGTTGCGGGCTCGCCGGATATGGTGCCTAGAATAATTACCATAATGGGAATTGTCAATATATTGCAGACCCGTGTTTTCAGAGTCTTGCTTGTTTAACAGCACATGACCTATCAATTTCCATTTAAACCACTTTTTAGCTGGCTAGGCCCAGGGCAGTGGAGTCGTACCTTGAGCCGGCAGGCTGCTGCCACTACAGCCCCAGATCAGCTCCCATCAGGTGGTCTCGAAGCTTGTGGTCTTTCATCAGCATCCTGGCGGGAACAATGCGCTTATTCAGAAGTGCCTGGGCGGTCGCTTTGTCTCTGGTCAGAAGGTGATTGAGCAGGACGATGGCCTTGTCTACAAACAGGTGATCATCTTGGCCATTGGCATTGAAGGTGTCTGCCGCAGTCAAAAGGCCCGCCTCGTATACGAATGGCGCCACATAACCATTGATCTCGGCGACCATGTTTTTGAATGCTCGAAGATCCACTTCTGGGGAGCTCAGCAGGTAGTAGAGTGCGCAGAGGCGCTGTTGCTCGTTGAACCAGCTGTTGAGGATCGTTTTACCTGCATGATCGGCGTCAACGGGGACTCCAAGCTGCTCGGCCCACAGCAGCTGTTTGTGGTCGTCCATTTGATAGAGGCTGGCGCCGACAAGCTTCTGAGTGGTGACCATCATCCGTTCATTGTCGCGGAAATGGTCAGTCATTGACTGGAGCTTGCCCATGGAGAGATACCCGCCTACCTGCTGTGGGTATTTTCGCTGCTGCGCAAGCAATTGATCGGCGTGACTGGCCATCACATCCAGAATCTCTCTGGGCAATGCCGGGCAGGTATGGTTGAGATGCTTGAAGCCATTGATCATCTCAAGGACACGAACATTGAGAGGGCTTGCTGTCCTGGAGCCAAAGCTTTGCTCGTGCAGTCGCCTCAAACACTCTTCTAACACCAGTGAGAAGGCCTCTCGGCTGCCCACTTTGCCCAGATGACTCAAGAGTCCATTGAAATCCAGGGTCTTGAGTTGGTAGTTGTTGCACCCCCTGTAGGCGTCATGCTTTATCAGGCTTTTGACCAGCAGAGTGTCAACGCCCTTGCTGTGCTTTTTGCACGTGACATCGCCCACGCTTGGGCAAATGGTGCTCAGCAAAAGCTCCAGGTAGGCCCGAATTTCCTTGTTCTTTCGATAGGTTTGAATGACGGCCTGCAAGTCAACCCCGCTTCTTATGCGCCGCATGCCGCTGATGGCTATATCCCCACCATTAGGGATGCGCCGGCACACTTCATTGACCGAACGCATCAGCATGAAACCCTGCGCCAGCATTTCTCTGTCTTGAGTGGCCTGTGACTGGCCGATCAAGCGGCACGCCTGGTCAAACATATCCTTGGATTGCTGTTCGGTGGGCAGTGTGATTTTCATGGTCGTTTTTCCCCTGCTGGCTCTGGCCTATAGGCCCAAGTCGCCCGCCATGATCAGGTCGCGCAGCACGGGTTCATCCATCAAACGCCTACGGGGAATGCCGGGGATGTTCATCAGCTGCTGAGCGGTGTCACGATCTCGTTTGAAGAGAGTCTTGATGAAGCTGGCTGTTTTGTTCTCAAACATCTCGTTGGGGGCCTTTTGGGCTTTCACCGCCAGTCTCATTGTTTCCACATAGATGTCTGAGCTAATCATGAAGGTCGTCTGGCGCATTACGCTGTCAACCTCATCTGCTGGGAAATGCGGGGAGCACAGGGCGTAGTAGAGCATCGCGACAATGTCGTCATTCATTTTGTTCGTGCCCCTAAACTCCCGTTTCAGAGTCTCTGGGCCAATCACCTTGCCGGCAACCTCTTCGATCCAGACCAGGTGGTTCGGCTCATCCAGCTTGAAGGCAGAATTGCCGGCGATCTCAAGCACCACGTCAGTGAGCACCTCATTGGCGGCGGCGCGGCTGAGCAAGGCTTCAAGAATGTCGACTTTGAGGTATCCGCCCGCTTTGTCGTGACGGTACTGCTGGTGAAGAGAAAGGATCTCAAGCGGGTAGCGCTTCATGACATCCAGAATTTCATTGGGCAGGCAAACCTTGGCTGTGGCAGCGGGCTTGTAGCTGTCGATCATGGTGAGGATCGGGTAAGTAGTCTTGGACTTCTTGGTGTTGGATTCCTCGCTGGTCACCAGCTTGAACGCCTCTTCGAGTGCGATGGCAAACGCTTTTCGGCTGGAGTTCATGCCAAAGCGACGCAAGTAGCTTGTGAAGTCGTCGACATAGTCCAGACGAATCAGGCTTTTGAGCAATTTCTCGTCCACATCCATTGTGGACTTATCCTCACTATGGATGTCGTTGCTGTAGGGAGGAAAGTGCGCGAGGAGCTGATCGAAGTAGGCCTCTGACGTCTGTTTGGACAGGTAGGATTTGATGTGAAGCTTGTAGTTGATGCAGCCCCGTACATGGCGGATGCCGTCAGCCATCATGAGTGCCTTTCCAAGGCTCATGCACATCTGGGCGGTATCGAGCATCAACTCAACGCCCTTGATCAGTTCGTTGGCATCCTTGCTACCTTGCGAGTGATTGACCAGATCGTACGCCGCTTGGAAGCGGTTGCTCAGTTCTACGTTGGTGATGTTCTGGCTCATCATGAATTTCCGCAAGGTGTGCTTTTTCTCAGAATGACACAGCGGCGAGGGTCAGGCCAACCGCCCACCATTTTGAATGGCCACGCGATCAACTATTTTTCAAGGGAACGTGACTTTGGCTCATGAATGCTTCGTCTCTTTAGGTGTCAATTGACAATATCTCATTCCATTAGGTGAACTCATGAAATCCTGCTGCAACGGCACCCTGGCCATGTCGACTCAGGGCGCTGCTCAACCCATTCGCCCCTCGATCCTGTCGACCCTCAAGCGTTGGAACACCAACATCCACAATCGTCATGCCCTGGCACGCCTCGATGAGCGCCTGCTGCGCGACTGCGGGATCACGGAGTCCGATCGCCAGCTTGAAATCTCGAAGCCTTTTTGGCGATAATTGAGGATTGCCGATGTTCTCGGCAATGCTTAATAGAGAAGAATAAAAAAATGAGCGATTTCGTCATCCTGCTGGGTTTTTCCCTGGCCTCCATCCTGCTTTCAGGTCTGGTCTCAAGCCTTGAGACAGTGGCCATGCTGGCTGACGAGTTCAAGATTCGCTCGCTGGTGCAAAAACGGACTCTTAGCCCCCGCAAGCTTCGCCTAATCACGGCGGTGAGCAATGGTCGTGACCAGCACATGGCTGCGGCGATGATCCTCCAGGTGATCATCGGGGTCGTCTCCAACAGCACCATTGGCATCCTGGCGTTCAATCTGTTCTCAGGTTACGCCATGATGATTTACATGGGACTGTCGATCTACGCCAACATCGTCTTTGCCCGCTCATTGCCCAAGGTGCTGGCGCGCAGTCATTTTGAAAGCATGATGGTGAATCTGGCCTGGCTCATGCGACTGGTGTTTTTCATCACCTACCCTGCAGTGATGGCGACGACCGTCTGGATCCGGCTGTTCAAGCTTGATCGAAAGCGCACCCTGCGCATGTCCGAGCTCAAGAACATTGTGTCCTATTACTCTGAAAAGGGGGTAATTGGGCACTTTGAAGAAAATATCTTTCAGAATGCGCTGATGCTCCAACGCCTGCTGGTCAAGAACATCAAGCCCAGCCGGGGGATGATCAGTGTCGATGCCACCACCTTCCTGTCCGACCTCGCGCCTCAGATTGCCGGCCAGCACGACACCTACTTCATCATTCACGATGACCAGGGTGTCATGGGTGTGACCTCGGCTCGCGACGCTGCCATGGGTGTGATGTCCAACCCACGCGCTCAGGCCAAGGATGTTGCCAGGGGTGTGGCACTGGTGGATGAGGAAAGCACCATAATTGATGCCCTGGTGACGTTGCGCGAAGGCAAGTGCTCAAGAATTTTGGTGACCCGAAATGGCATTCCACTGGGGGTGACCTCTGCGAAGACGATCTACAAGCGCATCTTTCAGGGCGCCGAGTCCGATAAGGAAGGGAAACCGAAAAGGGCGTAGTCATTTTGTTACATATTGCTTGCCCAGAGGATCGTGCATAGAAAATCGATAGGTTGCCATGTTATATTTAGGGGTATATTGAATCCTTTTGCCTAATATGGTCGGTGCCCCATGTCCCAGATTCATAGGATGAAACTGTTGGTAGCGGCTGTCTTGACAGCTTTTTCCATGTCTTCTTATGCCGGAAGCAACATCATCCGGGTCATGGCACCCGTCAACTATGTCGATCCCGACACTTGGCAGCTCACTTCGCCCTTCGTCAGTGCTTGGGGAGCTGGGACGCCTATCAGCTGCGAGCCGTGGGCTCCGGATCCTCTGGAACAAGCTTTCGGTTCAACGTTTGGCCAGCTTCAGTCCTGTTTCTTCGAGCAGCGCCGTACGGTACAGAGCCGTGAGGTCAATCAGAAGGGTGAGGTGAGGGACAAGGGTGAAGCCACCACTGAAAGCCAGCAAACCCAGAAGGATCAATCCAGAACCTTGTCATGGGTGGCGTTGCCTGACAATGTCAGCGCTGATGAAGCGCATGCGACCACCCTGTGTAATGATTGGACGCCTGATCCGGGCAGCGTGAGCTGGGGCACTTCGTTTTCTCAGGTAAGAACTTGCGTCATTACCACACCTTACATGCGGCAGGCTCGGGAAACCATTTCATCGCTCGGAATTGTCAGGGAGAAGGGGCAGCCTACCTCTTTTGTTCAAGAGCAATCCAACAATGAGACCCGCTCTGCGGTGGGTATCAAGGACGTCTGGGTTCAGGCAGATCCGGTGGTCGGCGCTTGGACGAATGGCGCTAACACAGGTTGCGATGCCTGGACGCCTGATCCGCTGACCAGAGCCAATGGCTCGACCTTTCAGCAAACACAAGCCTGTCAGTACAACAGAACTCGCTCGGTTCAAGCCCGTGAAGTCAATCGGAGTGGCGCGCTGCGTAACAATGGTGAAGCCACCACCGAAACTGAGCAGGCTTCCAGAAGCACTAGCCGCTCCCTGACATGGCTTGCGATTGCCGATGATGTCAAAACCAACGGCGCTGCGACCACCACCTGCCAAACCTGGACGCCTGACACCTCTACCGTGGATTGGGCCCAGGATTTCACTCAGACTCGAAAATGCGACATTTCAACCCCATACGTTAAGCAGGCCCGCGAAAGCATTGCCTCGCTGGATCTTGTTCGTAATGTCGGTAATCCAGTGTCCTACGGTCAGGCTTCTACCAAAAACGAGTCTCGCACCAGTCAAGGTACCCGAGATGTGTGGGCCAGTACCGATCCGGTACTAGGTAGCTGGGTAGATGGCGCCAACACGAGCTGCGATGCATGGACGCCTGACCCTTTGACCAGAGCCAATGACTCAACCTTCCAGCAAAGCCAGGCCTGCTATTACACCAAGACCCGCTCTGTGCAGACTCGCGAGATCAATCAGGCTGGGGCTCTTCGAAACAGCGGCGTGGCGTCGACTGAATCTCAGCAAGCTACACGCAGCAATGCGCGCAGCCTGAGCTGGACACCGCTGGCCGATGAGGTCAAGACCAATGGTACGCCAACTACTACGTGCGCCGCCTGGACGCCGGAAGTCAGCACAGTTGATTGGGGTACCAGCTTCAATCAGACCCGCGACTGCGCTATTTCAACGCCCTATGTGAAGCAGTCACGCGAGACCATTGTTTCCCTCTCGCTTGTTCGTAACGTGGGCAACTCGGTGCCCTATGCTGTGGCTTCGAGCAAGACTGAGAGCAGATCGTCGACCGGCACTAAAGATGTCTGGACGAACACCAGCCCTGTGTTGGGTAACTGGGTCGACGGCGCCAACACCCGCTGTGACGCCTGGACACCTGACCCTATGAGCAGGGCCAATGGTTCGACCTTTCAACAAAGCCAGACCTGCTACTTCCCGCAAACCCGAAGTGTGCAGGCTCGCGAGATCAATCAGAGTGGCGCACTGCGCAATAATGGCGTTGCCACTACCCAGACCCAAGAATCCTCACGCAGTACTGATCGCAGCCTGAGCTGGGTAGCGATCGCAGATGATGTGAAAACCAATGGCTCTGTCACAACCTCCTGCGCAGCCTGGACGCCAGAGGTCAGCACCATCGACTTCGGCAAAAGCTTCACTCAAACCCGTGCCTGCAATGTTTCCACACCTTATGTGAAACAGGCGCGTGAAAGCATCTCATCCCTTGGCCTTACCCGGAACGTGGGCAGCGCCGATGCCTACAGCGTAGCCTCCACCAAATCAGAGTCTCAGTCGGCTACCGGCACCAAGGATGTCTGGGCCAGCACCAGTCCTGTAGTGGGCAACTGGGTAGATGGCGCCAACACCCGCTGTGACGCCTGGACACCTGATCCTTTGACCCGCGCTAACGGCTCTACTTTTCAACAGAGTCAGGCGTGCTATTTCACACAAACCCGCACTGTGCAGGCACGTGAAGTCAACCAGGCCGGTGCTATCCGCAACAGTGGTGCTGCAACCACTGAGACTCAAGAGGGATCTCGCAGCACCACGCGAAGCCTGACTTGGGTCGCCTTGGCAGACGAGGTCAAGGCCAGCGGCACTGCTACTCAATCGTGCGCAGCCTGGACACCCGCTGTCTCCACCGTTGATTGGGGTCAGAGCTTCACCCAAACTCGCGCTTGCAACGTTTCCACCCCGTATGTGAAACAGGCGCGTGAAAGTATTGCCTCTTTGGGGCTCACTCGTAATGTGGGCAGCTCGGTAGCCTACAGCCAGGCCTCATCCAAGACGGAAAGTCAGTCTGCAACCGGAACCCAGGATGTGTGGACAGCGACCTCCTCTGTGTTCGGTAATTGGGTAGATGGCGCCAACACGCGCTGCGATGCCTGGACGCCGGATCCTATGAGTCAGGGCAATGGTTCAACCTTCCAGCAGAGCCAGACCTGCTACTTCCCGCAGACCCGTTCTGTGCAGGCGCGTGAAGTGAACCAGGCTGGTGCCATCCGCAATAGCGGAGCTGCGACCACCCAAACTCAAAACGCCTCTCGGGCCACCACTCGTAACCTGAGCTGGGTAGCCTTGGCTGATGAGGTCAAGACCAATGGGTCGGTCACCAATAGCTGCGCGGCCTGGACACCGGCTGAGAATACTGTAGAGGTGGGGGTCAAATTCAATCAAACCCGTGCTTGTACAGCGACCACTCCGTACACCAAGCAGTCCCGTGAATCGATCTCAAGCCTGGGCCTGACCCGTAACGTTGGAAGCCTTGTGGCTTACTCGCAGTCAACGCCGCGTACAGAAACCCAGACAGCCACAGGCACTCAACCCCTCAATCGCTCACTCGCGATCATCAACCCCGTACCTGGCGTGAACGGCATCTACTCAATCAGCAATGGCAATGGGGGCAGCTACCAAGCCTATGTGGACATGACCACCAATGGCGGTTACTGGATCCTGCTCGATCGTTGGGTCAACTCGATCCCCACCAAGACAATGGGGCAGGTTGCTTTCAAAGGTATGGCCACCAGCGGCTCGACCGATGATGCCAACTACCCGGTCATCCCAAATGGCACCATCAATACTTCTTCTCAGGTCTTGTTTGTTCCGGGTCACTCAGGCTGGATTGCAAGCTATGGTGCCTGGCAGACCTTCAACACCTTCGCCCAGGGTACCGTCATTGGTAGTGCAGGCTTTGCGATCACCACGCCCAATGGCGCCTCAACCCTGTATGGCCAGTCAGCTGGATGGCAGGGCACTACGTCCTCCGGCAGCATCTTCGGGCTGTGGACTCAGTGGGGCAATGGGGGTTCATGTGGTGGTGATGGCCGAGTCGGCTCCAACAAGATGTGCGTGATTGCCCAAACGCAAACCGCCAATAATCACTACGACATCAGCTTCGTCAAGCATCTCTACCTTAGAGCGACTAACTGATGCATGAGGGCAGGGACGCCCTATTGCTTAGAGAGGGTCAGGTTGCTTGAAAAGCATAAAGGCTTTTTTGGGGACAAACCAAAATGCTTTTCCGATAAATTGAGCAGATATTCCGCTTGAGGGCATAGTTTCTCAGGAAGATCTGTGCAATATTTGGTCATATCTCACCCATAATAAAAAGAATCAGGTGGGTCACGACCATGTCGACGCTCCCAAAATTGAAACACATCACCGCTGCCGTGATGATGGCCTTATCGCTGTCGTCTAACGCTGCCAATATCATTCGCACTCAGGCGCCAGTCGCCTATGTTGATCCCTATGTCTGGCATCTGACCAGCCCCTTCGTGGGGAACTGGGTTGACGGGGCTACGTCCGGCTGTGATGGTTGGACACCCGACCCGTTGAGCCAGCCATTCGCCTCGACCTTCAAGCAGTTACAAAGCTGCCTGGTGGAGCAGAGCCGCACTGTGCAAGCTCGCGAGGTTAATCAGGATGGCGAGATCAGGCTCAAAGGGGCAGCGACTACTGAGACCCAGCAGGCGTCCAAAGAAAAGTCACGCAACTTGACCTGGAAAGCATTGCCCGACGATATCCATCAGGACGATGCCGAGCCTTCTACCACCTGCAATGCCTGGAATCCTGATTCAAGCACCGTTGTTAGTGGGGAGACCTTCACCCAGACCCGTACGTGCACCATCATCACCCCTTATGTAAAGCAGTCGCGTGAATCGATCGCCTCGCTGGGCCTGGTGCGTGAGGTCGGAAACCCGGATTACTACAGCCAAAGCACATCCAACATCGAATCGCAAAGTGCAGTGGGCATCAAGGATGTTTGGCAGCAGACAAATCCTGTGGTCAGCAACTGGGTCATCGGCGCCGATACCGGCTGTGATGCCTGGTCACCCGATCCCCTGAGCCAGGCCAATGGATCGACTTTCCAGCAAACCCAGGTCTGTCATTTTACTCAGACACGTACGGTGCAAGCCCAGGAAGTTAACCAGGCCGGTACCGTGCGCAATGCTGGCGCCTCTACCACAGAAACGCAGCAGGCCTCTCGCAGTGACAAGCGCAGCCTGAGCTGGTTGGCACTGGCCGATGAGGTGAAGACTTCGGGAACGCCCACCGACACGTGCGCGGCCTGGGCGCCTGAGGCGGGTACGATCGAAGTTGGGGTGAGCTTTACCCAGACTCGTGCCTGCACTTCATCCATGCCCTATGTGAAGCAGTCTCGTGAATCGATTGCCAGCCTCAACCTGACCCGTAACGTAGGCAATCCTGTTCCCTACGGCCAGGACACACCCCGCAGCGAGTCGCAAAACGCCGTGGGTACCAAAGCCACGACCAGGGCCATGTCGATCGTCAATCCGGTTGCGGGTATGAGCGGCATCTACTCGATCAATGATGGCAGTGGGGGCACCTACAAAGCCTACGTGGACATGAAAACCAACGGGGGCAACTGGATATTGGTAGGGCGCTGGTCGACCACCATGGCCAGCACCAAATCCTTTGCTCAAGCGGGTGCTTACAAGGGGCAGGGGGTCAATGGCTGGACGAACGATGCTGTGAACTACCCTGCGATTCCTGCAGGCACGGTCAACGCATCATCTCAGGTCATGTTCGTGCCAGGGCATCCAAGCTGGATTGCCAAGTACGGCGCCTGGCAGACATTCAACACCTTTGCCACAGGTACGACCCTCACCAGTGCCGGCTTCCCCGCCAACACGCCGAACGGCCCTACCACCCTGTGGGCATACTCCGCTGGCTGGAGCGCCAATTCAAGCGCTGCCAGTGTGTGGGGTCTGTGGACAATGTGGGGCAATACCGGGCCGTGCGGTGGTGCCAACGTCGTCGCGCCAACCAAGATGTGTGTCATCGCCAGCTATGACAGCACAGTGAACAGTCACTTTGACTACACCTACCTCAAACAGCTGTACCTCAAGGCCACCAACTGAGACCAGAAGGGCAAGGATGCCCTGTTTTGAGTTTCTCTTCTTTGACAAGCTGTCCATACATCCGACAATAATGGGCAAACTACAAGATCAAGGGCCTACCCCATGTCCACACTCAATCGAAAAGAGGATCTGCTGGATCTACTCGCCAAACCTGAGTTCATTCAGATTCTGTCCATCAATTCCGAACAGGAATACGAGGAGATGGATCGCAGCGTCAGTTCTGAATTCTATGAGTACGTGGCCAATGAATGGGACGAGCATTCATCAGGCGTTGATCTATTTACGACTCCGACAGATCACAAGGGCTTGGGCGATCCGTGGGGCACCTGGCTGGAGGTGGTTAAGCTGTACGGAAACTACGAGCAGCCTTACCGGGTCAGGGCTCTTGAGTACGTGCCGTGGGGCTCGGATGTGGATGACTCGATTGTCGGTGATTACAAGACCTTGGGTCAGGCCTTGGACGCAGCCTTCAATATCCACGAGCATGGCAATATCGAGCTCAATGTCATCAATGAAGATGAAGAGCGCGGTTGCTACGTCCGTGGTGATTCCAAAATTGATGTGCCGGAACATGAGGAAGAGGTCATCAGTGATGTCGCGGTTGCTGTCAATCAACTGGTGGCTAACCTGGCCCAGCTGGAAGAGGCCAGGAAGCAAGCTTGGGCACGTGAGCGTGACATGCTGAACCTCATTCACAGCGAAGCCTGGAAAGCCCCCTTGTCGCTGGAAGACGCTAAGCCTGTGCTGGCCGAATTCAGCAAGCTGTTGCAAGATCGAAAACTGGGCGGCTCCACTGAGTCGATGCTGGTGACAGCGTCTGTGATCAATGACCATCTGTTCGCCGGCAAAGGCGCACTGATCAGCTATCACTCGCATGCCCTGAAGCATCAGTACGACAATCACGGCGCGGCCTTTGCGGTGTTGGAAGCTCAAGAAGGCAAGTACACCTATGTCAGCGCAGAGTGTGGCGTGCATGAGGGTTTTGACGAGGCCCTGAAGGCAGTTTCTCAGATGCTCGAAAAGCAGTATGAGAATGAGTTGGTAGACCCTAAAAGGTATTGGCTCGACGGGGAACTGTGGGAGATCGATTTTGCTGATTTGGAAGCCAGCAAGGAGGAGCGGGTGCTGATCGAGCAGCCGGATGAGTTCAACCCGTATCCTGAGAAGGAGCATCTGATTCAGCAGGCACTGCGCGACGCAGTAAAGCCTTATCGTGACGCGCTCAAAGAGAGGATTGGCCCGGTGATCAGGGAGCGAGAGGCCAGGGCCGCTCACAGGCTGTCTGAGTCATCGATGGAGCTGTAACGGATAGAGGATTGCTGGTTTAACTTGCGTCAAGGCATTATTCGGTTTAGCTGTTAATTGACATAGGGATAATATGGAGTATTATTCGACAAATTGTCATTCCTAGGCTTGGCCACAATGAAAATCCTCGCATCCGCTATCGAGCTAGGTAGCACCGTAGTCAACTCGACTGTCATCGACGCCCAGCAGGGCCTTGAGCCTGGCACGTGCGAGAAGCAGTTTCTGATCAAGCAGCGCTACTATGCCGGCGAGGGCCAGACCTCTGATCAAATGGCCGCTCAAGCGATCTCCAAGGCCTTGGATCAGGCGGGCCTGTCGATCGAGGATTTCGATTGCTTGATCTCAGCTTCCGGTACGCCCAGCCAGGTTCTCCCCTATGATGCGGCCAGTGTTTACCGCCATCTGGGTTCGACGCGCCGCCTGCACACCTTCGATGTCTGCATGACCTGCCTTTCCTTTGTGCAAGCACTGGACGTGGCCAAGCTCTACCTGGATTCTGGTCGGTACCGCCGCATTATCGTGGTCTCAAGCGAGGTCGCCTCATGCGGCCTGAGCACCAAGCAGCTTGAAAGCGCCGTCATCTTTGGCGACGGTGCGGCAGCCTTCCTTTTCGAAAGGCAAGACGATGTCAGCCACGGGTTGAAAGCCAAAGGCGTTTCGTTTGACGTCAAAAGCATGCGCTTTGAGACAGTGGCCGAGGCCTATGATTTCTGCACGATCGCAGCCGGTGGCAGCACCCGTCACATCCGTGATGTCCAAACTCCTGAGCAGCTGGAGCAATACCGCGATGACTGCGTCTTCCATATGGATGGCAAAAAACTTTACCGCTTCGTAGCCAAGGAGCTGCGTGGCTTTGTCGACGACCACCTTGCGTCTCAAGGCTTGAGCCTGGATGACATTGATCTGGTAATTCCTCACCAGGCAAGCGGCCATGGCCTCAAGCACTGCCAGCGCCTGCTGGGCGTTGAGGACTCACGTTTTCTGAACATCTTCGAGAACTACGGCAATCAGGTCTCTGTGTCGATTCCGCTCGCCATCCACAAGGCAATCGAGTCCGGACGAATCCTGCCTGGCCAGCGCCTGCTTCTGGTGGGCACCTCTGCGGGTATGTCCTATGGCTCAGCCATCATCGAAGTGGGGGAGTGGGCATGAACACTAAACCTGATTTGCACTGCAGCGCCAATCACGTCAAAGCGGGCTTGGGTATCTGGGCTTGCGACGCTGCAAATTCCATCAGATCGCTCCGACTCCGTCATTTGTGGGTGGGGTTAAAGGTGATCCTTGCCGGGATTTGCTCTTCTCTGGTGATTGGTCTCCTTTTTTTGATTTTTTCTGCCCTGGTGTACTTCCCTGGAATGATTTACTTGTCGGTGACAGACGACACGATCGGCTTTCAGGAGGTGTTCCGAGGTCTTCTTTCGAAGAGTGTGCGCGAGTCAGCCCTAATGGCAAGCATGGTGATCTACGCAGTGCCGATTGCCATTTATTCCTTGGTAACAGTTATTCGGCGCTTCTGTGAGCTTGGTAAGAAAACAATCATTGATTCTGACGAGGTTCAGTCATGATTTTGGTGACTGGGGGCACGGGTTTTCTGGGCCAAAACTTTCTGGAGCAATCGGTAGAGCCTTGCGCATTCACGGGCCGAAATCTCAGCAAGGGGATGCGGGTGCAACTGGAGACCGGGCATTCTTTCATGCAGGTTGATCTGGCGCACGACCCACTGCCAGGGCTGGAAGGCTTCAAGGCAGTTGTCCATAGTTCGGCTTTGTCCTCGCCATGGGGTAGCTGGAAAGAATTCAATGAAAACAACGTCTTGGCCACCCGCAGGTTGCTGGAGCAGGCCGTGATGGATGGGGTCAAGCAATTCGTCCACATTTCGACCCCAAGTCTGTACTTCCGCTTCAAGGATGCTCGGGACATCACCGAGAGCGAAGTAGGCACCACTCCTGATCTTTCAAAGACCCCAGGCGTGTTCGCCAACCACTACGCCCACAGCAAGTACCTGGCCGAGCTTGAAGTGCTCAAGTACCAGGATCGTATGCACGTCACGATCCTGCGTCCTCGGGGAATCTTCGGTAAACACGACACCACCATTTTTCCCCGCGTGATTGCGATGGGGCGCGGTACCGGAATTCCCCTGCCATTAAAAGGCGAGGCAGTGCTAGATGTAACCCACGTGGACAATGTGACTCATGCGATTCGACTTGCGCTCAAGGGTGAACACCGTAATGGCCAGGCCTACAACATCACCAACGGTGAGCCACAGAACCTCATGGAGACGCTCGACAAGCTCTCCTACGCTCTTGGTGAGCCGCTGAAGCTGCGCAAGGTCAATCCCAGGCTTCTGATGCTGCTGGGGCGCCTGGGAGAGCTCAAGGGCCTTCTGACAGGTAAAGAGCCGCAGCTGACCCGCTACACCGCAGGCATTTTGTGCTTTGACCAGACGCTGTGTATCAAGAAGGCGCAGCGCGAGCTGGGGTATGAGCCTGTGCGCAGTCTCATTGACGGTCTCAAGGACTACGCCCATGTCTAAGATTCCAAATGGGCACGTCGAGGTCAAGATGTTCCAGGTCGGGCAGTGCTCGCACCCAGGATGCGTGGCCGAGCGCGGTTGTGGTCTGGCACCCAAGTCATTCCCCAACTACTGCGCACTGATTCGTCACCCTCTGTATGGCGACACATTGTTTGACACCGGCTACCACCCAGCCTTTTTCGAACAGACCAGGCGTTTCCCTGAGCGACTCTACGCACTGACAACGCCTGTCACGTTCGATCAGACCCTGCGCCAGCAGCTGGAGGCCTCCGGCATCAGTGGCGATTCGATCAAGCGGATCATCCTGTCGCACTTCCACGCTGACCATATTGCAGGCTGCGCTGATTTCAATCCTGACGAGTACGTGGCCGATCAGTGGGGCTACCAGCGTCTGATGGCGTTGTCACGCTTTGGCCAGGTCAGGAAGGGCTTCATCAAGGGCCTTCTGCCTAAGGATTTTGAGCGTAAAGCGGCATGGGTCAAGCGCTACCCGCAGAAGCTTTCCAACATTCTGGGTACGCCACTCAAGCACGATTTTGATTGCTGCATGCTCTTCAAAGACGGCTCCGCCTACCTGGTCAACCTCCCTGGGCACGCGGCTGGTCATATGGGCGCTCTGATACGCACCGTAAGCGGATGGATTTTCCTGACCGGCGACGCCTTCTGGACTAAAGGGAATCTGCTGGGACGCAAGCCCAGTTTTATGGCCCGACTGATCATGGATGAGGTTCGCCCGTACATGGTCACGCTCAACGCTCTTTCTTATCTGCACGCCCAGCATTCAGAGCTGGTGCGGTTAATCGGCTCACACGACGAGGCAACTGTATTCCCATGATCAAATCAATTTCAACGGGTGTCGCTGCGCTCGCATTGTGCGCGCTGTCGTGCGTTACCCAGGCATCTGAAGAAGGCAACTGGTGGTTTCTCAAAGGTCAGTTATTCAAAGGTGATCAGGTTGTCAGCACCTTTTCTGCCCCACTGGTAGCCGAGGCTCCATTCACCCTTCACACCCAGCAAGAAGTTGCTCTTGTGCAGAAGTTGGAGCCGACAACACCCGTAGACGACAGTGCGATAGCCAGGCTCTACGCAGCAAAAGACACGCATGATCGCTCGGACATTGGGGGATTCAACAACGCCAAAAGTGAAACGTCTTTTTACGTGCGCACAGCCCTGCTGCAGACGGGGGGTATGCTCACTGCCACGGTTGGCCTCAGCGCCACTGTTCGGGAAACCTCCCGCACCCCCGTGGACTTGGATCTGCTCAAACCCGGAGAGCAACTCAAGCTGCCCAAATCCTTTGATCTGGATTTGAACACCGGCCTATCCCTCTGGAAAGACAGGTCGGTAGAACTTCCACTGGGTACCTGCACCGAGAGCAAACAGGGAGACTTGGGGTGCTACCGCCTGGTTGTAAGGCTGGAAAGCGGTTCAACCCCTGATGGGGCGCAGAAGGCCGGGAAGGTCAGATGAGCGCAGGGCGCTTCGTTTCCTGGGAAAGCACCTGCCGGATTCAGCGGGTGCTTCAGCATGACAACTCGGGCTGTGGGGTTGCCTGCCTGGCGATGGTGGCAAACATCTCTTACCTGGCCGCCCGTGGCGTGTTTGACGCAATAGGCATCCCGCAGATCAGGCCAAGAAACCCATATGCAACGAATTTCAAACAGCTGCGCCAGGCCCTCACGGAGTTTGGGGTGGACAGCACCCTTGAGCGCTGGCGCGGTTGGCAGCATTTCTCTGGAGTTGGGATTTTGGCCGTCAATGCAGGGCCAGGCTCTTCACCCCTCAACTGGCATTGGGTGGTAGCAGAAACTCACCCCACCTATGAGGTGGTGGTGCACGACCCCTCGCCAAGCCACGCGATCATGAAGCAAGCCCCAGAAAACTTTCTACGCGAAAACTTTGAAGAGCGCTGCCAGCCACGCAAAAGCTGGATTCGCATTCACCAATACAATGATAAAAAGGAATGAGTATGAACACTGCAGTCAGCCCTGGAACCCTTCCGGTTCTCACTCACGAGAATCGCCGTGCACCGCGCCCTGTCGAGCTGCCAGATACGCTTGAGGCGTGCGCCGCTTTGATGGAAGAGTTGAGTAGCTCATCGATCAGTCTTGAGTCCGCCTTGGGGGAAGCCAAGTCAAAGGCCTATAACGACAAGGTGTATGCCGACCCCAAGTGGTTTCACCGGGCCTCGACCAAACTCAAGTACGTCAAGCGCCACCGACAGATGCTTCAGGATCACATTGGCAGACTGCGCAAGGCACAGAAGGCCCAGAACGTGGTTCAGAACACTCAGGCCTATCAGGCGACGCGCCAGCAAAATGTCCTTCGCCAGGATGCTGCCCGTGTGTATGACCGTCTTTTGTTGGACGTCATCAAGGAAAACACAACCCGTGAAGATTTCATGGCCTGGGTGGCGCTGGCGCAGGAACGAATGGCCCAGACTGTGACCATCGTTGATTGAGAAAGCGGATTAAAGCCCTACGTCCCTGGCAAATTTCGAATCGCGCAGGGCGGGGTGCTTGTTGATCATGCTGTCTGGAAAGTGTCGCAGGCCCATGATGGCGGTAGTGAAGCCGGTCAAACTCGCACCCTGAGTCACACCAAGCGTCCAATTGATCATGAAATCGGCTTTCTCAATCATGTCGGGCGTTTTCTTGGGCGTGGCTTTTTTGAATATTTCCCTTAGCGACAACCTGACTCCCTTCATCAGGGATTCTTCCAGAGCCACCCTTTCCTTGCCCTTGCATGACTCGATGGTATTTTTCATGGCTACTAGGTCTGCCATCTGAAATTCTTTGGACGTGAGGGCGTAATAGATCGCCTGAGGCATTACGAAAGGGCTCTGGCGCCCCGTGAGCTTCCCGACCACGTAGTCCTTATCGAACGGGATTCCCATGTTCTGAGCATCGACAAACTCCCTGACGTTTTCAAGGTAGATGTAATCAATGTCTTTATGTCCATTGAGCAATTTGATGCCGCAGGCCGGTGCCAGACGCTCGAACCCCTCATTGTGCAGG
Source organism: Pseudomonas sp. CFBP 13719 (assembly GCF_014842095.1). Lineage (NCBI taxonomy): Bacteria > Pseudomonadati > Pseudomonadota > Gammaproteobacteria > Pseudomonadales > Pseudomonadaceae > Pseudomonas > Pseudomonas sp. CFBP 13719. The sequence continues at coordinate 634,219 of NZ_JACYVB010000002.1, read as the reverse complement.
TGCGCGACTGCAGCAAAGGATAGCCCTTCCAGCGTGTTGCCAGGCTGCCCACGCAAGCGATCTATGTGGGCGAGGGCAGTGTCTTGATTGTTGAGCAGCACCTGGGTCATCAAGGGAAGGTTCTTTTCTTCTTCAAGTTTTTGCCCAAGCATCTTGAAAATGTTTTCTTCGCCCTTGCAATAGACCTTGTGGTAGGTCAATTCGTCCATGCTTAGGGTGGAGGTGAGCACATGCTTGTAAAGAAAACTGAAGGCTTGGGCGTGTTCAGTCTCATGAAGCTGTGAGAGCACCTGCGCAACGTCACTGTTGTCCAAAGTTTTAAACTTGGCGTAGTTGTTGGCAATCAGCAGGGACATGCGGCTGGACATCTTGGAGATGCCGGCATTCCAAATGTAGTGGGTAGGGGTAGGGGTGGTGTGCTCCAGAATCTGTTCCAGAATGTCCTCCGACACCTTGCCGGAAATCACCTTGGGCAAAAGGCTGTACTGAGACAGAGGGTCGGAAACAAAGACCTTCTTCAACCCCTGGTTAACCTTCTCCAGTAGGAAGTATTGACCGGTTTCGATCGCCTGTTTGTTGAGATCAGCCAGCGCCAGCAGGGCGGTATCAACCATCTCAAGTTCATTGCGGTTGATCCCGGCATAAACCATCTCAAGGGCGGCGCCGATACGCTCGGGGATCTGCTCAGGTTTTTGGGTGAAAGGTGTGCTCATGGCAAGGCCCTTATGGGTTTTATCCCATGATTGCACAGGAGCAGATCTGCTCGAAACGTCCTCACAGCCCCAGGTCGCAACCGAATCTGGCGTCCTGCAGCGATTGGTGGCTGAACACGATGTGCTTTGGCATGAAATGCAGCTCGATCAAGGCTGACCGAAGAGCATTTCTGTAGGTTGATACGGTGCTTTTCAGTCCCCAGTCGACCAAAAACTCGGTTTTCCTGATCAGAAGATCACTGGTTTCATCACGCTGGTGGTCGTATACCGCTTTTAGCGCAATGGACAGGTCGCAGGCGACTCGCTGGCTCAAGGTCTGGCTCAATTTGCTTCGGCTGCCCTTGACCTTCGCTTTGAGCGCCTTGAGGTCGTCCAGATCAAAGCTTTCTGACTCAAGCACGTAGACCAGGGCATCAGTGTCCATGCGAGCACAGCGCCAGGCTTCCGGCTTTTCTTGTCGGCCATAGGCGGTAAACATCAGCTTGTCGATCACCAATTGCTTGTCGACAACCATGCCTGCCCTCTGCGCAAGCACCATCTGGCGTGGATATTTGCTCTCGCTGAACAGATCATCCCCCGCCATCTCAGCAGGTTGGGTGAAGCCCCTTTCGTACAGCCCTATCAGGGTCAGAACATTGAGAGGGCTTGCCTTGGCGCTGTCAGTGATGAGCTTGTGCATGAGCAGATGCTTGAGCACATCATCCTGATTGTCGATCAGCACCTCGTAAATAGGGGTGGTCAGCTCTGTGTCCTGGTTTGCATTGACGACACTGAACAGGTTCAGCTCGCCATAGAAATGGTCGCAACGGTATTTGTCGATATCGACGTCTAGCGAGGCATGGAGCATGTGCGCATACAGTCGCTTCCAATCCTCCCGGTATTTTTTGTCAGCAAACAGATTCAGAATCCTGCCGTACTCAAAATGGCCTTTGTCGTAGAAGCGAATCAGGCTATCAGCCAGTAAGGTGCTGGTTCGAGCACTCATTTGCTCAAGGTTCACATGCTGCAGATCAAGGATGCTTAGATTCACGTGGCCCAACAGCATCTCAAGAATGTCTGCTGCGATTTTTCCTTGTACCACTTTCTTGATGACGGCCTTCATCCACATGGCTTCATGGATGTCTTGCCCAATCTGAGAAACCAGCTCCGTCAGCTCGTTATCGACCGCTTGTGCCTTGACCTCTTTGTAGGCGTCCAGGGCGCCACTGACCATAACGGTGTTGTTAGCGTCGATGCCGCTGCTCAGTAGCTCACGAGCATCATCCATGCGCCACATCATCTGCTTCTGGTACAGCGGCAATGCCTGCATGTCAAAGGCCCAGGTCGGCGCCAAACGCGGCATCACGCAGCGTGTGGTGGGTCAGAATGATGTGCTTGGGCAGACGAGGAAGCTGTAGCAAAACCTTCGTCAGCTCTTGCTGGTACGGGCTTGGCTTGTTATTCATGGCCCAGCTGACCAGCATCTCGGTTTTCTGTACCAATAGCTCGCTAGGCCCGGCCATCTTTTTGCGGTAAACGGCCTGCAAGGCTTTGGCCAGCGAGCTTGGCATGCGCAAGTTCAGGTTCAGGTTCGTCTTGTCTCGCTTGCCTGCGACAGCGGAACGCAGTTCTTCAAGGTCTTCAAGCGTAAAGCGATCGGACTCCAGAGCATAGATAAGGGCGTCCTCAGGGATCCGCGTGTCGGCCTCAAACGTATTGATGATTTTGGTGCGGCTTTCTTTGAAGAGCAATTGCCGGGTGACCAATTCCTTGTCGATGGCGATGCCCGCCTGCTCGGCCAGTATCAATTGTCGAGGATCGATGAGGTCGTAAAAAATGTTCGGCCCCCAAGCCTCTGCGAGCCGCTCAAAGCCCATCTCGTGAAGCTTGCAGATCATCCGGATGTTGATGGGGGAAGATTGGATGTAGGTGCCTCGACGTTGGATGTCCAGGTGCTTGAGCACAAGATCCTGGTTTTCAAATAGCACTTGGGCAATGGCCTCATGCTTTTCGCTGAAGATCTCATCGCCGTTCATGAGGGTAACGTGGAACAGGTTGCTATTGGTGCTCATATGGTTTTTGCGGTACTCCGCTTCGCTAAGCAGCAAGGTGGACTTGAGCAAATGGGTGTAGATCATCTTGTAAGTGTCCAGGTGCTTGGTTTTCTCAAACGGGAAAAGCAGGCTCTGGTAATCCTTGAGGCCTTTTGTGTAGCGCTTGATCAAGCTCGCGGCGATGGTCTTGCCTACGCGAACAGTCATCTTCTCACGACCCATGCCGGCAAGGTCAGTCATGTGAGGGGTGGCGTGACCCAATACCTGCTCCAGGATATCTTCTGAGACGCTGCCGGCGATCGTCTTGTTCAGGAGCTTATGCTCGCCAAATACAAGCATCATGCCACGCTCCACCCTCCCCAGAACTTGATAGCAGCGGGCATCGATTGCGTCGTGCATAACCTGGGGTAGCGCTGTAAGGGCGGTGTCGACCTTTTCAGGATCGTTCAGGTTGATCCCTTCATACAGAAGGTGGAAGGTGCAATCCAGGCGCTCATAGAGTGACTCTGGGGTGTGGGTGTGGGTAGGGTTCATCTCGGTAACCTTTCTGTGTATAGCCCATAATGCCATGCGAGTGCGGGCTGCTGGTATCCAGTAAGGTTGCTGCTCAGGCGATATTTTGCGTTGACAAGCCATCAATATCTGCGATAATACTCATTACTTGGTTGAACCCCAGGTGACGAGAAAGAAAGCCTGTAGCCAGGCAATGCGAGTGATCCCCAAATAACCTTGGGCGGCTGCCGAACCCATTTGTGGTCTGCCAGCGGCGTACGAGGTGAGGGTAGTGCTGGAGTCGCGCCCACTGCGTAAACAGATCATTCAAGCCCATTCCGGGGCCCAAACTGCCGTAAGGCGGTAAGGCGTGCGCAACGAGATATGCGGGTAACCGGAATCCATCATCCCAGGCGTTTGAGCGTTCGTTTACGAACCGTGCGCCGAGAATGGGATAGGGCATGAAGCAGAATGATGGATCCTGCTGCTCGGGAGTCGCGAACCGAGCCTTTCTCACTATTGCGGAAATGGCGAAATTGGTAGACGCATCGGCTTTAGGTGCCGCCGCCGAAAGGTGTGAGAGTTCGAGTCTCTCTTTCCGCACCAATTCTTGACGAGAGCGCTGGCGACAGCGCTTTTTTTGTTGCTCGGGACAAATCTGGAGTCAGCATGCCAAACCAGCAGTTTTTATCCAGATGGCCTACCGGTCGTGGGACGGGGTACATTGCGTACTCTTGGAGCATGAGGAAGGCGCTCGCAAGCATCGGCCCTCTTTGCTACACAGAACATCAGTTTGAACCGCTAGCCGTTCAGGTTGCCAATACAAGCCTGGACAATGGGATGGCCGAAGTCTGGTCGCGGTCTGGCCCCATCGCAGGCCCCATGTTTTTGCATGAATCAGTAGTTTTTGACAGTGAAGCGGAGGTCGTTTCCAGCATTAACGAAACCCTGCAGGCATCGATCAATTCAAAATTGAAGCAAATTCAGGCCATCGAGCGTGAGATCGAACTGATCAATGCTCGAAAGATTGCCATCTCCTCCTGATACCTGACCTTGGATTTTAAATCTCATGTCCTCACGCCTGCGTTGGAAACTCAAGCCTCAAGAGAAAGGGCTGACCGGTCTCAGTAAGATGGGCCGCTCTTTGATTTTGCACGATGGCGTGAAGACCTATGCCATGGTCAACCCGGATCGATTTGGTACCTGGTTCTGGGTTGCCGGCTGGAGCTCGGGTGTTCCGCACTTCAATTCCTACAGTGAGCCCGTTGAAACGGCTGATGAAGCCAAAGAAGCTGCGTTAGCTTACGTCCAGAAGCACATTGCCAGCGCCGTCTGAGGCTATAGGCATACCTTAAGGCTTAAGGCCAAGCATTCGAGTTACGATCATGTCTTCATCCATCCCCCCTGCTGTACCCGCGATCAGGCACTTCCACGAGTTGCTGTTCACTGTTCTGGCCACAGATCATGAGGGCTACGTAGAGTTTATCGTCTACGACATACAGTCCTACCAGGATGATGACCAATCCAAGCCTCACTGGCCACGGCAAGGGGCAGACACCTCTCCCGACAGCGTCGACAACCTGGGCGAAGCCGAGATCTACCTGCACGGATCGATCAAGTGGGATGGGTGCAGCAACTGGTATTTCGATGAGCAGGATAGGAGCATGCTGCATGGCTGCAGCCGCCAGGAAATCCAGCGGTTTGGCGATGTGTTGGGGTCATGTTGGGACTGGGCGGCTGAGCTAATGCCCGGCCTAAAGGAGTAAGGTCATGGCTCTGGATTATCATGACGCTTCATTTCCATGCCAGGCCCAATAAATCTACCGGTGGCTAGCTTCGCCACGACGGAAATCTTTTCAAGATTCATAAAAATTTTGAAGGAGCTTCCGTTGCTGGACGGCATATGCTGCTGCTTCAAGACATTCTCTGAAGCCAGCTTTTCCACGTAGTTTGCAAGACCTGAAATTTCAAGATTCGACGGAATATAGCTCTTGGAAGTGAGGATTTGCTCCAAGGATCTTTCCGATAACTTCACATCTGGATGTGCAGGCGCTTCACAGATGTGAGCAAAATACTCTTCTGCGAGGGTATCTCTGCTTTCGCGTGGGTAAAGCCCTTGGATTTTGGCCCAGTTTTCAGGCTCCTTCCCACTACCTTTGAATCTTAAGATTGCATTGAGAATGTTTCTCTTTTGATCCGTTGTGAAGGTATTTAGACCAAAATGCCCAATTAGTTCATGACGAAGCGTGGCTCGGAGATCTTCCTCCGAGTAGTTGGAGGCGGCGGGGATGAAGATGGCTCTGTCCCTCGCGAGATAGGCTCCCGAGGTTCTTGTTTTTGTTTCTCTGCTTTGCTGGGCGTATTCATCACCAAAGGCCTCTTTTTCGCTTGGAAAAACCTCGCAGCTTATTTGCTGTAAGGCGGGGTACTCTCGGTAGAAATCTTTGACTATTTCCATGGCTTCGTCAACTGTCAGTCCGTTTGTCACGATCATCTCCAATAAATCAATAGCTAACTGCAGGATACGATTGGAGAAAATGCTCCGTAAATGGGATGGTCAATCACAAGGATTGTTACGATCCTGCATAATGTGAATTATCATGCACAATGTGATAATATTGGTAAATATTGTGAAGGATAATGCACATGAGCCAGATCAACACACCCCTCAGCCTCGGCCAACGAATCGAATCGGCCCGCAGAGCCAAAGGTCTGACCCAAGACGAGCTGGCTGAACGAAGCGAGTGCTCCCGGCGCACCATCATCAAGCTGGAGCAGGGCGCGAACGTCGCCACGCATACGCTCTTCAGAGCCCTGGCGTCGCTCGGCATGAGTATGGACATCATGGACAAGAGAACCGATTTCCGCTCGTTGCGTGAGCTACAGGAGCAAACTGAGTGAAGATCAAGCGGGTCAAGGTCAGCGTGCCACAAGGAGACTCCGGTCGTCTGTCAAAGGGCGCTCAGTATGTGTTCGATTACTTCGACGAAAACGCCCAGGATCGCGAGGTCAGTCTCACCCAGCCGGGCTCCCAATCCCCCTTCGTTAAGAATTTCTTGCAACCCATTTTCACAATGAACTTGCCTGAGGGCTACCTGGCCGAGAAAATTCGCCAGCGCATGGCCAAGACACCCTACAACGACTTGTTCTTGCTCTCGCTTATCGGTGATAACCAGATCGGTCGGCTCAGCTACAGTTCGGATGAATTTTCGCCGGCACCCCGTCAGGCCCAGGTGGGTCTGGGCGATATCCTCAGCGCCAGCACACCCGGAGAGATTTTCGAGTTCCTTGTCACCCAGTACTTCGCTTCGGGCGTGTCTGGGGTGCAACCCAAGGTGCTGGCGCCTGACAAGGATGATGAGGCGTTTGGTCGCAAAACCCTGATCGCCTCTAACCTGATAGTGAAATCTGGCCTGGAAGAGTACGAGGCTCTGTCCCAGAACGAGTTCCTCTGTATGGAAGCGGCTAGGCTGTCCGGGATGTCGACGCCCGAGTTCTTCCTCTCCGATAACCGCGAGTTGTTCGTGATGAAGCGCTTTGACTTGGAGGCAGAGAAGCGTTTGGGCTTTGAGGACATTTCGGTGCTGCTGGACATTCCGGTCGAATCCACTGGCAACTACAAGTACACCCGCAGCTATGAGACCATCGCCAAGGTCATTCAGGCGGTGTGTCCGGGCGATTGGGGGCAGGTGACCAAGTTCTTTGAGTACCTGTGCCTGTCACTGATGGTGCGTAACGGCGATGCCCACCTCAAGAACTTCGGCATCCTCTACGAGCATCCTGGGGAAGAGGGCGGTCGGCGCCTGTCGCCCATCTATGACGTGACCACGACCTCGATCTACCCTCACTACAGCAGCAAATTCATGCGTGAGGTGTTCGACGACAGCATGGCCCTGAGGTTGCGTGATGGCGACAAGCATCGCAACTACCCAACCCGTGATGAGTTGATCAAGTTTGGCCGGGAGGTTGTCATGCTCAAGAGACCGGAGCGGGTAATTGATAGGATTGCCGAAGGCATGAGGCAGGCGCTTGCATTGAACAAGGATCGGGTCGATTCCACACTGCACACCAAGATGTCAGGGGAGTGGGATAAGGGTATCTTCCTTGCCATCAATCCCTCAGCCGCCAAGCGCACTGCGGGGAGACCTTCCAGTGGAGGGCAGACAAAGGCCCGAAATCAATCAGAGGATACGCAGCTATGAAAGGCCAAGGTCGACCAGGTCGTTGGCTGACCACAGCCACCACGTCCAATACACCTACGGGGAAGATAGAGTGGGAGGGCATCCCTTTGCGAGGCTATAGCGCCATGGTGGATGGAAAGGTGGTTGGCGTAATTCGATACTACCCCGCTCACCGCCATTGGCGAGGCACCCTGAACGGATGGGTATGGTATGTAACAGCCACCATGGGAGCTTCGCGCTTCGGGCTCAAGGAGAGCAGAATCCGGCACTTCAAAAGCAGAATGGAAGCCCAAATTACCATGGAAGCTGTCTGGAGAATCCCGCGCCACCAAAGCCCCGAACCTGACACTGAGGAATAGGGGCTGATATTCAGTTTTCAGCCTTATGTGGTATTATCCCGTATATTGACAAGAATAAGATGGTATTACTCATGAAGCTTCCATTCGGAATTGAAATAACCCGGCGCAAAAGTGCCGCCAGTATCTGCTTGGACACCGCGCCCGTTGCTGCAGGGGAGTTTCCGGGTCTGTTCTATCGCAAGAGTGGGACGGATGTTGTCTATTCGTTCCGAGGCACGAAGCCCACGCTTTCGATCGTGTGGCCAGAGCCGCCAGAAAGCATGAATCCTGAGCTTGCAAGCCTGGCGCTGGCAGGACTCGTCCTGAATGTTGAACAGATGCTGTGCGGCAGCCACTTCGACATCTGTCCTATCCGAAGCGTCATCACCGATTTTGAGATCCCGCAAAGCCCGGACAGCCAGGTTGCGATGGACATCCTGCACTCCATCCACTGTGTAAACTACAGCAAACTGCCCAAGGGAATGACCAAGCGTATCCCAGAGCTGCTCAGTTGCGTGTTCACCGGAGGCGCGTTTCCGCTTTCGGCTCCATCAGTGCTGAGCATCGGCAACAAAGATGTTCCCGAGGACGCCGACATTGTCGTCCACTAAGCAGCCTCGGCGCCTGATCCTGCCACTCAAGGCCGAGTATTTCGATGCCATCAGAGCCGGCACCAAGCCTGAGGAGTACCGCCTGGTCAATGACTACTGGCGAAAGCGCCTGGAAGGTCGCGAGTACGACTTGATTGAGCTCACCAAGGGCTACCCCAAGCGTGGCGATACCGAACGCCGCCTGGTGCTGCCGTGGCGCGGCTACAAGATCGTAACCATCACCCACCCGCATTTCGACAATGTGCCGGTTCAAGTTTTTGCGATCGATGTATCAGAGAAAGGATGGCCAGCGACCTGGGGAAGTGATGATGACAAGGACGTACAGTCGTTATAGGCGTGACCAGCTGTCGGAGCTCTGCCATGACCTGATCACGGAACCATGGGATCCAGAGGGCCTGCTGGCATGGCTCCAGAGCCGAAAGATCACTCGCTCAGAGCTGTCAGAGAGCGTATTGACGGTTGCTCGGGCGAATGTGGTGATTGACGAATCCTTCAATGAACTGAGGTACAAGTCTAAAATGGTTGAGGCCGGTCTTGGGCTTTACAAGGAGATGCTCAACCATCCCAAGTACCGCGAGGGCGCCGTGAACTACCTGTGGGCCCATGTGCACGAGAACATGTCCAAATGGCTTAGGGCGTTCTGTCAGAGGATGGATGCTGGCGCATTGTGCAGCCTGCTGGTGACCGAACCGAGCAATGCTGCCAGAAAGCAAAGCTGGAAAGATTTCAGCCTCCTCGCAGTTCCTCATATCCCGCAGCAGATGAAAGATCAGGTTATCCAGGAAGCGGGACGACGACGCCAGGTTGGAAAGCTCTTTGGTTTAACAGCCTGGCCCGAGTGCCGTCAGCATTCCAAGGGCGCGCAACGAGATTTAATCATGACAGTCGATTTGGGGCTTTGATCAATGAGCAGGCGTGCGGTATTTCTCGGTGATGTGAACCTTGTGGCCAGCAACTGCATGAATCTGCTGGAGGGATCAATCACCCTGGACAGGGCTTTAGATGATCTGAAGGGGCTGTCCGTGGGCCGAGAAGAGCTGCTCTTTCGCCTGATGAACCTCGCCTGCATCTCGATTTCTGGCCATGTGCGAAACAGCCAAGGTGACTTCTACCCCGAGTCTTCCATGAAAGCTCTGCGTGGGCTTGACGTCATTAACGACATGCTTGAACACCCACGACTGCGCCAAACAGTAGTGAACCACCTGTGGGGGACGCTCAAGCCTGGTGACAAGACCTGGCTACGGGTTTTTTGTGAGCACATGACCGACAACGCTTCGTTTGCCCTGCTGATGAGTGCTCCTAAGCCCACGATCAAAGCAAAGGCCATGGTGGATGTGGCAACCAGAACTGGCGAATACTTGCCTGATGGAAAGCGCGAAGCAGTGGCCCAGATCGCCAGAGCCAAGGGCAAAATTGAGGCGCTTTACTCGCTTACGGGCTGGCAGTGCTGCCACCAGGTGGCCTCAGTCAAGAGCCGCGATAAGCTGATGGGTACCGACCTTGGGCTTTAATCTAAAAACAATTCTGAGGATGTAGGGGATGGGTAAGGCAGTTTTTCTCGATCATGTTGACCTGTGCGTGGCACTCGCCGGAGGCATCCTTGAGGGTGAGGTGCCATTGGACAAAGCAGTGGCAAACTTGGCAGGCTTGACCGTCGGCAGGTTCGAGCTCGTTGAAGACATCTTTCGGCTCGGCAGTGTTGCGCCGGACTCCCATGTCAGGGAGACAGTGGATATTAGTAAGTGGCAGACCCGTTTCGTACCCCATACTTCGACCAAGGCCATGCGGGCACTGGAGGTCATCAATGAGATGCTGGTTCACCCCAAGCTGCGCCCTGAAGTGCTCAATTACCTGTGGGAGTCGGTCAAGCCTAAGGATCTGGGTTGGCTGGAAGTCTTCACAAAGCACCTGACGGTTGAATCTGGCTATGCCGTTCTGTTGAACCTCCCCAAGACCACGTCGAGGAATAAAGCCAAGGTGCTTGTGTCGGTAAAGGTCGGTGAGTATTTGCCAGAATCTCATCGTGAGCCTATCGCACTGATCGCCCGCAAGAAGGGGAAAGTTGAATTACTTTATAAATACACCGCCTGGCCTTGCTGCCATCAGGTAGCGTCAGCAAAGAGCCGAGAAAACCTCATGGGTACCGACCTAGGGTTATGACAAAATCAGAACGAGAATGGGGTGTGGGGCTGGCTCGCCAACTTCTGGCTGGTCAGATGAGCCTTCGTCAGGCAGTTGGTGAGATTCGAGGTTTCAATCTTACGCGCACCGACATCGTGCGGATGACTCTGGGTGAAGGGCAGTTCGCGATCGGCATTCCCCTGGACGGCAAACGAGACCTTTATTCAGCGCAGGCCGTAAAGACTGCCGGCGTTCTTGAAAAAATGATACTCGACAAGGATTTTGGCCTAAGCACCATCAATTACCTGTGGGATCAGGTCGGACACGGCCTGCACCAGGAGTGGAAGGTTGCGTTGTGTGAGCATTTCTCGTGCAAGGGTTTGTATGCTGTTCTGATGACAGAGCCATCTGATTCCTTCAAGCCCGAAAACACTGGCATGCTCGCGCTGCCTGGCAAGGTCGCACCACACATACCCGTGGACAAGCAGGGTGAGATCACCGAAATGGCCCGAAGAAGCCGTAAGCTTGCCGCCCTTTATGCATTGACCGGGTGGGAAGCTTGCCGACAGAAAGCAGTGGGCGAGGATCGTGACGCCATTTTGGGCTCAGACCTTGGGCTCTGATGCCTCAGCAGCGCCGCCAGGGCACTCATCTCGACTTCTGATCCTCGCATGAAGGATAACTGCCAAGGACTTTGAAGCATTTGGTTTGGAATCAAAAAAAAGCTTTAAGACCGTTCAGGCGCCTAGCCTGAGAGGTGCGTTGTGTTCATGGAAACTCGCGGGTAATATCAACAATAAAAGAGATATTCGATGATGAAAATTATTCCTTTTGTACTGGCGGTGGCTGCATTATCCATTCCTCAGTTTTCCCTGGCGAACAACGTCATTCGGGTCAATGCACCGATCACGCAGTCGCGTGCCGTTGACAGCTGGATTTCTGCAGAACCAATGGTGGGCTCATGGGTGACCAGTAAATCAAGTGGTTGCATAGACAGCCCAGCCAGATACGAGCTAAATGCTACCACCACGGTTCAATACCAAAGCTGCGATGCGGTAACAAAAACCCGCACGGTTCAGCAGCGCGAATATAACGCGATGCGTGGGGAATACCGAAATGTGGGCGAGGCTGTAAACGAGAGCGAGACGCGCAGCACTCTTAACGAGCCAAGAAACCTGGACTGTCGCTATAATCAGTCCAGCCCGGTATCGAAGTGGTCAGTCACGGGCGCCGGGAATCGTCTGCCCTCGTCAGTGACGTTCAATAATGCTGGCCTGAGAGGAACCCTCACTGAGTTTCAGCTGGTATCAGATGGTGTGACCTATCTGAGGGGGTCTAGCCAAGCAGCTAGAGGTGGATCTTCCGAGGCCTACACCTATTACTACATTTGCAAGGTGCTTGATTAAAACCATTCGACCGAGATAACCCAATTGCCGTGAACCTGGCTGAGTCCAGATATTCAGAAGTCGCTGTTCTGAACGACCCCTTCATCACTCCATTTGCGGAATTGGAATTTCTCTTTGAGGTCAGCGATCTCTTTCGCACTGTAGGTCTCATGTACCTTCCTCGTGCGCAGGATTTCCGACAGGGACTTCTCGCCCTGCTTGGCCAGCCATGGATTCTGCCTGACTTTCGTTTCCAGATTCGCCAGTGCTTTGGACTTGGCCCCCTCAAGAATGGCTTTGCCTTCGTGAATGACGATCGCCTTGATGACCTTGCGACCCACGGTGGAGCTGATCAGATCCATCTTCCAGTCAGCACTGGCCACGGGAAGATAGGAGAGAAGGGCAAAAGCCATCAACATCGAGGATAGCGCCAGGCGCCAATTGGAAGCAATGCGAAGCATGAGGTAGTTCCTGATTATCAATTAATGGCTAAATATACACCAGATCAGCCATTTGAATACTACCTGCAGCATCCACCAAGGGCATGCTTTGCGCAGCACCATTGTCCTGCCGAGGGTATTCTTGCTCACTTGCTATCAGGTATCCAGCCGCCCCGGAGTCAGGGCTGCCCACTGAGTAGCCAAGCTCATATTGTTCGGTCGCAGGCTTCCCAACGAAAAAGGGTAGCAATGCCTGGGTGTCTTCGTCGCTGATCGCGTCGAACTTGTTGTTGGAGTGTTGATGCAGAGATCCATCCGCCATGCGCATCAAGAAATTGTGACTGCCAAAATCGCCCTGCTTGAGCCTGATCTGCACGACGAACCCAAGCCGATAAGCAAGGGGCGCCATGCAGAAGCCTACAAAGAGCATCTGACCACGCACCGGCAGTCTGTTCATGTCCGCCCCACAATAGGCATCGACCCAAGTGGATTTGGCCTCCAGGCGCTTGTAAAGCGCCCGCTGCTCCTCAGACATGCTCACGCCAGTTCACCTTCTTGAACGTAGGTTGCAAGCTCTTTGCGAAGGCTTTCAATCTTGCTTTTAAGTGCAAAATCGATGTTACGGGCACGTGAGTGCTCACCCGAAAGAAAGCGACGCACATGCGAGACAGCCATCATCTCAACAGGCTCTTTGCGCGCACTGTCGACGTCAACGGCCATCTGAATGCGATCTGGGGCCAGCGTCATCACTACAGGCTCTTCAATGTGCTTGGGTGAGGCGTAGGGTAAAGGGATAGGCTTGCCTTCATCACGAGCCTCATGGACGCCAACAATGTACTCAAGGCTTTGGATGTGATCGCTCATGACCTGGGCCGAGAGATTCGACTTCTCACGCTCAGCGCTCAAAAGCATCAGGGCGACTGGGGCTTTCATCATTTCGATGGCTGGGCCTTTCACGCCGACCACTTTGGCCATGCAAACCAAATCTTTGTGAATCACAAGTTTCGCCGCATAGGTCTCAACGTTGGGAGCCCAGTCAGCTGACCGCTCTTTGGCCCCGTTCGCCGTCAACCACTCAAGTTTAGTGGGAATGTCGGAGTCGCAGGCATTCTGGGCGCAACTTTGGCACACGGCGACGTCGTTGGGGTTATACCAGTAACGAGTTGGCTCACTGCACAGGGCGCAGGGTTCAGCCGGCATCCATCGTGGTTCACCATCGTTCATCACTTCGATTGCCATGTGAAGCTCCCTGTTTATCGTATTCGGTTAGGTGTGGCAATTATGACCATAAGGGCAAAGCTGTCAAGGAAAATTCCCGTTACGGTAATTCTTGATATGGTTCGAATATGTAGTATATTGATTCGGCGCAGAGGTTTTCAAACACTCTCTTATCGTTCATATTCCGGGGCAGTATCGGACAGCGGGGGCTTCATGGCAGCGCAGATGTATCGAGTGGTAGAGACCAAGGTTACCAAGGAGGGACAGGTGCAGATCGACATCGGCTGCTTGTGGAAGCCGGAGAAGAAAGCCAAGGAAGAAATGAGGGCGCTGAAGCTTCAGAATTCAGGCCGTTGGCTCTCGATTCAAAAACAGGGCAAGTAGGCCAGATGACGCCTTCAAGGCGTTTGGTTACACTTCACAGATACGCTCAGGAGTTCGACATGACATCCACCCCCGTGCCCAGCCACTGGTTGCTCAAGACCGCTGAGTTTCTCAACGAGATCGGCATCGTGACCCGCCTGGTCGATTCGATCGAAGGCTTTCTGCCCTGCGTTCGTATCGTCAAAGGCGAGCTCCAATTCACGGCGCCGTGTGAGGTAAGCGACATCTTGCACGAAGCTGGTCATATCGCCACAGTACCCGCGCAGTTCCGGGCCTATTTGGATGGCGACGTGTCCCCGGCTCAGCGCAAGATGCTCAAAGAGGTGGCCGATGCAGGCACCGACCCTGACGAACCTCTGTACCGTGCGGTCATTCAGTGCAGCGATCCGGAGGCAACCGCCTGGGGCTGGGCTGCAGCTGAACACATTGGTATCCCTCTGGAAATGCGCATCCTGGATCACCACTTTGATAACGGGGGCGCCGATCAGCGAATGGGCCTGGAGCTGGGTCACCATATGGGAATCCATGGGCTCTCTCACGCAGGTTTTTGTGTCACCAGTCGCGCTATGGCCAAGCATACGGGAAGACCGCTCTATCCCAAGCTGGCGTATTGGACGCACCCCGTGATTCAGAAGCAAGGCGTGCCAGAAATGTGGCCAATGCAGGCATGAAACCGACGCCAGCTCCCATCATCAATCGGTCACTGGCTGATCTTTTCAAAGGTCGGCCAAACCCTGTGGAGTTGTTGGCTGCGAACCAGGGCGCAGCTTTGATGCTCTATACCGAGCAGACAGCCCACCAGCTCACAAGCAAAGGCAGACTCGTAGTGCTGGAGTGTGGGCACCTGACGATCACCAAAGCCCTTAAGAGGGCGTCTTGCGCCCGGTGCGGGGAGATGATTCGCTCAGGATGGGATTACGACCTTTTCCGAAACAATGGCGAGGCAGATGATTTCAGCTGGCCTGATGATCCCCTGCGTCAGGCCCACGAGCGGTCTAGGCCCTAATCACATCTCCATGTCGATGGTGTGCTCGTAGTCTCGACCAAACGCCTTGATGGCTTGCGCCTTGCCAAATATCTCCCCAAAGGCGACCTTCAAATCATGCCGCTTGCAATGTTTGATCATAGCCTCTGGCCCAAGCGATTTTAGGTGCTCGCGAAGTATGACTCCTTCCTCGCGCACGGGTTGTTCGAACTTGATAGCTTCAGCTTTGTGCCAGACATACCCATTGAGGGCATTGAGCGGTTCGTAGGCGGATGTTTGCAAAGTGAAGTGGATCAACGCCAGTTCATGAAGCCAAAGGTTGTTTTTTACGACAGTTGTGAATACACGGGCCTGCTCTTCTTGAGGAAGCGCTCCGATATTTTTGATGGATTGGGCGCACATTGCCAGTGAAGGATCCCCTAGCACCTGCTCGTCGGTCAGCAAGGGCTTTTTGTTTTTATACGGATTCTTGCGCAGGCGGAACTTGATGTAGTGGGCGAGGGACATGAGAAGATCCTTTGTGCGGTGTCGGCTTGCTCCATTGTGCCGCATGAGCCGGCAATGCTGGAAGTCAGGTTCTCTCACCTGCCATTATTGAAGCATAGGAGAGCCTGACCCATGAGCCGATTTTTCCGCACCGCCAGTACCGATCTTTTGACCCGCGAGCGCCGACAGCACCTTGAAGTGATGGCCGAAGACATGCTTGCCTTCGCTCAAGCCGAGGCAGAGCCCTACGATTTTGCGGTTGATATCATCACCAGCGATGAAATGCTGCACGAGGACTGGGAGAACGAGCGCAGATGCGCAGCTACTGATGCGTTCGATGAGGGTGGAGAAGGTCGGCTGGATTTGCTGGGCATGATTTTTCAGGAAGGTGTGGATCTGGATAAGATCGAGGACTTCTACGGTTTTGATCAGATGCGCCTGGCTGAAGACGTTGCCATGAACGGTTTGCACTCGCTGCATTTTCGTTGTGAGTTTCCAAGCCTTGCCGATCGCAGGTTCTACACCAAGCTTATTTCGGATAACGTGCGTGATATTCACGGGTTTCCGCTGGATACGTTGTCGTGCTCCATGCAGGAGGACGCCGAAGGGCTCGTCAACGGCTACGACTACATTTCGGAGTCATCTCCGGATTACCAGGAGCTCTCCAAAGAGCAGATCTACACCTTGTTTCGCCTGGACTCTCGAAAAGCCCCCAAATGGACGCTGGAGAGCTTCCACGCGGCGATTGATCACTACCTTGATCCACCTGAGTCAACCTTTGCCCAGTTGCTGGAGGAGGGCGAGCAGAACGGTCTGCCCAGCATTGCGGCGGTTCAGCGCATCGAGAAGGCGTTCATGCACCTGGTCTACAACATGGGCTACAGGCTCAAGGACATGGACTATGACAACATCAGTATTCTGGATGAAGTGTCACCGACGATCGACTACCTGATCAGCAAGGTCACCCAGGACAAAGAATTCAGCGAAGCGCTCAAGCGCCAAGTTCTGATCAACTTGTTCAGTGCCTTCACTGCCGGCCTGAAGCTGCTTGACGCAAAGCCTGAGGAGCTGCAAGGCATCGTTTTGGACAAGGCGCTGATTGGTCATCCGCTCAGCCAGGCATTCGCGTCGACCCTCAAGGGCCCTATGCACTTGTTTTCCAGCAGCGACGAAACCACAAGCACCTTTCACATTGTTACTCCCATGATCAGGTATTTCAAGGAAATGGGTTATGGCATCAGTTTTGACACCTCGATTCACGGGTCTCTTGATGGGCGCATCCAGTCGAACGTACTGCTGCAATCCACCCACCCCCTCAAGATGATCGAAGAGCGGGGCGCAGAGATGCTCAGGAACTATGAGGGCGCTTTTCGCCTGTCCAGGGTCGCAGAGCTGATGCTCTCTACCCAGGTGCTGGAGCAATATGATGACCAAACTGTTGTGTCGCTGCTATCAGCGGGCTTGGCCAAGATCGATTCCACCTTCTACAACGAGAAGAGAATCGCAGGATCAACAGGCTTCACGCCGCTCAAGCCTTTGTTCGATGCCCGCCCGCACCTCAAGGCGCTCGTGCTCGATGAGATGGTGGATCAGCAGAAGGTCACCAGCAAGCTGTTTGATGTGTTCGGCTTTGGCGTTAAAGAGTTGCGGCAGCTGGGCCCAAGGGCGCCCGCATCATTCCGGGACGCCTACATGGCAGCTGACCTTGGCCTTTGATGACTTAGCAGTCGGAGGGGTGACCCACGCACTCCCCGTTCTGGTTGAAGACTGCTTGGCTTGGACGGTCTTGCCCATCCTGAAAGACGTTGAAGAAAACTCGGTTCTTTGATTTTTCTGACTTCACAGCCATCAGCACGAAAAAGCCATGTTCCGTTGCGATCTGTGATGGATAGGCTGGCGAGTCTTCTTGCAGGTATTTGACGGCCAGTAGAAAGCCCGTGGCCTTGTCCTGACTGTCGAAACGATTGAGGTGTAGGTCAACGCCTGCGCCAGGCCCAAGGCGGCGCACTTCATCGACCCGAAACTCCGGGACGCTACCGGCGACACCGTGTTGAGATACCGGCGCCAGGTTGAACTCATGGCTATGCACAATAGAAGAGTGCTCTCCTGGCAAACCTCGCACTGCCACCGGATGATAGATCCTGTAGATTGTAGGAAACGTCACGCCAGTGACAGTGCAGTGGTAATTTACTGGAATGCCGGAAGGGGTCATGGAGTTCTCGTTCAGAATTGAAAGGGGTTAGGAAGGCATCTGCTCGACAGCCCACTCTTGAATGAAGTCGGCAGCAAAGGCTTGATTTTCTTCTTTTGTGCGCTTGCTCGACCAGGTCACCACTTCAACCACCATGACCTTCTCAAGGCCTGGGTAGTATTTGCCGGACGGGCTGTGCTCGCAGGCCATTTCTTTGCGCCAGTCTTCAGGAATTCGCGTGTATTGCCGGGTTTTCAAGCCTCGGGTCGCCCGCGACGCATTTTCCTGGCGGTCAGCATCCGTTTCGATCATGGGAATTTGATGAATGCGCGTCACCAACTGCATTTCAAGGGTGCTTTGGCACGTAATGCCGAAGGTCTTGGCCTCACTTGTCTTGTCGTCGTCCTCGTTTCTGTTGATGAACGAAGTCAGGTAGCCATAGTAATCGCCGTAATCAGGGCCATTGTGCAACACCTTGCCGCCGTGCAGATAAAGCACCCGCGTTTCACTTTCCTGGATCCACAAGATAGGTCGTTCGAACGACTCCATCGAGTGTACGCCGCCCAAATACACTGACTGGTGAAAGGTCTCGATGTTGCGGCGCACGACCGGGCAACTGGTATTGTCAGTGACCATGTTCATGGCAGGGCTCCCTCACTCAGTCGCTGAGCCCTGTGTCTGTCACGCTTATATTGGGTTTGCCAAAGGGCGAAGTGAGCCATGCTCCAGGCGAACAGGTAAGCAAAAGCTGCAGAGGCCATCAAGGTGCAGAGCACGGACATCTTGAAGCCCATCGACATGAAATCAATGATCTCCTCACTGGGGCGCTGTGTGGCAATCAACATCACCATCTTGGCCCAGTTGGCGTGCAGTGCCTCGATCAGATCGTAGACAACAGCGCCAGCAGCGAGATTGGCCAGAACCAGGGCAAAAACTTTATAGCGAGTGGGCATGGGAATTCCCCTGTGGTGTATAGAATCAATATACTTCAAAGTCGCATAATGTCAATATATCACTATTGTTCGCTATTGTTGCCCGAGCGGTCGCTCAACCGCCATGCTTAGAAAAAAGGATCCCCACGTGAAGCCATTTCGAACTGACCTCTCAATCGCCGAAGAAATCCAGGCAGTGGCCAACTTCATCGCCAGCAAATGGGAGCCTGTCGAGAACCTGCCAGCCCTTGTGAAGGTTGTACAGGAAGCTGCTTTCCACGACAGCCGCGCCTCTTTTGATGGGCTGGATGTTGGGGCCTATACCAGGGGTATTGCGGATCGTCGGCGTGAGCTGTTGGGAAATCTGATGGAAAACCCCATTGAGAAGGCCTATGCGCCGATGTTCGACGGGCCCAGTAAGGCGCTGTCGTCGTTTTTGACGCACATCTCCTACTACGCCGAGGCTGGCCTGGACGTGGATCGCAAATGGGACTACACGCGCCAGGTGAAAGCCGCACAGATCAAGGTGGAGCGAAGCTTTCCTGATGTGGCTCGCGCAGTGCCGGCAGGCTGGGAAGCCTTCAAAACTTTGGTAGATAATGATGAGGCTGACATTGATTATGCCCTGAAGGCCGATAACGAAGCTTTCGCGGGCAGCAAGATCGAAACTCACCGCTCCTTGAGCCTGGTTGAGCAGTTGGCGTTGCACAATCTGCACTACGGTGATGACTCTCACGGCAGAAAGCCGCAGTACGCGCTTATCGGCGCCATCTACAGCCATTTTTCGAACATTCAGCACAAGCTCAATACCCATAACCTGATGATGGCCATCGATCGGATGACCAATTGGGACTTGCCTGAGCACCGCTTTGAGATTCCGACCCTTGATGGGTCAGGCAGCGTTTTGGCCCAGCTGTTGATCAGCAAGGTTGACGAGCCCTACACCGAAGCCATGTTCCGTGAAGCGGTGAACTCAAGATTGGAGCATGATGCATTGCCTGAGCAAGAGCGCGAAGCCCTCAAGAACCCCAGGCATAACGAGATGATGGCAGAGATGAATGCCGACTACTGGAAGGTAATGGACGACAAGATTGCGAGTGAAAAGGCCGCATCGCTCATTGAGCTGCGCAAGGCCTTTGGCACTCACAAGGAAAAGGAAATTGAAGCCCCCAGTCTCTAGGGGCTATGCATCTGCTTAGAGAACACCTTTCCCTTTCGCTCGCTAGTCGAAAGGGAATGCTTCGCAACTGCCATCCGCATTGATGTCTCGAATCCCTTCAAACGTCGTGTGCTGGCGGTAATCAGTTTTTGAGCTGGGGTAGGTAGTGCGAACCAGGTGCTCTTGGAGATAGATGCAGAAGCTACCCTCGTAGAAATTGCTCACCACCTCGCTGCTGTAGGGCGTTCGGCTGACTCGCGCCTCCTCTCGTCCTTCATCAGAAATGATCGCATACCCTGCGGTTGTGTTCCTGTATCCGCTAATTCTTTCAAGCCGCCCCTGGATGATATCCAGGCCACGACCAGTGCTGACTTCCTCGGTGTGGGTGTTGCTCACCGCATAAAAGATCGAGCCCGCGACGATACTGATTAGAACGAACAATAGGCCTATTAGTATTGTGCCAGTGTGAAACCAGGCTTTGGGTCGGGTTGGTGAAATGGATGTTTCTGTTTTCATCGTGATCATCTGAAATGCCAGGCAGTATGGCGTGGTGGTGGTTGATAAGCTCCAAGGGCATCATGCCCGTTGGCCTATCTGGTAATGGTCAGTCGACCGGAAATTCTGGACAGGAATTGTCAGGATTGGGTGTTCGGGCACCCTCAAAGGTCGTGTACTGGTGATAACCAACGCGACGTTCGAAATAGGTGGTTCTGATCAGGTGTTCTTGCAGGTAGAGGCAGTTGCTCGAATGATCGTAGTAAATTCGTGACATCTGGCCATGATTAGGGCCTCCGGCCTGCATGATCAGGGAGCCATCCTCATTGACCAGATTGAATTTACCTCTGTTCATCGATTCTTCGATCATGCGTTGCTTGCCCCCGGATCGAATTTCGATTTCCTGCAGGTGGCCGCGAATGATCTGCAAAGGCCTGCCAGTTGCCACCTCTTCGGTTTTCGTGTTGATGGCTCCGATGAACACGCCAATCAGCATCAAGATCAGCGCAATCATCAGGCAGGTGATCTTGAAGGCTTCGCTGTCGGGCAGGCGTCTCTTGCGACGAGGTGGCACGGGAGGATAGTTCAGCATGAGGCTCTCCAAAGAAGGCCAGCTCGACATAGCCGGCTGGCCAGGTTTGTTACCAGTAGGCCCAGGATGCTTGCTGGGCCATGCGAGTGAGGGCCACATCGAAATCCTGGGTGCGCACCGCTTTCAAAATCAGCTGTTTATGCTCTCGGCTTTGCCGATCGACATCGAGCTTTCTGACGTAGCGGGGCAGTCCGGTGTTGCTGCGCCTGTCCCTGTGGTGTCGTCTGACCGACTGGGTCACGTACTGGGCATAGGTTCTGGGGTCGTCTTCACCGTCTTTCCACAGTGGTCGGCTGAGGCTGTAGCAGTCTCGCTCACCCCAGACAACGTCCAGGTTCAGGTAATGATGCAGATTAGCCGAGGGTTTTCCCCGACGCAGTGTTCTTGCCATGATGAGAATCTCCGATTGAAGGTAAAGATCGAAGATTCGAGAATTGGGCGCAGATGAAGGTCATGATTTGGATTCCTTGTCATCAGGGATATTCAATATAGACAATAACACTGGATGGGAAACTTTTAAATAGGCTGCTTGAGCTTTCACTGGCGCCCAGATAACCTGAAATATCCAGCCTTGTGCTGGCGTTTGACAGGATATTGCAGATGGCACGTGTCACCCCATTTCATGTTGGCCGATCCAAAAAACTAGGCGGGATTCAAGCTCAGGAGCTTGCCAAGTAACGGATTACGCTTGAGTTCGACAGCGATGTGACGGGTGATTTCCCATGCGAGGTCAGTTATATCGCCAAAAGCCTAGGTGTTCCTCAACAGTGCATCAGCATTAGCGACCATCCGTGCGGTGAGTACACCATCTTCGAGCGCAGAGGCTCAAAGCGTCATTACCAGGGTTACCTGGACTTCTGGTTCTACGAGGATATGGACAATCAACGAGGCCTTGGCCAAAGCATCAACATTGCTTATGGTCTGGATTGACCACCTGCAGAGGATGGTCGTTCTGCCTTAGTCCTCAAGCCGTGATCGAGCCTGATCACGACCCTCTTGCCGAGCGGCATGACGCATGGCTTTGGCCTGAGCATTGGCCCAAGACTTAGGTTGATCGGCGGTGCGGTGGTGGATGTCATGCCCAGCCACTACGCGCCCCTTGTCGGTTTCTGGGCTATAGGATTTCACTTTCAATCTCCCAAATTAAAAGGCCATGCCCTTATGATCAGGCATGACCTTTGTTCAAGCAACCGGGTTTTATCGGCTGCGGATAGTGCGGCACTCGTTCATGGTGCGCTTGATTTCGCTCAGCACCAGCAGTTCGGAGTCAGCCAGGCGACCGTTCATTTCCAGACGCTTGATGCGATCACGCGTTTCCTTCGGGTTCACCTTGTGAGTGTTTGCCTCAGTTGCGCTCGAATCCATGCGGTGGATAGTTTCGATCATGCCCTGCTGTTTTTCTTCGTTCAGCAGGATCTCCAACAGCACCTTGGCCTGCTCAGCCCCCTTGACCTGAGGCTCCAACAGCGCGAGGTCGCGGTGACGAGCTCGCAGTTTTTCCAGTTGGCGACGGTAAACCGCTACGCCTTCCAGATCCTCTTCAAGTTCGCGGATCGTTGCCATCACTTCGTCAATACGGCCACGAATACGCTCAGCACGCATCTGGTAGGTGTCACCAATACGCGGGTTCTGCTCATGCTCGGCGGCAGTTGGGAAGTCAGCAGGATTCAGGCGCTCAAGCTCACGCTTGTGACGACCCACCTGACGCTCCAGCTTGCCGATCGGGCTAACAGCAGGGCGACCACGGTTCGACAGCTTAACACCCGCCAGGGCTTCTTCCAGATTCTTGATGGCGCCGCTGGACAGGACTTTGACATCCATCAGCAGGCGATCAACATCAGCCTGGGCGTTGCTGATACGGGCTTCCAGTGGCAGAGCAGGGCGACCCGCTGGGCGCATTTCACGGCGCTGCAGTACGGACATACCGTTCCACTCGCTGAAAGTCATGCCCAGATCAGGCAGAGCCCAATACAAGGCAAACAGACCTTGGCGAATTACTTTGACTTGGCCTTGCAGACCGGTCAGCTTGCTCAGCAAAGTGGCATTGAGCTTTGGAGCGAACTCACGGGCTGCACGAGCCAGGTTGTTTTCAAGCTTTACGGCGCGATGGTAGTCGGCGGTGGCCAGTTGTCGCACTTGAACCACTTCCTGCACAGCAGCAGCTTCTGCTTGGGTCAGGAAGTCCAGGCCCAGCAGTGTTTCCATTTCAGTGGTGAGATCAGTCAACGCAGTGTGAGCCTTGAGCAGATCACGGCGCGCCAGTTGGATGTCGCTGGCCGGGGTTTCTTTCAAAACCATGTGGGACAGCAAATCGGCGCACACGGGTTCAAGCTGGTTCAGGGCAGAAATCAGGCTGTCGCGATCCTGGAATTCGTTCTGGATCTTGCTCACGGCTTGCGTATTCATGATAACTCCTAATGATTCGGTGGCTTGGGCGTCTAGCCCGAGCTGGTTTTACTCTGTCTGGCAACCACTAACATTCGTTCAATTATTGGCTAAAAAGAACTGAGCTGTGTGGTTTTCGCCTTAGCTGAGACTGAAGGTATAGGTTGTCCGAAGCGGTGTCAATATATGGTTAACAAAATATTTTTGCACCTGACCTTTCGGCTCATCCCTAGCAAATGCTAGACATTGAGGCAGCAGTCCTTAATAAAAGGTTCCATGGATAAGGCAATATTTTTCAATGAATTGACCTGATAGGGCAATTGAATAACTACAAGCGGTCTATTGGTAAGCTCACGGGTGACAGTAGAGATCAACAAGAAGCATTCCCATCTGTCATGTCTGTCAATAGACGCCTAAAGATTGACAAAATGGCAATTTGTGGCTAGTTTCCAAGATATTGAGGGAATGGCAATTCTTCCCCCTTCTATATAAAGCAGCGAGACGTCCATGCGAGTGATCCTCGAAAGCAAATCTGGCCACCAGCTCAAGCATGAGGAAAAGGTGGTTGCTCAAAGGCTTTTGCTTTGTGGGCAAACCTACACCATCGCTTCGCTCTCCCAGCTTCAGCGCCAGAGGGTTGATGTGCGTGATGCAGGTCTGGTGGTGGGCACCTTGCCTTTCATTAAAGCAGCCTTGCAGCAAAGCAAGGTCAGCATGCCGGTCGATAATACCTACCCCGATATCCTGTCCGACCTTCTATGCCGCAAAGTACTCAAGCTGCCTTTATATAAGGTGCTGGACGAGATCGAGCAGGGCGGGGTGTGTTTTGTGAAGCCTGCTGATCGACCCAAGCTGTTTACCGGCTACGTTCTGCGGTCTGGGGATGACTACCCGATCAAGCATGTACCTCGGCGCGAGATGGTTTGGCGCTCAGAGGTGGTAAGGTGGGTAAGTGAATGGCGGTTTTATATTGTTTGCGGGCAAATCCAAGCGAAAGCCTGCTACGACGGTGATCCTGATGTGGTGCCTGATGAAGCCATGGTGGTGGAGGCTCTGCGACGCTTGGCTACGACCGGCACCTACACTGACCACCATGCCATCGATTTCGGGGTGCTTGACGATGGCCGAACCGCCCTGGTTGAGTGCAATGAAGGTTTCGCGATTGGTGCCTACGAGGGTGTTGAGCCCGATGTGTACCTGAAAATGCTGGCGGGGCGTTGGCAGGAGTTGATGACTGACGCCAAGACAAGGGAGCTGGGACATGGCTGAACCGATCAATGATAGGCCTCTGAATTATCAAAGCGACAACGGCACCGGTTTTAAGGCATCTCGCAGCGACATGGCAGAGGGTCTTGAGATCATCAAGCCGGAAGGCATGAGCGAGCTTGCATTCGCTCAGGACATGTTCGAATTCGGCTGGTATTTCACCACAGAGATTCAGGGCAAGTTGAATGGCTTCCGGGGTTTCAAATTCACCCAGTACGCGACAATCAGAACCAGAGAGGCATGACATGAAATTTGAATGGGAACCACAGGACGTCAAAACTGGCCGCAAGGTTGATTCTCACAACCGTGCAGAGCGCTACATCATCGGTTACGACCCCAAGTCCATGGGAAAAGATTGCCTGGTTCTGGTCTCGACAGTAGATGGCATGATCATCGCTGCAGGGCATACCCACGAAAGCATGGCTGCGAATCTTACTGAGGGCCGCTATCGTCCTGTCGACATCGATCTCGAAGATCACCTGCCCCGAGAGGACTGACCCATGCATGCCAAGCTATTGATCAATCCAGAAGGCTTCCCTGATACAGCGTTGCTGGCCGACCCTGACAGGTTGCTGGCCTTGGTGACATCGCCTGCCTATTTTGAATCAGTCGCGGGCGTGAGCCATGTGCTGCGTGAGGTAGATGCCGATGGCAACGTGAGCTACTCGCCCCTGATCGATTTTGCTTGGAGAACCCATTGCAAAGCAGCAAAGGCTTGGGTTGAGCAGATCACAGAGCTCTACTCGATGATGGCCAAGACCCAGGCAGACCTGCTTGAAGACAATCTGGCCTTTGCCCGGAACCTCAAGGGCTCCAAAGAGACCACTGGCGCCACCTATGATCTTCTGGTGCGCCAGCGCGATGGACTGGCCGAGCAATTGACTCGGGCGCGCCCTGAGCAGGCCTCTGGGGATGCACTGTCGTGATCACCGGGGTGCATTGGCTTGAGCCGCTCATTCCATCGCCTGTAAGCTTGCGACTGCTGGATAGAGCCTCAGACGTTTTCGAGTGCGCCAATCACCTCAAGCGTTCAACTACACCTGGACAGCTTTTAGAGAAGGTGACTCAAGCTCGCATCAACAACAGTCATTTCAGCTGCCTTATCGAGGGCATTGATTCAGGGCTGTTGAGCTTGGCTGGCTACGTTCCATGGAAGTCATACAGCACACCACCTACCCCCGCCCAGGCACACATGAGGGCTCAAGCTCACTTTGAAAAGCTTGAGGTGTTTTCTCCAGTGGGGGATTCCAGTCTTGGGGACGTGTTCGCGCCATCTCTGATCGAAAGCCTGCATCAGTATTTGTTCGAGCCGTTGAGCCAAGATCATCTGTTGCTGTCTTCGGGGGGCAGGTTGATACCGGGACAGACAAGGTCGCATTCCCAGCGGCAGGTGGCGGTCGGTCGACACGAGGCGCCCTGTTGGACAGCGGTCAATGCAATGCTCAAGCGCATGCACCAAGCCTATGGGATGCAGCGTGAGCCACGTCATGCTCTCATTGCCTGTCTCGCCTTCCACCACCGGCTGGCCTATGTTCATCCCTTCGATGATGGCAATGGCCGGGTAGGGCGCCTGCTGCTTCATCTGCAGCTCCAGCGTCTGGGGCTTGAACCATCTCTCTGGTCTGTCTCAAAAGTGCTGTACGAGCGCCGTGAGGGGTATTATGCATCGCTGGCCAACGCCGATCAGCCCAGGCGAGGGGATCTGGATGGGCGAGGGCAGTTGAGTCAGGCGGGGCTGGTGGGGTTTATTGAATTCATGCTTGGTGTACTCATGATTGCAATGAGCGACCAAGAATAGGAAGTACTGATTAGCACAACCTTTAGCTGCGTCAATGTTTCTCCGTCCCTGCAATAGCTCAACGCAATTGCCACATCGCCTTGCCGGCACTAGGATTGAGGCCTCAGTGTGCGGAGAAGATCGATCGCACACGCCTTTTAGAGCCTAGCGGGTGATCCTAATGACGACCAAAAAACCCAATCTTTCTTCTCAGCTCTCCAAGGCCGTAGAGAATTTGGCTGAGGCAAGATCAAGCTATGACCCCTCCATGGTGCTGTGGCATGAAGCAAGTCAGCTGATTAATGCCATGAAGATCAAGGAGGCCGCACTCAAAGCCGCGCAAGCTTGCGGCCCGGATCTTTTGGAAGATCCAATGATGGGAATGATCTTGGACGACATCAGCAATCTGGCTGTCACCAATGACATCAGTGGCCCTGAGATCGAGAGCATGTGGTCGACAGCTGCGGAGTTTGGTCGGCACGACCTTGCCTACAACGCTGCTAATGAAATTCTGTTCAGAGCCTCTTCTGTGGAGGAATACAAGCTGGCTGATCGCTACTTTCAGATGGCCATCAAAGGTGAAGGCCCTGTGTCGCTGAAAGCTTCAGCAATCACCAATGCAACCGATATCGTGCGTGAAGGATACATTACCGGAAAGAAAGATTGGCTTGGTGCAATAGAGCGCTACGAAACGGCTGCAGCCATGGGTTTGCTCAAAGCTATGTTCAATGCGGGGAATGTCCTGCTGTGGCTAGTTGAGGCCGGGGATGGGTCGTACGGAAACCGTGCAGCCGCCTGGTTCAAGAAGGTTATCTCCATCATTGAAAGTAACGGGGAGAGCATCGACATCGGTGGGCCATCTGAAAGGGTAGAGCTGCTGCAAGCAGCCAGAACCCGATTGGCTCAAATGCACCTGGACAAGGCATTTGATGGCGCGAGCCAAGCTGGATTTGATCTACTTGCGGCCCACCATCCTCTTGATCCCCATATGCAATGGTTGAATAAAAAAAACGTTTATCTTTCCCTTGTTCATTCCACCCTGAAGCCCGGCAAATCAGCGGCTGATAACTGGGAATCTGTCTTGAAGCAACTGGGGTGGCAGATCAAAGGGAGGGAAAGGATCAACTATGGTATTGTGGAAGGTATGCAAGCGACCGGAACTCGACTGCTAATCGAGGCGGCAAAAACCCCTCTGGTGTTGCTGGTGTTCGATAAATTTGCTCATCCAGACGATAACCTCAGCACGCTTCAGCGCTCAATAGCGATGGTCGAAGCGAATCAGCTCCAATCGCCCGTATTTTACGTTAACAGCAAGGGTTATTTTGTCCAGCATGAAGGGCATGCGTTTAGCGTGCTCCAGGTGGCGCACAGAAACAAACATGACGTTACGCCCATATGGCCTGGCGCAACTGCAGACCTGGTATTAAAGGCGCTTGAGGGGCCACTCGATGGCAGGTTCGTACCGGGCCATGACGATCAGGCCAATACCATCCCTCGATTAGTCAACGCACTGGATGAGAACATAAAGCTCAGTGGTAAAAACTTGCCCAATGCAATCTGGTTGAGAGTGGGGGAAATTTTCTGCCTCCCTATTCATCGTGGTGAAGAGCCTGAGCGCATTGGCATCAAGTCGAATCCACGAGAAGAACTCGCGAAAGCTTTGAGGGGGTAGCTCGCATTTTAAATGCCCATAAGCATACAAAAAAGTCTCGGTTGTATGCTTATAGGCTTACAGAAAGGTAATACAACCAACATGCTCTGATCTCTTTGGCATCCGCCAACGCTCGGTGCGCCAGCGCATCCTGTCCGCCACTGCGATAATCCGGAAGCTTGAGAATGTCGATCTCAGACATGATGTTCTTGACCTCAAACGCCTGCTGCATGCTGGCAGCCTCGAAAAGAATATCCATCCACAGGGTGTCGTGGTGAGAGTCTGACCACAGCACCTGGCCCGCGAAACGCTCGTTGAGGGCCTGGCATATCCTTTCTGGCGCTACCCCTTTGGATTCAATCATCTCTCGGCTGATGCCGTGCATGTCCTGGGCGTCGTGGCTCCAGTGCTCCCAGTACCGGGCAGGCTTGATGAGGGCCTCAAACTCAAAGTCAGGGCCACAGATGCCGATTTCAATAGGGTAGCTGTCGGGGTGAAGCCCAGATGCCTCAAAGTCGATGAAATAGCGGTCAGGTTTCAATGCCTTGCCCCTCAGAATCCACAGGAGAGTGCGCGAACAATATTGCCATCTTCGACATAGGTGACCTCAACATCTACAAGCACCCCCTTCTTGCGCAAAGCCGAAAGCACAGTCGAACGATTGGCAAACCCCTTGCGCCAGAACTCTACTTGCACACCATCGGCGCCCTTGTATTGGAAGTGTGTGCGCCGGGTCTGAAGAAAGCGTGCTGCCGCCCCCTGACCATCAAACCAGTCGCGACGACGGTTACCTATCAGATGCTGGGGAGGGAAACGATCAATCAGTTGAGACCCACAGCGTTGCTTGCCCAGCAGTCCTGTCTCCCAGCCAGAGCGAATATCCGTGTTCAGTCGACCAACGTACCGCTCAATGACCGCAATATCTCTGCTCATGACCACCCCTTTCCCGTATATTGCGATTTTATGCAGTAGCGGTCAAAGCTTCAATCAATGCCGCTTCTCGGGCCTTTCCTCGTTTGCTCATCACATAACGCAGGCGGTTGAGTAGTTTCTCCATGGGCTCGGTTTCCGGCATAGGCTTCCAACATACCGGGGTAGAGCACAGAGGCTGCCAAGTCACAGGAAGGGGACAGTTTCCGCCCTGACCAGTGCGTCGGGAAGGCGCAATGGCGCACCAGCCGATCGTCCCGATCTTTTTTTCCCCAAACTGCGGGTGTCCTCCTTTGTGGTTCATGAAGGCGGCAGGAAGCACTTGGAAGTTTTCCCCGTTAGCAGTCTCGATCACCAGGATGATGGTGCCGTCCAAAGGGGCGCTACCCATAGGGCGCCATTCAGATTCATCAATAGTTGGCATTGCAGTGTCACTCAAAAAGGAAAATTTCTTGGGAAAAGGAGGTGTTAAACCTCTCTGTCTTCGCAGTCCTTATATCCTGCCTTATAACCACTGTTCCAGGAGATCTGGAGCGTGGCATAAACCATATTGAGTTGCTCCTCTGTCAGCCCCAGTGGTGCAATGTATTCCTGCATGATGTCGTTGCTGCGCACATGTACCGGATTGCCGGACTTGTGGGCGTTGAGGCGTTCATCGGAATTTACCATTTCTTCATCATCTCTGATTTTTGGCTCATGGCAGCCTGCATCACTTGCTTGACCCAGGCATTGGGTGTTCTGGCTTCATCCGCATTGCGAAAGGCCATGATTGGGCCCAGAACACCCGCCAGGGTCACAGACCTGCTCTTGCCATACTCACAACTGATCAAAAGCTCCTGAGACCGAATATGCTGATGCATGTCGATGAATTCGATAATCTTCAGGCCGTCTGCAATCGCCATGGGCGCAGCCGGATAACCCGAGCCCGCCGACTGATGCAGATAAAGACGCTTGAAGGCATTAGACAAGGGGGACGGCAGCTGCAAGATCCACTGAGCGAGCCTCGGAATAGCCCCCATGCTGATGTCATCAGCGCCAACCAGCAACAGCTTGGACGTCACCTGTTGCGGGACGATCAATTTGGCCGAGGCGTTGACGAAAGCGATTCGAGGGAACGCCCCGGTCAAGTCGGCAACACTCGGGCTTAAGCCATGGGCACAGGTTCTGATCAGCATTTATACCTCCTACCGAGGGGTGATATCGTCAAAAGATGGTGTAGGGAGCTGGGTGCACAGGCTCCAGTAAGCCTGGATCCGGGCATGGAGATCTTCATCACTCATGGCCAGCACTTTTTTGACGAAGACATCTTCACCCTCATGCTTGCGATAGGCTTTCATGAAGATGCCCAGGCTCTCACCTTTCAGGCCCGTGAGCTTGGTGACCACGCCCCCGTTGAAACGCACACGAAAGCTGTCCAGCCCCGACAGCTCAGCGAAAAGTGCATCGCGCTCAGCATAGGCTCCAGGGAAGCGCTCATAAGCCTTCGCGACCCAATCGGTATCATCGACAGGCTCATCCACGGGCAGGTCACGACCCTTCATCCATTCAAGAAAGCCCAGATACGTAGGGCGATCCATGTCCTGACCACGGCCACGGGATGTTCGATTCTCCCATTGATACATGGAGCTGTTGATGCGGGTGTTTTTGACAGCAAACTCATACATCGCTTCGAGGTTGTCAAAGCCTTGAGAGAAGCGCTCAACGTCATAACCCAGGAAGTCCAAGGCTTCATTGAAGTCACGGGTAAAGGTGACATGGCCGATCACCTGCCCTTTGTGCTTGACGCTACGGCTCAGACCATCCACGCCGAAGTTGATCCCGCCCATGGTGCGCCCGAGGATCTGCATCAGCTTGGACAAATCGTTCCAGGCGAAATAGTCCTTGGCATAGTCGAAGGTAATCTCGGGGATCATCTGAAAATCGATCTGCAACGACCCGCCGCCCTCAAGCGGTAGCGCTGTGTGAAACTGCGGGGCTTTGGGGTGAACCTGATAATAGGGGAGATCGTGCCCCAGGAGTGCACCCAGCTCGTTCACAATCCTTTTCTGGCCGATGGCGTCCACAGCCTCTTGCTGCACGAGCAGATCAAGATCGCCGAAGGTGGCTTTCTCACGGTACGCCCTGATTACATGGCAAAGGCGTGTGATGCCGTGATTAGTGAGCACCTGATCCAGCGCCTGGCTAACCTCGAAAGCTTTCTGGTGTGCAAGGTCGGCGTCTACGCGCTTGGCGCCGAAGGCCTGCATGGCATTTCCACCCATAATGTTTCTTCCCTTCAAAAATCTTGTGTTGATCCGCTAAAGCCTGGCATTGAAAAAACTAGGATCAAATTAAGTTGGCTTGAGTAATGAGTCGCGCCATGTTGCGACTGTCGTTCAGGGCGTTATGGGCATCGCCTTCAAATTCCAACCCTTCGCGTTCCATAGCCCGTTTCAACCCAATGCTTTCGCCGACGTGGCGCTTGCGCAGCTGATAGAGCAGGGCGGCATTCAGAAACACCATGTTCGGGATGTAGAAGTTCTGCCGGCGCGCCATTCGGGCCAGGTGATCGCCATCATCACCCCAGGACACATAGGGGCGCTTGGTGCCGAACTTGGCCGTGATCGAATTTACCACTTCACTCAGTGGGCGCCCCTGACGATTTACGACTCGCTGAGTAATGCCGGTCAGGTTCGTACAAAAGTCTGAAACCGTGTCGACGACAGGCTTGACGTAGTAATGAGCCTCACGCTTTAGCTCGCCGGACTTCAGATCCAGTTCGCAAACGCCAAATGAGATGATCTCACCAATTTGGCGAGCATCTTCCCAGCAGCACATTTCCAGGTCGAAGCAGGTGATTTTGCTATGGTCGGCGCTCATGACCGGTATCCCGAAGTCGAATTTGCTTTCAATATATCACTAAAGGGTGTTGTCCGGTATAGGATTTTCATACTGGGCAACATTGGATTTTTAGGGGGGATCGGGAGGGTCAGAAGAGGATCGCCACGTCAAACAAATGGGAAATTTCCTGACAATCGGGGAATCCTGTGCGGGGCACGCAGTCAAATCGCTAAGCGCCCTAAAAGACGCTTAGCGGCTCGGCGAGGGAGCACGGAAGCCACCTAACCCCAGGCTCGACGGGCCGCGCCGTTATTTGCCGTAGAGAGCCCATTCAGGCTGAATGGCCACAATGGCATGGTGGGAGCCCAGTACATGCCCCCATGACTCTGTGAAAGCCCGCCAGCCCTTCTTGCAACTGCCATCGATACCCGGCTCATGAGGGTAGTCCACGTTCCGCAGCCAGCCCATGGCATTATCCACGCTATTGTCCAGATCCATGGGGAACATGGTTTTCTGACCCTGTCCCTTGATGGGCGCGGTTGAAAGAATCAGCGTGGGAATGCCTTCAGGGTCTTCTTTGAGGATCGAGCTTTCGATACCGTAACCTGTCTCACCTGGCTTGGCGCCCACAAGGCGAAATTCGCAATAATGCGTGGCCTTGATGTGGGTTTTAAGCAGAATTGAGAGGGCTGCCCGGAGGTCATCTCGCCCCTCAGAGACAATGTTGATCGTGCGGTTGTCCATGGGTATTCCTCTTTTATGGGAGCGGATTATCAGGCTGACTGTGAAATTGAGGTCGAACAGGAAGGGGAACCGGCAAAAGAAACAGTGCGAGCCCCAGCGCATGCCGCTTGGTATTCATCCAGCCCTTGATCTCTGGGCGCTCCTCGCTGAGCTGTTGGCTGTAATAGGTGGTGGCCATCAGGCGTGAGCCCCAATAACGCCCCCAAAACCACGGCAAGTGATGAGCAGTCCAGACATTGAACTGCTGCCAACGAGTAGGAGTACTAAGGTGCTCGCTCATAATGACGTTACCTGCAAACAGTGTTGACCCAGCGGGAGAAACGGTCGATGTGGGTATCAAAAGCCTCGCGCACAATCACCGATGGAGGACGCTTCTCACTGGATGAGTGCTGTTCGGCAAAGCGAGTAAAGTTTTCATCATGTGGCAAATGATCGTGGATGAACTCATGCGCTTCGCGAGCTCCGTGATTGCCTGCCAGAAGCCAGAGGTAGTCATCCAGGTTGTTGGCAGCCACCATGTGCTCACCTTCGAGGCCCAGGAAAATGATCGGTTGATCCTCAACGGCCTTCTCGGTATCGATAATCCAAAAGCCGACCAGCCCACCAAAACTATCACGACCGAACACGGCGAAGTTGTCTGCCTTGATCTCGTCGTTTCCTGTCCACTCCTTGAGGAAGGACTCCACTTTTGAGGCATCCAAGAAATCCTGGAATGGCTCGAAGTCAATACCATCCCCATCTTTGTGCTCGAACGGCAGCTTGTGCAGTTCGGCAAGGATAGGTGGGAACATCAAAGGCTGGGTTGCTTGAGTCATGTCGAATTCACTTCTGAATTAGGGATTTGCTGCCGCCCGGTTTGATGCCTGAAGCTGCTGACGGTGCTGCTCTTGGAGAATATCTCGGTTGATCTTCTGTTGCTTGGTGATTTCTTTGCGGCATTGAACCACGAAGGCTTCACCTTTTTCACTGCCCAGCCAGCCGATCAGAGCTTCAATTGTCTCGGCGTCATCGAAGCTGAGGAGTGGTCGCTCCACCTTATTGTCGTGAAGCTGAACCGGGCTCAGCACGGCCTCGATGGTGCGCCAGCCGTAACAGGTAGAAAGGCGCCGTTCGTTCTGGAGTGCCCAGGCTGCAACATAGCCTCGCTCGCGACTGCGCAAAAGGATGGACATATCATCCGCCTGCTCAAGGAATGCCCGACCGTTATTAGTGCCCAGCCACCGGATGAGGCTGGCGCCGACTTGCGCATGCCGTTCGGTCAATTGACCAGGCACATCCCACAGGATCTTTTTAAGCATCTGGTTGGGAGGGTCGATGTCGTACTCAAAGTCCAGATGAGTATCCATAAGCTCTTTCCAACGAGCCATGAAAACCACCTCGCCCAGCACATCAGTGCGAACAGGTCGTACAGGATCGTGGGTGAATGCAGTTTCTTCCTGACTTTGCGCGCTACTCATAACGCTTACCTCAAGGGGCTGATTTCTGAATGAAGCGTTGAGGCAGGATTCGTAGAACGATGATCCAGCCTTGAAGCTTGGTGTAGACGGCAGCAAAGAGGGTGCCTGAAAGCAAAAACTCCCGAGTATCAGGAACAACACCATTGATCCCTAATGAGGGGTCTTGAAGCAGCACCTCTATCTGATTCAAGGCGTCGCAAGCATCTGGATACAGGTCAAAAAGCGCCTGCAGGTCAACTTCAGCCTTGTTCGTTAAGGCGATCATTGCGCTTACCCACCCACTTGGCTTTGACGTCTTCCAGGGAAATCGTTCGCCCAGCCTCGACATCTGCCATTCCTTCCTTAACGGCCTCAGCCTGCCATAGCTCAGTTTCGAGGTAGCGCGTTAGCGCCCGCGTAAGATGGTAGGTGCGATCACGCTCAGTCGCTTGGCACAACTTGTCCAACGCTTCTGCTGATTCATCCAAGGTTCGGAAGGAGAGGGTTGCAGGCATGATCTAAATATCCGCTGAGTGATATGTATGCGTTGTATGCACTGTCACACAAGCGGATATTCGTGTCAATATTGCTGGGCTTTTAGGCAAGGAATCGCTTGAGTTGCTCGCCCGAAAGAGCGCCGACCTTGGTGCGGTCAACTTCACCCTGCTTGAACAGCATCAGGGTGGGGATACCACGCACCCCATACTTGGCCGAGATATCTCCTACCTCATCGACGTTGATCTTGGCGATGACCATATCCTCGCGCTCATCAGCCAGGCGATCGAGCGTGGGCGCCATCATCTTGCAGGGGCCACACCAAGGAGCCCAGAAATCGACGAGAACCGGCTTTTCAGAACGCAGAACCAGCTCTTCGAAATTGTCGGCAGTGATGTTGATGATGCGGTCAGACATGATGTGCTCCATTTTTGGCTTGGATTCAAGAATAGCGCACCATAACTCGTTTTACACATCAATTGAAAGCATGGGGATCATAGGCGGCAGGCATGAAGATGCCCTGGCATGCTTGATCATGACTGCGAACAAAACGCTTGATGTGCAATTAGTGTGTTGACAGTACGATCGTAGTGTGTGATTATTCTGGCACGCAAACCAACACCAATCATACAGGTGGCCCAATGAAATCCTTTCCAAACCAACTCAAACAAGCCCTGTCCGCCGTTCGCACCGAAGGCGGCATGACCGTCGGCACAAGCGATTTGATCGAGGCCATTCGCGTTGATCTGCACATGGATTACCAGCAAATCGCCAAGGTCGGACAGGTGAGTGTGGCGGGCCTCAAGCGCTGGCGCGAAAACAACAAAGGTGAGCACCCGCGTGTCGAGGTGTTGGTGAGCTGGGCTCAGAATCGCCTGGATGCTGAAACGGGAGACCTGAAGTCCCTGACCCCGGCTGATGCACTGCGCAAGTGTTCGATCGGTGACATTGAAGCGCACCTCACTACCGCCCTCAAAAAGCTGTTGGGTGAAGACTCCGTCGCTTCGGTCAGCATTTCCGATCTCAAACCATCTGAAGACGGACAAGTCTTCATGTCCCTGCGCCTGCAGTGATTCTTTCTGCCCAGCCTTCTACAGCGGGGCTAGGCGGGGAGGTTGGACGGGAAGTGGGGATTTGAGCAAAGCAAGAGGCCTGCAATTTTTGCCAGAATCGAACCACCATCCCTCCTTTTGTTCACAAAGCAAAGGCTAAAATCTCAAATCTGCTTGGGGAAAGGAGCTACACGGGATATATTTCAGACACCCAATGCGTCTATGCATTACGAGGAACCTTACCATGACCATTACAGCCACCACTCAGACCAAAGCACTTTTACTGCCAATCCCTGACAAGTGCACCGACCTCTATGCTTCGGGATGGGCCTATGCTGATCATATTGTCAGTCAGGGCGGCGATCTGAATGCCGAAACGCCTGATGGTTGGGATGAAGCTCGGGTCAATGGCTTTTTTGATAGGCTGGCTGCGGAAAGAAATGCTGTTGGAAAGCAAAAGGCCGACTCTTCTGTTGGGGTCTGAAAGGTAAAAATTCTGATCCTAGAGGCTGTTGGGTAAGGCTTTGAAGGTCAATTGTCTCTAAAAGACTGTTGTAGGTACGGCATTTTAGAAAGGCATTGTAGATCAAGAGCATTGTAAAAAAGCATTGTAAGATCGTAGAGGTTGTACAGGATGAAGAATTGTAGGCTTCCTGTCGTCAGCCAAAAGAAGGTCGCCTGCGGCGAGAATCTTATATTATAAAGAGCGGGCGGCTGGCGCCGCCCAAGAGCCAAAAGCCGGGTTCGACGTCCTGCTCGTTACGCCTACGGCGTTGTTGGGGTACGGCGTTTGGGTCGATGATCAGACCCCGCTGAACACCCAGCCTCCACGCCGCAATGTGCGCGGCATATCCAGATTTGCTGAAGCTTTGTTCATCCAAGCCTGCCGTGGGCGGGCCACCCAACCACTCGTAGGTGGCCAGAATCAGCTCGGCGCCCAATCCCCGGCCTTGATGACCGTCCTGGATGCAAACAGCGCCTGGGGTGGCGTAGTAGCCGACTACGTCGAAGGTCGACTCTCTTTGCTTGAGCAGCAGCATAGCGTCCGAGGAAGGTGCAAGGCAGTAGCCATCCTTGAGGGTGGTCATACCCTCTTCGTCCCAGTGAACGTCAATGTCGTGGATATAATCGTCGAAGTGCTGCCGGCACCAGGGGTCTGCCCCATCGGCACCACACAGAAAGTCCTGAAGAGAAATGAGGTCTTCTGGAGCTTTATCAGGCGCTGTTTTCAAGTTTTTGTCTCTGGTAGATTGGACTATGCTCCGACTTGGATCGAAGAATACTTGAGGGCTGGTTGTTGCCGGCACAGCCAATAGTTCGGTGAACATTTTGCCTGCCCTGGCTTCCTATAAAACTGCCTGTGCAGCACAATTCCAAGCATACAGCCGCCGCCCAATATATGGCTATATGATATATCAATTGACCAAGCCAACGAGTGTGGCTAGTCTGCAACCCCTACAGGAGATCCTCATGCACCACACATCCTGGTTGACCTCGCTGGCTCTGCTTGCTTGCATTGCCACCTCTGCCCATGCCGAAACAAAATTCAATTTGCAGGCATCTGCGGATCGAGCCGTCCCAAATGACACGCTGACAGTGGTGATTTTGACCGAAAGCACCTCCGCGAACACCAAGGTGCTCTACTCCTTGACCAATCAGGCGTTGAGCCACATCTCTGAAAGGGTAAAGGGGCACGATGGCGTCAAGTTCAAGCCTGTCACTCGAAACGTGAAGCCTCTGTATCGTGACGACTCCAAAGGCGACCCTCAAGTGATCGGGTGGAGTGAGCAAGCAAGCGTGCAGCTTCAATCCAAATCGTTCGCGGAGCTGTACGACCTGGTAGAGCAAGTCCTCAAAGACCCCAAGGCCCCTGTGCGTGTGGGCAGTATTAGCTACTCTCTTTCGGACGAGGCTGCGCAGTCGGTAGGTGATGAGTTGTACGATACGGCCCTGAAAAACATCAATCACCGCGCCAAGGTCGTGGGCACAGGGCTCGGTCAGGCTGAAATCAAGATTGATGAACTTTCATTCAACGGGCCATACACCTCAGGCGGTGCCCCGGTAGTGATGATGCGGGCGAAAGTGGCCTCCATGTCAGCGCCAGGAGCCATGGATTCGGGAGAGTCTAAGGTGCGCGTGGATCTGTCAGGTTCCTTCACCGCCAGCCAAACACCAGATATCTGATTCCCTATCAAACCCACGCGAGCACCCTCTTGAGCACCATACCCGAGCACGTCCTGAACGACCCAAGCCTCTTCTACACCTGGCTTATCGAGAGCAAAAGCTGGGTTAAAATATCGGTCGAAAACCTCAAGCCCTTTGATCTTGAGGGCATTGTCGTGAGCAAGGCCCAGGGGGAAATAGTCTTGGCTCGCGGGCTCAACAGCCAGCACCAGATGGTTGTCCAAGAGCAATGCATCCTGACGGTCACAGTCAGAGGCAGGTAGGGGGGAGGTCGCTGATTCGCCAGTAGGCGGCAACCCCTCAAAGCCCACCATCATTGCCGCCCCAACCCTTCAAGATGGCCAAGCCCTTTCTCCCGCTCGCTTTACCCTAAAGCCCGTGGGTTTGGATTCAAAAAAGTCCTTAAATCACCTTTCCCTCTGGTTTACGCCTTTGGTTCAAAGGGAGCAATCAGGTAGAGCGATGGTCTTGTAGGAGCGCTTGCCCTATCAATGACCCTGGCTTTGGAATATGCTCTTTACACCTTAATTGAACAAAGATATTGACCATGTCCACGAAAGCTCCCGCCAAGCTGGAGACCCATCCTGCTATCCTCATGCGGATTGCGCGCATAAGCACTGCTGGAAGGGCAGAGGTGTCAGAACTCAAGGGTGGTGCGATCGGCTATGCCGAAGCTCAGGTGTCATCCGGAGAAGCACCCGCCTATTACCTGGTGGGGGTAAGGGATCGTGTTGAAGCACTGGCCTCAGAACGGCTCGATTACCTGGACAGCGTTCGTCCTGGGCTGGCATCTGTGCTGACAATGCTTTCCGGATTGCCGGGCTTGATCCTCTCCCTGCTGACCTTGTTGTTGGATGGCCCAGCTACTTGGGGGTTCGGTGCCTGGATTACGCTTGGAACAGTGCTTGTCGGGCTGGGGGGTATGCAACGAGTCCTTGGCTTTGGCAACTGCTGGATCGAAATAAAGAAGCGCAAGTGGCGCTGGATTCTTGGATTCTCGGCCTATTCTGCCCTCACCATTGCTATCGGCTTTGGGATGGCAACCGATGCAGGCGACTGGAGCTCGTGCAGCCAGGATCCCACTTGCGCCTTGCTGCAAGGGCCTGATTACTGACCCGCTCTGTTTAGCTCTAAATTGACACAAGGGGCTTCAAGGAGATACTCTGGGCCCACTTTCAATTTCAAGGTGCCCCATGAACACCAGTTTGCCTGACACTCCTACACCCATTGCCGCCATCTCGGATGCTCAGGGTAATATAGAATCCCAGGCAGCAGCTTCGAGCACCTTCGCTTCAGACTTGCGTTTGATTCTTGAAGAGACCGAATCCTTGAGCTCTCCTGATCCTGTTCCGGGCTCATGCACCCCACGCGATATACCTCAACAAGATAGGCATTGCCATGCTCCAGAACGTTTCCGAGGCAGCTTCGCCAATGAGCCCCTGGGTTTTGACTGCAGAATCATTTGCGCTAACCGAGCAGACAGCGCTGACCAAGGCTCAAATTCGCCCGAGCATTCTGTCCCTACTGGTTTCTGGTCACGCATCGCTTATCGCCTTTGAAGCTGCAGATATGGAGAACGTCCAGAAGGTCTTCGCAGCTTCCACTGGCGATCGTCAGGTACGCAAGGAACTCAAGCTTGTGCTGCATGCAGGCCTTACCGACATCCTGGCGCTGCGCGATCAGGGCTTGCCGATACCGACTGAACAAGCGCGTTTTGCTCACAAAGTGGAGGCAGACTTTGTTCTGAAGAAAATGGAGGCCGACCTTCACTTTTACAGCACCACCCTTTCCACTGATAATTGCTTGGCATTGCACGTACGCGAGCGGTTTCTGGGCGCCTGCGATGACCGAGGAGAAGTGCTGCGCCAGAACCCCGGCCATCTAGACCTTATTTATCGAACGGCGCTAGAACTGTTGCCATAGAAGCCACAGCCCATACCTAACAAGGTTCCAAGGGGAATCAAGAACAGAGACCGCTAACGCATGCCTCCAACCGATATAAGAAAGCTCTCCATCTACAAATCTATGGATGAGTATTGCAATAGCCCCGTGTCCCACGACCAGTGGCTATTCCTGGAGGCAGTGAGACAAGAGTGCGCATCTGCCGCCCAGCGTAAGGCCTTGGTCAATACCATTTTCACTTTGTGCGGATTCGTGTCTGTACTGGCCTACCTGATGGCTATCTCATTTACCGGATTGCCACTGGCGCCGGATGAAGCCTATTACGGCATCCAGATCCCCTGCGCCTTGATGTTCCTGGCGGGTGCTGGCGGCTATTCCATTCTCAATAGACGTTCCCCACCGGGTTTTTTGGCTGACGTTGAGTGCAGCATTACCATTGCCGGCAAGAAGTTCCTGACCGACAAAGGGTTAAAGAACCTGGCAGATTCTGAGAGCGCTGGCGCTTACACCTGGCTGCTGCCTGTGAAATTGGGATGGAGTCGATCCCAGCTGCGGCCACAGGTGGCAACTCTGCTCAGGAACGTGGACGGTCAACGCAGGCCTTTCATGGCATTCGAGCTTGACCTGATCAAAAGAATGATCGGTTGATTGTCAATATATGGAATAAGCTCAGGTTAGATGTAATACTGCCGCACCACTTTTGATTGGCCTGCAACCAATGACCACGACTCCCCATTCCTGCAAAATTCTGCATCCCGACGCCTATTTCAGGCTGGTTCTGACCTCGACCTATGGAGACACACAGCCACGGGTGGAAACCAAGCGCTACCCAGCCAAACTTGAAAACGGGGTATACAGCCGTTACGGCGGTTTCACCCAGCCAGCGTCGGAGTTCAACCAGATTATCCGCAACGATCGGGGCGATACGCCGTCTCGCATGGTGTTGTGTCTTGAAGCGGACATTCCGGCATCCATCGCGATGATGATCGAAGACATTGGGCGTGAGATCGACCATCGCCTTGAGCAGCTTCAGGCGTATAAAGCTTTGTTCGCCACCCCGCCTATTCAAGTCGATAAGACGCCAGCCTACCTTCGCCAAGACCAACAAACCCCTCCGATTAAGGCAAGGGAATGACGCCTGCGGTGAATAATGAATAAATTGTCATGTGTCTATTTGCAGTGCTAGAGTAAAGAAAAACACAAGGTCGAATCTTGAGTCGACTAGGGAGTTGTCCATGCGTTCGGTCTCGCTGCTTTTAGCCTGTTCCTGCCTGTCATCCGCCATGGCAGTTGCCTCAAACGAAATTCGGGTGTCTGCCCCGATCAGAGGATCATCGGCCTGGCAGGATATTGCCAACGAGGTGTCGGACTGGAGCAATGTAGGCTCTGCCTCCAACTGCGGGCCGGGCTCCCCAGCTGCAAGCGAGTTCTCAGCCGGCACTTTGTTTACACAAACCCTGTCTGGCTGCACCCAGGCGCAATCGCGCACGGTACGTCAGCTGACAGGCAACTCAGTCACAGGCGAAACGAGACTGATATCGACCTCCACCGAGGAGCGTGTTCTGAGTGACTACAGCTATACGCAGCAGGGGGTCGGCACGAATAGCAAAGTTTGCCAATATGATTCGAGCAGCCCAGTTTACCGGTGGGTTTCAGGTTCTGAGAATCCATCAGATCCGGCTCTCTACGGGACAAAATTGTCATGGAACGACGAGAGTTGGGGTCAGACTTTTTACACTGTTCCCATCAACACTCCCTTTGACTATTACGATAAGGGTGGTTACCGCTATACGAGGGGCGCATACCGTGAATCCACGGTTCTGAGCGAGGCAAAGAAGATCAGCTATCACTACTTTGCAATTTGCCGTGAGCCTCTTTAGTTCATGGATTTTGCGCCAGAGGGCTACAGTCCCTTTCTGCACAATAGGGACTGGTCATGAACCACAAAGGTAAGCAGACGGGTTATTCACTTTGGTGGGCTTTGGCTATAAGTCTCGCCGCGAGCGCCTGGATAGCATCACCAGGAACGGACGGTTTCCCCATCAGGCTCGCCTGGTTCTACTGCCCCGTGCTCTGCGTAGTCCTCTTGACGCTACTCCTGCGCGGTTCGAAGGCATTGGCCTTCGGAGCTCATTCTGGGGCTTTCTTGTTCTTCCTGGCATTTGCGTGGTGGGTGTTTTCGGCGGAACACCCAGAAGGGCTAGCCTGGATCTCGTACCTCTTTTGCTTCCCAGGTGCGTGGATGGGCGCAATAGCAGCGGTCATGCTCGAACGAAGACTGCGGCCAGAACAAGGACAAGCTTTCGCTACAGGGGCGGCTCTAATCCTTGGAGGGATCGTACTGAACGCCATTATCCTGGCCGCTTATATATCTTAGAGCGAAACTTCGCACAGGCTTTGAGCAAGGCCAGCGGGCGATTAGGGGAGGTCGTCACTTCGCCTGGGCGCCTGCCGTCTGGTGTTTAGTGCTTTCTCCCAGATATGCCTGTTAGCCAAGTACGCCGCGTACCGCCTGCCAACGCTTTGCAGGGAAGGGTGATCTGAGTTCCGCTCACCGCGCCGGTATCGCAGCAGGCTATCCTGGTATTCTTGCTCCAGATCCATCACCTGGCCAACCTCCACAGTTTCGACAGCCCTTGCTGCCGCCAAGCCTTGGAAAAATGGTCGCGGATTATCAAAAGACATGATCGAATATCCCTGCGCAAAGAAAACAAGCCGCCACTGAAAGCAGCCTTTTGGTTTGGAACCAAAACAGCTTTTCGTGCCTGAGGTGGTGATCGCAGTTTACTTGAAAGTGCTGGATTGGACAAAGTCCACGATCTGCCTGCACCCGAAACAGTCGACCTTTTTGGTCGTGGACTTCCCTGGAGTGCGACCACCAAGCCAATCTGGGATGCCGCACAGCGTGACCTGATCCAATCCCGGTGGTGGGCCATAGTGGGTTTTGCCCTCATCGGGCTCATAGACCTTTGGAGCGCTTTCTTTAGCCATGGACTACGCCTCTGCGATAGCGCGGGACGAATGAAGGGCCGGTGGATCCGGGGTGAGTTACCAGGGTTCCTACCAGCCCGATCAGGTTAGCGTGTTAAAAGGTGCACAGACGATTGAGCAGGTTCTTCTCGAAGGCGCGCATCTTTCTGTCCTGGGCTCGAATGCTTTTGATCAGTGTCTTGCCCAGCGGGGAGGCGACAGATTCTTCATTCGGGACTTCGACCTCGTGGATGAAATCGGTACCGGTCGCCAGATCATCGCCATGAATGACGATCTTGACCCCTTGTTGTGGCGCGATCGCTTCACTGATCAGCATGCCGGTACTGCTGAAAAAGCAGATAAACACCATGCTGGCAATAAATGTGCCGAAGCCAGGCGGGCCAAGGAATGCCAGAACAACGCCATAAAGGATGGCGAGGACACCAGCGTAGCACCACAGGGTGCGCCAACGCTTCTGGGTGCGATCTGCCATCAAGGTTTCAATGGCGGTGAGTTCTGCCAGGGGCAGGGGGTTGCTGCAGTAGCCTTCAATCGAGTTAGAGTGGTGCTTCATGATGACCCCTTGAGAGTGAATGTAGTAAACGTATGAAGTTGGAGCAATCAGCTACTGACAACCGCCAAACCTCAATAAATTCGAATTCGCAGGCACTTTTGCGGACTAGTGCTGTGACTTGGATTCAATATACCTATAAATTGCCAAAGTGACAATTATTTTGCGAGGGCTGTGCATTTTCAATTCTGAATTGTGCGAATGAATTGCTGGATTAGTGATAAATTGACTAATAGTCCTTCGCATCACGTCGAGAACAAGCTTTGAAAGACCTCATTCATCGGATAGCCATCCGCTTTTTCGCCACCCCACAAAAGCCAAGGGGAGAGATACTCCGCGATCTGGCCTCTGTTCTCATACCTATCGTGTCTTATTTCACCTTTTATGCCCTTTCGATGGGGCTGCTCATCAACCAAGAACATAGCGCTGAGTCAGCATTCGGGCTGTTTCTAAATTCCCTGGGGCTTTTACTGGTTGTTTTTTGCGCTTCATGGCGCTCGACAGCACACCAATTCTTCATGAACGCTTTGATGTTGGTCGCTACGCAGACACTGAGCTTCTTCGCCCCTGAACTGCTCGCCAAAGCCCCGCTGATAGATAGCTATCTAGCTAGGCTCCTGACGGTCATTGAAAACGAGCGCAGATATATCGTGCTGGGATTAACGTGCCTTGCAGGGCTTGTCACCCTGGGTGTTGTGGCCAGCCTGCCGATCAATCTGCTGTCGCAATACCTGTTCTCGCGGTTTGATTTCTGCAGAAGCATCAAAACCCCATGGCGCCACGTCATTCCTTTCACCAAGCAGGATCATCGAAGCATTGCCATTCATGAGGCAGGGCATGCCATCATCATTGCGCTTGATCCCCTCATAGACGATAACTGCAAAGTCTATCTGGCTCAGGATCCAGCAGACGGCACATTCGGTTACTGCCGGCACGCCCGATGGCCACACAACATACACTCACGTGATTATTACGTAATGAGGATGGTGGGGTATTTGGCAGGTGTAGAGGCCGAGCGCCTTGTGATCGGCTCGCCCAGCATGGGAGGTAGCAGTGATTACCGCATATGGCTGGAGCTTGCACAGCGCATGATGCGCACTGATCCGGACGAGGTCTTCTTCCCTGATCCCAAGACGGCTCCTGAAATCGAACACAATAGGCTTGCCCTCAATGACATGCGCAGAAAGCATCAGGCGATCGCCAGGAAGATCCTTGAGGTTAACCAGGAGGTGCTGGAACAGTTGGCTGCGCGTCTCATGGAGTGCTTCGAGCTTAAGGGGCCGGAGCTTTCGGGCTTCCTGGAGCGAGTTAAGCCGATTGAGGATATGCCTGACCTGTCACTTTACTACCACGCATCCACCTTGGCCCATGGAGCCTGACATGCCGACTACCCCTTACCACCTACCAGAGCCAAAGCACCTGTATGTCTACGATGGCGAGCGACTGAGTGTCTCTGAGCGTTTTCTAATCCTTGAAGGCTTGGACGGTGAGCGTCGTACCGTAGAGACCTATCTTCATGGCAATTGTCAGCTGATGGCGCTGGCGCTCTCCAAGGTCACGGGACTTACACTGGGCGTACTGCTGCAAGAGGACGCCTTTTGGAATGACGATGGCGTCCCCATGATGGCCCTGGGTCACGCTTATTGCCTATTGGAAAGGGAGGGAGAGCCGACACTTGCGCTCGATGCCAGGGGGTTCAGGGAGCATGAT
Organism: Pseudomonas sp. CFBP 13719; assembly: GCF_014842095.1. NCBI lineage: Bacteria > Pseudomonadati > Pseudomonadota > Gammaproteobacteria > Pseudomonadales > Pseudomonadaceae > Pseudomonas > Pseudomonas sp. CFBP 13719. The sequence goes on along the minus strand of NZ_JACYVB010000002.1, from coordinate 589,570 downwards.
GAGATGCTTGCCGAGTACGGTGACCAGTTTGACTTCTTTGAAGTACGAGGGCAGCAAGCGTCCGACATTCTCAGAGATTGGATCGGTGGCGGGCTGTTGCGAGCCTTTGAGCCTTTTGAGGAGGATGCTTTAATTGCCTATGCCGTGCGCATTCAAGAGTTGGGGCTTATGCATGAGGCGCCGCTGAAGGCAGAGGAGATCAAGAGAGTCGAATCCTTCGAGCAGCCAGGCCAAAGCTGGCAATCGCCTGTCTTTTGAAAGACAATTGCGCAATGCAAACAGAAGACTCTATCCCCACCGTCACACTCCCCGAGGACTTTCAGGCCTTGCGGTCGTTCGTGTCCAAGTTTCATGCCCAAAGCGTGAGCAGGGCACAGATCGACATTGGGGGAATTCAGGTCTACGTCCGTATGACCTCCAGGGTTCTGGGTAACCGGTGGATCAAGACTCTCGACTTGGCCGACATCACTGTCCCCACCAACCTGCGAGGGCAAAGGCTGTTCAGCCAGGTGCTCAAAGAGTTCGAGCGATTAGGTGCCCAGTACAACAGGTCGGTGTATGTTGAATCGATCATCAACCCGATCATTCGCGAGGCACTGATCCGCAGGGGATACACCCTCAGAGAAAGTGAGCTTGATAGCGCCTGGAAAAACCCAGAGTGCCCCCATGCTTCATTGCAATCTTAATGCAATTCATCACTCAAGACCTGAGTGCGGCATTTAGGCCCCAGCAATGGGAAGGGCGAGTATTCCCGAGGGTGGGCCGTCAGCGTCAATAGCCACGAAATATCCTCTCCCTTGGGCTTCGTCGTAATCCATCAGGTAGAAGTCGACATTCTCTTCTTGCAACAACTCAGCCAGTTCATCTCTGCCAGGCATTGTCTCACCCAAGATTTCGAAGCTGACGGTATCCGTACCAGCCCCCGGAAAGTACAGACTGGGAATGCTGTCGCCCTCTGCACAGCGGTAGGGATGAATGAGCAGCATGTGGGAACTCTCCGGTACATTTGCTCGATAAACCTCTCCCTTTTGATCAAGAATTTGGGGTTCTAGGCCATCCATCTTGGAACATAAGGCCAATTCCAGCGGCATCATGATGCAACTACCTGTTTATATTGGTTTTATTGGTACTTAGCTTAATCTTTAAGAGTCACCTGAGTGCACCTTATGATCTATAAGGTGCATCCTGGTGGCGCTTAAAGTGCTGGGATGTGGCTATCCTACAACCCCAATGAAGCATCAGAGCTTGGTTCGGCAGATCTCGGTGATTCGATGAATATTGGTTGGATTGGTGCCTTCATCCAGCTTCACGCCTCCTCGTGTGTAGCGAAAGCCGTTTGCATCGATTGGCGGTTGAGTGGCTAACCCTGTTCGCTGGTACACGACAACACCTGCCCATATCAATGTGTTGTCTTTGGTTGATCGCTTCGAATCCCAACTGTATCCCGGTGAGGCCGTGCTGTACTTGCATCCTGTCTCGACGGCCTGAGCCCCGACAGCCATCTGACTCTCCGCCTGTTGGCGCGTCCTGGCTTCAGGGTTGAGGCTCACCGGATCGAATCTCTGTTGTGTGCCCTGGTAATACGTCCACTGGGTAACGGCCCGAGATTCTTCTACAGAGCACGTTCGGGTTTGGGAGAAGCTTTGACCAAAGGTAATCTGGGAAGTGATGGGGCTAAAGGCCGTACATGACTGGCTGGAGGTAATCCATTCACCATACTCTATTTGCTGCACGGTGGGCCGCTGTGGCGCCTGAACGATAGGGGCGCTCATGCGTATAACGTTGGTGGTTTCTGCCTGGGCAGAGAGGGACAGGGCGGCAAGCGCTAACGTCAGCATTCTGAGTTTCATGGGAACTCTTTTTTATTATTGATTTTGAGTAGGCGCCAGCTTGGCTTTTTTTCCTTACTCAAGATTACCGGGGCTAAGGCTCCCGGTCAATTGGCAACCTCACCTGCCGAATACAGAGCAACGCTATCAAATTCCAATTCTAAATTGAGAAAATTGCAATATAACCCTATTCAACGCTTAGGCGCGTCAGCGAAATCTGAGGTGAAATAGGCCCCTTCACAATGTTGGTGCCTGTCGCTCCTTAACGCTTGATTCAGCCGGGCCGTTCCATTGAAAACCACCAGAGGCTTGCCATGGGAGTCGACAACCATGCTGCCTTGGAACCAGTCCTGGAAGGCTTTTGATTGCAAAGCAGAAGCCGGCGCTGGCACCGGTTCGGGTATAGGGGTGTGGTGTGAGCGCATAGAGCTTAAAGGATCCTGGCCAAGAGCGGTGCGGGGAGGGTCAACGACTTGGCTCAATGTCAGAGTTTCTGGTGTTTCTGAGACCCAGGTTTAAGCTCTCTACGGAAATGGCTGAGGCATAGCGCACCGAGCCAATCAGTGCGAGTGAGGACTCGAAGTCCTGTTCAGATTCCATCCATTTGCCATAGATCCAGTCCTCATCACAGTTATATCCCATGCCCAGGTGTGAGCGAACCACCGTCAGGATGGGCTCCTCGATGCCGTGGTAGTCAGGCTCTAAGGCAGTGGGGTCGAGATCCTTGGTTGCGATTTTAAGGGTCACCGGGGTCTGCCCCTCATCCTTGATGGTTTCTGCGTAATAGTGCGTGAGGTTGTCCAGGGCGCTCAGGTAGGCGCCAGCGCGCAGCCCCTCATTGCGGATCGAGGGGATATTGCTCTTGGCCGTTACGTGATAGAGGAATTCAGGAAGCATGGTTCACCCGACAAGCTGTTTTTTTCAGTGTGTCGGGGCCGCAAGAGTGGGGTCAATGGGCCTTGTCGAATCCCAAGGCGACACCCTGCTTGATCAGGAGCGCTCTGAAGGCATAAAATCGCTCTCCTTCCCATGCGCCTGGCCAGCTACACATCAAGAAGAAGTGCGCGACTGCTGACTGCAGGCCACCCTGGATTAGAATTCGGTATTCACGATGTGGGATGTTGCTTAGGTTAGCCAGATGGATGCGGACAGTGGGGTTAAGATCCAGCAACATTTTGGTTTGATCATCAGTAAACTCCAAGCCGGAGATTCGGGTGAGCATGCTCTTAGCCAGTGCATAGTCATATTCATCTGGCAGCGCCTTGACGCTTTTAAGAAGCCTCAAGGTATCAGCAACATGACACTGCGATCCAAATTCCGTGCCGTTAGAAAGGGGATTTATTCCAGGCCCTCCCCGCTTATTTGCAAGCAGTTCTGCGAAAGATATGCTGTTCATGGTGCTCATCCTATCCTATTTGCGTAAGAACTACGCTTGTTCAACAACTTTGGCGAATCCCAACGCATGTCCCTGGGCATGGAGCATGACCATGAACTCTTCCATGTCTGCCTGTTCGCCATAGGTAGGCCACGGGCAACCCAGAATAAAATGTGCAGCAGCATAGCTGAGGTCGTCACGCACGTCGGTGTCACTGATTCCGTCGTAAACTGCCAGCTTGATCCTCACGTGGGCATATAGATCGAGCAGAGATTCCGTTTGTTCGCAATTGAACTCAAGACCCGTGATCTCGGTCAGGTATTCGCGGGCGTCTTCGTAGTTCTTGTCAGTGGGAATGGCGCCTATGTTATTCATGTAGAACTTCGCCGTGTCTTGGCGCATTTCCAGCAGATAGTGAGTGCTCTCTGGGCCTCGGCCCTCACTTCCTTCAGCAAGCTTGATGGTGTTGGCGGGATTGTCGATGAACATTTTTCAGGATTCCTGGGTGTCGAGGGCAGCCATTTCTTCTTCGATTCTGGCAATTTCGTCCTGCTTCATCTGCATCTCCCATAGGAAAGGTACCGACATGAACAATTCCAGCAGCAGGCAATAGGGACTGACCACGTGGTGCCAGAGCTTGGGCCGGATATGCTTGGGGAATGCTCGCGCCAGCCACAGGCCAAGCAATCCCATCTGCAACAGCAGCAGCAACAGCATGACTGCGATGCCATACCAGGGCTGGCCAGCAATGATAGCTACAGGGATCGACATCGGTACTACCCAAAGCTCGGTATGGAGCCAGCGGCGCTGTGAGACTGATGAGAGCAGTCCTTTCAGGGGCTTGGCAATCATGATGCAGAACTCGCAGCTGCAGGTTTCCAAAGAATCCCCGGAACCGCCTCAGCAGCGATCAAAGCCAGGCACGCCGGGCAGTCATGGTCGCGGGACTCAAGTCCGTTAATAACGCCTGGGCAGCCTGTTTGCTGGCGATGGCTAACCTGGCCTGCAGCTACAGCGTAAAGGTTCATCAGGGTGGCAGAATCGATATTCACGAGACCTCCGGGGGCGGGCTCAGCCGTTCATCAAATCGTTCATGAATTGATCGCGGCTCTTCACCTGCAATGGCTTTTCGACAGCCTTGGAAACCACCTTGTAGTAGGAAAGCTGCTTGTCGATGAATTGGGCCACGCGGATGTGGATGAGCGAAACAGCCTGTTCCAGATCCTCTGGATAGCAGACTACGTAGTAATCTGGCAGCATGCCGAGCCCCAGTGTCTTGATTTGCATCAAGCTGTCCTTAGGGATGCGCTTGCCTTCAGATGTAGAGAACGTTTTCCCTGTCAGGCGGGCTTCGATGGGCGTTGTTACAATCACCATCTGCTCAAGATCGTCCTTCAGTCGGTGAGCCATCGGCACGTCCAAGGACACCTTGAGAAGATGAATATCGTACTCGATTGTGGACACGATAACCCCCAATTCAGAATTGACCGATGACTGCGCACCGAATGATGCGCAATATTAGTCTAAGTCGTGCATAGGGTCAAAATTATCTTATAGGCCTAAGTCGCCCGCAAAGAAGTCATCGCGCAGCTTGCGATCGCCGCTTGTTTCGAGTTGGCTCAACACCTTGGCATCGAAGCCGCACCAGATGAGGTTGCGATGGGTCAGCAGGGCGGGGGTCTGCTTCAGTCGTTTCAGCAGCAGGGTGTTCATTGTGGGGTCAGCCTTGATCTTGTCCCGGTAGTGGGTGTGATCGATCAGGCGTCTTTCAAACCATTCTTCGGTCACGCTATCTGAGCCGTCCGCATTGCCAACGCCCAGCAGCATGACTACAACGCCCACAGTGGCCTTAGGGCTAAGCTGGATCTTGTCCAGGTCGAACTCATACCCCCTGAGCGCCTCGATGACGCCTTCATTCACCTCCAAATTGTCAGCGATACGGGTGAGGTTATAGTCCAGCAGATCGCACTTGCCCTCGATCACCAGCAGATTTCGGAAGATGTAGTCATCAACGATACCCTGCATGACCCAATCCAGATTGATGGGCAGCTCCTGGTGCTTGAAGTAGGCGAAGACATCCGTCTCACAACCAAATACCTGCAAAGGGCCCTTCATCTGGTTGACGGGCGTGCGGCGAGCAAGAAACCAGGCGCTGGGTTTCTCTTTATCCTCTACAAACTCGCGTTCAGGGTGTCCCGTAAGCTCTCCTGGGTTGACCTCAAGTTGAGCAAGCGCGTGCGGGAACGGGCTGAACAGGTTCAGGAATACCTGACGTTGAAACAGCGCGTACTCGTCATCCGTAAATTTTACCCAGGGCTCGGTCAAAACCACCTTGTTGATGGCCGTCAAGACGGGATCTAGCGCTTGAATGACCGCGTCGAAGTCGCTGGTTTCTCTCAGCATCCGAAGACCAGGGTTGTAGATCAGGACTTTGAGCAGATAGTCGAGCACATCATGACTGCCGCTATTGCGCCGCCTGAACTCTTTCTGCGCCAGCGCTACCATTTCCTCAATGCTCTTTTCATTACTGCGGGCCTTTGGATCGAGGTAATGACGCCAGAACACGCAAACACAGTCCTCTGAAAAAAGCTGATCCTCCGACGGCTTGTCAAATCCTTCGATAGAGATCCTTTCCAAGCCACCCTTTTCATCACGGCGATGATTGTGATGCTCGATCAAAGCCCCGGCGATCTTCGCAGCACCCTCAAGGCTTAGCCGCGAATCACGCAGGCCCATCTGAAACACAATTGAGTGAAGGCCTACTTTTTCGACATATTCAGCCAAAGCATCCAGGTGCCTGGCCATACCAGTATGCAGCTGCTTCCAACCCTCGACCGCGTCGCCACCGTCCATCAGCCAGCCGCCATAGAGATCGACCCCGGCGACATCCTCCCAGCTGTTGACGTCTTCAGGAAGTCCACCCAGCTCGAACACGTGCTTCAAAGCCCTGGGTAAAGCGTCAGGCGCCTTGGTGTGCAATTCGACCAGGTTCTCCACGTCGCCCAGAAAGGTGTCTGGGGCCAGGTAGCTGTTGATCTCATCAAGCACTCGACGAAGAACAGCCTGACGGGGCTGAGAGAACTGGCTCATCGGGATAGAGGTAAGCAGTGTTTTAAGGCGCATGGAGGTTACCTGGATTTGCTTTGGGCGCATGAAGGCCCCCCGGTTCATACCTCAATGATGCAACAGGAGCAGGGGAGGCATCCACCTACAAGCCCAGGTCTTGCGCTATGGCTCGATCACGGACTTTGTGGCTGGCGCTGCGCAGAAAATCAGTGTTACCTGTCATGCCATACAGCTTGGAAAGCGCGTTGTCGTCCTTGCACTCGGCTAGCAGATCCTGGGCGGGTTCAAAGCGAACAAAGGCTTTAACGAGCAGGTTGTCGACCACCTTGTTGCTTGAAGCCCCATCGATCAGCATATGAAGGTAGATCTGGCGCCCACCATCTGGGGTATCAAGGACATCCTTGACCCAGCTTGTACCTTTGCTCAGCGCTTGTTCAAAAAACGCCTTGGCGCGGTTCTCAGTACGTTTGATAAGCGGCGCGACGACCCTTTGCTCAATGGCTTCAAGCTCCCCCATCTCCGCCTCACTACCCTGACCGCGCAGTGAGCGATAAAAGCTTTTCACCACCTCATCAGCGTTAATGGTGACCTTCTCATCGAAGCCTGGCATGCCCATGATCTCAGCCAGGCTGAAGGACTCCTCGGTTTCATCCTCGAATAGCCCTTTGGTCAAACCACCCTTCTGCCGACAGAAAATGTCCATCCGTTCAGTAAATTCAAAATTGGACATCTCCCCCTTGCCCGTTAACCTTTCCCTGAACACCTTAGCCCGCTCGATGGGGAAGTGCGCAAGGGCCTTGTCCGTCAATGTTTTTGTGTCTTGACGAAAAACCTTGGCCAGGCGACTCATCGCCGACTTGTCACCGCGTGGCGCCACAAGCTGCGAGGCCTTGGAGGCATTCAGATCAAACATCCTGACCAAGACATCGTCGTGAGTCTGCTGAGCCATCAGAAATTGGTAGAAAGAGTTCTGGCGACCAAATTTGCGGATTATTTTTGGAAGCGCATCTTCGATATCCCGATGCTCCTTGACCATAAGGGCGTAGGACATCAGCTCGTCGTAGTCCGGGGCGGGGCGGCTCAAGGCAACAGCGGCAATGAACGTCATGTTGTCGTCAAAAAGGGTTTCGGCCCCCATGTCGGCGATACACCCATCATCCAAATGGGGCAGGCCGCTGGCAGCTTGGGCGCGCAGGATCTCCAGGCAGCTTTCGTAGATGCGCCCAAAACGGATGCTCTTGAGCACATCGGGGGTAGCCCCATCACGATCAAGCGAACTTAATTTGATCCGGTGCAGCTGACGTAGCGGATTGATGCGATCGTCGAAGTCCATTGCTGCTCCAGAGATGAATTATGGTCGATTAAGCCTAAAAATGAGCACACGGGCTTACAAGCCTAGGTCTGCGCTGAACGACCTATCGCGACCCTTAGTGCTAACCTTTTGCAGATAGGCTTTGTTGGAGGTGAGCTTGTAAAGGTTGGCCAAGGTGGCGTCATGGCTACACAGGGGAAGCAACTCGCCTACAGGCTCCAGACGCACGAATGCACGCGCTACGCCCAAGGCCGCGTTCTTGCCCTTGGCAACGTAATCGAGCAACATTCGAAGGTAATAGCTTCGACCACCGTCATCCGATTCAAGAACATCCGCAATCCAGCTGTCACTTTTGCTCAGTGCCTGGGAGAAGAATAGGGACATGCGCTGCTCGGGAACCTTGAGTATGGGCACGATAAGATCTTTCTCGATGGATTCCAGTGCTTGCGCTGCATCATCCCTGTCGGTAGCCCGCACAGCCCGATAGAAAAGATTGACCACCGTGCCGGCATTCTTGGCCATTTTTTCCTGAAAGTCAGGTAGATTCATCACTTGGGCGGTTGTGTAAACGGGCACAGTGTCCTTTCCATCAGACCCCATCGTCAGGCCAGCCTTCTGGCTGAAGAACTTGTCCATGCGCGAGGTGAATTCGAAATTAGACATGGTCGTCGCTCCCGTGAGCTTCACCCTGATTCGTGACGCCTGATCATGTGGAATCGAGGCCAAGGTTTGACCGATCAGTGTTTTTTCATCCTTTGCGGCAGTTAGCTTGGCCAGGCGCCTCAAGGCCGCAAGATCACAATGTACTGCAACATCTTGCGCAGCACTCATCACGTCTAGATCAAATAGCTTGACCATGACCTCGTCATGCGAATCCTGGGATATGAAGTAGTGGTAGAACGAGGGACGGTACCCGAAACTATCGATCACGAAATTAAGGTTGGTTCGAATGTCACGCTCCTCATTCAGCGTCAGGGCATAGCTCAGCAACTCCTCATAGTCCATTGTGGGCTTGCTAAGGGCTATGGCTGCTGCCAGATCAAGACTGTCCGAATCCAGCCGTCCCGCACCCAAGTGAGATATACAAACGTCATCGAGGCTCTTCTTGCCAGATGCCATATGGGTGCGAAGGATCTCCACGCAAATGTCATACATGGCGCCGCGCTTAAGGCTTTCAATCATAGCGGGCGGGTATGACTTTATGCTCGAAAGAGCGAGTTGGGAAATTAGCTCAATAGGCCTGCGTGGAGATGTGTCGGACATGAGTGGCGCCAGGTTTGTTATCAAATATGCTTTCAGTCTAGGGGTGCGGTCTGTGCGCCTCAAGACCGGGAAGTTCACAGGCCCAGATCAGAGGCGAATACCTTTGTCCGGTTCTCGTCACTGGTTATCGACTGAAGCAGGAAGGTCTGGCCTGTAATCGAGTAGAGAAGCATCGCTTGTTTCTCGTTACGGGCGGCTGCCTTGACCAGCACCGATCGGTCGCAACACTTGATCAAGGCATGTAACGACATTTGGTTTGCCTCACCTGTTCGGGTGTAGCTGGTCTTTAGCTGCGTTTGCCAGTCGAGAGCACCCTGCAGAGAGTCACACGTCCCACTTTTATGCAATTGCTCGTACATGTGCTTAGACATACCGCGAATGCCGACAGTCATCACCCGATTAACCTCGCTCTGATTGAGCCCAACCCCTTTGAAAAACACTACCATTGCGGCCATTCGTTCGGCATCGGTACCCAGGGTTTTTGTGAAGGTCTTGCCGTCCATAGCATCCTCCAAAACGGATGAGAAAGCGTCGCAGATATCGTCGACCAGATCCCTCTGCCGGTAGGTGGGGTTGGCCATAATGGTGTCGACGACCCAAGGGAAATTGGGCATCTGTCCGATACCTTGCTCAAGCCCCTTCATCAGGTTGGTCACCACGCGGGTGCACCTTTTTTCGTCGGCGCTCCTGACCTTTCTCTCAGGCTTGGTCTTTTCGAATCCCCTAATCCTTCGCATTGGTCACAGTCCGAGGTCGCCAGAAAATATTTTATCGCGGCTAGTTTCGTTTTTCACGAATTTCAAAAGAATGGGTTTGCCCGTGATGGCATAGAGAGAGATCGCATATTCCTCCTTGAGGGCTGCTGTTTGCTTGAGAAGCTGAGGATCGCTGTGCTTGAGAAGGCCCAGCACAAATACTCGGTTAGCATAGTCCTTGCCGGGGGAAAGACTTTCCTTGGCAGTATGTCGCTCCAGAAGCTTGATGACGGCGTGCGCGGGCCCGGTGTCCTGCAACTCCAGGTAATCACCTCCGTTCATGCTCAAGATGCCTTGGCACGCCACCTGGTTGATCTGGGATTGAGAAAGCTGCCGGCCTTCAAGTAGCTTCTCGAACGATGCAAGCCTTGAGGCTTCAAATCGAGACGTGTCCTGTACAGACTGCGAGACCGTCAAGTTAAGCCTCATGGCGTCGATGAGGTCTGGTACCAGGGCATGCTCCCGATACCGGGGGCAGTCCTTGATGGCCTGGGCACAGAAGCTTCCATCTGCCGGAGCTACGTCACGACCAAGACCTTTGATCAGGGCAGCAAGCCGCCTTGAGCATTCGGACGGGGTGAGGTCGCTTTGGCCAAGCATCCGGCGCAAGTTGGGGGTCTGGTGGTGATGTAGTTTAAGTTGCTCGTCGCTTATCAGTGTACGGATCGCGTCCCTGGCATCGGGGTCTACCTTCAGCAACAGGCCAATTTTTCGCGCAAGGTTGGCTTCTCCCTCGGGTTGAGAGGCGAGGTTAGCCAGCGAGTTGCTCACCCACCATTTGCCGGAGCCATGATACAGATGATTGAACAAGGTGTAGTGATGGGGTTTCCCATCGACGAAAAGACCGAGTGATGCCCCATCCAAAGTCGTCGCAATATCGGAAGGCTCAGATGAAAGCTGCAACGCCTGGACTGCAGCATGATAGCGCGATCCATCAGGTGAAAAATTGGGCAATTTGGCCACATAGGGCCCAAGCCTGGAACCTAGTGCATGAATTGCCTTTTCACGATCGGGGCCTTGCATGCGTGCAAAGTAGAAAATCTCACCGAGGACTGAGGGAGAGAGGGATTTCAAAAAGTCGAAAGCGCTTCGATCAGTGTCGAAGTTTTTGCAAACCTCAAGCAGCAGCCCCTGAGATAAACGAATCAATTGGGGAAGCGAACGCTTACGAAGACCCGGCATCTCGTTCAGGATTTCTTCGGTCAGCACTTCTTGGGTGCTGAAAGGCGTGCTGTCAGCAATGTAGATGAAATCCGAGAAGAACTGCTTAAGCTGATCAGGCGGGATGGGGGGGCTGTCGGTATTGGTCATGGCGGGTCTCCTATGCATATAGCCTACAAGGGGAGACCGCCCCCATGCCTAAAAACAAGTTCATCCCCGAGCCTTGCGGCCCTCCCGCCTGACGGTGTTAGCCATCAAGGCAGAGCCAACCGCAGCACCCACAATGAAGCAGATCACACCAACGAGGACGATGCCTGGAAGCTCAAGCGATGGTAATGAAAGCGTCATGGCGCAACTCCTATATCAATGGTATTCAGACAACTCTCAAAGGCAATATGTTGTCCGAAGCTGGTAACTAATATCTCATAAATTGCACCTTGGAACAACATCTAGACCTTGTTGCTGGGGTATTTTTGGCAACAAAAAACGCAGCCGAGGCTGCGCTTCTTATGGATGTGGGGGATTATTAGGGGCGAGCAATATCAAGCCGATCGGCGATTCTGTCCAGCATCAACTGATACTGCGCTGCTTCTGGCTTGTTGGCGCCTCCTGCCAATGCAGTGGCCTGCTCAGTCCACACCCGAGCCAGGTTAATGGTCTGTTTAACAAGCTCTGCACGTGCTGCTGGGGCATCTTTATCGCCCGAGGCGGGAACGTACTGCGTAATTCGGTCGTAGAGAGCTGTGATACTGATTTCCTGCTTGCGCAACACTTCCGCTGGGCTCACCTCAGAAATATGACGAGGAGGCTCCATGCGATTATTGAACGTGGTCAGGTATTCCAGGCGATCCTCAAACTGCTCGCGAATGGCCGAGCGGTCGACGAAATCTAGCTTGGCATTTTCTGGATAGGTGCCCGCTGCCACGCCAAAATCGCTTTGCAGACGTTTGGCAAAAAGCTTGTAGGCGAAGACGACATCTTCTGTGCTGACTTTGCCGTCGGCGGACGCCATCAGCGCCGACACAGTGCCAATGATCTGTGCGCGGGGATCAGCGCTGACGGTTGGCTGGCCCACCTTTGGAATCGAGGTAGGCTGGTTCAGAATGGACTCGATCCCCGGCGCCATCGAGTTTGAGCGATCTTCGCGCACGCTTTTGATTGCGCCATAGAAGAAGATACAGATCACAAGCAAAACAGCTGCAATCCCAACGCCCATTAACCAGACATCGCGCTTGATCGGCCCCAGGGCGGCATGCAGCTTTTGATCAACGATATCGCCGAGCAGTCTTTCGGCCTCGCTTTTTGAGTCAAATTTGGCAGAATCTTGGGACATGCTGGCGGGCTCACAAAAGGTTGATGGTTTTCCGCAATATATCCCTTAATCACCTACGTGGCAACTCTGCCTCAGAGATTACAGCCTGTGGTATCCTGAGCGATGCGATCCATGCTTCCATAAGCAAATGCCAAGCTTGAAACAAACACGGCGGCAGCTTGCTGCGCGAGGTTGCAATCGTTTGAGTAGCGCGAGGCGCACCCCGGCAAGCCAAGGAAGATGGGAGCGAGCAGGGTGAGGCAGAGAAGTCGACGTTTCATGAGGGGAACCCGAGTGGCTGCTCGTTGAGCTATTATGGATGTCTCATTCTAACACCAACCCAAAGCGATACAGCAGGTTCTATTTATTGACAAATTGGCAATTGGTGTCAGTATCAACCCATCCTATCATCTAAAGGGTCAGGGTTATGGTCACTGCAACAGAGGCATTCGAGCAAGCCAAGGCGATTTACGATAAGCGTCCCCATCATCAGCGGTGGTCGTTCTACCACGACAAAGCCCTCAGGACTCAAGAGTACCTAAAGTACACCTACGGCTGGAAGCTTCAAGCCTGCACGGCATGCAGTGGTAGTGGTCGCTACGATCATAACGGAAGCCCCAAGTGCAGCAGCTGTAATGGTACCGGCAAAGAACGGTATCAGGGCGACAAGGCATGGCCCGCTGGACACTCCCCAAAGCTTGTCTGAGCAAGGGTTTGTAATGAACATATAGGTCTATATTGACACCTCTCGCCCAAGCCTCATAATTGCGACACTTTTTTCTGAGGCTTCGACGCCGTGAATACCCTGAGCATCCTTCGCCACTATCTGCGTTTCCGATTCTCATCCTTCAAGAGCCGGGAGGGGCTTGAAGCTTGGCAACAACAAAGCATTCGCAAGCATCTGTGCTGGGTAAGCCAGAACTCCCCGTACTATGCGCGCTGCAAGAGCAAGCCCCTGAGCCAGTGGCCGCTGATGAACAAGGCCTCCATGATGGAAAACTTCGACCAACTCAACACGGTGGGGGTGACCAAGGAGAAGGCCTTTGATTTTGCGTACAAAAGCGAACAGGATCGTCAGTTCGGCGGGACGTTGAATGGCCTCACCGTGGGTTTGTCGTCCGGGACTTCAGGTAATCGTGGGATCTTCCTGGCAAGCCCCGCCGAGCGCGAGCTGTGGGCGGGCGCAATCCTGGGTAAAATGCTCCCGGATCTTCTCTGGAGGGGGCATCGAGTAGCGCTGTTTCTGCGCGCCGGCAGCACACTGTACGATTCGGTGAACTCGCGTCGTCTGCGCTTTCAGTTCTTCGATCTGGCCAAGGATGTGGAGCAGCACATCGAGGCTATGAACACTTTCAAGCCCGATATCATCTTCGCCCCCGGCACCATGATCAAGATGTTGGCCGAGCGTGCCGAGCTCCTGAACTTTCGCCCCAAGCGTGTCATTGCTTGTGCCGAAGTGCTGTACCCGGATGCGGCGATCGCGTGTGAGTCCAAGCTGGGTATATACCCTGAGCAGATCTACCAGTGCACCGAGGGCTTTCTGGCATGCAGTCAGCGAGGGGCCTTCCAGTTCAACGAAGACCTGGTGCACATCGAGCCAATGTGGCTGGATGACGCCAAGACGCGCTTCAAGCCCATCATCACCGACTTTCGCCGCACCTCCCAGCCCATCATCCGCTACGAGCTCGATGACGTCGTGTGCATCAACAAGGCCAGCCCACAGGTGTTCAAGGAGATCGTGCGCATCGAAGGCCGCTGTGACGACATGCTTAAGGGGGTCAGACGGGATGGTACGGTCGAGACGCTGTTTCCCGATTTTCTGGTTCGCGAGATACTCTTCGGTACCGACATAACCGAGTTTCAGGTGCAGCAGCGGCCAGACATGTCCTTGATCCTCTGCGCTCATCCTCACCAGCGCCTGGTGCTCGAAGCAATGGTGAGTGCCCACTATGTGAACAAGGGTTTGATGTTGCCACGGATGAGCCTCGCCGAGTACGCGCCTGCCGATCGGCTGACCAAGAAGCGTCGAGTCATGCAAGTTTCCGATTGATTGAAATGGCGCCGACTAAAGCGCCATGGATCAGGATGGGCTCTGAACCTCAAAAAACTAGATCAAAGCCTCTTTCCGAAATGACTCTGCGGCACCCAGAGTGAGGTCTATAAGCAAAAGTGTAGCTGACGCCAAGAGCGCCAAGCCGCCCGCTTTACTGAACGCCAACTCAAGGCTCTGATGACCGAATTCCAGCAAGGAAATTGCCATCACAAGTAAAACCAGGTGAGCGATTGTGAGTTTCATGCGATGTCCAATCCAGTTTAATAGTGTCGGATTACATTCTAGGAGTTTTTTCCATAAAATCTACCTTTAAATTTGCAGCCCGCTGTCAGTCAAGAGAGCATAAAGTGCTTCACGAATAGATCCACCGCCCACAACGGTGATCTGCAGACAGTGCTAAACGGTGACGACCAATGGCAACGGAAAAACGGTATATGGTAATATTGACAGCACGATGCCTATAACGAGCGCCAACGCCATGAATGCAGCATTCGACAAGCAGTTCACCCAGGCCCTGCAACTGGTGGTGAGCCGCTATCAAGAAGCCATCCACAAAGTCGCCTTGAACCCTGAGAAAGCTCAGAGCACCCGCCACGTCATTACCTCACTCATGGACAGCATGGTCGAGAAGGGGCTTATTTCTGATTACCTTCTCGGCGACGAGTTTAACATCACGCGTAGTGACTACAGAAAAGGGCCAAGAAGCCCTTATCCGGCCAATCCAAACTACCTCTCCATCCCCCGTATCGCAGACACCCTGGGGGCGTTCCTCAAGGAGCAAAATCGTCTAACTGGCGACACCGATGATTCCTGGTTCCGTCAAAACGAGCGCCAGCTGACCCGCGATATCGCTCAATCTTTCAAATTCACCGGGCTGATTCAGGACTACACCCTCGCAGGTGATAAAGTCGGCGTAGTCGCACAGAAACCAGAATTCTTTCTGACAGATCAACAATTGGCCAAGTTCAAGGCTCATACCCGTGACGATTCGCCTTCGCCATAGGGCCTGGTTTGAGATACCAGAGGTAGCTGCATATTGACAATTTATACCTAAACCGTATATTTGAAGGATTCACGCCTCTTCGCAAAGCGGGCGTTATCATTCGAAGTCAGACCGAGCTAAATATTCCATGAATACCCCCACTACGGACGCTGGAATCCCCTTTGTCGACGGCAAGTGTGATGGCGACCTGCTTGATCAGCTCAGATCGTTGATGCCACTTGAGCTGCGAGACCAGGTTCAATGTGTCGATTTCACATCAACTCCACCTTCAACTCCGGCCACCCATGAGGCCAAGCTATGAAAATCCTGATTACCGGCGCACGCTCTTATGTGGCTTACTACTGGGGGCTGGCGCTCAAGGCCAAACACGAGATCATCTACTGTGACAGTCTGAGCCACCCCTATTCGCGCTATGCGCCATTCGCGAGTACCTACATCAAGGTGGCACCTCCCGCCCAGGATTCTGAAGGCTTCAAGCGAGATATTCAGACCATTGTCCTGGAGCAGGGGATCGAGATGGTCATCCCCACATGCGAGGAGGTTTTCTACCTCGCAAGTTTTGCTGAAGAAATGGACTGCCAGGTCTTCTGTCCGGACTTCGCATTGTTGGCCGACCTTCATCACAAACACCATGTCTTCACCCAGCTGCCGGAGAACACTGGAATCCGCTTCCCTGAAACTCGGCCCGTCTTCAACGCCGACGACGTTATTCGCAATGCAGCGACGATCCTCAAGCCGGCGTTCTCTCGATTTGGCTCCAAAGTGATCATGAATCCTGTTGCCGAAGACCTCTCCGCAATTGACGGCAAGCAGCCGTGGGTGCAGCAGGAAAAGCTTATCGGTCGCAATCTGTGCAGCTACGCGGTTGCTGTGAACGGCAAAATGGTTGCCTACAGCTGCTACCACGCTCGCTTTAGCATTGAAAACTCTGCAGCCTTGGCCTTGTCACCTGTGCACTACAAGCAGATCGAAGCGTTCAACAAAGCGTTCATTGAGCAGCACCAGTATAACGGCCAGGTGGCCTTCGATTTTATCGAGGATGAAGTCGAAGGGGGTGTCTACGTGATCGAATGCAACCCTCGGGGCACCAGTGGCATCCACCTGTTGAACCTTGAAGACCTCCAGGCTGCAGTGTTCGAGAGTGGCCCAGAGACCAGAATTCATCAACGCACCATGGCCTTCAAACCGATCCTCTCCTTGTACAACTTGATTGGCAAGCTTGGGGGCGGCTACAGGGCCAATCTCAAGGAGCAGTTAACTGACTGCATCGATATTTTGGCACCCGAGGGTGAGCAAAAGGTGTCCAGGCGTCGCTGGCTGCTGATGTTCGAGATGGGCTGGCGGATGCTGCGCCACGGCACAACTCTTGCTCAAAGCACCACTTACGACATTGAGTGGAATGGCCAGGCCCTAGCTGTATCCACCACCGCCCCCATGGAAACCCAATACCTGGGTGAGAAAGACGGAGTTCAGACGTATCTTTACGGCCTTCAGGATCGTGCCCAGGGCGCTTTCATCATCAAGCCACCTTACGCCAAGGTTGAGATCAAGAAGACAGCAGAGGGCGACTGGATGGCCACTGAGGGCAAGCGTCTTGCCCGAAAGATCGTCGATCAAATGCCAAGGTCAAACTCAAGCAGGCTGGGAGACCAGCATTATGGGTAGTCTCAAGGCTCGATTGGGCGATCGGGATCTATGGTTTGGCTTGGCCATGATTGCAGGCACAGTGTCGATGCTGGCCGCATACGGGCACCACATCAGAACTGACAGGGCGCACAGGGTCATGGCTTTGGAAAAGGCCTATCTGCTTGGCCGGGGAAACCCTGTGACCCAAGAACTTCGTCCGGGTCGAGACCGCGATTGCGAAAAGGTAATCCGGATGCTTACCAGCCATGGCTACTCAATGCTCATGAACAACGAACCGATTGCTGCGGGAGAGGCGGCTATTGAATTCGCCTGTCACAGCAGAACGAAATCCCTGACCTACTGGAAAAGCCCCTGATGAGTATCGAGCTCAAACCGATCGAAGTCGAATACTGCCGCACCTGTCCAAGCTGCCTAGAGCCGCTATTGCGCGTGACTACCCAGAAAGAGGAGGTGGTCACCGAAGACGGTTGGATCTCAGACGGGGATACCATTTTTGGTCTTTACGGGAAATTGGTCGAAGCTGGCTTGGAAAATGAAGTCGATACCTCTGATCACAGCGTGTGGTACTACCAGAATTACGATTACATGCTGTGGGTGGGACACTGCCCTTCGTGCGAAAACGAATTCTTCGTTATCGACGCATCCATGATCGATGATCGTGTGGCGGTCAACCCGTGGTTTGTAGAGTCCTACTTTCATCAGAATCTTGAAATCCCTGATCCTACCTATGGCCTTGCCAATCAAGGGGGTGAACAGTGGCTGGTGACTCGACATGAAACAGAAATGGGCGTTTCCCTGACACACTCATTTGGGCCTTTTGCGATCAAAGATGACACCCTGATTGGCCCCAACGGTGTCTCGCTCTGCTCTGGCGAGTTGGCATCTGTGGATCATGCCGCCACCCTCCTTCTGAAAAAATGGCCTGCGCTCAAGACTTTGGCCAGAGCGGTAAACGACAAGCCCTGACATAGGCGCCAACATGATGGCGTGTCGAGATAACCTGAGGTGGGCGACGGCTCAATCTCGCATTGATTGGTGCCGAGGCCTTGTTGGAATCAAGGTCTTTTGGGTAGCTTTAGAAGTGGTTTTCCAGTGGGTGCCGCTTTGGGCCTGGGTGATACGCTGACGCTTGGAGATATCGTCTGCACCGTACCTGGGCTGCTACAAGCGCAGTCAGTCTGAACTCCAAGCCGCCGTACCGGTATCGTCGATATGCTGAAGCCACGCTCACGGAAATCTTCCAGATCTTCCAAGTCCCTATTGCCGGCGAAACGCTCCACAAAGCTCATCACCGAGCCTTTGCAACTGGGGCACTTGATGATAACTACATTCTCTTCCTGAGAAATTACGGGTGTGTAGGCCATTACCTGATCCTTGTTGCCTTAAACAAAGCGTGAAGGATATCGCCATGGTGCGAAGGCATCAAGAGAGAGGGTCGGTGATTCGCCAATCCCTTGGCGGCTAGGTGGCGCGGCGTATGGCCAACCAGGTTTCGATCAGAGTCGAGTGCAGTTGGCTAGGATGCGTTCCGCCCGCGCACCGTGTCTGGCAATCATCATCTGGACTGCGCCTTCGGACAGCCCTACCTGAAACCCAACGGAACGCCCCTGCTCAAGCGTAGCTCTGATTCGCTCAAGGCAATCAAGCAGGCTGTCGGCGTCCTGCTCTACCCTGGCCTGAACGCGCTTCTCAGTCGACATGATTTCGCGAGCTGCCGGCATATGAGGAGGTGCATCGAAATAAGGACGGTCGGCATCGAGTACCTCATCGCTCAGCGCCAAGAAACTTTGAAGGGAGGTTTTACTCGTGAAATTCCAAACGCCCTCGGGCTCAGGTGTCGATGTTTTGCCTACTGATGGCCACATCACCCAGACCATAGCCCACTTTTCTGGTTGATCCCATTCCTTGAAACGCGGCTGAAAGGTATGAGTCACTACACAGGATACCAACACACCCATCCGCTCGAAGATGAGTCTGGCGGTACGAATTGTAAGGTCTTCAGAGCGCTGACTGTATCGCTCCTTGTGCGGCTCGCGAACTGTCAGCACGGCAATGTCGCCATGGTCGCTGGGTACAGGCCAATCAAAATGAGCCTGAACATCGTCCTCGTTCAACAACAGGTAGCGCTGGGTAGGGTAGCTCTTGCCAGGAAATACCCGAAGGTCTTCATCCATTGGCCAATCAGAGCAATTCAGAAATGCAGGGTCGATACCAAGCGCTTCGACGAGGTTTTCTTGTGTGCCGCGATGCCAGGTCAGCCCTGGGGCCCAGTGATGGGTGTGACGAATTCGCACCAAATTGATGCTCGCATCATTCGAGTCAAACACTTGGACGATCAACTCACCCGGATCGGGGTGTCCGAGAGCCTCTAGAGCACGTATAGCCTTCCAGATGATAGCCTGCACCCGAACATCTCTGCGCAAGGGGGCCTCAAAAACAATCTTCAAGACACCTATATTTCCGTGCGACGAATGAACAGGCCAGAGAAGGCTTGCTTGTTCGCCCTCAGATTGGTGAATGGAAAAGTGCTTTGCCATAGGTGCCTCTGATGGTAATTTCCCAGCAATATACCACTTAATCGAGAATTTGAATATTTGCACTGCAATGCAGCATCGACGATCTAGATTACAGCTCGCTTGGGTAGGGCAGGGTAGAACATGGCAAGGAATCCGTCCATATTTGGCTGAAAGCCATGTAAAACGGGGCCTGCAGAGGAGTTTGATGCCTCAGCATCACCCCATGTCGATAAGGTCGACACACGTGTAATGTCGGCCAATCTCCTGATTTCATTGGGCCAAAGCTGTTTATCGGCAGAATTTTCGAAACATGGACAAAAAACTGAAGCTTTTTCAAACATGGACAAATGCCTTGCCCTCCAAATGTCTCTTGTAGAAGCAAGCGCGCTTTGCGGCGCCTATGTGATGGGGTTCGGCATTGAGCCCATCAGGGATTGGCCATTACCACCAGGCGAAAGAAGCGCGAAAGGGGCGACTCCCCCAGAGACTGGCTACAAACCCAAGTCGCGCCCCATCATGTCGTCGCGTGCGCCTGGGCTCAGACCCTGTGCAAACCCGCCGTTCCCAGTGAGTTCTTTGGCCGCGAGTAGCTGCTTGTCGGTCAGATCAAAGCCCAATAGCTTGTCAACGCCCTCGTGAATCAGAAGCACCTTGATGATCGCAAGGCCGGCAGGGCTGAAATTGTTGTTTGCAACCAAATCCAAAGCTGGTTTGACCCAGCACTTGGTCATGTTACGGCCTTGATTGCGAATATCCTGGAGCCGGTAACGGCTCATCTCAAATATGCTGGTGTAGTGAATGTCGACTGTGGAGTGACCTGCATCAAGGGCTTTCTGGGTCATCAGGGAGATCAACTCCAGCCTATCCTTGCCCAATGTCAAACTTCCACTCACGGGGCTGATATCCAGTTCCTGCAGAAAATGAAAACTATGATCAGTAAGAAATTGATCAATACCCGGAAAGGCCATGATCTGATCAAGGGTCACTTCGCTTTCGAATGTTTCCGCGCAGCTTTCCAAAGATGGGCCATCTGCCCAGTATTGATCGATCAGCGTTTTGGGAATGAAGGAGAAGGTGCGATCGCCGGCAGACAATTCACATAAAGGGCCCAGAAATCGTTCGATGCGGCAATGAATCTCCTGGTGGTCAATGTCCCGGCCTGGGGTGAGGAATTCGCGTAGGGCCGAATCCTGGATGTAGTGACTGTTGGACAGGCGCCGCCTGAAATGGTGAAACTGCAGGTGGTCAAACAGTCTGGTCGTTTTGTCCTCGCAATTTTCCAGGCGCTCAAGTCTCTTGGCCAGGTCAGGATCGTCAAGAAGAATGGCAAATTGGGCGAGCTGATCATGCACAGGTTTGGTCAACTGAAAGAACTGGTACTCATCTCCGTGCAGCTTGAGAATCTTGGCGAGGTTGATAGGGTTGTAGCTCATCAAGTCTTGCAGATACTGGGCATATAACCCCTTGAGCCTAAGCCCACCCTCTCCGTTGTCGAACAGATCGATGCAGTAGGCAAACAGATCCAGGTGACGGGGGCAGGGGTGGGACAGAGCTAGGAGAGCGTTGGCAGCCGCCTTGGTTGATTTTGGGGACATCATTGAGGCCAATGGCTTGCCTTGATCCAAATGGCGCAGCAGGGCTTGCTGGCAGCTTCTTTGCAAAGCCCCGGAGCGGTAATCATCGCTTCGCAGCAAATCCGGAACGTGAGCTTGCTTTGAGCGGGAGTTTTTTGGAAGCTCGTACAACTCAACCTTGACCAGACCATCCGTGTTGAAAAGGTTTTTCAAAAAGCTCATGAGTGATGTCCTGGCCAATTTTTTATTCGCCAATCTTGCCAGTGTTGGCGTAAAAAAATAAGCAACATTAAATTGAATACATCATATATTCTCATTTAAGATATATTGATTATACAAGAAAAAGAAAAAGGACATCAATATGAATCGGCTCCAAAAACTAGATAGCAAACCGGACGGAAAGGTGTCATTCGCCGAAAACGCTGTTTATACCGCAATGATTCCGATGGGCGCCGCTTATCTTTCCACCTGCCTGTTAAGCTTTGTTCTATATGGCGAAGTAATGAACAGAGGCTTAGACAGCCCGTTGCTAGCACAAGGCGTTCCAGCCCTAGCAGCTGCTGTTGTAGGTACCTCGATTGGCCTTGCCGCTTTGGGCAACCTTGATAAAGAACATCTGAGAAACGCCGGCACTGCCGTGAAGAATCTCGGGCGCTCATTTGTCGACGGAATTAGTCAGATGGGTAAAAACCTAGGCCTCATTGATGAGGGTAAAACACCTATCTGCCAGGCTATCGATGCGCCTTCCAGTAAACGGTCATACTGGGCATCCACAGCTTTGGATTCAACACGCATGATGCTGGCCGCCCCCTTGTTATTCTCGTCTGTAATGGCGGGTATTGGCATTGGCTATCTTCCGTTCGTAGGGCAAGGAAATTACGGCGCGGCAGCAGTTCAGGCTGGCGCTATGGGTGCTGTTGCTGCCGTTACTGCCTTGGCCCAGATTGGGCTTACCAAGGTAAAACAAGATCTCAAATCCGACGAGAAATTCAGCGCGGCTGCAGCCATGGCCAAGCCTCAAGATCCCTTCCCCATGGTCAGCCGACCCGTTGTTCGCGACTTGGGGATGGAGCCATAGCAATAGAACAACTGGACGAGAGCTCTTTCTGGATGAGCTCTCGTCCAAGTGCTGGCTAAAGCCCCATATCTCCCCCGAAAGCCACGTCACGTGCCGTGCCCGACATCTTAAGCAGTAGTCGTCTGTCCCGGAAATGACCATAAGCGACATTGAGCGTCCGGTCGTCGTTGCAGGCATCGATGATTACCGCCAGGGGCTCTGACTCAAGCAGACGCAGGGCAATTTGCTGGAAGGGTAGCGGGTTCGATGAGTCAGTGAATCTGAGCATTTCACGAATGAAGTGATCAGGGATTGTAGGACGGCAAGCCTCACGGTCAGCGTATTCAACATGGGTCATCCTCGCGCACAACAGATAAAAGACCTCCTGCTTGCTGATATCGGCCCTCTGGAATGCATTCATCATTTTGTCGAGCAAGACCGGGTCTGTTTTATCCTTGTTCAAGAGGAAGGTGCCTTTGACGATGGCCGCAATGCATTCCCGCCCAAATGCTTTCAGTGTGCGCACCGTTTGCTCCAGATCAAGGATGCCGTGATCATGGCTATTGCAGCGCATAGTAAGCAGCGAGAACGGCTCATCCAGGCTGGGTTTGCAGGCGTCAGCCCACAACTGGAGGCTGTATTTGCGCGATGTGCTGTCCGGCACTCCCATCATGGCTCTCGCCTGATAAACCAGCAGGTCAATGATTTCTCTGTGCCCAAGGTACTCGGGATTATCCCGCAAATATCCTAGAGATCTCTCGGGGAAGTACCTCACACATGCCAGAGTCTTTTCCCGCTCGCTGGCAGATGCCTGGGCATAGATTCTGGGGGCGATCGCTTTGTCATTGATGAGGTAGGTCAGGATGCAGTCCTCAACACCCACAGGCGCCACCACACCCAGCAAGTCCAAGGCATCACTGGTGATGCTTGCCATCACCTCATACTTGCGAATGAGGTTGTAATTGAAAAGTCGCTCCAGGGTCTGGCTGACTTCCGAGTCATTGTTTCGGGTTATTTCCCGGACGTAGAGAATCAGATCCGACAGGCGTGGGTGCGGGATACACAGGGCTGCTGCGCAGAAAGCCAAAGCGCAGTCATGAACCGCATCGGCATCCATACCGTACTGCGAGTTGTCCACGTGCTGACAAACATGGTCGAGGCTCAAACCATGCTCCATGTAGGTCACGAACGTGTCTTGCACCTCGCGGATTTCAGCCACCGAGATAGGCCAGTAGGTATCATTGCCCCTGGGGTTTTCCCGGAAATACACCACACCCTTGAGCATCGTCGGCTGTGTCATGTCATAGCCCCAGGTCGGAGGCCATGGCCTTGTCGCGCCCCGTAGAGCCCATTTGCGTCAACAAGCGCTTGTCAGGGATAACGGCATACGCAGCGTTCAGCAAGCGATCACTGAAGCAATGGGATAGCAGGCTTTCCACGGGCTCTTGCGCCACCATGTGCTCAGCCATCTGGCGCAGCTGGATAGGCCACTGAGCCTGGGTGTAATTCAGGGCTTCGCGAATGTAATCACCCCGGTCTACACCACCTCGCTCCTGAAAGTCGGTGTATTCAATCGCCGACATACCTCTGCAGGTCATGTAGAAAAGCTTATGGGCGTCAACACCTGCATCTAGGAATGTTTGGGTCAACTTGCCAAGAATCGTCCGGTGAATAGGGTCGTTGGACTTAAGCTCACCCACGATCGCAGCTACGCACTCACTTGTGAACAGGGCCATGGTTCGTTTGGTTTGCGGCATATCGAGCACTGACAGATCAATTTCATTAGACTCGATGCCCTCAAGTGTCCATTGCTCCTTCACATCAATGTCAGAATTCTCCAGCCAACTGCCGGCGTCACAGGTAGAAGCCGCCTCACCATAGCTCCAAGTCGATAAGGTATTGCCGAGTCTCTTCAGGCGCATCAGCACTTCGGTGTGCGGGATGATCTCTGGATTGTTGTCCACCCATCCAATGGTACGTGCAGGCCTGTAGGTAACTCCCAGGATCCCTTCTTGGCGAACCTCTGGCTTAAGATACGGATCAAGCCGCTTGCTGAGCTTTGGATCGTTGATCAGCACCAGCATTTTTGCATCATCAGCGGTCAGCGGGGAAAACTGCATCAGATGCTCAAGACCTATGCTGTCCAAGGTCTGAGCTACCATCATCTTGCGCCCCATGTTGTACTCAAACAGGGTGTCGAGCACACTTTGGATCTCATCGCGGTGATCACCCCCTACGTCGGCGATGTACCCTACAAGATCTTGTATTCTGGGATGCGGTACGCACATCGCGACAGCACAGAAGGCTCTGGCAGCATCCATTCTTGGAACTGATTCAAATTCAAAATCCTCATCCTCGCTCTCGACGTGCTCCAGGATGTCGTCAAAGCTCAGACCCTCTTCCATGTAGCTGACAAAGGCGTCCTGCACGTGACAGATGTGTTCGTAGGACAGCTCCCAACAGAAGTCAGAGGTTTCATCCTTGAGGTACAGGTCAGCGTCAAGCAGGCGTAGGGAGGTCATGGTCTTCACTCTTGGTCTTACTCCAGTGTACGCGCAGAGAAAAGCGCCAGCCAAGGCATCCCTTCCTACAGATGTAGGCCTAACTTCAAAGACAGGCGGCGGCGGTTGCGGGGTCGCAGCAGGTTTGCTCTACTGCCGTCTGCCCCTACGCCGGAGTGACCCTATGTTTCTGCAGTCTCGCGCCCAAATACTGGCCAAAATAGATGATTTGATATCTGCAAGCCATGCCGGTGGTGATCGCTTGCGTGCTGCGGTAGCTTTTTGGGGTGAAGGGGCTCAAGTAATGGCGCGAGGAAAGGGGCCACACGAGTTGATCTGCAATCTCTCTCATCCTGGAACCAACCCAGGCGTCATTGAAACCATCATGCGCCAGCCCAATGTGGTTTTCAGGCAGCGGGACGACCTGCACGCGAAGGTTGCGATCAGTGCGGGCGGGGCAGTGGTGGGTTCGGCCAATTTCTCCGAAAAAGCACTTGGCTTGCAGATGGCGGAGGTCGGGGGGTGGATTGAAGCCGGCTTCTTCATTGAGCCAGGTACTGCGCCCCACGGTGAGGTTGATCTATGGTTCGATTCCATTTGGGCTGGCGCCCGTGCCATTACATCTGATGACATCGAACAGGCCAAGCAGCGCTGGATACGCGAAGGTGGAAAGCCATACGGGCCAGAGCTATTCGAAGAGGATGTGTTTGAGACGCTACCCCTTGGCGCAAAGTCTCGCAACAAGACCCGCATGGCCTCCGCCGAGTTGGCCAGGATTTACTACAGAGCTTTCCCCGGAGAGGTCGAAAACAAGGCCACTATCAAAGTGCCGGCTCATGCTGCCAACCTGTTGTGGCTCTTGTCTGGCCGGGTGGCGCGAACCAACATTGAGGGCAAGCCATACTTTTTGACCCCCGATATGGTGGCCAATCGAGCCAGGGACCTGAAAACCTTCGACAAGGTGCAGGCGTTTCTGGTTGAACTGGCGAACAATCCGGCACTTCGCCCTAAGCCTGCGATTGTCCACTGGGCTAAGTACGGGGCAAACCTGGACACGTTCAGTCTCGGCTGGTACCGAAAAGGCGAGTAGAGCTCACCTCTTCGATCTTTTCGACAAAGGCATGCTTTTGGTGCGTGTGTATAATCCCGCGCAATGCTTTGAGATCAGGCGCTGTGTCTGATGTGAGATTTGTTGGAGGAAATTTAATGTCTGCTCTATCCAACCCGCTTGCCATTGCTGCGCTGAACAGGGCTCTGAAGAAGGTTCGAAGCGGGCCCGTGCGCAGGCCCAAGTTCGATAGCCGCACTGCCGACAAGTTCGTGATTCGAGGCTTTGTAGAGCTATTTGACGAGCTCAAGGGCATCGGGCTGCACCAAGGCCGAAGCATGAACTCCGAGGCCATAGCCGCGATCCTGGACGCCCTGGATGGCCAGGTTCGATCTTTGATGCTGGTGAAGTTGCTGAAAGAGCGCCTAGGAGACCCCATTTGCAAACAGGTGCTGGCGCAAATCCCCGATTTCGAGCTTGAGGGCTGCACCACACCAGCCCTGTTCGTTGTCAGACTTCCCCCCAATGTTCGGGAAATCATCAGGAATGGAGTAGCTCAGGCAAGCTCTTCGCACGGCTCAATGAAGGAATGGGTGCTCGAAGCACTGGTGAAATGGGTCAACGTTCAGCGCCAGCAGTACGCCCTGATGACAGCTACTATCGCCATGGAACCCACGTTGCTGGGCCATCAAGAATAATCAGGGCTCATGGGCGATCGCTTTCTCGGTCGCCCGCGTCATTTCAAAGTCCGATGTCATGACCCATGAGGCTGTCGCGCTGTTCTGGTGACAGGCGCTTCATCACCGATGCATCACGGATATGCCTGGCAATGACCAGTAGATCATCCTGGTTCTGCATCAGATCCAGAAAGTAGGGCAAGCCCAACTTCTTGATGAACGTCTTGGCGATGTGGTTGCACAGAGGATCGTTGTCTTTTAGCTTCGAGATCAGGTTGCAGTAAATATCTCGATGAAGCTCCTGCTCAGAGCTGTGAAATTGTCGCGCTAACTCGACTTTGGCTCGATCATACCCCTGACATGCCTGCATGTAGATTTGATCCACCGGCATTTTGCTCTCAAAAAGCACATCAAGCGCCTGGTCAAAGTAGGGGATTAGGCTAGCAGCGCGACCCTCCAGCTTGCCAACTGATGAGTAATTGAGGTTCTCGGCCAGCAATTCGATGCTACCAGGGACTTCCTCAAGCCATTCTCTAATTCCAGGCATTTGAAAGACTTTCAGATCCAGCACTGCGGCATCTTTGAAATCGTAAACTGCATACGGAGGGGCTTCATCCAGTGAAAGCTTTGGGTAGTCACTGGATTTCATCCTGTTGCTCATCATGACCTTCTGCATGGACAAGCGCAGCTTGATCTCATGATCCCGAATGTCGCCAAAGTGGCTGATGAGAAAAGACCTGACCTTCGAGTCTCTGTAGGGGTAATGGGTTACGGCTGCCAGGAAGGAGAGGATGTAGTCGAATTTATTGCCTGCCTTTTCGACCAGCCGCTTGGCCATGATGGCATCATCGAAAGCGATAGCCAGGTTCTGGAAAGGGTATGTGTCGATCTTTTTGAAAAATTCCAGGCGCTGAAGGGTTTCTGGAGATTTCCTTAAATAGCTGTGATAGCTGGCCAACTGAAACTTCTCAAGCATGTTGGAATAGGCGAATTTGACGTCGTGCTTGAGATCGAGATCGTTGATGGCAGTGAGGGCGTAGTCGATCAGATCCTGCTCATCCCCGGCTTCAATCAGCGTTAGGGCCAGGTAACACGAGAAAGCCTCGGCTTGTCCGGTAATGTCATGAAGCTTTCTGGCGGCAACCTCGACCGGGGTCTGGTGCCTTGCGGCATCCGACAGATAAGCGTAAGCCGTTCTGGCAATCACCCCATCCACCCAATCCGGACACTCTGAGAGGCTTGGATACTCCTGGCCACCGAAGGTAACGGGGCGAGTATTACTCAGGGGAAAGCATGAAAGTTCGTAGTGCATGAAGTGGATGTCCTGGTTCGAGGTCAATTCCATTCTAGTGGATGAGGGCCCTGTGACCCAAGGGGCATCTATTGGCAATGCTTACCAATATATGATAAAAAGCTCGCCAGCCGATTGGTCAACTAGTAAATGGAGAAGATTTTCAATGTCCGTGGCAAAGAGTGTTGCAGCAGAAACCAAACCACCGCTTATGCAGGTTTTTTTGCTGGCGTTGCTCGCCGTGCTGGTATGGTCGGTAGGCTTGGGCCTGATTTATGTGGGGTACCAAAATTCCAAGCGTGCGGATGAGCGTGTAGCGAGTTGGGCAAGTGCTTATACGCAAGTCTCCAGTGGATCTGCGAAAACCTGGTTCAGTCCTCTGAGCGTTGATGACTGCATGAAAACCCTGGAAAAGCTGAGCATGGCCGGGTTTTCGTACCAAGTGGATGGCAAAGTACAGGACGGCTTGGCATTGCTCACTACATGCAAGAAGTCTGGATCGCATGCCATTACCTATTGGCGTTGATCGTGTGGCAATAGCCACTTCTACGTACGCAGGCTGTACTGCTATGATCAATATATTGACAAAAGCAGACTGGGGGCAGGGGCGTGAGCTACGACACCTACAAGGCATTCGAGCGATCGATGCTAGACGCACAATTTGATGCACAAAATAGCTTGGATCTGCTTGCTCAGAACCATTCGGACTCGCTCTACGAGACCGTCAAGAACGTCATGCACGCCGCCAACATTCTCCCTCAAGTCGATCGCGTGCAGCTAACCGAGCGCATGTTCGAGGTCATCGCTTTGCGTCACCAGAAGCAGCGCGTTGCCAAGCCCTTGTTTCTACGCTTGCTGCTAGCCTATGGCCCGGTACTCAAGCCCGAGCAGCTCGACAAGCTGATGGGTGATGATGGGGTGCTCAAGGTTGACGTGGATGATTTGAATCAGTCCTTTGAGGGGGTTTACCAGCATCCCGCATTATCTCTGAATCTTAACGTGCGCCACCAAGTCAATGCGCAGTCGATTGGCTACCTCTGTAAGCGCCTGTGGGGCTGGTATGCCCTCGAAGATCACCTATCCCGGCAAGTGGGTCGGTGCGAGAGCTCAGCCATTGTAGGCGAGCTGCTGGCGCATGAACCCTTTGCTCACATGGCCAGGCGTCTGACGCTCAAGACCCAGGTGCTTGAAGACCCCAGAGTGTTGGCTCATGTTGTCGCTCACAAAGCCTACAAGTCCAGTGAGAATTTCCGGGTGCTAAGTGCTGGCCTACGCACTCCAGATGAAGCCCTCTTTCAAGCCACCCTGGAGACCGTTTCAGGATGGTCACGCGCCGAAAGCACTCACTACATGCAACACTCGACCGCCCAGGTCATGTGCGTCCTGCTCGGCAAGGACTTCAGGGGCGCCACGGGTGACCTCAAAAGGCGTGTGGAAATTGCCAATTCGGTGTTCTCCGAGATCGGCAATACCGCCAGAAAAGGACGTGAGGACTATATGTCTGCAGTAGGCATGGCGCTGTAGGTATACGCCGAAAGCACCACGCTAGAGCGCTGAGCCCGGTGCGGGCTCATTTTCACTTGGTTGTCAGCTCAATATCTCGGTCACTGTCGTACAACTTTAGGCTCAATTGCACATTCCCCCATTGCAAGAAAACTCAGATAAACCGGTCATGTGTTACTACAAGGTCGCATTTCTGCAAAATTTTGTTGACGAAATGGGGCTACAAGCCTAAGTTCTTCGGCGCTAGAAACGGACTTTCAAGGCAGTGGCGGATGATGAAGGATCACGAAATCAGGCAGATGGCCAAGACAGCAAAATGGCCCAGTGCAATTGTGGCGCCCTCAGGGTTTGCTAGACAGGTCGCACTGGTCATTGATGAGGCGATCGAGCTTGAAAGTGGCGAGCATATGGAGTTCGACAGTGTGTCTTTCCACCTGGTGGATGCGCTCACCGACATCCGGCAATGGGGAGAGCGCGCCATCGCGCATTTCAACGTTCTGCTGCCAAGGTACACTCTGCCCAGATCCCTGCAGCGCGTAGTGGATCTTGGCCCTGCAAACGCCCATGTCTTTGCCAAACAAACTGCCAGCCTGATTGGCATGGACTATGTGTGTACGACATGCGGACTTGAGGCTAAAGGTCGACATACCGCAAATTTCTTCGCTCCGATTGATCTTTTCATACCCGGTAACGCGCAAGACCGCCTGCGGATCAAGACAATCTGTCATGCACAGAGTTTTTCAGCCCTTGCGCTTTGAGCGTTTCACTCGGGCCGGATATCCATATTTGTAGGTGTAGTACGGCTGGTTGGGCCGCGTGTGAATCAACACGTAGGTGCCTGCGTGGGATGCCAGGAGCAGGGGTGTTAGAGAGATCGTCAACTTCAGCCAAAGGGCTGACTCAAGGATTGCCGGCATCAGGTTCAAGTTAGCTTCGACAAGCATCTGGATCAGCATTGAAGCGCACACACCCGCGTTCAACAATACGTGGAGCCATCCAGCCCTGGCAAACCTGGGGCGGTACTGGTCACTATCCTTGAGCATTTCCACGAAGACAAAGCCTGTGGCTATGTTTGAAAGCAAAACGAGCAAGATCAGCACCGAAAGCCAAATCAGGTTTGTGAATCCTGACAATACTACCCATGCCTGCGCGATCAGCCATACCTGCAGCGCAAACGTCGCCGCCAACCCTGTAAAGGCCATTCGGGTGGCGTTGGTGGTGTATAGCAGGGCAGACTTATAGGCGCGCTCTTTCAATGATCAGCGCCCGCTGTCGTGAGGTACGGCAGCACAGTCTTCATCGCTTCAGTAACGTTGCTGGCGTTGCCGTATTTGGCTTCGGTGGCCAAGATTTCAAGCAACCGACCGCTTTCGAACTCGTTGATTAGGTCGCTGATGATCGATTCAACGCGGCACTCGTTAAGAAAGCAGATAAATCCTCGCGCAATCAATAGATTGACAGTATCTCTGTCTAGGAAATCATCGAGTAGACCGAGTCGAGCCATCAACCCCAAAGCTGAATACTCATCGCCTTTAGGGTCATAATGCTTGTCTTGCAGGATGAGCTTCTTGAGCGCTGGCGCACCAACAATTCTGAGGAGGATCAGGAAGCCTTCGTGGCCCGCTCTGTTTTCCCACTGCATATTGAGAAATGGCTTGATACTGAACAGACCTGAAGCTGATTCAGACTCAAGGAACTCAAGGATTTCAGGAGTAAATCTTGGAAAGTGATCAACCTCCAACAGGACTTCGCCCACGTTGAAAGCCATCATGATTTTTGCCTGGTCAAAGGCATGATCATTGAGTGCGAGCATGACATGGCGATGAATCCACCATTGCTTGTCGGCTGCGCTCAAAGCGTTTCCAACAAACGCCAAGAAATCAGGCAGTGCGTCTTTTTCAAGCACATGGGGGAATAGCCTGCCATTGATCAGGGTGTCGACAACATATGGCGCCCCGCGCTCAGGCGCTTTAGCCTGAAAAGACTGGATCATCTGAATGCGCGCATGATCGCGAGTTTGCTGGTTGGACGAGAAGGCGTTGATCTTGGGGAGCGAAATGTTGTTTGAAGGCATGATGTTCTCTTGTTCTTGGATTGCCCGGCGTCGCCGGGCTTTAGGTGATGCAATCGGCAGAGCTCAGTTTTTTGACTGAGCCCATTCATAAACCTTGGCGAGAGCCTGGGTGAGTCCGGATGCGCAAATCGGTTTTTTGGCTTCGGCTGCCAGCAGGGTCAGCACCTGCGAAGGCTCAAAGCGTTTCAGAATGTGATCGACGGCAGCGCCAGTTGCCGCTTTGCTTAAGCCTGCAATCAGACCCCTTGCGATCAGCACGTTGATGGTTTGCTGATCGAAGTAGCCGTCGAAAGCCCCTTCCTCGCAAAGAAGAGACAGGGCGCCGTAATCTTCGTATTCCTCATGCCCATTAGTGAAGTGCCTGACAAGCTCATCAAGGTTGACCAGCTTGATCAAGCGAACGAACCCTTCTATACCTGCAGGATTTTGGCACCAGTCGCGCAGTTGAATGAAAGGCCTAATGGCACAGATTTCCCTGTTGGTCTCCAGAAAATCGATCAACTCCGGGGTAATGGATCCCTTGAAGCTGTCAGCTTCGAATACCAGGACTTGGTTCGTGAATTTGTGGATGGTAGGAATTGCCTCAAAGGCACGATCCCGGAGTGCCCAATCGTATCCTCTGGATATCCACTGCTCGAAATCAAAGCGATCGAGCTTCATGGAAAGGAAAGTAAGCAGCTCAATGAGCCTTGGCTCGTCCAGGTCATGGATAAAAAGACTCGATCCTGACAGCATCATCTCGATACCGCGTGAGTCAGTCGATGACACTTCCCGAGCCAGTTTGAGAAACTCTTCCACCTTTTCCACGCGAGCTGGTTTTCGCAGTGACGGGTCAGCTGAAAAAGACAGCAGGCGGTGCGACATTGTTCTGAATTTCATAGTAATTCCTTGATTATCCCCGAGTGCCTCGGGGACTCGATGAGGGCTTTAGTTGCCCAGGGCATAGAAGAGGTTGGCTTGGCTGATCAGCTTGCCGTAGCGCAGATCCACATCAGCCTTCTTGGCATCGAGCAGCGAGCGCTGAGTGTCCAGCACCGTGGAGTAGTCAATGGTGCCGACCTGGTATTTACGCTGGGCAAAGTCCATGGCCTTCTGAGCAGCTGCAAGCTCGTCTTTCATCCAAGGGCTCTGCTTCTGGTAGCCGTCGAGGTTGATCAGGGCCTTGTTCACGTCAGAGAAGGCCGTGATGACCGCTTTCTGGTATTGAGCTGCCTGTTCACGCTGAGAGGCTTTGGCCTGATCGATCTGGGACAGACGCAGGCCACCGTCGAAGATAGGCAGATCCAGCGTGTATCCCAGCGTCCAGAACGAGCTTCCCGAGCCAATCAGAGAGGAGAACGCGCCGCTGCGGCCACCCCCTTGCGCCGTCAGGCTGATGGAGGGGAAGAGGGCTGCGCGAGCTACCGCCACATCAAATCCTGCTGCATCCAGGTTCTTTTCGGCCACAATCAAATCGGGCCGCTGTTGCAACAGTGAGGAAGGCAGGCCCAGAGCCGGAGATGCGATCGTGTCAGGGATGTTGGTCGAGCTTGCAATTGTCAGGTCAGGCTTGCCGACCAGGATGGCAAGGCTCTGCACGTAGACGTCGCGATTGGTGCGTGTGGTAATCCGGGTGCGTTCAAGGCTGGCAAGGTCTGCCTTGGACTGCTCCACATCCAGTTCAGACGTGACACCATAGGTAAGGCGACTCTGAGAAATCTTCAGCTCTTTCTGGCGTGAATCGATCTGTTCGTCCAGCACCGATAGCTCAGCATCCAACTGACGGATCGTCCAGAACTGAGTAACCACCTGGTTGCGGATCAGGTTTTGGGTGTAGAGCGTGTTCTGAAAAGCCGACTCAGCTGACTTCTCATCTGCCTTGGTCGCGTTACTAAGGCGTCCCCACATGTCCAACTCAAACGAGGCAAGACCTGCCAGCTGATGGGTTGAACTGTGAGTGCGCTCACCACCCGTGTTGGCCGATGATTTGCTGCCTGTGCCGCTGGCCGACAGCGAAGGCGCTTCGGCAGATTGGGTCTGACCTAGAACCGCCATGGCCTTCTCGTACTGCGCAAGCGATACCGCGATATCCTGGTTGTTGTCAGCAGACAGTCGGGTTATGCGCGTCAGCTCAGCATCCTGATAGCGCTCCCACCAGGCATGAAGATCAGGCTTGGTCTGCTCGGCTTGTTGCTGGGCCGCAAGGTACTGGGCGGGAAGCTGAACAGGCGCTGGCGCCTTGGGTGGTTGGAGCGCACAGCCGCTGACAAATACGGCAAAGGCAAGTGGAGTCAGCAATCGGGTAGAGAGCACGAGGATTGTCCTGTTGTTGTTCTATTACCAAAATTCTCTCACGTAGAACAATTTCCAGCAATATATTGCTAAACCGACTATGCAGAAATCCTATGCGCCGCTTGTCCATCAAGATGCATACACTGCGACGGTCAATGTATAGTCGAGTTAGGCATATATTGAATATGGCCTTTCCATTCAAAATAAAAATAAAGCGGGAGCGTTGGGGCCATGAGCGGAATTGCCCAGGTGCTTGCCCAATTTGGGCATGTCGAAGACAAAAAAAAGGTATTGCCCATTTTGCAGGCTGACGTCTCAGCATTGCGCGAATCGTGGAAAAGTCATATAAAACAGGGGCTTATGTCTTTCGACGTGGCAACACTTGAGCGCCTGGATGCCGCTACAGCGCTCAAATCATTGGGGATGGCCCTGGCTGTAGAGTCTCCTGACGTGGATATGATCCTCGACTACATCGACAGTGACCAGTCAGGATTCCGGGATCCGTCCAAAGACAACGAGCTCGACGAAAGGATGCTCGCTGCCGTAAACAGAGGCTTTCGTGAGGCACGCGCTACTGGCTTTAAAGCCCTGACCTACCAGCCACCGTTCCTGATTAAATCTGATGACATGGAGAGCCATGAGGGTGATCGATTCCAACACGCTCTCTCAGAATACGACACGCACATCAATCGACATCTGCCGGTACCCAGGCTCTATACCTCTCATTCGTTTGGCAAATGCCAGGTGCGACCACCCAAGCTCTACGATGCTATTTTTTCCTCCGACATCTGCATGACGCGCCAGCAGCTGGCCGATCTTACCTACGCCAAGGACTATGACGCACTGGAGAAGCTGGCTGCTTTCAAAGATATCCCCGCATCGATTCAAGCCCTTGTGCAAGATCAGATGCAGAGCTTTGACTACCTGGCCTCCCTGGATGCCCGCAAGCGCCTGCTAGGCAGCGGCGAGATGACCATGACTGAATCCAGGATCCGTCTTGAGTCGGCCTTTCGCAACTTAGGAAATTTTGGCAACAACCAGGATGTCGCCCCGACCCTCAATGGCATCAAGGCGTTCGAGTTCAGTCCCACGTTCCTTCAACAGGGGCTTCAGCACACGATCGACGCCATCATGCAGGAGTATTCAAGAAAGCCTGTGTCGCTGTCTGACCCTGCTGCCCCACAGGTGTACAGCCAAGCTTTCGCAGCACTTGCTGCCCATGGGCTTGAGATTGACACCACTGCCATCATGGCCAAGGAGCGCGTGGACTTTTGTAAGGCAAAGGACATGAAAAACCAGGGCAGTGGTTTGCTACCAAATATACTTAAAGGCCTGGGATCCCCAGCCAATAACCTGGTCAAAGGTGCCTTGATGGCAGCCGTACAGACATTTCCCATTCCTGAGGTATTCAAGCACTGCGACCCTGCCAATGAGCGCCAGATGAAGACGCTGTACGAAGCGACGGGCCATGCGCAGTTCCTGCAGAAATTACCGGGAAAGGCCAGGGATGCGGCATTTGCGATGGATATGGGGCTTTAGAGAAAGACCGGACGCACAAATCAACAGGCGACCTAGCCTGGCGCTCACAGCGGCACCCTACACTGAACACAATCTCAAGGAGCAAGCAGTGAAAGCATTTGAAGTGACCCTCAAGGGGTACTATGGCGGAAACGACATGACTGACGACCTGATTCTCTGGGTAGCCGCTCAGTCGGAGGAGAGCATCTACCTGGCCGTGGGCGATTGTGGAGAGAAAATTCGCGAGGTCATTCACAACAGCGGCGCAAGCCTTGAGGACTGTGACTGGACATTGCCGGCTGATGCGGCATTCGTGGCCATGGCCGTGGATGAAAGGGCAATTATGTACCTGGACAAAGAGATTGTTGCGATCGATAACGACCGCGTTATTGTTTGGAATGAAGGGATCCAGGACACTGTGATGCTCAGCTACGGCCCAGAGGCAATTGCCGCTCACCGCCTGAGCGAGCGGGAGAAGCAGCTCCTGATTCGGTACGACATCGAGCTGTCGAGCCTGCAGGGCCCTCAGGTTTAACCCCAAGGAGTCGGTTTGGTGTGCCTCACACCAGGCTCAATAGGTATCATGCAGAGAGGCACTGGGTGTTTTTAACCAGAGCTACTGGGTTGTGGTGGGCGACCCATTTTTGAACAGGATCAGATGACGATGGACGAGAAAGAATATCAGACTGCGAAAACGCGGGCAGCATGGCTGAAACGGAATATTGATGAAAAGGCCTCCATCCTGGTTGCTCAGGCTCAATCGCTTGATCCCAATCAAGCATTGATGCTGATGACGCTTATTGGTCACAGACTTCTGGAGGCTCAGGGTATTCGGCAGTCTAAGGGCTTGGCCAAGTATGCGAACCTGAAATCTGAAAGCAGCCTGGCTACCGCGAAAACCTGGAAGATTGCCAATGGACTCAAGCCAGAAGAAGTTGTGTTTGGCTCGAACGTCAAGGTTGTCAGTGATCTTCTGAATGCGCCTCGCTCCAACGTTCCCGCCAAACCAGGACAGTCCCTCGAAGAAGCATATGCAAAGCAGCTGATCGAATACGCTGATTTGATTGAGGTCTTGAATGCCCATGAGCGTGATCAGGAGTTGGAGCCGACCTCTTTCACTATGATGCCTGCCCCGACCAAAGTGGGCCAGCCCCGCAAAAACCGGGTCGAGCGCGTCGAGAAGGAGATCGGCGACATGTTTTCTCGCCTAAAGATGGATTTTGCGAAGAGATCTACCACTCCGGGTAATATGGGGCGACCTGGAAAGTCGATCTTGAATGAATGGTGGGAATTCAACGCAAAGCGTGTTGTAGAGCCTCGGAAAGTCGTGCTTGGGATGGATGCGGAGTTAACTGAGGATGCAGATATAGTACTTCGAGCGCATAAACTAAACCTCAAGATCGCCCAGGTTGCGAAATCGCTGATCTCAAACAAACGAGATGCTCTCCCAGATGCGGTTGTCGCCAATATTGAGCACCATCGAGCAGTATCCATGAAAGCGAACACTCTGATCGCGCCGCTCCTTGTGAAGATTGAAGGAGGTAACAGCCTGAGTCCCGCCGAGTCAAAACGGGGTCGGCAGCTGATGGATTCAGCCAGTGAACAGCGCTATCAGTTTTACATCGATGACCTGAAAGCCAGATTCCCGCTGCCCTTCAAAGATCCAGTCGTCGAAAGATACCTGAAACCTAAGTCCCT
This sequence comes from Pseudomonas sp. CFBP 13719, assembly GCF_014842095.1. Taxonomy (NCBI): domain Bacteria; kingdom Pseudomonadati; phylum Pseudomonadota; class Gammaproteobacteria; order Pseudomonadales; family Pseudomonadaceae; genus Pseudomonas; species Pseudomonas sp. CFBP 13719. The sequence continues at coordinate 553,066 of NZ_JACYVB010000002.1, read as the reverse complement.
ACGCGCCAAGCCGAAGCACAGTGTTGGACTTGAGCCATAATCTTCAGTCCTTATACCTTGTGAGACACAGCCGCCTGGCAGCGGCCATTTGGCCAATAAAGGCTTAAGGCTCTATGCCAGCCTCAGTTGCGGGTCGAGCCTTGAGTGCGGACTGGGTAACTACAAGCTCCAGCTCCGCCAACTCCGGCTCGTAGACATCTGCCAAACCCCTTGAGGCCTTGGCGCTCAAGATGCCCTCGCCGTGATAGTGGTGCAGGGCGGTGACCACGCAATCCTGAAGAGTGAGGTAGTCCTCAGGCCCGATGATGGGCTTGCCGGCGCCATCGAGGATTGTCCAGCAGTCGACCGGGTTGCCATTGACATCACAGACAACTTCACCGTCTTGAATCTGCTCACCTAGCTGCTTGAGGTGCAATGCCTGACCCAGATCAGCATCAGACCCCCAGAAGATGACCTGGTGAAACTCATCGTAGTGTCGAGTGTGCAGGCCGTCGGCGAGAAACAGAATCGCGGAAGGAGCATACATGCCCATCAAGCCTCTTCCCGAATCAGGTGCTGCCGCAAGGAACTCGTGCATGTCGTTTTCGACATCCCAGTGCAGGGCGTTGAAGGCGAAGTTGTAGCCGGGCCCAGGATGCTGCTTTGGCTTGCCACCCAGATCGTAGGTCAGGTCAAGATTGCCAGGATCTTCTTCGCCATAGGTGAAGCCGTCCTTGAGTATAGCCTCTGCGTGCTCAGTGAAATGGATCACTGGCCAACGCTTCAAGGTGCCGACCAATTGTTGGTCGAGAACGCCCCGAGAAATACTGTCCTTTACGGCCTTCAAGTGGTTGCTCACGATTATTTCCAATTGATGAGATAATCATGATTCTACCAGGGGCGCGGCTCGCCCCTCAAATAGGCTATTTGCATAGCCCATCCCTCTACATGATCAATTGGAGATCAAAGATGCCTTTGTGATGAGGCCGGGGCTGTTGTAGAAAGCCAAGACGTCGCTGCACGAGGCTGTCGTCTGGCGGATGGCGCCACCTTCGCCCGTGGTCATGCCGCCTAGCGTGTAGATTCTGGTACTGCCGTCCGCGTAGTTCGTGGTAACTTTTGTGATTGCAGTGACGTAGGCTTTTGCCGAGGAGGTGGGCGTAAGATTCGCATCCCACCCATTCACACCCGTCGCCCCAACCTTCACATAACAGGTGCCCGAGGAGGCCGAAGGCTTGCCTGCCATGGTGAAGTACATTTGAATCCTGTCGCCTTCTTTGGTGTATTGAACATCACCGATGGAGGCGGCTGGAGCAGGAGTTGCTCGGCTGTACATGCCCACGTAGCTGGTGTTGGTTGAAGTCAGATAAGCCCTGCCTTCACGACCACCAAAGAGAATGTCTTTTTCTTCACGAGTGCCCACAGCTTGTTGGGTGAGGCCGAGCCCCGACTCGGTCTTGTCTTCCTCAGTGGGATTGCCCACATTTCGGTACATGCCCGTAACGCTATTGATTTCACGGGGCTGGACGCTACGCGTGTAGTCTTGAGAGCAATTGCTGAGGGTTTGCTGGAACGATACGCCCTTCACATAAGCGTCAGTAGCAGGCGTGGCGGCTGAACAGTCGTATAGATCTCCCGACTTTGCCCAATCGCTCAACATCGCGTCAGTTGCCGCCCATTGCCCGGCATGACTGCTGGCACCCTTGATCGGCGCATATGTTTTGATGATGTTGTCGGAGAATGCAGACTGGCTTGCAAGGAGCGCCAAGAGCGCCAATGCTGACTTTTTCATTGGAATGGCCTTTTCTTTCTATCCTAGCGTGCTGGAATGCCCGGCTCAAGTGGCCGGGCGCATCGCAGGGCAGTCGGCTTCCCTATTTATTGAGCAATGCCTTGATTGCATCAGCTGCGTCGTACAGGCCGAAATGGTTGGCGATGATCCGCAGGTCTTGCAGCTGGTCGTTTACGCCGTCCTGACGCTGGGGCAGGGGCTTGAAGCGCTTCAAGGCATCGCGGATGTATTTTGGCGCGCCTGAGTCCTGCAATGATGGGGCACCCATGCGTTCGCCCGACCTGCTGAATTGCACATCAGGCTCAGCATCGAAGTCATGGTTTTGCTCAGCCAGACAGCGCTTGCACGTGGCGCCACAGGTGCGGTTGGGGTCATCATCCACGACCGTCAATTCGTTACCGCACTCAATGCAATTACCTCGTTCGTTCGACATGCCCAAGCCCTCCAAATGTTTGCGTTGACATAAAGTATACTGAGTGTACTATTGGGTCAAGAAGCAATGCTGCAAAGAGGAGAAGGGCCATGATCGCTCAAGAAATGTTCGCCATCACCTATAACGCCGACCAAACTGAAGGTCGCGGCCACGAAATTACTCTTGGTTATACCAAGACCCAAGAGTTAGCCGAGGCGATCGTTGCCGATCCACGCTTCAAGCGCTACTGCGTGATGGGTTTTCACAACCCGGCAGACTGCATCAAATACAACGTGCGACCCAAGTCGGTGCTGATCTTTGAGGCCATCGACGACCCGTACAACCTTGAAAAGCAAAAGCTGCGCGACCGCGCCCTGGCCAAGCTGAGCAAAGAAGAGCGCCAGGCATTGGGCCTTGCTTGAACACACCCTCTCAACAGCAGGAGCATGCCATGAGCACACTCGAATTGTACGCCATCACCTACAACAGTGACGGCACTGAAGGCCGGGGTCATGAGGTGACACTGGGTTATGCCCGCGACAAGGCTGTAGCAGACGCAATTGTCAGCGATCCTCGTTTTGCCCGGCACTGTGTTATGGGCGTACACAATCCGGCCTCCTGCGTAAAGAACAACGTTCACAGGGCCAAGCTGCACATTTTCGAAACGCCGGACGAGCCCTGGGCTGTTGAGGAGGCTGCCTTGCGAAAGGCTGCGCTTGCCAAATTGACCAAGGAAGAGAAAGAGGTGCTGGGCCTTGTCTAAGCGAATTGCTATCCAACACACCAAGGTCGTGCTTCTTGAACGTATCGGCACACCGCTGGCGCTGGGTGCAGACGAAGGCCTCAAGTTGGGCATTGAGCTCTCAGGGCTGGTTTACAGTTCTCGGGGCCCTCATGTGGTCGAGCTATCCCTGGCTGGCATTACAGCCATCGATTGCGCGTTCTTCGAGCAGGCGGTGCACAAACACATCCACGGCCTCACAGTAGGATCTGCGATCTACGTCTCCGGCATTGAGTCACCCGATGTGGCCCTCACCTGTGAGCTCACCGCCCGTGCCTTAGGGCGCTATTTGATCGTTGAAGAAGATCAAGGCTACCGAATTGCTGGCCGGGATCTGCGCGCCGCTGACGCAATGCTGGTGGAAGCCCTGTACGACAAGGGCCTGGATAATTCACGCGACATCGCCGAGACTTACGATATGTCGGTAGCCAACGCCAGCACCCGCCTTAAGGACATGCTTCAAAAGGGCCTGGTGCTTCGCGCCGAAGTAACCTCTGCAACAGGTGGCTACGAATTTCGCTATTTCCCCATTGGCCATCCACGTGAGCGCGCACAGTGAGCTACGAGAAAGTCATCAAGACCCCTCTAACCGACCCTGATCACGAAATCGTCGGGCAAGATTTCAAAGCCCATGATGGGCATGTATATTATTGCGATTCCTGGGAAAGCAACCTCGGCTTCTGGATGACCCGCAAGGACGCCCCGGAAGATCGTAAACAGGATAAGCATTCAGAATTTCGTCGCAACGTGTCGATTAACGCGATCGGCAGAACATTTCATCAAATCTACTGACCGATGCGTCAGAACAGCTAGGCGGCTCTCATGGGCGACTACATCACAACTTCCATTGAAGTACGCAAGGCCAATGGGTGGGTCGAGAACAAGAAGGCCGTTTTCACCAACATGCCGAGCTGGCCTGGGCATACGGATGCCAAATTCACCTCAAAAGGGTTCTTCTGGCAGAGCTGCACGATGTACTCCCTTTTTGCCGGCGTAAGGGTCAGGGAGCATGGCATTGTCCCCCTGGCGCCCAATCGCGGCTTTCCGGACGACGCTTGTGACGAATCGTTGATTCAATTGCTTGGCGGCTGGGGCAATGACAAGCATTGGATGGATGACAGCCCTGATCCGGAGACGGTTGCTGAGAAGGTGGCCAGTCGCAATGACAGTGAGATCTTCGGACTTTCCTGGGTAGGCGCTGACGAGCTGATGGCGGTGGACTATGGGGTGCCTGTCACTGACATGAACCCGCCCTTTGAGACCACGACACTCAGAGACGCCTTGGGCTCACTTTACTGGAATCACTTGCAGCAGTTGATCAAGCTGGGTGATCCGGACAAAGTACGGGTGTTGTTCTGTTTCTCCCAGTAGCTTTGGCTCTCTTGAATCAATCGGTCGCTCACCTATGAAGCAATTCCAATCCCTGATCTTACCCCCGGCGATACTGGTCGCACCCTGGGACGATGATTTCAAGAACAAACCATGCACGATATTTCAGTCATGGGGCTTGGCTAGCGCTGAGCAGAAGAACAAGGTACTGGGCAAGCATGACAATCTAATCAAATTCCCAGAAGGTCAACAAGACGTCGAAATTTGGATGAACAAGACACTCATCGGGGCTGCAAGCGTCTCACCGATGACCGAAGATGATCTGGATGATTCCGAAGTTACCGCCCCGTCTGTTTTTGTCATAGATCTTGCGGATGTGATCATCAGACGAAGTCATCGCGGCTACGGGTACGGGCGAGCATTGGCCGAAGCTGCCGGCATCATGGCCGCCTCCATGATGACCCAGTACATGATGACGAATGATCTGAAATCTGGAACCTTGATTCTGGATGCTGACTTCGTTTCGGATGAAGGCGCCGCCTTTTACGACATCATGGACGGGGTTATGCAACCTACGCTGGCTGCCGCCATGAAAGCCCTTGGAAAAAAATGCAGGGTTGAAAGCATCGGTGATTTTTAATGATGCATCTTAGCTCCAGGAGCCTCTCATGATTAGGTCGCAAGCCATCAGCGTCATCTTCGAAGATCTCGCTCTGGACGATGAAGTGTTCATACACGACTATGGCCATAATGCCCATGGCGCCAGAGGAAAGGTGTATCACCTCGACCCCGACACAAAAATTGTATCGGTCGTAACCAAGGGATTGGTCGACACCTGGGAAGGGTGTGCTGACGGATTGCAGAAGATCATTGCTTGAGCCTATCGACGCCTTCGAAAATCCCCGCTTGATGATATTAGTACACTCGGTGTACTATTTAGTCATGAAAGGGAGTATTAAGCCATGACCATGTTATTTTTAGGCGAACAGTTTCGCAACGAAGTCACCTCGAACTTTTCACTGCGCCGTCTTGAGCGCAGCAGACAGCCCATCGAGCTAGGACATTACCCGCTGGATCGCGAAGCAGATCTGTCCGTGAACAATCTGTTGGTCAAGCTCAAGCAAACCCTCGCGCCCGTCTTCCCGGCCAACCTTCCTCAGTCCGTGCGAGATCTGGTCACTCGGTGCATCACTGATGCCCAGGACAGCGGCTTGCCTGTTCGAAACCGCTTTGTCTACCTGACCTACGATACCCGACCATTCAAAAAGGGGAGCACCCAACGCAACCCAGGGTGGCATTTCGACGGGCTTCAGGGCAATGAGGTGATGCTCAAGCAGCCTGGCTGCTACAGCTTTTTGTGGACAAACAAACTGCCTTTCTTGATCAGCGATCAGAGTTTTAGTCTTGCCGGGCTTGATGTGGGTCAGCATCACATCTTTGACTCTCTGGCCACGCAGGTGTTTGAAGATGCGGTCACCGAATCGATTCCGGAACATCTTTACCTGATGTCCTGCTACCAGGTGCACAGAGCTCAGGTTGCTCAGGAGGACGTCAACGACCGGCTGTTTGTGCGAATCACCTTCTCAGAGCTTGCCTACACCTCAACCTCGATGACGCTCAATCCAGACATCGACTATCCCTTCACGCCTCACAGCACCAGCGGCGAGATTCCGGCCAATCTAAGCGTGTTGCGTGGGCTCGGCGCACCAATCCGAGATGTGCAGGCATTGTAGAGAAGTCGCTACTTAGCCGATGCAGTCGGCTGCTGATTCTTTGGATTTGACTTTCTCAGCATGTATTGGCTGATAAGAGCGGTCAGCGAAACAGCCAGGGCAAGACAAAGGGTCATTCCGAAGCCCAGTGCAATGGACTGGTGGGTTTCGGTCAGATCTTGGGGCTGGTGGAAGGCCTCGACGATTTCAATAACGCCACATGTTGCGCATGGAATAACCATTTGATTCTCCTTCTGAATCGCTGATGATGCTTTAACGTATATATTGGCTGTATTTTGCTGAGTAATCAAAGGCCCAGGTCGGCGCCAAACATATCGTCGAACTTGACCCGAACGCGGCTAGCCTTTTGGCATTCACTCAGCGCATCAAGAACATTCTGGCGTGTCAGACACAACCCCAGCCCCTGCTGTGGGTAGATGTTCTCTGGAATAAAGCCGCTGTGAGTCAGCTTGCCCCTTAAGATCTCAGCATTTCGAAAGCGGATGGTGATATGCCGTCTGTAGCCCTTATCAGTCTGCCTTTCAAAAGCTGCCATGATGCAATCACGAAGCTCTGCGTACGGGGCGCCAGGGTTGTAGAAATCGAAATCCTCCAGTGCAGGATGTTTGTATTCTGGCGGTGTGACTTTAGGGCCGGGATTGTGGTAATCGAAGTCGTAGACATCGTTCCAGTACTCCTCGCCGTCCTGGCAAATCTCGATCTTCTGATCGAGAGTCTCAGACCCAATGGTGATGCTGAACTGGTGGCGGGCTACGTCCGACCTAACCAGGGTCTCTAAGTGCTCACAAGCCTGGTAGGCATGGCCCTGTTGAGGCTCAAAGGCACTGAGGGACTTGATGGCATGCTCGTCAAAGAGCGCCTTGAAGCTTTTACCCATCAATAGCTCAAAAAATGCATCAACCTGCAAGCGATCGGTATCATCGAGGTGCTGATAGAGAAGGGCGAAATCGCTCCAGAAGTGGATTTTTTCCTCGTCGTATGGAACATGCTGGTATTTTGCAATCTCAAAGCGCAATGCCATGATCGCGTTGTCATGTGTTCTGGTTGAGGTTTTTGGGGTGTACCATTTACGAGGCGCTGGTCTATCAACCAAGCTGAAATAGTCGAGCTTATCGTGGGTCAAGAACCCTACGCAGGCTTTCAGGATCCCCTCGTCCATCTGAGAGGTGCAGGTCATCCCAAGCTTGCGTTCTTCGCGACCCATTGCCCAGCGGTTGATTCGATAAACGTCTCTGCAGCCGATTTTCAATGCGTAGGTCATCGGAGAATGGTTGTACAGGGGGATAATCGTATTGGGCTCAATCACGGCGCCGATCTCAAATTCGTAGGCTGTTCACCTACTTTCTCACAGCGAGGGTTTGGGCCACAACGATACTGGCCTACATTGTTGGTTATCAGATATATTGCACACAGCTGGCGCTCATCCGGCGCTCTTACCCATTTGCCGAGGACAGCCCCGTGGAAAACAGTAAATCACACGAAACAACGCTTGCCATCATCAATGGCTTCACAGCCATGTGCCTGGGAGCGCTATTTGCTTACAACCTGGATCGCGGGCTGATCTGGTTCGGCATTCCCCCAGGACTCTGGGAAGACACCTTCATGATGCTTACCTTCTTGGTGACGGGTCTGTTCAGCATGAAAATTATCAATCAGGCCAGTGTGGGCATTGTCGATGCGTCGGCAGCCGATACCAATACCCCGGATGGTGCTCTTTGCGAGACGGTTAAAATCTGATTTGCGCCCGGTTATCGGCACCCTTCAAAATGGCTTATCAGATTTGCCATAGGAAAAACCCGTGTCCACAACGCTTGCTCAGCAGATTCAGGTGCTATTTGACCATTCAAAAGTCTTTTCTCTGTCTCGGGAAGAGATCGATCATCGCGTCAGTGAGTGGGCGCTGACCAATGATTCCGCACAGGTCTATGCGCTCATGCGCAGCGTCGACCCTAAGCGACAGGTGTACCTGTACCCCGTCAGCACGGAGGAAGACATGCACACCAAACTGACCGAAGTCTTCGAGCAGGCCAGGTTTTTTGAGTTGAGCGAGGACGAACTTCGGCGCAGTGTGTCTGCCCTGATTTCTGATGGGCACGATGCTGTGAAGCTGCTGGAGGTTATGAAAACCATCGATCCAGAGCGCCTGGTCTTCACTCCTTCGATCATGCCGGCAGTAAAAGTCAGGCGGTTCGAGCGTAAGACCTCGATTGATGAGAGCCCGAGCCCATGAAACTCTATCACGGTACTACAAAGGAAAATCTGGCTTCTATCCTTGAAGATGGTTTGCGAGCACCATCCTACTGGGCATCTGAAGCAACCGCCCAGGGTTACGCAGATTCCTTTGGGGATCAGGGCGTAGTGCTAGTGGCGGATATCGATGAGGGCGATCTGGAAGCCAATATGCTGGTCGCCAATGCGCTCTACGAGAATGGTGATTTGGACGAAGAGGTGGATCCACGCGACCTGGTATTCTCCCTAGAGAATCTGGAAGGCGTCGTTTGTCATGAGGATCTTCGTGATTTCGAGGTGTTGCGCCCGCCTTCCAAATCCAGGCGCGTGCATCGCAGCGATGATTGCGACCCATCGCCTTGAAAAGAAGTCTTGCAGCTGGCTATGCCGGTTCAGCGCCAGCGTGATTACGGCTCTAGGCCCGTCTCCGGCACTTTCGTCTTGTGCACCATGTCTTTGATGGTATCGATGATAGCCGATCCTTTCAAAAATGCCTCTGGCGTTGGCGCACCGTAGCCGTCGTATTCGAAAGAGGTTCCGCCCTCAGGGTCGCTGAAGAGAACCAAATTTTCATCCTCAGTCAACTTGAAGATCCAGGTCTGCCACGGATACTTCCCGTTGAAAACAAAGGTGGGCTCTCCCCAAAGCTTCTTGTAGGAGCTGGTATGGCTGACTCCTAGGCGATAGTAGCCCTGAAGGTCTGTTTTCATCATGTCGCCGACAAATTCGTTGAACATGTCCACCATGATCAGCGGATCCGTTCGCGCTGTATCGAGCCAAGAGATGTCTACCCTAAGCTGTTCCAGGCTTCTAAGGTCTATGTGATTTGTCATGCGTTGCTCCGAAACTGTGTGTATTTCCCATCATTGCTGAAGTCGCCTGACGGCAGCAACTCAACCCACGTTATTTTCGAACTGCGCTCGTTTGGATTTGCCCATGTCATGATTGATTGTGACCATGACTTGCTTGAGCTTTTCAAGGGCAGGCTCAGAAATCACTGGAGGCCATTTTTGGCACTGTGGCCCACTGACCTCAAAGCAGGAGCCTCCACCCTTTGCGGTAAGCAAGAGTAGATTCTCCTCTTCGGTAAGCTTGATGGCCCAGACTTTCCAGAGATATTCGCTTTTATAGCTGAAATTGTGTTTGCCCCAAAGATCGGCGTAAGCATCGAGATGGTTGCTGTACAAGCCAAAGAAGGCAGCAGGATTTTCCTTCTCGATCTGCTGGAACATATCCCGTATACCCGGCAAGTTGGCGATCGGCGTGGCGCACGCCTGCACATACCAGTTCCTGTCGACTAGGGCTTTTTCCAGCTTCCGGAGATCGATTTTCTTGATTTCAGACTTCCTTTTTCTAAATCTACCCATCATGCCCATAATCCTCTGGTGTCTGTAGAGCTCATTCCGGTATGGGATTTTCCCGTTCAGGCGATCATGATTCCGGGGTCGCAGCGGCCATCCTCAGCTCGTGGCTCTAAAGAGGGATACAGGGCATCCAGCGCTCGCTGATACTTCAAGCCCGTCTTGTCACTGGTGTAAAAAGCCACGTACTCATGCTCGCTCATCTCAACAATTTCCCCACCCTCACACCCTTCTCGCAGGAAAAAGTCGCGCAAAAGCTCCATCTGATCAAGAGCCTCCCCATGTTTTTCCTGGCTATAGGTTGTCCAGCCAAGGTTGCAGGCTTCCGGAAAGCTGCTCGCATCACACACCGCAACGTCGAGCTCGTCCAGGCAATCCTCCAGCCGATCGTTCAGATCTCCTTCACCCTTGAGAAGATTGGCATAGTCAATATTTACAGGGGCTTTGAGCCTAAGGATGTAATAGACCATCCCCATCTGCTGGTTCATGTCCGGGGTGTGATCGAAGCCAAAGCTTACGTTCATCGCTGATTTCACGTGCTTTCCGTCCTGCCGGTGGGCTCAGCTTGAAATGCCTGAGCATAGATTGATTTCTATTGTTTCTTAGCCGAACAGCGAGATGCAATCAGAGCCATTCAACTTGAGCCCGAAGATCGTCTAAAGCAATCTGCACTCGCTCATCTGGCACGTCCATCAAGCTCAGCAGCAGGGATGCGCAATCAACCCGACCCTTCGCCTGCTGAAGGGGGTCGTACGACCAGACCTCAACCCAGGCTTTGATCGCATCGATATCCTCCACAACCTCAAAAGCACCCAGACGAATGAAAACATCCAACTGCTGGCGGGTCATAGCGTACACAGGGTGACTGGGTGCGCAGAGCATGGTGTAGGCATCCAGCGCGCTTTCACCAGCCAGTACTGCGTATTCGGAGCCCAGAGGGGTGGTGATCCCCAGTTTTTGCTTTACAGGGCTGCAGAGGCTGGGTAGGGCTCGTTCAAAAATGGCTTTCGAGTCTCCCTTGAAAACCCATTGATTGGTGTGACCTTCCCCTTCAGCAAGCTCGATAAGCCCGGCACCTTGGAACTGCTCAATCACCTTCGATAACGTAACGCGGCTGTAGTCCTGATCGCCTTTCAGAACGCCGGAGGTGTGCATCTGACCGGGCATCCAGCCTCGATACAGGCTTTGAAGTAACGTTGCCTGGGCTGCCGGGGTGAAGGGCTTGGATGCACTTAGAGGTTTGCGTGTCCGATAGTGCTGGCGAAGATCCATCCCCAACTCAGGAAGGAACATCTGATACCCAATTTGAATGAAGTTCACGCCATGATCAATCAAGCTGCGGCGTTCAACTGGTGTCAGTGAACTGCACACGTACACCACAGGCTGCTGTGCGACCTGGCGGGCAAGGGCAATCATTTTCGCAAGCCGTACGATGCCGGCATATTCCTGGCCAACCTCAATCAGCAGGATGACCGAAAAGTTCGGGCTGTGCTCCATGGGCACTGTCAGTTCAAAGATATCGAAGATGTCCTTGATAACATGAGGCACACGAAGATCCATCGGCTCTGCGAAGGTCTGCACATCCAGCGTGCGATTTATGTAGCTCTGCGTTTCATTCAGGAGTATCGACATGCGGGTGCTGCTCACCTGACAAGATGACTTGACTGTAAAGCAGGCTGGTTAACAAGTCAAAAAAATGGTTTACAGAATTTGCTGTCAGCCTATACTGGCGCAACGACTTGGCGATTCTGCCGTGAATGCGTGCCAAAAATCTTCTCAGGAGCTCTGCCATGACCGACCATAAAGCCCAGATCCAGCAAGCTATTCAGGCTTCCATCGACGTGCTCAGTTCGGCCAAAGCAGGCCCTGAAAAAGAATGGCTGGTGTTAGACACCGAACAGGCACAGTCGGCTATTGCAGCAATCGATCAGGCCGTTCAATCCACAGGTGAACTGTCCAGGAATACCAAGACAACTCAGGGCCTGCAGACCTTTGCAGCAATGGCCTACGGCATTCTCGTTTACACTGAATCCACTATCTCAATTCTGGACAACGGCACCAGTGAATCCCACCAAGGCCGCACCGTGACTGCCCTTGAACAGCTCAAGCGAGTGCTCTCGATCATTGACGAGGCTTTTGCAGTAAATTGATTTAGGTTGCTGAAAATAACTTGCAGTATGTGCTATTAATCAATAAATTGACGTTCTTTACTGGAGGAGCAAAACGAGATGTCGCTAGAGCGGATTCATAAAGGAATCGTGAAAACACGTTACTTCCTACAGGCCTGCCTTGTCGCCACCAGCGTCTACGGGTGCGCCACGCAAGCCTATGCCGCCTATGTCGCTCCACAGCCCTCCAGTGTGACCCAAGAGCCGTTCTCGGCCCTCCAGTTGCGCACTGCTGTAATCGACAGCGACCAGAAAGCGTTAGAAGCCCAGTTTGTTGGCAAAAAAGCAGAAGCCCTCAGAGCTTACGGGATCTCGGCGGTTCCGGATCTTCAAGGGGCGCTGCACTACCAGACCGGCTACGCATTCGACTATTTCTACCCAGGAGACGGCCCCAACTGGCCGCGCCACGGCATCAAAGGCGTGGAATTCAAGACAGCCAAAGGTGTGGTCTCCGACGTCAGTTTGTATGGAACGCCCTGAAATGTGCCGGTAACGCCGCACAAACTGGTAATCTTCACCCAATATTTTCGAGATGTAGCTAATGGCCCAGATGAACAACACCTACAACGCTGACGCGATCGAAGTCCTCTCTGGGCTGGATCCGGTGCGCAAGCGTCCTGGGATGTACACCGACACCACGCGCCCCAACCACTTGGCTCAGGAAGTCATCGACAACAGCGTCGACGAAGCCATGGCTGGGCACGCGAAGTCCATTACTGTCGTTCTGCACGAAGATAATTCTCTGGAAGTTATCGACGATGGCCGGGGTATGCCGGTAGACATCCACCCTGAAGAGGGTATTCCAGGCGTCGAGCTGATCCTGACCAAGCTGCACGCTGGCGGCAAGTTCTCCAACAAGAACTACCAGTTCTCCGGTGGTCTGCACGGCGTGGGTATATCGGTGGTGAACGCCTTGTCGACCCGCGTTGATGTTGAAGTCACCCGTGGCGGCAATGTGCACCACATCGGTTTTGCTGATGGCTTCAAGTCTTCCGATCTCAAGATTATCGGTTCAGCGCCCAAGCGCAACACCGGTACCAGTGTTCGGTTCTGGGCTGATGCCAAGTACTTCGACACTCCGAAGTTCTCAACTACCCGCATGAAGCACATTCTCAAGGCCAAGGCTGTTCTTTGCCCTGGGCTTTCCGTCTCGTTCGAAGACAAGTCGACTAACGAGAAGATCGAATGGCACTACGAAGACGGCCTTCGCTCGTATCTGAACGATGCGTGCGGTGAGATTGAGCGTTTGCCGGAGGAGCCGTTCGTGGGCTCGCTGGCCAGTGAGCAGCTCGCTGTGGAGTGGGCGCTGACCTGGCTGGACGAAGGTGGCGAGAATCTGCTCCAGGAAAGTTACGTCAACCTGATCCCGACCGCCCAAGGCGGCACCCATGTCAATGGTCTGCGTCAGGGCTTGCTCGATGCGATGCGCGAGTTTTGCGAATACCGCAACCTGTTGCCACGCGGTGTGAAGTTGGCGCCGGATGATGTGTGGGACAAGATCAGCTATGTGCTGTCGCTCAAGATGTCCGAGGCGCAGTTCTCTGGCCAGACCAAAGAGCGCCTTTCCTCACGGGAAGCCTCGCCTTACATCGCTGGCGTGGTCAAGGATGCTTTCAGCCTCTGGCTCAACTCCAATCCTGAAAAGGGTCTGGCGCTGGCTCAGCGGTTCATTGACAACGCCTCTCACCGCCTCAAGGCCGTGAAGAAGGTCGAGCGCAAGCGCATCACCCAAGGCCCCGCGCTGCCCGGCAAGCTGGCCGATTGTGCAGGCCAGGATACCACACGTTCTGAATTGTTCCTGGTGGAGGGTGACTCTGCAGGCGGTAGCGCCAAGCAGGCTCGCGACAAGGAATTTCAAGCCATCCTGCCACTTCGCGGCAAGATCCTGAACACCTGGGAAGTGGATGGCAACGAAGTATTGGCCAGTCAGGAAGTGCATAACATTGCCGTTGCGATCGGTGTAGACCCTGGATCTGCTGATCTTGGGGAGCTGCGCTACAACAAGATCTGCATCCTGGCCGACGCCGACTCTGACGGTCTTCACATCGCAACGCTGCTGTGCGCTTTGTTCGTCCGTCATTTCCGCCCATTGATCGAGGCCGGGCACATCTACGTGGCAATGCCACCACTGTACCGTGTCGACCTGGGCAAGGAAATCTTCTACGCCCTGGATGAAGGTGAGCGCGATGCAATCATCGAGCGCATGACCAGCGGCAAGAAGCGCGGCACCCCGCAAGTAACACGATTCAAGGGTCTGGGCGAAATGAACCCTGGCCAGCTGCGTGAAACCACGATGGATCCCAACACGCGCCGCCTGGTTCAGCTGACCATGGATGATTTTGCGATTGCCCATGGGGTAATGGACATGTTGCTGGCCAAAAAGCGGGCTCCGGATCGCAAGAACTGGCTCGAAGACAAGGGCAACCTGGCGGAGGTGCTGTCGTGAGTCAGACTCCGGCACCGGCAGCGCTGGTTTATACCCAGGAGCTGCCCACCGTGTCAGGTTTTTACTGGGTGCTGTTCTCGTTTGATTATAGCCCCATGATGGAACACCTGAGCGTCGAGGATGGCCTCGTTCATAGTCTTGATCAAAATTATGATCGCCACGACTACGAGCTGGCCGACGGTAACTGGTTTGCCGGCCCGATCCCTGAGCCCACATTGCCCGAGGGATTCGTTGCTCAACCCCTCGCGGCATCGGCTTGTGTCGATGAATAAGGAACAAATGCACGGCTGGCTGCACAAGGTTTGTGAGCCAGTGGTGGCCGACCGGATGCTTGAACAGGCATCCACCACCGGCAGAAGCGAAGGTCAGCGGCGCGATGGGCGCCATTTCAAACTGGTCTTCAACTCAGTGCACAACGAATACATCGTCCAGTGGTAGTGCTGGGCGAAAACGATTAAGCACCATCGTGACTGGAGGGTTTTACGTGAACATTTCAGAGGCTTTGAAAGAGAAAGGCCTGAAGCTTGTATGGGGTGAACGCCGCCTCAAGAGTGAGCTATCCGTCTCTGGTCACGCCCAGGTCTATGCCCCTCTGCTGGGTCAATATTGGAAAATCAAGGTAGACGATGGTCAGGTAACGATCACTGATGACCATCAAGCCGACAGGCCACACTTGGCCAAATTTGCTTCACCTTCCGAAGTGCTTGGGCTCAACCCTCGCAATATTCGCCTCAATCCATCAAGCGTCCGCACCACTGCCGACGACACCCCAAGTCTGTAAGGAACCCATTCGATGTCCGATACAACCCAAATGAGCATGGATGGTGTGGAGCGCCGCTCGCTGGCCGACTTCACCGAACAGGCTTACCTGAACTACTCCATGTACGTGATCCTCGATCGCGCATTGCCGCACATCGGTGACGGTCTCAAGCCGGTACAGCGTCGTATCGTCTATGCGATGAGCGAGCTGGGCCTGGATGCTGATTCCAAGCACAAGAAGTCTGCTCGTACAGTGGGTGACGTACTGGGTAAGTACCATCCTCACGGCGACTCGGCCTGCTATGAAGCCATGGTGCTCATGGCGCAGCCTTTCAGCTACCGCTACACGCTGGTGGACGGTCAGGGCAACTGGGGCGCCCCGGATGATCCGAAATCCTTCGCTGCGATGCGTTACACCGAAGCCCGCCTGTCGCGATACGCTGAAACCATGCTTGATGAGCTGGGGCAGGGGACTGTGGATTTTGGCCCCAACTTTGACGGCACCATGCAGGAGCCTTTGACCCTGCCGGCCCGCTTGCCCAACATCCTGCTCAATGGCACCAGCGGTATCGCGGTAGGTATGGCCACGGACGTTCCGCCCCACAACCTGCGCGAAGTGGCTTCGGCCTGTATCCGACTGCTGGATCAGCCGACGGCGAGCCTTGAGAATCTGCTGGAACACATCAAGGCCCCTGACTATCCGACCAACGCTGAAATCATCAGCTCGGCTGCCGATCTGTACAAGGTCTACTCGACTGGCCGTGGCTCTATCCGCATGCGTGCGGTCTACACGATGGAAGACGGTGATATCGTAATCACCAGCCTTCCTCACCAGGTTTCCGGCTCCAAGGTGCTGGAACAGCTTGCGGCAATGATGCAGGCCAAGCCCTGCAAGCTGCCACAAGTGGTGGATCTGCGTGATGAATCCGACCACGAAAACCCATGCCGCATTGTGATCACGCTGCGCTCCAACCGGGTCGACGCTGACGCCTTGATGGATCACCTCTTCGCCACCACCGAGCTTGAGACCACTTACCGGGTCAACATGAACGTGATCGGCCTGGATGGTCGCCCGCAGGTCAAAGACCTTCGCACCATGCTGTCCGAGTGGCTGCAGTACCGTATCACTACGGTGCGTCGTCGCCTTCAATACCGTCTGGACAAGGTCGACAAGCGTCTGCACCTGCTGGAAGGTTTGCTGGTCGCGTTCCTGAACATGGATGAAGTGATCCATATCATCCGCACCGAGGAACACCCTCGTCAGGCGCTGATGGCTCGCTTTGACCTCACTGAGGTTCAGGCTGACTACATTCTGGAAACCCGCCTGCGCCAACTGGCCCGCCTCGAAGAAATGAAGATTCGTGGCGAGCAGGATGAGTTGCTGCGTGAGCGCGACACCCTGATGGGCTACCTGGGCAGCGAAACCCAACTCAAGGGCCTGGTACGCGAAGAGATCATCGCTGACGCCGATTTCTATGGTGACGACCGCCGCTCCCCGCTGGTTGAGCGCGCAGAAGCCAAGGCGCTGAGTGAAGCCGAGCTGATGCCATCTGAACCTGTCACTGTCGTGCTGTCCGAGAAGGGCTGGGCGCGTGCGGGCAAGGGCACTGATCTGGATGGCAGCACCTTGTCCTACAAATCTGGCGATACCTTCAAGGCTTCCGCCACCGGTCGCTCCAATCAGTTTGCAGTATTCATCGACAGTACAGGCCGCAGCTTCTCCTTGCCTGCTCACTCGTTGCCTTCGGCACGTGGCCAGGGCGAACCGTTGTCGGGTCGGCTCTCGGGTCAGCCAGGCGCCAGCTATGAGTGGGTAATGATGCCTGACGACGATGCTTTGTACGTCCTGGCTTCCGATGCCGGCTATGGCTTCCTGGTCAAGGGCGAAGAGCTGCAGGCCAAGAACAAGAATGGCAAAGCCCTGATCAATCTTTCCAAAAACAGCAAAGTGCTGGCGCCGGTTCCGGTGGGCAATGTTGATGATCAGTTGATTGCGGCTGTGACCAGCGAGGGTCGCCTGCTTGTCTTCCGCGCCAGCGAGCTGCCTCAGTTGGGCAAAGGCAAGGGGAACAAGATCATCAGTGTGCCAACAGACAAAGCTGAGGCCCGTGAAGAGCTGATGACCCAGCTGGTTGTGCTGGGTGATGGTAAAAGCCTCTTGATCACCGCTGGTAAGCGCACCATGACCCTCAAACCTGCTGACCTGGAAGCCTACAAGAGCATGCGCGGCAAACGCGGCAGCATGCTCCCACGCGGCTACCAGAAGGTCGAAGAGATCGCGGTCGGCGATTAACCCAGCTTCGCCTGGGGTTCGCCCCAGGCTGCACCGGAGGTTTGGCAGGATGGAAATCAAACTGAGCAAGGCTGGCGCCTATCAATACACCGACAGAAGTCTTCGCTGGCAACTTGCCGGGGACGGTTATCACGAAACCACTCTGGCAGGTCAGCGGATCAGGGCGGCTGAGTACGAAGGCGGTCGCATCACACTGGCCTACATGGGTTACGAGTCCTCAGGCTTTGAATCGATGGAGCAGGCGCGCAAATCGGCTGTTGAATTTGCTCTTCAGGTATTGGATCTGGTTAGGCAGCGAGTGCTGGACTTTCCACCCAAAGAGCCTCATGAGCCGAGCTGGCTGGCCGATAACAAGGGAGTAGGGCCGTGATTGGAAGGCTGTTTGGCTGGCTGCGCAGATCTTCTTTCGAGATAGAGCAGCGTCCTGTTTTTGAGATCACGCTCAATCCTGTTGGCAAGCACCTTTTCTTCGATGCGTCTGAGCGCTGGTACGAAGGGGGCAGGGAGTTTGCGACCGTGAACCTTGCAGGCTCCACACTTCACCTGGTGGCTCGGCAGGACTCGTATGCGCTTCTTTACATGAATTACCAGGCGGATGGGTTCAAGTCTGCTGCAAAGGCCCGAGAGGCTGCTCCAGCGTTCGCCTGCGCCGTGCTGGATCTACTCAAGCAGAGGGTTAGGAATTTTCCGCCCCAAGAATTGCAGTGCGCTCAGATGGATCGACCCTGATGGAAAACGTTTTCGACATTTCTGAATTGATCCGGCGCAAGCAGCTAGCGGCTGCCCAGAGCTGTGAGCGTCGTCAGGGCGTGGGCTACACCTGCTCAAAAACGGGCGTGGTTTTTCCACCAATTCAGTGCTTCCAGTTGCCACAAGGGGTTGCCAAGGGAGACGCCGTCGTCTTCGATGGCACTCATGTGCCTCACTACCAGCTTTCGACGGAGATAGGCTCCGCCAACGCTGAGTTGATGGGCATCGCCCAAGCGCCTTGCGTAGAGGTTGGTTGCCTGGGGCGAGATGCCGAAGTTGCGATTGAGGTATTCCATTTCCCGAATGAGGAGCAGGCCGAAGGTTTCTTCAAGGCAGCTACACATTTCCTCGGTGATTTCGATGAGATCGAAAGCTTTGCCAACGACCAGGGGCATTTCTTCTTGATCACCACCCAGGGATCAGTGGTCAAAAAAGGTGTGATCAGCTACATCACCTTCCATCGCGCCTTTGTGGCCGCTCTGGATGAAGAGGTTGATGTACGGGTTGTGGCATCAGTGGATGCTGAAGGCAACTTTCTTGAGGTTGTAGGCTGAATCAGCTAACAAAGCCCCTGCGGGGCCGTGTTCATGGCGCCTAAAACATCATGGCTCGAAGCTGGAATCGATCTTGAGCTGCACTTCACTTGCTTTCTTGAGATGCGAAACGCGAAGGATCAGCAAGTCGCTGGCTGTCACAAGATCAGTAGATAAAAGGCTTTCAGCCTGTTTGTCGATCATCTCCCGGTACTTGTCGTTCTCACGATAAGCGCGGTTCTGGCTGAGCTCCTTGAATAGCTCTACCGCCTGGCTACGATGTGCAGGTTTTAGGGGTGGCAAAAGGTCGTCGAAAGATTCATGCACCCATTGATCGATGTTCTCTTTGTGTGCGGAGCCATAACGCATGGTCATCTCACCCAAGGCACTGGCCATCAGGCTGGCGACCTGAGGTGCATCGACCGGGATATTGCTGACATTCTGAGTGAAGACGTGGAAAACCGTCATGCCAGCCTTCGAGGCGGCATCTGCGCACTTCTGGGCCAATTGATCAAGATAGGCGACCGGTCTGCCATGCAGGTTGATGAACAACCCCGTGTTGTAGTGCGGCGAATTCAAGATGAACTGTGCGGCGTAGACCGCGACGGGAGGCATGACCAGGCCGGGCTCGCGCTTAAAGATGTTGAGCAGGCGGTTGATCGGTTTCAAATCCACGGGTATTTCCTTATCGTTGGCGGCTGGGCACCCAATGCCTAGCGTTTTTTGTGTTGAGCCTCACGGGCTAGGCGAATCATCTTCAGGCCGGGCAGCGCGAATGTTTTCTGGATTCTTTCTCAAGCTTTCCGGGGAGTTGAAGGGGGCTCGTCTGCCGATCTCGACCCAAAGGGGTTTAAAATCTGCGAGTTCGGGATCTGCGATCGCATCAACGATGACTGCTGACCCGTTTTCAACTGTCAGGTGCCAGTTTTTTCCCTTCTCGTTTCGAAGAACGACTATCCCGCCATGTTCAGCCAGGATCGCCAGACGCCGTGCACCGTCCATGACTGTTAGATTTTTCTGCGCCAGTGCTTCCTGGATGTTCATGGTGACCTCAAGTGAATGATGGAAAGGCCTCACTCAACCCGAAATGGCATGGGAGCAAAGCGAAAATTGCCGAAGAACAGCGGCTTAGCTTTTGGGCTCAAACAAGGCTGTCTTCCTGCGTACTCCATCTATAGTAATGTTTGCGCACTTATTGCCACAAGCTCGCGGAGCTGGCTAGCCTTACCATGTAGCCAAGTTGCGCTGCGCCACTGAATTCACCATACCCATGGGAAAGGTTGAAGCGGTGCTATTGGGCGGGCTTGTCTTTGTCTTTGGCATGACTGGCAAGTCGCTCAAGCGCCGATCTCAGGCCGGGGTCTGTGATGCCATCGGCTGTGGCCTGGATAGTTGCTGCAGCGACATGCGAAAGCTCGATGATCTTCTTCGGCTTCTCGCTCGTGTATGAGGGCTGAACCTTGAAATGGATGCGGGCCAGGTTGTGAAAAACTTCCAAGGCTTGCAAGTCGCGATGCAGGCGTTTTTGCTGATAGCGCAGTCGCGTAGCCCACTGCCCATCGGTGATCACCAGCAACAACGTCCCCTCACGCCACGAGGCTACTTTGCAATGAGGGCGGGCTGCCGGCTGCAACTGGCTTTCAAGCAGGCGCTGGAGGTGGGACAGGCGCGCAGCATGCTGGAAAATTCCCTTGAGCGGCTTGGCTTCCCTGAGAAGGGCGCCGGGTTGCTTTGCTGGAGAAGGTCTGAAGGCCATGATCAGTGCGCCAGGGTGAAGTCGCCTGATCATAGCAGATGTCGAGTTAGAGCTACTTGCTAACGCAGACCTGGTAATAACCGTTGTTGTAGTCCGAAACATTTTGGGAGAGCATCAATGCGCCACGGCGGTACGTTACACCCTTGGCTGTAATGGTCGTTGCGCGTTCAGTGCCCTACCAGACGGTAGTGCCATTGAGTCGGATATCCTTAGAATAGGGGATGGTGTAGGTATAGACATACCAGTAGGTGGCAGGAGCCGACATGCTGAATCCACACTCAGAAACCCCAGTGGCTTGCTGCTGTTGGTCACCGCAGAGGTTTTGCTTTCGGTCGCGGCATTGCCGACAACCCGGTAAGCCCCGGTAATGTCGTTGACTTCACGGGCCTGAGATGTCCGCTGGTAATCCTGCGAGCAAGAAGATGTATGGGTGAAAGTGGTGCCATAGAGAGCACTTTCGACTGAGGGTGCCCACGTCGAACAGCCATACTGAGCGCCAATCGATCCCCATTCACCATACGTAGGTTCTGCGGCAAGCCAGCGTCCTGGGCTTGGATTGATTGGCGCGAAAACCTTGATGATATTCTCAGCATGCGCCATCAGCGGCATGGTCAGCAGGGCGGCTAGCATTAGCGATTTAAATTTCATGACCGGTCTTTCCGGCTCTTTATCAATATATTGCAGATCTTACGCTGGATTATAAGGCATTGAAACTTAAGTTCTCATCCGTCAGGTTTCAACCCACCTCCAGGCACTGCTAAGCTGAGGTATACGGAGGGCTTAATTATGAAAGACCAGTACATCCCACACTTGCAGCGCCACTGCTCAAACTTCATGAAATCCAGAAACCCGGTTTGGGACAGGTTCGATCTCGACGATCTTCTTCAAAAATTCATGGATGTAGGGCTTGCCCTGGCTGCGGGCGAGCAGCGTCAGGCCCTCTGCCAGGCAGTGAGCGATATGTGCGTGGAGGATCCTGCTATTGCTCAAGCTTTTGTGAATGATAGCTTTACACGGCTTGGGTTCAGGTTTTCGTGGGCGCTGTCCCACATCTACAACGTAAGCCCCTCCACCCAGCTCATGAAAGACAATATTTTGGTGCTCAAGGCCAACATGGATCAGCACGATCACGAGAACACCGTGATGCCGCAGAAGATTTTCACCAGCAACATCTTCAGCCAAGCCAGTCTTGAGGGAGTCAAAGAGCCTGTAATCAACCCCCTGATTCTGCGGGTTATCCTCAGTGCCAAAGGCGAGGGTGAGATCGCCGCCATCAACACTTATTTTGGAGCGCGACCACCTAGCCGAACCCAGGCGCGTCTGCTGACCCTCATCAAGGATGTCGATCTGAGCCGATACCCATCCCTGTCTCCCTCTGCCGGCACTACGGAATGGTCGGAGTTGCTGATTGGTCTTGAACAGCTTGAGCGAGCTCGCCTTATCGACCCAGACAAGGTGATCGCCGCGATAAAAGATCGACCGCGTTTCGCCAATACCGCTACAGACCTGGTCAGAGCGGTGTATGACGCTGACTTTGCGGCCATTGCACTTCCAGAAGTTCTCAAGGATACGGTGCTGATCACCCAACCAAGCACCCTCGACAAGTCAGAGGATTTCAAGACCAGAGCGATCCTCAAGATCGTGAACGCCCACGCCGAAGGAAGTGATCAGGCCCTCGCGCTTATTCGCGATGTGATAATGGGCAATCGCCCAGACCCGCAAACAACAACCGTCCACTACGCCAGCCTAGCGCGTGTGCTGCTGACCTGCGCGGCTGAATCTGAGGACATGATTAATTCAGTGCTGGGCGAATTAGCTGTCAAAGTCCGCGAACCCGGCGTGGTGAGAGCCAAGTGTTCGGTGTTGAGCAAGCTGATGTTCGAGTGGGATGAGGAGCCGTTCTACAGTACGCAACTGGGTGTTTCGCCCGAGATCGATGCTTTGATCGGTGATCTGGCATGCCAGCTCATTCAGAAAGACAAAGAGAGAACCATCGACCAGGCCACCTTTCAAGAACTGCTGGACAATGCCGTATTGAACGTCAAACAGGTCAAAGGCCTCTTAAAGTGCAAAGCTGGGCGAACTCTCTGCGTAAGCGCAAGATTACCTTCTGGAATGCTTCAGCAGCTCCCAGCTAATTTTCGTGATGACGTTTTCTCATCTGATCTTGGCATTTGATCCCGGAAACACATTGCAAGCACTGAGTTTGTGGCAAATTGAGTTGATTACAGTCGCTGCCAAAATGTGATCATGCTTATAGCCTGATAATCAATTTATTGACATTATGGCAATAGCTAGTTAAGTTTCGCTCAGGGATAAGCCCGTCATGCGAGGAGCAAAGCAATGCGTAAAGTACTCATGGTCAGTCTGTTGTCGGCAAGTATCGGTTTGGCAGGCTGCTCGAATCTGGGGATCGACAAATCCACCCAGGGCACCATTCTCGGCGGTCTTGGTGGCGTGTTGATCGGCAGTCAGATCGGCGGCGGCTCGGGCAAAATCATCGCAGCACTGATTGGCGCTGGCGCAGGCGCCTACCTGGGCAACAAGATTGGCAGCATGCTCGATGAGCGTGACCAGCAAGCTCTGGCTTTGCGCACTCAGGACGTCCTGGAAAGCCCTGTTGTTTCTGCCGGCGCTCACAGCACCTGGAAATCCGACCATACCGGCGCCACCGCCAATATCACCCAAGGCCAGGCTTACGAAAAAGCCGAGGTCGTCGAGGTCAAGCGCATCGCCAAGGTTCAGGCCGCGCCATCGCTCAAGCTGATCCAGGCTCAATACGTCACCCTCAAAAGCTCCAACGTGCGTGCCGCTCCAAGCGCGAGCTCCGACAAGGTCGGCGGTCTGCAAGCCGGTACCGAGTTCAACGCGGTGGGCAGCACAGGCGACTGGATCCTGGTGGGTCGTAAGGGCGTGACCGTGGGCTACATCAGCAAGTCGCTGGTAGCACCGAAAGCCGAAGCTGTGGCTAAGGTCAAACCCGCTGTGAACCTGGATGACATCAGCGTTGCCAGTGCGGAAACCCGTGGCTTCGATCTGGACTCGGTACCCACCACCAGCGCCAGCATTGCCGCCTCCACAACTTGCAAGCCGGTTTCGGTGAGCGTGACCTCTGCAGAGGGCAAGTCTGAAAAGCAGGACAGCACCTACTGCAAGAAAGCCAATGGCTCCTGGGAACTGATTTAAGGGACTATCTATGAGCAAGCGATTCATGTGTGTGCTGGCGCTCGGTGTTGCAGCCGTAGCCCAACAATCGATGGCCCACGAACTGGCGTACTCTAAAACCGAGCACGTTAGGGTCTCGGTTCCAGGCGAAGCCAACAACTGGTGTAAGGACAACGTAGCGCTCAGCTTCGAGCGCGATTCATGGACGGATACGGGGCCGCTGGATCGCTTGCTGCCCAAAATCCCTTTTATTCTCGGTCAGGAATGCCCCAAGGCACAGATCACCTGGACAGCCACCGATAAGGCGGGCGTCGTATATGCCAATGGCAGCGGCAACGCTGAGAACCTCGGCCTGGTTAACCTCAAGCAAGCCATCGCTCAAGCCCCTCAGCCAGCTCCCGCCCCAGCGCCTGTTGCGCCCTTAGTGGCTGTGGCACCTGTCGTTGCGCCAGTGGCTGCTACAGTGGCTCCGGCACCTGTGGAGGCCCCTGCTGCGGCGGCGGCTCAGACTTCCACGCCAGCGGTGACTGCAGTAGAGCAAGCGCCTGCCCCGGCAGTAGCGGCAACCGCACCCACTCCAGCCCCTGAGCCAGCCGCGCCTGCTCCTGCTCCTGTGGTGGTTCAGCAACCGGTTACTCAGGTTGCAACACCTGCACCTGCACCGGCTCCTGTTGAGGTGGCTAAGCCTGCTGCACCCGCTTTTGTCTCCAGCGACCTGGGCCGCAGCTATCTGCTCTCGACCGGATACTTCACTGAAATCACCGACCAGAATGGTTGCAAATGGCTGGGTGACAACAATCAGATGGGCAGTCAGGCCGACATGTACAGCGTCAAGAGTACTGGGGGCAGCTGTGCCAACGGCAACGCCTTGGGCGTGTTCAAGCGCGGTGAGCTCAACCACGTCGATGGCTCCAACCGCTCAAGCAACTACAACTTCATGATTCTTCCAAGTGGTTTGGCTTTCAGCCCACAAATGGGGGAATCGGTGAAGAACCTTCCAGTGACCTTCATCAATGACCGCAAAGACAAGGTCTTGATGGAAGTGGGTACGGTGCCTGGCAAAGACATGAAGGTGTACCTGGCTTTCAACCGTGGCAGCAACAACAACCTGTTCGGTGAATTCAGCTCATCCCCATCGTTTGTGGCCATCACTCAGGACGAATCCTTCGCCTTCGATGACCGCCAGCTTCTGGACACTCTTCGTGCCATTCACGCCACTGTGCGTGAAAACTACAAAGGTCGTCTGGACGGGGTCTACACCTACATCGCCAAAGACTTCAAAACGGTCTACCCAAATCGCGGCCAGCAGGGTAATGCGGCGAACTGGATCGTGCAAACCACGATGACCGAAAACGATGGGGCGATGGTGACCGACCTGCGCCGGGTGGACAACTATGCCGTTCGCCGCAAACAGCAGCTCGATCGCGTGGCTCAGCAAAAGCTTGAGCAGGATTTCCAGCTTCACAGCCAGCTGATGGATCGCTACAACACCGCCCGTGAGAAGATCAGTGGCGGTATGAGCGAAGTTGACTACGTGGCTCAGATGGAAAAGATTGCTACCCGGTTTCCAGACTTCAGCGCCCTTATGAACCCGGCCATGGCCAGGTCTCCATCCAAGATGCTGATCAAGGTTGAAGACCGCAAGGATGACTACTATCCGGTGACCCAGCCGGGCGTAGCGCGCCTTTACAGCGAACGCGACCTGGAGCCCGGCTGGTACATCATGCCCGTGGTCAGCAAGTCATTTGTTACACCTTTCGAGAAGGGACGTGCTGTCGTTGCCCTGCAGGGCTACCCAGAGTTCGGCGCCTGTGAGCAGGAAAAATGCGCTGACGTGCTGAGCCTGGCTCACGCGGTGGCCGCTGATGTAGGACGCTGGAACACCAACGTCGACCTGAGCAACTGGACGCCTGAGGCGAGCCAGAAGGTCATCGACGCCTACCACGCCATGAAACAACAGCAAGCCGCCAACTGAGGACGCCAGCATGAATATTAAGCTCAAACCCATGCACATCGGCGTTATCGCAGCGATCGTGCTCGCCATCATCGTTTTGGTGGTGTTCTTTGCGGGAAGCACCGAAAAGCAAACCCGTGAGCAATACGACAACTTCAAGTCGCAGCTGGGCCTGACCGACTACCTTCAGGAAGACGATGTCAGTTACAGCCTCTTGAGCCGCACGCTGGTGGTGGAAAATCCAAGCATCAAGCTGACTCAGGAAATGGTCGGGGGCAGCAATGCCGACATGATGCGCGGCTTGATGGGCCTGGTTGATGCCGGAATGGGTCGTCAGGAATCGGTAATGGGCAACAGCTTTGCTCGCGCCCTGGATGCCTTGAATGTCCGGGAGCGCACAGCCCTTTCGTTTGAAGCCAAAGAAATGCGCATCAAGCGTTCCGGTGATGACAAGGACGGCGAGCTGTCCGTTGAAATCAACGGGATTAACTTGAGCCGCCCCTTTGTGACCACCATTGCCAACGAGCTGGTTGGGCCTTTGGACAACCCAGATGAACTGTCTCCACTGCCGGGCTTGAACTCCGGTAGTGCTGTGCAGGGCAACCATCGCTGGTACGCGAACGTCACCAACAAGATACCTGGTACGGGAAGCTTCATCATCGACAGCTTGGGTCTTTACGGTGCGACCCTTGATGCCAAGGTTGATCTGAATCGCTCCAGCGACAGCGAAGGCGAGATCGTTGTGACCATGATCCACCGAGTGGACGGCTCGGAAGTGGGCCGAATCGAGCGCAAGGCTGTCTTTGCAACCATGCCTGATCTGGAAGAGTTGCAGACGGTGGCCATGGCCTACATCAAGGGCTATGCGCTGTCGGCGGCAGGGGCAGGGCGCGTGGGGACACTGGCAGCGGGCACAGCGGGCGAGAAGCTGCTGCGTGACAGCAAGCTTGAAAGCTACAACCTGTCCTACAAGGGCTATGAAGATCTGGAAGACCGCCTGGTGGGGGCCGACTCCAAAGATGCGAACAAGGTGTCGGCCAGCTGCGGCGCCTTGAGCATTTCTTCACACCCACTGACCCAGGCCAATAAGGCGAAGGTTAAGATCGACGATTCAAATTGCGCCATCGCGGTGAGCTTGGCCAAGAACGGCAAATACACCGAGTCCTACACCTTCAACGAAGACAAGACCGCCTTCAGCGAGATGATGGTCAACGAGAACTACAAGGTCGATGTGAATTGATCTGACCCGACAGTAGTCTGCAAGAGAGCCCCGCTATTGCGGGGTTTTTTGTTTCTGGTGCCCATGCAACGCCTTTTGAGCGTGATAGGTGTCGAGAGTGATGGGCTGACCTGGCGCTGGTTTGACTAACAATTGAACCCCCCTGTGCTCCGGACATAAGCTGAAAACATGCTTAGAATTGTCTGAAGCTCAACACGAAGGTCTCGATAACATGCAAGCAGCTGCTATTGTCTTTTCTCAGGAAGCGGTCAATCAATACCATGGGGCAGGCTTCACGCCAGCAGTCATGGCATCGACCGTTGGAGTGGAATTCCAGACACAGGATGAGCTGCAGTCCTTCCTGGAAGGGGTTGGGGCAATCGAGGGTGTCGAGGCTTACGAGCTGGGAGATACACCTCCCGATGCATCCTATTCGATGATCGCCTTCGGTGATGATGATTCAGATTTCCAAGCCTCCGATTTCGTCAAAGTCGAACACGGCAGTGTTGCTCTCAAAAAAGCGTATGAAGGCGGTCTCGAAGCGGGCGATGGCTGGTTGGCTCACCACGTGTTGTGGGGGGAGGAGCTTACAAACTACGAGATTGCTGCTCGCCTATACGAAGCAACAGTTTCCCAAGACAAAAAACCTGCTGTGGATGACAGCCCATCGCCGTGATTGCTGATGTCTGGAAATTGATGCGCAAGCCTGTCGAAATGCCCTTTTTGTAGCTCATATCATCGTTGCCTCGACAGGGAGCACTTGAGGGTTGCTAGGGTTGCTAGGGTCGCTCATGGTAGGGTGATGCTCGCCTTGGATCAGGTAGCGATGGGACTGCAGCTACAGGCGAGCAATGGCAGCAATCCCTATAAAATCAGTGCCGTGTGTCGGGGGATTCAGTGTTTCCCACAGCATAGATGTGGCCTTTTATTTCATCTTCGGAGCCGGCACCAATTATTTGCGGCTTAATCCATTTGCGTCTGATAAGACTGTTCCCGGCACCGTGATGTTGGCGTCGCCAGTGGCCCCGGCGCCAATGGGTTCGGCGCACGCCTCCCTGGGCAGCCGAGCTGGAGGAGGAGAATTCTCGACCAAGCAGGTATACGGTTGTATAGCCCTCTGACAGCAATCGTGACTTCAACTTCTCCCGCTGCACAGGGTTGGCTTGTTCCCATCGCACCGTGTACTGCGTAGGGGCATCTCGGCTTGGCTCAGGACTGCGCTGAGTACCCAGCGACTCCAGGTAGAACAAGGCATTCACGATCAGACTGGAAGCCTGCTTCAGAATTTCGCCGCCATCTTCAATTTCACCACGTCGATGAGAGTTGATCGCCTTCGCTATATCGTCATCATCAGGTTTATCCATAAAGCTACTGGATCGACGTGCGATAGCATGTTCAATGGCCAACGCTACTGGCATAGCCTGTTCCTGTGGCGTGAAATCGAGAAAGTAACCAGGCAGCATGACGCCTTCACCGCCTTTCTTGCATGTCGAGAAACCGAATTTCAAGCGCAGATTACCTTGCTCGTCATACGGTGTTTTAGCAATGAATGCACCATCTAGGTATTCATCGCCCTGCTCATCATCGAAAGGAAGGTGAATAGCCTCACGCTTTCCAAAACGAACGAAGAACGCCTCGTAGGGCAGGTTCAAACCTTCGAGTGTGCAATCGCCAAAATCGGTGTGCTCCAGCATCTCGACAACCTCATCCGTGAGATCGAAGATCTGCCGACCGCAATTGATAAACTGCGCCGCTAGGGGTACCCAATGGCGCATTTCTGCCAACTTGGCAAAAACCTTGCCAGCAATGTGACCGCATTCTGCTGGATCCGGGAATTCCTGCTTAAGCTGCCTCAACAATGGGGCTATGGTTGAATCAACCAGATCTTCTTGAATTCTGACCATAAGATTGTCCGCAACCCGCCCATCCTTCAAAACCATGCCTGCGCGAGCCGCGTCCGTTGAATATTTCCACCAGAACTCTTTCTGGTTGCGCACAGGGGCATAGGGCGAGAATTTCAGGCGATCGGTGGCGTACATAGAGACCTCTTGATTCAATGGTGAGAGGGCAATCAAATGCCTGCATCGTAACGCTTCTATACGGCAGTGTCGCCATTTAGGCGTGTTGTTTTGCCGGCCTGAAGGATAGTCTGCGCCACCACCATTTGCTCACCGATCCGAGCAAATAGTCGCCTTGCCACCCCAGCTAGACTCATGATGGGCTGAGGCCCAAGATTGATGCTTCGCCTTGTCTACCGCTTGAGAAATGCAGCCAGAGGAGACATTGCCGATACCGAAGGCTCGGGATCACTCATGGTCAGGGATTTGGAAGTTTTGAAGGCCATCGGCGGCTTGCCATTCAGATTCATCTGTAAGATGTAGTCGGGCATCTGCTGGAGCATCACAGCGACGTGCAGGGTGGGTTTTTTGCTGTTGACGATGCCCATGATCAACCTTCTGTCCCGTTGGCTGGTCATCTTCGCTGCGCATGAGCGTGCTGTCCTCCTGATAGCCTCGTCTGTGCCGTGGATCTGGGAAGCCAGGGCTATGCAGAGGGTGGCATCGAGAAAGCGCATTTCGGTACATCCGAATCATGGGAGCCGGGATGATAACCCTCCACCCCTTGGCGAGAAAGCTCAATCGACGACGGCGCCTTTGCTTCAATAGCCAGGAATGGTACCGCCCAAGCTAGTTCTGAGTGGTTTATTGGACTTCAGGGGTCGGCAGAGAATACGATAGGTATGTAGGCGCCTGGGCCAAATCGTCAGCAGGTTAAGAGCACCACTGAAGATCCAGGGGCAAAGAAGGTTGGAATGGGGCTGCCCAAGAGGTAGCCCTTGTTGTTTGTGGAGGAGGGGGGGAGTCGCTACTTCGCCGATCAGGCGGCTAGTCCTTCAGACTCGTGTTGGCGCTGAAGGGCTGGATCGAGCGAGATCTCTCGGGACAGGGCGTAGATGACGCTGGACTCATCAAAGACCCGGTATTCGGCCTCCAGCATAGTTTCGCCGCTACCTGCATAGATGGCGCCGTCAAAGCCCTTGGCTTTCAGCAGTTCGATGAATTCCTGATCATCCAGGAAAGGCCACAGGTTGGCGTAAAGTTCGCCGCCACGCTCGGGATGCTGCCTGAGGAAATCACCAACCCCACTGAACTCATTGGACTCATTGATCTCATCCGCCCAATTATTGGTATTCTCGGCATGGCCCGCAAACTTGGTGAAAAATTTGATGGCCACGTCTACACCCAGCTGTTTCTCAAGGTGGCTGAAATCCACGAATGGGTCATCTGCATCTGTCACAAAGGGTTTTTTGATGATCAGGTAGGCGGGATACACCCTGGGCGATTCCGGCACTATACGGCTATCGTTAGGGTGTTCTGCGTACATGCAGGCAGCGTTCTGACTCCCAAAGGACAGTGACCCCAGGATGCTCTGGAAGCCTGGTTTCTTCTCGTTGATAGCCCCGTGTTCACCACGGTAAACCATCAGCGGAGATCCCGATTCATCCAGAACGTGGGTGTCCTTGAGCAGCAGGGCCATCCTGCGTTCAGTCAGCTTTCTCATGTTGTTAATCCAATCTCTTTTCTTTCATCGTAGGGCTGGAGCCAGGCTTTTTTCAACCGCGCAAAAGCCTTAGCGCCGGGACGGTGATCCCCGCCATAAAATGGGTAGCGAGGATTGCTGTACCCCCTCCAGCGAGAGGGCTGACCCTGAAGTTTAGGGCTTTGGTTCGGTTTCCAAGAAAAAGGCAACACTGGCAGTAGCCGCAGCACCCTGGTTGGTGAAGGTAAACAACACCTCGGAGCCACCCGCCAAGCGGTTGTTGGTCATATCCATAACATGCCACTGGCCATCAAGGTTTAACGTCCTTGAGATACCTACAGTGCTGATAGAGGGATCGATGAGCTGCACCTTTTGAGACTCCGTAAAGCCTGTGACCCGGTAGAAAACCTTCCGGGTTAAGGCCTCGGCATCTGTCTTGAAGCCGAATACACGCTGGCCGCTCTGTGGGATGGTCGCCGACAGAGTGTTGAAGGGGATGCGTCCACAATTGTAACCGCTGGTGTTACTTCCGCCGCAATAGGTTGGGGCGCTCAGGCTGATACCATCGATGGCCATAGGCGCACTGTAGACATTCAGATAGTTTGATCCACTGTCATAGTACGTGCAGTTTTGATTATACAGGCCTGAGCATTGTTGAAGGCGGCTATAGCTGCCTATTGAAAAGCCAGGTGTGAAACCCTGCCCGGTGGGCTTGGTTGCATACAATCCACCAAAAGCAGTTTGGCCATGCTTTATTGCTTCTGATACGTGCAGGTAAAACGTCTGTCCCTCACGATCAGCCCGAAGGGTAGTTCCGCCCAGACCGCTCAAGTGGCGCTGGCTAGAATCAATGATTCGTGACGCCACATGAGATCCTGTCAGGGTACCGCTGCCCGACACGGTGGTTTGCTCCAAGGAATCTTTAGACGGAGTATTGGCCTTGATGCTCTTACGAGAAGCATCTCCTGAGTAGGTCATCTGGAACTCACAGTTGCGGCTTGTTTCCCCAACAATGAGCGACGAGATATAGCATATCGAATCGTTGGTTTGGCTATAGCCCTCAGCGATAATCCTGCCGAACCGGAATTCATTCGGATCTTGCTGCTTGGCCCAGACCTCTACCTCTTTCAGCAAACGACCATCGGAATTGTTTGTGCCGTCGTACAGAGAAAGCTTGGTTTTGATCCCATCCGCCTTGACGGGTAGCGCCAGGCTTTTGGCGATAGTATTCACTGCCCCAACGCCGACCCGGACGCCGTCCCGGTAGAGGCTGACGTAACCGCTATCACTGGAGACGTTGATTGCAAGCGGGCAGTCGGTCGCTGAGTACTGGGCCTCGCAGAAGTCCCCAGCAGGCAATTCGATGGTTCCAGTGTAATCAGGGACTTTTTCCTGAATTGAAACCGAGCCCATCAATGTTTCTGCGGTAACAGGGCAATTGGCAGTGGATTTGCTGCTCGAAATCTTGCAGGCAACACTCTGGAAAGCGTGCTGCTTTTCAGAGACTGCGAGGGTTGAAGAGACGGTATAGGACTCAGAACTCAAAGTGCTCACGCCCAACAAAACGCTGTTGCGGTAAAGAACGGTGTTGGTTGGCAGGTAAGAGGCACCAGCATCAGCCTTTGGGAACGTCTCATAGTTCACATTGAAGGCGCAGGTATCATTGAAATAGCGGCGCGTGCAGGTGTACTGGTTCCCGCTCGTTGCTTGCACTTGGGCCCCAGTGATGTCGATCGTGCCATTCGGGACGGTTTCGGCAAGCCTGACAGGCCAGGAAGCCAGGATCAACGATGGGTCTGAGATCACCGTTGCCGGGCATGCCGCTCCGTCGATGACCATTACAGCGATACTGCCGCGCTTCACCAAAATGGAGCTAAGGGTACTAGCAGACTGGTAAGGAAGCGCCGTTTGCCCTGTTAGCTGCTTGTCCGCGTCGTAAGCGCAGGCCATGGCTGAGGTCTTGTTCAGATCACCGTTCTGAAGTTTTTGCATGAAAAACAACCGGCAGCTATCGTAATTCTGATTGAAGGGGAGTTTGCATGTGTCATATGTACTGGCATAGCTGGGCGATGGTGTGATCTCAGCACCATTTTGCCTGCGCGCGATGGTGAAGGATTTGCTGTCCATGAGCACGTTCGTGGGGCTAGATGTTGTCCTCTCAGAGTAAAGATCAAAAATGTAATTACCCTCTCGCAGATCAATCGCACAGCTTCTCGATACGGTAGCACTCTCCGAGGGGGCGACCGGGCTCGTGTTAATGCAAATCAGCGCTCCGGTGTTGCGGTTGTAAACGTAGCCTGAGCTGTTGGCGGTGAATGCAAAGTCAAACTGAGTCGTATTGTTGTAGAAAGTAGGTGAGGGGATAGGTGACGGCAGGGTCATTGAGC
This sequence comes from Pseudomonas sp. CFBP 13719, assembly GCF_014842095.1. Classification (NCBI taxonomy): domain Bacteria; kingdom Pseudomonadati; phylum Pseudomonadota; class Gammaproteobacteria; order Pseudomonadales; family Pseudomonadaceae; genus Pseudomonas; species Pseudomonas sp. CFBP 13719. The sequence continues at coordinate 520,480 of NZ_JACYVB010000002.1, read as the reverse complement.
CAAAATAGCTTGAATCTGGCCGCTTGACCTTCAGTGTGTAGCCATCAAGAAGCTTGTTGGCTTTGCTCTCTTCCCCAGAACCCTCACGAAGCTCGATGGAATGGTCGCCCAGGGACAGGGAATAACCTGTTGTCGTGGAGTTGCTATTGGATCGGGTTTTGTAGACACCATCAATGAACAGAGAAACGACCGAGCTACCGGTAGGGCCTGAATTGAGCCAGAAGTAAAGGGTGCAGGCAGTGCTTTCTGCGTTTACAAGGCAAGGTTCAGGTGCTGCCCATTTGTTACCATTGGCAAGCCGCTTGAGGTAGACAGTATTTGATAATGCCCCATCGACATAGCTGGTGTTGTAGTAGACCGAAGAGGGTGGCCTGGTGGTTGCCGCGAATGCATTACCCACGACATTGGCATTGGTGTGGTTGAGCACCATGGTGTCCAGCACCGGGTCATCCTCGGCAATCACACCGCCTTTGCGCACACGCAGTTCCACGACTTGGTCTTTGATTCCCTCCTTGGCCACAACGGTGTAGTTGGTACGTGCGGCGCTGAGGGAGAAGACCCCAGAGTTTGTACCCCCATTGGTGTACTTCAGATAGACGACTGGGTAAGTGGTCTGCCCGGAAGGGACGCTGTCGGTAATGATGGCGGCGGTCAGGGAGCAAGAGCCAATCCCGGTGTAGTAAATCTCACAGCTGTAGGTTGGATTTTCAAAGCTGAAAGGGTACTTGTCAGCATCAATCACCTTGACCCACGGCAGGTCAACGACCTTTAGCAGGGCCTCATCGGTACCGCACGCCGTGTTGCCTTCATAGAAGTGCTGTTCGAAGCGAGAAGCTTTTGGGTGAGTCACGTTGACGCTGAAGGTCTTGTCTGTGGTGACTTTAGATGCTTTCAAGGCACCTGTCGCCTTATCGTACAGGCAGGCGGTAACGGTAGCGGCTGAGGACTCCCATTTAGGTGCCCAGATGCCAACGCACGAATCAGAGCTTTCATAGGCCTGGCAGAACCCGGCCTCCGGACTTCCAGTAATGGACTGTACCAGCTTAAAGGTGTGTGGCGCGTTGGGGTGGGCTACGACCTGCATTTCATCAAGAAGCTCGCCAGAAACCGTGGCGCCCATGCGGACTTGAACATCCCAGATTTGATCTTGGCGTTTGTTGGCTGAAAGAGGCAGTGAAGCTGTGAATGAAGTACTGCCCGTAGCCGAGGCAATAAGGGATGAAGAATTGCTGGCCTTGTACCAAATCCTGGCAGAAGTATTGCCGGCAGAATTGACTGTTACATTGCAGGTGCCGTTATAGATGCTGGTGGTGCATTCACCAGTGGGCGCGGCGAGTCGCTGGAAGTAGGTAGGTCGATTGGCGGTTAAGGTAACGGCTGCCAACGCATCATTGCGCACATCATCGCCTTCACGCAGCGAGTAGTTCCGGGTGCCTGATGGGATGATTAGTGAGATCAAACTGCCTGGAGCCCCAGACCAGACTTTCTGGCCATTATCATCGCGCCACAACGTCACCAAGGGTGAGGTTGATGTAGGGGTAACAGGCAGACCGCAATCGTTTCTCGAATAGATCATGTTGCAGGTTGTGGCGCTCGCCTTGAGCGATCCAGTGTGTGCAGGACGCACCCCCGTCAGCTCTTTGGTATCTAGCCATGGGTTTGATAGCTGTGGCGTCTGAGCGCCATGAAAGCGCAGATCGAAGCTGTTCTTGGTTTGTGCAGCCCCATCGTAGTTGCTCACCCCCACCGTCACCACACCCCCTGTCGAACCTCCGCCCTCAAGGTTTGAGGTATGGGAGTTCCAGATTGATGCGCCATCGGTTGCCGTGTAATCAAGCTTCAGGCTGCAAGTGCCGCGTTGGTAGTTGAATGTGCACTGGGTAGGGCCGTTTGTGACCAAAGATCCGGTAAAGGTTTGTTTAATGCCTTGAGAGATGAACGAAGCCAGGGGTGGGTTGCTGAAGTCATTCCCTTCGCGCAGGGTGTAAGCCACACCATACTCTGTAGCCGATGATGGAAAGGTGCCCTCTTTGTTCGTGGAAACAGCTTGGCCGTTTTCGTCCCAAACCGTGCTGGTGGGCGCATCGGTCTTGAAGTAGATGGATTGCGTGCAGGTGTCTTTGGAGTAAAGAATGGCGCATGCAGTCGGGTCTACAAGGTTAAAGCTGGCGGAATAGTCGGACTGGACTGCCTTGATGGACTTTCGGTAAAGAATCTTTCCGGCCCCACTGCTGCTTGCGCGCAGGTCGACGATTGAACTTCCAGGCGCGATAGTTACCATGGACTGACCGCTCAGACGTGCATTGGAATAGGGCTTGTCCCTGATCCATAGGCGGCTGATGTCGTTAGTACTCCACTGTACGCGAATTTGGCACGTTGTATTCTTGCCCATGGCCAGGCAGGTGTCGCCATCTGGCAAGCTCAGGGTTCCGGCGCTCACAGGTCGCTTGCCTTGCGTCATGACCGAGGAAAGCAAGGTGCCGGTTGACTCGCCACCTTCGCGCAATTCGTAGATAGCTGGGAATTCATAACCGTAACCGGTGACCGAGCCTGCTTTCACATTCTTGATCATGGGGGTCAAGCCGCTGGAGGTACGCTGCCACACGGAGGCAGAAGTTACATTGGTGGCAGACCAATTCAAAACCACATCGCAGGATGGTTCGCCAGAATACAGGTCGCAAGCCCCGGAATTCGCAGCGGTTAGCTCTCCTGCCGGGGGTGGGTTATTGACCCATGCGTCATCCCAAAGAGCGGTAAGACTGACCGAATCAAGCAACCTTTGACTGGCAGTAGGGCCATCATGCAAGCGGTAGGTGAGCGACTTGCCCAACGTCAGATACGCGTCATTCTGGCCATCGTAGGCGTAGGCCACACGAATATTCTGATCGCCATCCTGGCGCCACAAGGAAACCTGCTGGCTCTTGGTGGTCATCCAGAGCATGGGGACTCTGCAATAGCCGTCACGAGAGGGCAGGTTGCAGGTCAACCCATTGGGCGTGAAAATGAAGGCATCAAGCTTCTCAGCAGGGTCTGAGACTGGCTTCGCCATGCCTTTGAGCTCTGGAACATAGTGCTGCAACCTGATGCCAGCTTCGCTGGAGGACATGAAGGCGAGCAGGCAGAGCCCAGCAAAGGGCAGTAGCTTTTTCATGAGATGTTCCGAATTGTAAGGTCAAAGGTATAACATGAGATTAGTCATATATTGACGTCATGCGGTGGCAGGGTCAACGAATTAACGACTTTTGTAACAATTGACGTACAACTCGAATTTCGGGCGCCGCGAACGACGCATCCGCTTTACAGGCCCAGGTCTTGCCCCATTAATTGGTCACCGAAACGCTTGTTTTCAAGCTGGCGCAGGTAGAGGGTGTTGGATGCTGCACGATAAAACAGAATGCGCTGACCATCGTCTTTCAGAGCACGCTCAATATCCTTGATATTGAAGGTTCGGTGCATTGCTCTGATGGCCAGAAAGGGTTTGAGTTTCCCCATTACGCCGATGCCAGAGTCTACCAGGTCATCGCCAGTCACCGAGTAGCATTGGCATCCGAGGAAGTCGACCATTGCCGACAGAGCGGTGCGAAGGTCTGGCTGCTCTTGCTGGCGGTACCGGTTAAGCGAGGCGAGGTTACGGCCCAGGGTCTTAGCCATCAACGCTGGGTAGAAGCTGTGATGCTTGAACAAGATTACCAGGCTATTGCTTAATGCCCTGATCGCAGCCTGCCTGTCTGCCTCGCCCAGGCGATTCATGGTGAAGTTGGATTTCTGGAGGGCCTCAATAGTCTCGTACCAAATCTGATCGCCATAGCGATCAAAGAAGCCCTCAGGAATGTCTTGCTCATCTACCGTGAAGGGGTAATCCTCATCCATCTTCTCCACAGCACCCAGAAGGCGAGAGTAGACGTCCTCATCAAGCGTGCTGTGCCCTCGGTCATAGAGGTATTGGCGAATGGCCTTGCTGTCAGCAAGCGGCCTTTCACCGACGTTGTCGATGAGGTTGTTCACCTGATCGCGCAATTGTGCGCTCTCAAGCATTTCCAGCACCATTTTGAATTCAGGCGCTCTATCTGCTGCAATGATCTCGCGCAGGACGGGCTCTTTGATTTCAAAAAGCTCTCTGTAATCTCGGTAGGCTTGCTCGGCCAATGGCAGATCGAGCAAAGACAGCGGAGTGTGATCAGTCCCACGTAGATCAACGAGGGCAGACTGCAGATTGATGATATCGATGTGACTGCCGCCCACGGCTTCCTTAATCAAGCTCAGAATCTTGCTTTTGTCCGACTCACTGGAGCAAGCGGCCCCTGCCAGGATCTTGCCATAGGCAAGCTTAGCCACGTCGTCCCGGTAGTCTGGGGTGTCGAACTCCTCGGTTTCAGCCTGACGCTGGGCTTCTTCCAACTGCTCCAGGCCCGGATAGAACCTCTCGATGAGCCTTTCTTTCAGATCTTGCCGGTTGAGCCAGCCTTCGTCCTGGGCTTTGAGGAGAAATGCCAGCGAAGAGTCAGGGAAATCTGGATTATTGATGTCGATTCTGCGACTTGCCTGATCGATCACCAATTGCTTTTGGCGATAACGATCGATCATGTTTTTGGTCAGCGTGACAGGGGCTGACCAGCCAGCAGAAGGCGCTGCCTGTGACAATTTATTCAGGGTGTGGAGAGTATTCATAAGCCTAGATCGCCGCCAAAACAGTTGTCGAGGGTCTTGCTGTCCTTCACATCCTTCAAGAATTGAAGATCCTGAGTCAATTTATACATAAACCCTTTGATCTTGTCATCGGCTCCAGCCGCCTCCATCACAATCGTTCGATCACTGATCTTGAGCAATTCGCAGGTCAGCCGGGGAAGGACATCCGCAACGATGGTGTTGTAATTGCGACTGGTAGCAAGCGCAAGTAGGGGGCGAAGACCTACAGCGGCAGGCACTTTCTCAAGATCGCGGATTTTGCCGTTGGTGTGACTGCCCATGGCTTTGAAGAGCAGGTAGTTGATGTCGTACTGGTCAAGCTTCAAAGCTTGACAGGCTTGGGCCAAACCTTTACATACCGAAGTGACAGTCACTTCGGGCTTGTGGTTGTTGATCATCTGTTTGATCGCGTCGAACATATCGTCTCGCATGACGTGCTGACGGTACTCGGGGCACAGGTCGACTGCTTCGACCAAAAATGGGATCTGGGGGTTTTCGAGGTTGCCAGCGATAGCGCCCATCACAATGGCCATTCGCTGGCTGCATTCGTCCTGAGTGACTTTCATTGAGCCTGTAAGCTTCAGGCGCATGCTGGGGCACTTGGAGGGGGAGGTGAAGATCACGTGATTGGCGACCCTCTCAATGAGCCTGGCAGCAAGGCCTTCATCAACTTTGCTGCCCAGCGCGTTCAATGCGCGCACTCCGCGTTCTTCAGGGATCCAGCCTGTAAAGGTGCAGGTGATGATCTGGCGGTACAACTCCAGCTTCGCGAGGCCGTTGATGTCCACGTGCAGCTCGGGGTGAAGCATGATTCGGCTGTCTTCATCGATCAGCTTGGGCAGCAGGATCTCAGCAGCTGAGCCAGTCACTCCCTCAAGGTCTTGATAGCGCATGGCTGTCAACTTGAGGATGCTGCGTAGCTCCTCGGTCAGACTCATCGGGAATTTGTCACAAAAAGACTTACCCTTGAGCGACTCGCCCACCATCTCATAGACCCCGTAAGTGCGAGCATGATCGATCAGCAGAACGAACGGGAGTATGGCTGATTCGAATTCGTCCCGATCGTCTTCAGATAGGGCATCCAGCCAATCGTCAAAATCAGCAAAGCCCACAGAATCGATCAGCCAGTTTGCGCAAGCCTGTGCGTGGCTGATCATCTTAGTGATGGCCAATTCTGGCAACGTCTTACCCTTGGTCTCTGCTAGCCAGGCCATGACCTGGTGACTGGTACTGATCAGACCCATACGGGTTTTCTCAAGCTCGATGTCTTGATGCATTGTGTCGCTATTCATAACCCGAGATCCGCCCCGAAAGCTTCGTCCAGCAGCTTTTTGTTCTTGAGGCCATTCAAGAGCTGCGGGTTGTTGGTGATTTTGTACATCACGTATTTGCCGGCGTCATGCTGAAGAGCCTGACCCATGGCAAACTGGCTCATGGCTTGCCATAACCCGAATGCGATGCTTTTCTTGACGTCCGTTTCGATCCCCTCCTTGACTTGCGAGTGCCTTTTGAACAGCAACTTCGACATGGAGATAGCCCCAACAGCCGGATTCTCAAGGGCTAGGTCATACGCACTACCCAGGCTAATTTCCTGAACTGCCATGAGCGCGACCACTGAGAGCTCGGCATCGCTGAGCCGCAGGGCTTTCAGGAATGCAGAAAGGCGCATGAAAGACTCGACCCCATAATCAAAGTCCTGGGAGGGGTTGTCCTCGTTTTCATCAACCTCTCTTTTGATCTGCTCGGTCAGATCCTGAACCAGCAGCTTGTCGTAGTAGAATTCATTGTCACGGATAATCTTGGCATAGTCCTCCATCGTACCCTCATGCGCTGGCAAGCCATTGGGGGACATTATGCTGGCGATGGCATGGTGCAACCGTTGGGAGCACTCGCGGTTCGAAGGGATTTTAGATCCGGTGATCTCTAGGCGCAGATCCATCAGCGGATCCACTGGGCGTTGACCGATCAGGTAGGCGACGTCATCAGTGACCTTCTTCGCCCATTCCTCTCCGACGTCATTCTCGTTTTTGAGCAAAGCAACCAGGTCATGAAAACGGTTGCCAAGAAGCTCGCCAGACTTGGCAGCGTCAATAATCTGAAAGCAGGCCGAGGGCAACAATGCCGGGTAGAGCGCCTTGTAGGCTTCATGACCGCCATTAAGAATGAATTGTGCAGGCAAGGGCGGATGAAATAACGAGCTATGATCTTTTTCAATCTTGTCGTGGCATCGTTCCTGGTAGGCCATGCGGATGTCGAAAACTTCGTAGATAGACAAGTCTTCGTTCAGAAGCTCGATCACCGCTGCAAGATTGGTAGTTCCTGCGCTCAGCGCATACGCAGCCACCCTGGGCATGACGTCTTGATCTTGGTAGAGATTCAGGCGCATGTGATCGATCACATGCTTGCGAAGGCCCTCCACGCTGCCATGCAAGGCTCGGTATTCAAGGATCAGGTTTTGGGCGCGCTCGGCCACGGCCTTCAGTCGGTCATAGTTTTCAGGGTTCAGCCCCTGAATAGTGCCGGCTTTACCGACATTTGCATTTCTATCCAGCTGGGCGAGCTCATCAATGCGGGCCTTGCCCATGCACTCGAACTCGCACATCAGATTTCTGTGTTCTTCACTGTTGTGCATGCTTCCCCCTAACGATATGACTCTAGTTTAGGGTGTGCGGGCTGGGCAATTCTAGGCAAAAGGAGGGGTGGGCGGTTTGTGCCGCGCATTCCCAAATCATAACCCAAGATCTGCCCCGAGGGTATCGTCGAGCAATCGCCTATCCTCGATCCCATTCAGAAACTTGCGATCCCCGCTCATTTTGTACATCACAATTTTGCCACTGTCCTGCTTGAGCGAGTGATCCAGGGCTTCAGGGGACATGGATTGCCAAAGCCCATAGGACACCGCAAGATCGACCCGACCATTGATCTTACCTGGCAGCAAGGCTCGGTGACGAAAGAGTTCTCGGGCCATCTCGACAGCCCCAACCGCTGAGTCTTTGGTCACAGCGTCATAGGCAGCACCCGCGTATGAGTTTTTGACCGCCATGAGAATGATCAGCGAGGTATCTGAGTCCGTGAAGGCCAGGCCTTTGAATAATTGCGCGAGCTGGCCGGCAATCTCAACACCGTTATCATGCTCCAGAGCTTGCCCTGAATCGAACTCAGCAATATGAACCCTCAAGGCCGACACCATTTCTTGCATCAAGAACCGGTCTGAATATTCTTTATTCGTTCGAATCAGCTGGGCGAAATCCTCCAGGGATCCATTGTTTGCCTTGAGCTTGAAATTGGGCATGAAAATGCCTTTCAGGGCGCGGTGCAGGCGATACGAGCTTTCGGTGGCTGTAACGTCATCCGTTCCGAAAATGTGCTGGCGCAGCTGCGAAAATGGCTCACGAGGCACCTCGTTGAGATGAACCTCCATGAAATCCCGAAAATCTTCCGGTGTCAGGTATTCAGTTTCAATCTCGGATTCGGAAAGCAGGTCAACCATTGAACTGACCGCATCGGCACGCAGCAGGCCGCTTTTGACCAACTCACACATGCGAGCCCCAACCCGCTCGCTGGTTGTGGGGTACAGAAAACAGTAGGCGGTGGCGCCACCGAACTGGATGTAATGCACTGGCAGTGGAGGGATGAAGTCCTTGTTGGCCATGTAGACCGGGTAGAAGCAATTGTCTCGAAATTCACGCTTCACTTCGCGCAGGTCTTCTGAGCTCAAATCCTCGTACAGGTACTCAACGACTTCACCTAGCAAAGGGGTATCGCATAGCAAAGCAATCGCCGCAACGCTCTCGAACCCGACATGGCCAAAGTCCAAGTTAATGTCGAACAAACTGCCATGCATGACCTTGTAGCGCAGTAGCAATTTCTGGGCTTGCGCTGAGAGTTGTTGCAGAGGCTCGAAGATGGTGGGCTCAAGCCCCTGGATGCTATCAAAAACCTGATCGAAGGGGTTTGGGCGTGTGTTGTCCACTACAGCCTGCCAGGCCTGGACGATTGCGGAAAAATCGCCCATCAATGCATCTTTTTCAGCCGAGTTGCGCATACTATCCCCCTGTATGCCCCATGATAGGGGTTAAGACGCTGCTGGCGCTAGCATCAGGGGATCGTGTTGTTTGCAGGATCAGCCTCTTCCTGCGAGTGCTGGGAGATGATCTCGCGACCTTTCACGAACCCAGACAGCCATCGATCGGCCCCATAAACGCGCCCCATTAAGATCGCGTAGGCCAAGACAGCTACAGACACCCACCGGCTTTCTGGGGCCAGCAAGATGCAGGGCAATGGCGTCATCAGGGTCATCAATACGAAATCGTTAGCAGGCTTTTTCAGGACGGCCCGAAGAGACCCAAAAATCTTCTTCATAGCGAGCCTTCCGGGATAATCAGCCTGCCGATTTGATGCAATACTCGCATGTGCTGACCCTCATCCTTGAGTCCTGGCTCGATGCTGGACAGAAGGTCTTTGAGGGCCGCACGGGCTGTTTGCTCCCAGGGGGTAGGGCAGTACATCTCGCCCATGGACTTGTTGGGTAGCAACGCATGCATGATCAAGTTCTCCCCATCCCGCACATGGTTCAGGCTGAACTCGATCGCTTGTGCGATCAGCACATGATGCAAAGGGGGTTGGTTGACGTCAGCAATGTGGGGGAAGCGAACAGCCTCAAGCAGAATGCGCTCCAGCATCCGAGGCAGGTCTTTCTGAGCCATGTCGTTCAGGTAGGGTCGCTCGTCCATCAGCATGCGGATTTGCAGGGCAATGCCCTGGTCGGGGTGGGCGCTGAGCTGGGTAGGCAGCAGTTGGTGTTCATCGACCAGCCCAAACGCTGCGTACTCGAACATCAAGGTAAAGCGGCGCGATGCTTCCCACAGGCTCATGTGCGCCTGGAGACCCAGCATTTCACGAAGCTTGGGCGCCTCGTCCTGGTCACTTTCCAATAGGTGGCGCACCAGCTTTTGCCGCATGCGATCGGCTGAGGTCTTGTCTACAGCGTTAATCATATCCTGAACAACCTTGGGCGCATCAGGGTGCTCGAAAGCCCGGTCAACCAGGTCTGACTCATTTACAAGCCGCAGTTCGATCAGCTGGCGCACGTCACGAAGCTTGCCTGCTACGTCTGCCGGTCGAATCCACTGGTGGCCATCGGGCGTATCGCGGCGTTGCATACGCTGAGCAACGCTGGCGACTTCCAGAAGCATTTTTGGCGTACATTGCTGACTCATCAAGAGCTCCAAGCAAACCTGGGCCTTCTCGTGCTCTACGCACAAAGCGAAAGCCACGCTTTCGGCAAGGTGAAGTAGGTAGAACGACTCTGGGTACTGGGGAATGTCACGCTGCATGCGCTCCAGAGTCGCTTCGAGATCCACCATCCAGCCGATGTCGGACAGGATCAGGTTGAAGGCATTGCCGTTCTGATAATCCTGGCGGCGTCGAGAGGCCAAGGTGCGATCTTCCTCGATGTGCATCCCATTCAGGTAGATAGGGTAGGGGAAGGACGTCTTTGGCTCTGCGGTTTGGGCGATCATGTGGCTCTCTTTGCTTTCAAAAGCACAGGCGAAGTGGGGAAAGCCGACAATTATAGAGATAAGAGATTTATTTGGCAATATGTGCCAAAAGGTAGCACCACCTTGCATTTCTGAAACATCGATCCCAGAGAGCTTGGTGACCAATCTCTTTGGGTTTCACGCCCACATTCGGTGACATGAGCCTTCCGACCCTATAGTCTTTTTGGGGTATATTGACCCTTGAGATCTCGGTGGCCAATCTTTGGGCTACCGCATCCCCATCTTCCCTGCTGCAAAAGGCCCCTTGCTATGACCATCCCAGAACGAAGCGTAGAAATTCATTGCGTAAGTAGTTGTGATTCATCAACCCGAAAGGGCCGCTACGAAGCCTGCATTTCCGATGGGTCTGGCAAGGTCTACGCTACGGGCTCATTGGAGGATACGACCTCCAATCGCTGCATCATCCAGGGCATGATCGATTTAGTCGGACGATTGGACTCACCTTCCACTATCAGACTTATATCCAACACAAACATCGGATTAAACAAAAAAAAGGGTGTGAATTTTGACCTAACATCTCAATTGCATGCGGCTGCTGAGAAAGGAGGGCACACGTACACATTCGACATCCTGGAGAGGAAGGAATGCGATCTCCTTAGGCTCATACGCTCAGCTGATGGGTATGAGCATTCCCAAGCTACCGGCAAGGTCAATGACACCTTGCAAGACTACCGAGCAAAATCAAACTCCAGGCTCGATTACCGTTGGGTGCCATACACCCTCAGCCCTATTGATTTTGGCTGGGAGCACCTCAGCACAGTTGAGGAAACCTTGCGGGTCTTTCTGAAGGATGAAGCAGAAGCCGCCCATGAAGCCTATGAAAGCGGTTTCGCTTTGGAACTTGGGGATTTGCCTTACTCCTCAGCCGATTTCAGCCAGGAGTGGGCATCAGCCAAGGCCATGGCGGAGAAAATCTGCGGCAGTGGTGAGCTGCGGGATAACCCTGCTGTGTTCTGGGTTCCGGGGGAGATGAAATTCAACTACGCATTTGTGTTCAAAATGGAGAATAATGGAACAACCTTTGTGATATCGCCAGTTGAGCTCCCATGGCTTGAACAGCACTCCATTACAAACAGGATCATGAGAAACAATCGATCTGGATTGCAAGGGTCGTTCAAGCAGGTTGCGTGGGCAGAGTCGATAGTAATCAAGGCCTGCAATAATTATGAGGAAATAGGCAAGCTCGTCCCTTCAATGATGCCTGCGCTTTCCGTTCTGAGCGAATTGTTGAAAGCCAAGACCGATGCCACCTGGATAATCGCGAACCACCGCAAGCTCAACCTTGCATTTGATAAGCGCAAGAGGGGCCTTGCAATCGATGGATCGATCGTAGAACAGCACCCTATTATTGGGCAGAAAGCATCTGGGATGCTCAGCCGGCAGCTTCAAATGGAACTGGAGCCACTCATTGCTTTGGGCAAGCCAAACGTTTTCACTGCCTAGGATCAGGCCTGGTCGGCCTCCCATAAAATGGATCCACCTCTATCCAAGCTGTTCAATATGTGACAATATCGCGCCCAATTGATTGCTGGCATTTTTAACCATTGCGAACACCAAGGAACTGACATGAAGCGACTGCTCATTGGCCTGATGGCCCTTTTGCCCCTCACAGCCATGGCTGCCTCTAACTCTGTAGTCGTCTCCGGCGACTCGACCGTCGTCATCAACGGCAAAACCTATTCGGGTAGCAACATCACGGTCAACGGCAATAACGTCATCGTCGACGGCAAGCGCCAGGAAGGCAGTCTGTCCGGGCCCATCAGCGTGATTGTGAACGGCAATGTCGACTCGGTAACGACCAGCGCCGGCAACGTACAGGTGACGGGCACCGTGGGTCGAGTCAAGACCATGAGCGGGGATGTGCGCACCAAGGGTGACATCCTGGGCAGCGCCAACACCATGTCAGGTGACATCGAAGCCAAAAGCGTTCGTGGAAACGCCGAATCAGTATCGGGTGACATTACCCAGGGCGAATGAAAAAGCCCGAGTGCATTCCCATGAGGTGATGCGTTCGGGCTTTTTGTGGGTGATGGTCAGGAGCCGCAAAAGCCCCAAGCCTTGTTAGGCGCAGGCGGGTTGCGAAGCGGCTTCGGTTGAAGCACCCGCCTCTGGCACCAGGGCGGAGATGTTCACAGGAATCGCACACTTCCACAGCTTGTGCTTGAGCTCCTTGGCATAGGCCTTATGCTCATCGGTGATGTGGTTGACCACGTTACCGTCCAGATCGATCCGACTGGTCGCCTGCTTGAAGGCGCGCAGGTAGAAAGGACGCGATACCCAGTAGCCCAGGACATGGCGAACATCTTCCTGGCTGATACCCAGATCAAGCTCACGGGACTTGGCCAAAATGTCCTTATGAATTTGCTGTTTGAGCGGCTGAACCCGACCCTCGTTTTTACGAGGAAAGGCTTTGGGAAAAAGCTCCTGGAGCTTCTCCAGATTGGCGATCATGGATTTGAATTTTTCGGGTTCCAGAGGCAGCTTTTTCATTCAATTATCTCACTTGGATAGTGCAAATACGGATGACAGCCCGGTCATCAGGGGTGCTATCAATATATCTCATAATCGATTGTCATCAAACTGCCTGGGCACAAAAAAGGCCCTGCGGGCCTTCTTTCAGGACGGAGCGTTTTCTCCACCATCCTTGAACTTGTCGCGAGCATGGAGCTTGTTGAGGACGCGGTCATCCTTGAGGCTGCTGAAATCGCCTTTTGGCAAATCCATGTTGCCTGAGCTTGGGTTATCCAGCATCAATCGAACGCTCTCCATCACATTGATCTTGCCGCGTGACTCTTCGACGCTCTGGCCAAGAACATTGGCCTTGTCCATACGTTTGAGGATGCCGGTTTCGATATCGTTGTACGACAGCGGGGTTTTGTCACCACCTGACAGCTTGTCTTTCACGGCCTGATCAATCCCTTCGCGCAGCCATGTGGCCTTGTGAACCACTGATTGCGCTCTGTTGGAGCCGTACACCCAGTCCGCAGTGCCTTTGACAGCCTTCATGCTGTCCACACCCATCAACTGCTTGATGTACTTGGCGTCGTTGCGCAGTGCGCGGGCGTTGTCGCTCATGTTGAGCTTGTCGCCCAGGCTTGAGAGCGCTTGGCCAAATCCTGCGAACGCCTTGCCGATACCTGAGCCGATGGCAGGAACGATACCTGACATGCTTTTGAGCTTCTCGCCGATCTCCTGGCGAAATGGCGCTGCCTGGGAGGCCGCGTAGGTCAGAAACCCTGCAACAACTGGGGCCACCATGAAGGCATTGGCGACATCGCCCGGAGTTGCCTGCATCAGAGCGCCGGAGTTCATGGCGATCGCGATGGAGCTGACCAGTGTAACCCCCATGCCAATGGCGCCGATGGCGCGAGATTCAGCGCGACCGTAGTCACTGCGACGGTAGGCCTGGGCCGATTTACGCTTTTCTTCTGCGTATTGGTTAATCGACGTATCGAATTTTGCGGCTGCTGCCTGAATGCTGCTCATATAGAAGTCCTTGGCGCCAAAATGCTGCTATTATTTAATCATATATTGATGAGCGTGGAGTACTGCAATGTCTATCGAAAAAAACACCCTTGAAGATCTGGTCAACGTCGCCACTCAGACGCTTGAGCACCTGGGCTCAATCCATCGTCCCAACCTGGATGTTGATGATCTTCGCGCCCTTCAAAAAATGCAGTCTCAGATTGAGCTGGCCGTAACCGATCTGGCAGCACTGCATACTGATCCAGATGCTAACGCAGAGGAAATAGAACGCATTGGCGGTTTGATCCTGACGTTTTCCCAGACAGTTGAGGCCATTTCCTGAGCTTCCTGCAAGAAAGCTGAATCAGAGCTCAGCCGGGGGCTTCTGATCGGCTTTAGAGGCCCAGGTCAGACTCAAAGATACTGTCTCGAATCGCAGAGGACTTCACCCGTCTTATCACCGCAGGGCAGGGCGCCAGATGATAAAGCTGGCGGGCCTCTTGGGTTGTCAGATCATCCCAGCGCACCTGCGACAGGTCGATGCGCTCAAGCATGAGGCTATTGAGAATTTCCCTGAAGAAGTTTTCTTCGTACTTGGGGTTCATATGCATGTACCCCAGGCACCGGGCGCGGTCATGAACATCCATTGGGCTATTATGTTGGATGGGGAAGTCCTGATCCTTGCTGCTCCTCATTTGGCGCAATAGAAGGTCATCCAGGCCAAAGCCAGCCTGCTCCATGCATGAAAACAAGAGCCGAATAGGAGCGAGCCGATCTTCCAGATCGAAAAACGATTCGCCGATCATCTGAAAGCCGCTGTAAGGCTCAGGTCGCAGGTAGAGAGAAAAGCGAACCGCCAAGACTTCCTGCAGCTTCTGGTGCTGATCCTTTGGGAACGCCATCATCGCCTGATGGAATAGCTCTACCCCCTCAAGCCTGCCTTCAAGGGAGTCGCCCAGCGCTACCACTTCACTACTGCGGGTGGCGAAAACGAGGATATGGCCTAACAGCGATGTGAAGCGTGTGTCCATCTCCACGTGGCAAGGTGCTGCCGGCACCAATTCCAAACGCCTGGGGTCGTCGACATCCACCTGGCGCATGAACAACGTCTCCATGTGGTCATAGCGCATTTTTTCATGTTTATCGGGAAGTTTGGAGGCAAAGATCGCCATCAAACGCCGGTAGTCTTCAAGGTCAGCGAGGTCACCCAGGCAAAAATAGGCGTGCAACCCGAGGACGTGCTCAAAGACAGCCAGGTAGTCGTCCAAATTGAAACGCACCTCACCCCTATCGTCATAGAGGCTTGGGTAGCGGGGGGCGTAAAACTGATTCTCCAGTGCTGCAGCTGCCTCATCGGGATCATAGGTCAGCGACTCCATGATTGAATGAAGTCCGTAACGCAGACTTGAGAGCGGATGGTCTCTTGTTGTGTTTTTCATTTCCTTGGCAAAGGCTGCCATGAGTCCGGGCAGATGATCACCGTCAGTGAGTAAGGCTGCACTCACCAGCCACCGCCAGTGGTTACCGCCCTGGCCTTTGTTGCTTTTTGAATACTCGCTGCCTGCATCCAGTGCCCCAAGGATCGAGCCAAAGGCATCAATCAATTCCAGGCCTAGCTTCACATATCCAGCTTGTTTTTGATTCGAGATGGGGCTGCAGAACTCGTATTCCTGCATCTCACTGATCATTTTCAGCATCTGAAGCTGCTTGTAACTGTTTTCAGATTCCAAGATCAGCTCCAAAAATGCGATCGCGCACCTCACCGGATTGGATGCGCTGCAGATCACGTACAAGTCGAGTGTGGCGATAAAGACCCATGGCCTCAAGGTCTGTCAGGTGTGCATCTTGAATCACTTGGGGATCAACTCGATCAATCAACTTGCCCAGAAGACTCCCGAGCCAAGGCGAGGTGTTGTCTGCGCACACCAGAGCACCGACCAGACACCGCAGGCGACCCGACGGTGTATCCAGGGCCACGTAACTCATGGCGCCAACGCACAACGCCTGAAGCTCTTTATGGTCATCCTCACTCATGGATCGATGTGGGCCGTCGAATTTGGTCATCTTGCTGGCCATCACCGACAGGGAGTGGACGTGGCCCATGCAACGTGCGATCAGCTCCTTCTCAAAAGAAAAGCCGCGAGTGCCCAGCTCTTCCACCAGATAAATCATGAGGGTCGAGAGCCGCCTCCAGTAATACCTAAGGCTTATGCCACTGTTGGCGGATGAGGTGAACAGAAAGTCGCATTGTCCTATGAATTGCTCCTGAACCAGCCCATGAAGACGGATTTGATTGTCGATGATTTCAATGAAAGTTTCAGCCTGCCTCAGAGAGAGGTCGCCATTTTCAGCGCCAGCTGGCTGCGTGACGATGTACCTGAGTCGACCCATCACTTCTTCAGTGTCTACGTTCGGGCCTAAGGCTGCCTGACGCACAGCGTTGTCATAAGCCAAATCGTGTTTGTAGATGCTGTATCTGAGTCCTTCGACAAGGCCTTGGAAGTGATGCTCACTCTGCGTCTTAATCGCCCTCAGCAGGCAAGCCAGGGATTCGTGCTGAGATGGATCTTCGACTGCTTTGGGCAGCGATCTTTCAAGGCAGGCAGCGTAGACGGCCAGGTAGTTGTCCAAATTGAAACGCAGCTTTTTCTCGTCATCGAGCAGCCGTGGTGGCTCGCAATCCTGGAACTTGCCCTTGGCCCGTTGCAGCATGGTATTCAAAGGGCCGGTAGGGTTGGCCTTGAGCTCATTCGCCATGACCGCCAGCAGCTCGGGCATTCTGAAGTCATCGTGCGAGATGCCAAGCATGAACATTTGAGCACTGAAATCATGGAAAGCCCCGATGGGCGTGCCGTTGTAGGCGTCGATCGAATTATGGAAGCCCCGAAAAGACCCAAACTCCAAGTAAATGCTCAAGGCATGCTCAAAGCAAACGGCCAGATACTCAGGGGTACCGTAGACTTTTCGCTCGGCGTGCTTGTAGAGATTTTCTAGCACCTTGGTCTGTGCGGGGGTGAAGGTCATGTTGGGCTCCTGAGCAATGCCAGCAAGGGTAGGGATTGACGGCGGTTTAGTCAAATATTGATGTGTTTTGAGCAAGGGCGCCCAGGAATTCATGACAGATATTGTCAGAAGCTGGCCGAGTATTTGGATCGTTATTGACTGTTATGACTGATCCTGCATAATGGCCCCCTTAGCCCATTTGTAGTCACGTTTTGGGTCGCCATTTTTGAGGATTGGGTATGAGCAAGGACTGGATCACCAAATTGCTGGTGCTCGCTGGGGTGATCTACGTAATCGCCGAGATTATTGCCAATGCCAACCTACTGACGGTTGTGGGCAGTCATCACGTTAGCCATGAAGCGGTCGAGCACATGGAGAAGTTGATGCGCGTGCTCTCTGGGTGTGGTGCGGTCATCCTCCTGTCCAACCTGATCTTGCCGCTCTTTCGCAAGACCCGTCACCGTGTACAAGCCCTGGTGCTCATCGCAGGCTTCATGGGGCCCTTTACCTACCTTGCAGTGCAGCTGATGGTGGATGGCATCGTGGGCAACTCCACACGGGCCGAACGTGACGCAGGCGTTATGGCTTACATCTACCGAATGGGCATGACCAATGGCGGTATCGAGCATTCAGCGGCACTGGTCGCCGACCGTTATGATTCTGAGGGCAAAGCACTACTGGGCAGCATGGGCCTGTATGTGTTCCCAGGCAGCGTGCTGGGGGAGGCCATCACCAGCAAGAAACCTACCTATGCCAAGGTGATCTTTACCGCCGAGATGAACCGCGATGACCTCAAGGGTGAGCTGAGCCATGCGCTTTGGAGGCCTTTTGACGACAAATACAACGACTACCTCGACCGCTATCAGGAAAAGATCAGCATCCCAAGCCACGAGCTCGTCCTTGCCGATGTCCGCCGGCAACAAGACAAGTGTATCCGGTACCGGGCGCGCAAGGACTGCAACACCCCTGACTTCCTGAATTCTGATTACGTGAAGAAGGAGGTCAACAAAAAGATCAAGAAGGATTCTGGGCTTACTGTTGTCGAGGATTATTGGCTGACCGACCGTGAGAGCTTTCGTCGCGCCATGCTGTTCAGCGCCATCAAGGCTGCCAAGGCTGCCAAGGCCAAGGGTCAAGCCAAGGATGTCGAGTACCCTATGGCCCGTCAGGAGTTTGCCAATTCCCCCGATGTTTCACGCTGGCTGTCGGTCATCGGCTTCCCTTATCACTTCAAGGGCATGGGCATGTCCGAGTACTTCTGGGGCTACTATGCTGACAAGCCTCGGGCTATTGCAGGGCTCACCCAAAACCTGCTGGCCATTGACCTGGATGGCTATCAGGCCGAGCAGATCTATCGCAGCATGATTATTCCGCCAGTGGCGCTGTTTCTCTCGCTGTTCTTTGCC
Source organism: Pseudomonas sp. CFBP 13719 (assembly GCF_014842095.1). Lineage (NCBI taxonomy): Bacteria > Pseudomonadati > Pseudomonadota > Gammaproteobacteria > Pseudomonadales > Pseudomonadaceae > Pseudomonas > Pseudomonas sp. CFBP 13719. The sequence continues at coordinate 502,359 of NZ_JACYVB010000002.1, read as the reverse complement.
ACCTTGAACATCATCAGCCTGCTGGCCTCATGGATCACGATCAGGCTGCCGGGACGCTGGTACAAGCTGGGGGTCAAGGTATCGCTGGTAGGGTTGGCTGCTGTTGGCCCGCTGTTCATGAGCAATGCGATCAGCCAGTCGAAGTGGTATGAGATGATCACCGTAGGCATGTCGCAGATCTCGCCATTGCGTTACTATGTCGCCACCTGGATTCTTCAAGTCGAGCCCTTCATCGGGCGCCTTGTGAACTGAAGCTGCAAGAGGAATTTCATCATGGATAATCTGCTCCCGGAGAAGATCCTCAACGGCTCAACCCGCTCCTACACCATCAGCCATCTGCTGCATGGTACGCCGGTATCGCCCACAATCCCCTCTGAGCGTGTGGTGATGAACCGCGTATTGCCGCCCTGGCAGCGTCCGTTCGTATGGGAGCGTGAGCGCCAGATCGCCTTCGTTGAGGGAATCTGCCTCGGGCTTGGGACGGGCAGCTATTGCGTCAACGGTTCCGACTACGAGCTTGCCGGCGAAGAGCGGTTCATGTCCGGATGGGTGATCGATGGCCAGCAGCGCTTAACCAGCCTGGGCCTGTTTCTGGAGGATGCATTTCCGGTATTCGGAAGTGTTTACTACAGCCAGCTCTCGGTTGCCGAGCAGCGCCGCCGCATACTGAATCAACCGTTCCCATGCTTCGAGCTCGAATACCAGGCTGACGAAGAAAAGCTCAAGGAGCTTTACAAGCGACTGAATTTTGGGGGCGTAGCCCATACCCAGTCAGATTTCGAACGGCTGAACGAAAAGTGAGCGAAACCATGGAATTCATCATCATCCTAGCCTTCGCAATTGGTTTTGCCATCTGGCTGACCCGCGACAAGAAAGAGCGTCCCAGCACCCAGAAGGCTGTTTTGGTAAAAGGGCCTACCAGAAAAACCGGGTGCGACACCTGCGCCGGAAATTGCGGGCAGTGCGGAAGCTCTCACTGATATTGTTGCTCCAACTCGAATTAATGGTATATTTACAACTCATCCTGCGACGACTTGGCACCCATCCAGTCTGCACATGAGCTACCACCTGGTGCCTGCACCCTGTGTGGCTTAGTGAAAGGAAAACCGAGATATTCCGCCTTCAGTAGCGCTCCGCACCTGCGGCCTATTGCTTCTGCGAGGATTCCAGTAGGCCGGTAAAGCCTGTCTGGCTTAGCAAAACAACGAGAATCTGCCCGAGACTCTAGAAATTCACCGCTTCATGCGGCCCAGTAAGGTACTCCTGCTTCGCAACCTGCTCGTCAGGCTTAGAATTAGGGATCAAATCCTGAACTCTCGGCTACATTCCGCCTTGTGCGGCTTAGATATAAGGTCTCGATGTCTTTTTTTCGTTCGGATTCATACCGCCTTGCGTGGCTTAGAATTAGGGCCTCGAACCCATCTTAACCAACGATCCATACCGCCTATGCGGCCTAGTGGGGTAGCCACTCGGATCGTCGATTTAGACTATCTACAGATTCGATTTCAAGATGTATTGAGAGTGGTCTACTGTTGAGCTACCAACAACAAGGACAAGACCATGAAATCGTACGCCCCCATCATCGCCCTCGTTACTGCTGTTTTTGCCCAATCAGCTTTTGCTGAAGGCGGAGCCGACATTCGTGATGACGCCATGCGACAGGCCACAGAGCGTGTAATGAGCCAATACAAGGCTGATCACGTCAAGGATGCACAAGTTGCTACGCCTGATGTCAGCCAAAATTCCCCGCAAAAGGGCTAAAGCCCAAGATCTTGCCCCATCACACGATCAAGGTGCTGGCCCCGGACTTTTTCTTTAAAGACCGGACTTTCAGTGAGCTGGTACAGCTTGTACCAGCCATCATCTTTGAGCCGCAGCTTCGTCAGGCACTCCATGGGGTGGCTCAGTATGGCGCCGGAAAGCCACACGTCCCGGTTGCCCAGATATTGTGTTGGGAGCTTGTCTGAAAGCTCATTCACCATGGATTCCAGCACCCGCTCAATGCTATCAAAAGCCTGGTCTTTGTAGGTTGCATAGGAGCGCGCCACCAGAACACCGGTTGGATCGATAGCTTTGAGCAGCATAGCAGTCGATTTGTGGGGATCGTGCAACTCCCACTTCATGTCCTCGTTGCTTGTTAGATCCAGCTTGCGATCCAGGTGCTGGGCCACAGCTTCCTCATCCAGCGCCCTGAACAGGCGAACGCCTTCGTGAGCCTCGTCCAGAATGGCCTTTTTGCTCTCCAACGGCAGGTTGCCCAGGGTGATGGTGCTGCCCAGGTGATCTATGTAAGTGAAAATGTCCTCTGGGCTGATGTTGTCACCCATAAGAATCCGCTTTGCCGGAGAGTCGATGGGCAAGGCTTTCATGTGCGGATGGGTCTTGAGCTTTCGCAGCGTCTCTTCAAAGCACTGTGCGTCAGGTGAACCCTTGATGGCCTTGACCATAACAGCGAATCGCTCTATATCGTCGCTCAGGGCCTCGGTGATTTCGTTGCTCAGCGAGCCTCCATGAAATCGCATGTAGGCCTGGGCATCAAACCTGAGAGTGCCGGCGCCGTCGATGAGGCTGAGCGGGAGCATCTCTGGCTTGTTTTTGCAGGCTTCCTTTGCCATGTTGTGGCAGAAGAAGGTTGATATCTGCTCGATCGGCCCATTCAGAAACAGCGGCTCTTCTCGCTGGGCGTCGGCATAGGCGAAAGCCAGGTTCTCCCCGAAGTTTGGGGAGTTCTTGGTCATTGACCAAAGCATCATGATGCCAAAATCCTGAGCTGAGGTCAGTCCGCTCGATTTTGCTTCCAGATCAAACAGAATTCCCAGCTGCTCAGCCGTTACCTTGGACGAATGAACAATGTCCATCGCCTCAACGGCCAGAACGGCACGATCCGGATGCTCCAGGCCTACTTTGCTGCTCGCCTTGAGCTTTTCCATCAACTTTACAGTCTGCGCTGCATTCACAATCCCAACTCCCCACCAAAAGCCACATCACGTTGCGCGGCACTGAGGTGCTTGAGCAGGGGATTGTGGCGAGTTAACTGATACGCGAGCAAAAGCTCGTCTGCAGACAGGCGCTCATGGAGATTATCCAGTGAGCCCTTGTCCACCGTTTCCAGTATGGCCACGTAGTTATGGAAATGTCCCGTTCCATTTCCAGTCTGATAGGCGCCATCCTTGTTCTGCTTGCAACGCTTGCAGATCTGCTTGAAAAAATCTGCAGCGAAGCTCGCTTCGGTGTACTGATCCTGCGCGACAATACCGACGTCACGTTCGCAGAGCAGGTGGCCCATGTGCTTGTGAAAGCTGGGAATGAACTGCCTGAGAAACTCAAATACTGCCTTGGCCTGAGCCCCTTCCTTTCTTGTGGATGTCCAGTCTTGCTCAAGCCCCTTGAGGGTCGATACGATCTTGGCCACCTGGTGGATTGCCCAGGTCGACAGATAACTCTCGGCCTTGGCAAGCTCAGGCAAGTGAATATCAAGCAGGTGCCTGGAATTTTCGATCGAGCCTACAAGGTGCATCTTTTGAACCAAGGGAGGGAAGGCCAGAATCATGACCTGACTCAAGCGCTCATCGGCTTCAAAGGCAGTAACGGTGTCCGACCCCAGAATGGCCAGGCGCATTTTGGTAGCCATCTCGCCTGAGAAGGGCAAGAGGTTGTAAATGAGCGTATCGGTACTGACCAGTTTTTTCTCGGCCAGCTGAGCGACAACGTCGTATCTCCCATCGTGAATGATGAAGGGAACGTGTTCATCCCACAGTGGCTTTAGGTACTTATCGATGAGCACCAGATCTCGCAGGCTTCCATCGGCGCTGTGGGTGGTATCAAGTGGCGCATACCCGGCGCTGTGCTGGCCTTTCTCATAGAAGGAATCAGCGCGCTTGAAGATCTCGTAGTTCTCAAGCCCGTCGGGGAAGATCTCGGCTTCGTTTTCTTCCATGAAACTCAGGATCTGCGGCACATCCTCGTGCTCAAAGCTCAGCGCCATCGCAAACTTGTCAACCAGCAAATCCTCAAAGCGCATTACATGGTCAGGGTACCTGGCATCGTAGCCCAGCGACTGCATGTAATATTCTTTCAGGTCAGACAGAGGCTTGCCGGCCTGCAGCAGAGTGTTGATAAAGCCGAGCGCCTGGCGCTGTGGTTTGCCCGAGCGAAGCTGCATCTCTTCCTCAAATGGCAGCTTGGTCTCGACAGATGATTTACCAGGACTCTCCAAATCCAGGGTCGGTGGTGATGTGGAGAAAGGGTGGCCGCGCTTTCTCATGTCAAAGCCCCAGGTCAGCGCCGATCACTCGGTCGCGCATCTTGGTGTCCTTGATGTCCTGCAAAAACCCGCTGGAGCGCGTCATTTCGTACAGGAAGACACGAAGCTTGTCGGTCAGGGGTTGAGCCCTGAGCTCTTTCTCAGAGGCCGTCTTGATGTACCACAGACCCAGAAGGGCCTGGCGCTTGGGCTGAGACAGGCTTTGGGCATTGTGCGCAGCCTCAAGGATCTGGATGGCCGCTTCGCTCTGGTACTGCTCATCCACGTCAAACCCTGCCCATGAATTGGCAATGCAGGCCGATGCCAGTTTTAGCAGCGGCATTTCCATCTGTACCGCTTGCTGGATCATAGGGATCAATAGGCGAGGATTCTTGTAATCGTCAGTGCCTTTTTTTGACATCAAAAGCCGAAACAGGTCTTCAGGCAGTCCCGTCTTCACGTATGCAGGATTTTCGAACATGAGTCTGGCCAGGTTGCCGGCGTCATCTGCTGATTCGTAAGACAGCTTTTCAGATGAAGCCTTACCGAAGGCAATCTCCAGGCATCCTCCCAGGTATTGTCCTGGCCAGCGATACTTGCGCAATACCACCGCATTGTAGAGCGGGCTTTTTGTGCTTTTGAAGCTCTCTACGCATTTGGCAGCCACTGTTGAGGTCATGCTGTACGCAGCATCAGGTGCATTGCGGTACAGGTGATCAAAGGCTCGCGCTGCGCCCGACTCATTGTTAACCGCCATCGCATGAAGCTCATTGTGCATGATGCGACTGGGTACAGTGCTTACGATGAAGGTGAGGTCTCCCGTGGGATGGCCTTGTTCGTCAAAAATCTTGAATTGAAGATCGGGGTGGGTCACTTCGTGCGCATCGAGGTACAGCCGATCGTATGTATTGAAACGATCTTGCAGATCCATCTTGTCAAAAAACCATCCGGCGCTACCGCTGGTTCTGGCCTCATGAATCAAGCGATCCATCTTGATCAGGTGCTCGATGGTGTCCGGACTATTGGTGGAGGCCTGCTTGCTGAAGCAATGAAGCCAGTAATCCAGCACCTGATAATCGTTGTTGCGCTCCTCTTCCGTTAGGCCCTGGGCTGTGCGAAACACGTGATGTAGGGAAATGACCAGATCGAGGTAGTTGTCGAACATCTGGGTACTGCGGGCCATGACCACTTCGGCAGCCTCGTCGACGACGCCATTGCGATCCTGGCGGTGCTGAATTAGATCGTAGATGAAATCGATCTGTGGCTCATTGGGCTGGTAGTCGTAAGGCATCAGAAGCTTTCCAGAAAATTGGGCGGGTCAAAGACCTATGTTTCTATCTTACGGGTCGCAGTCAGTACCCATCAACGCACGATCATTGCAATTCTGCGTAAAACAGCCGTACAGGCCTATCGGCTTGAGCGCTTAACCCTCCTCGAAGGCTTTAAGGCGAAGATCTGATAATTCAACGTCCGGATTTTATCAACACAAGGGAGGGGCGTTCCAGAGGAGACCTTGGCCCGGCTGGCATCTGCTCAATGCTGGCGACTTCTTCAGGCTCGGCGCCGTTGATGATGGCGTGGATTCGTTCAGCCTCAAGAATCAACCCGGTCATGCAGTGCATGCCTGAATACAGCGAATAATGGCCGATATCTAATCGACCTGCTGCTGTTTTCAGATAGACATCGATGCTGTTGCAGATCGGTACCAGGCGATGGCCCTTGGGGGCGTCATCACCCCAGTGTAGGCTTTTGCTGCGCCGATAAAGGGCCTGAAAGCAAAACCGATCGGACTCGCTGGTGTACTCTGCTTCCCCTTCATCTTGAATCTTTCCGGCCAGTAGCTGTAGATGCTCCTGTTTGATTTTCATCAACAGGGTATGCAGGGTTTGGAAGTCCGTCAGGGTGAAATCAAGGCTGAAATGCGGAGTCCAGTTAAGGCTTTCTTCCATCGGCTGAGGCTGCAAGCCCACGGTGTACTGAAAATGGTGCCTGGGTGTCAGATCCCACATGTCCCCGAACAATAGGGCTTCGCGAGTTTCGTTGTGCACCACCTCGGCCCTAAGTCTGAGCATGTTGACGGGGCGGCTCAAGTGGTCTAGCACCTTCTGGGCGCTACGGGTGGTGTAGTTGGGGATTTCGAACATCGAGTCGTTAAGGCTCATGGAAAAATAATCTCACTGGCTGCCACATCCTTCGTCATCCGGCACATGGTCAGGCAGGTGAGTGCTCGCTCTGGGCGAGTTGCCCAAGGCGAAGCGCGAGCTTGTGGGCATAGTCAACATGACCGCACGCAGTGCGCTCCAGCATCACCACCTGAGGAAGTGTCACAGCCTGCTGACCCATGGCCTGTACCTGCTCGTGCAACGCCTGGCACATCCTCACCACGTAGTTTGGCTGACGGAAGGTTGGATCAAGCTTCATGTCGTCGGAGTGCTGACCACGCTCTGCCAGAGCTCGCGCAATGGTCGCCTCGAAGGGGGAGGTCGCCATCTTCGCGGTAGCGACTGCCTTGGATCTGGCAAAAAGATTCTTTAACGACCGCATATCGAGCCCCCTGGATTTGGAAATAGAAGTGAAGATAGAGCTCAATATACCCCTAGTCAAGGGTCTATCTCCGGCGAATAATGGCAATATTGATTTTAAAGCTCTTTGTAATTACTCGAATTAAGGTTTCCCCATGAAAATGTTGCCCCTTTTCGCCTTAATGATGACATTGTCCTGCACCAGCTGGGCTTCGAACATCATGCGCACCTACGCGCCAATCGCTCAATCGGCTGTTCATACGGACGTGCCAGCACAAGAGCCAGCCCCAGAAACTCCGGAGCCCGCGCCCGCGACTCCTGGGTTCAAAGTGGTCAACGCCATCAAAGGACAGAATGGAATTTATCAAGTGGAGGTCGACAATCAGACCTTCTCGGCTTATGTGGACATGACCACCAACGGGGGCTATTGGGTGCTAGCCCTGTATTGGACGAACCCCATGACAGCAGCCTCTCAAATGAAAGACCTTGGGGTAGCCGGCAATCCCCTTAAAACTTGGAGCGCAGATCAGGGCAGTTACCCGGTCATCCCCAGTGGCGTTGTCAATGTGTCCAAGGAAGGGATGATCATCAACACCAACCCTACCTGGTCAACCTCCTATGGCGCCTGGCAGAGTTTTCGAATTCAAGAGGCTACCCGTGTCGTCAATGCTGCCAATCCCGTGGCAGTGCAAACGCCGGGTGGCACCATCGATATGTGGCTGCCTATGAACGGCTGGAGCGATGCGACCTTCGGGACATCTGGTTTTGGTTTGTTCACAAAGCCCAACAACACAGGCGAGTGCGGGGGTGCTGGAATCGCTGGCTACAACAAGATCTGTCCTGGCTATCAGGGTAGCGGTAGCGCCAGCCATTTTGACTTCACCTCAAACAAGTTCTATTTCCTGAAGGGACGTTAATCCCTAATCCAAAAAACAAGAGACCTGAGCATGAAAACCAACACACTGATCGCCTTGCTGCTGGGGGTTATGGCGGGACAGGCCTGCGCCGACAATATCATCCGTATGAATGCCCCTATCAAAGAAGGGAAGGCGGCGACCGCCCCTGGTGGTTATGGCGCCTGCCAGAACATCCTTGCAGCCGGAAAGAGCACTGGCAGCAAGGTGTATGATGTCACCGTCAACGGGCAGACATTTCCGGTATTCTGCGACATGACCAGTCAGGGTGGCGGTTGGACGTTGGTGGCCGCTCAGTTCGAAAACGACCCCACGTCTTGGGATGAGGGTGTACAGCCCGATTACGATCCGAGCCTTGGATCAAGAAAGAGCTTTACGCTCAATAGCTCCCAGCTTCCTGTGCATACGCAAACCGCCTTCGGCTCAGATTTGGATGCCACGGCAAGCGATTTTGTGGATTACATTTATTCAACGGGCGATCTGGCTGCAGCTCCAGTGATTGGCAAAAAAAGCGGGATTGCTTATCACATCCACAGAGACAAGAATTATTTCTTCAACTCACATCACCTCTCATCAAGCGGCGGCTCTGCTGCTTTCTGGAACAACACCCTGACCTTTGACAGAGATTCAGCGCTTTATAACTGGGCTTTCGCACCCAATTTTACATCTCCAGCAGGACGCGGTTACTCACTCAACGGGTACCGATACGGTGCTGCCGACAGCAATGCATGGACAGTATGGGTGCGCTGAGGAAACACTTTCGACTTTTGAATGACGTCCGATGGGATGGCTCTGGATTTTGATCAATAGATAGTAAAAGCGGCAACCGTTTCTCAAATTTGATTGTGTGCGGATCAGCTCAGAGAGGGCTATAAGCCAAGATCTCGACCCAGCCTCATGTCGACTCGCTCAGGCCCTTGGCAATGTGGCATCCATACTTCGGGAGAAAAGGTGTTCATGGCTTTTAGGAAGGATGCCTTGAGGGGTTTGAGCATTGCAGCGGTCAGATCCGGATTTTCCAAGAGGTAGGCATTGATTGCGGGCATGGCCCTGATACTGCCTTTCACCTTGTTTTTTTCGTGCAGGCACAACAGGTCGGTCAGGGTTGCCTGGAAATGAGGGCGTCTCGCAAATTCATCGATCAAGGCGCCGAGCATAGCGCCAGTTGTCACCTGCAAAACATGCCCTGATTCTTGCAGAGATTCCCACATCAAAATGGCTGCGTGAAAAGGGATGTGCCGCTGGTTGCGCTTGCAGTTATCGATCACCAGCACAATCCCCTGAATGTACTCAAGCACGCGATTGTCCATCGATTCGCAGGGTCGATTCAGAAGCATGGCGTCCACATATAGCCTGGGCCAATAGCCAAGGTTTGTGGTTAAGCGCCTGATTTCCGCGCCCACTCCATAAGCGTGGTTTTCGCCATTGTGTTGAACAGCCAGTACCAGCATTCGTTTCTCTCCAGCGCTGGCCTTGGAGTCTAAAAGATCCTTGAGCGTGGATACCCTGCTGTCGAGTGGGATTTTGTAATCGATCGCCATCCTATAAGCCAAGATCTCGACCCATCTGCATGTCGATCCGCGCAGAGGTCTTGCAGTGAGGTTTCCAGACCTCTGGGGCGTAGGTGTTCATTGCCCTGAGGAATTCTCCCTTAAGCGGCTTGAACATGGCCTCAGCGACGTCCTGGTGCGCCAACAGGTAAGCATTCAAGGCAGTCAAAGCTTTGGCATGATCCTCAACGCGATTGTCGCCGTTCAGGCAAAACAAATCGGACAGCGTGCGCTGAAATTGCGGGCGCCTGGAAAACTCTTCTGTGACCGCATGGATCAGGTCGATAGTCGTGGTCTGGCTAACCTGGCTGGAGTTACGCAGGTAATCCCAAAACAGAACCGCCTCCTGAAACACGATGTGCCTGTGTTCGCGCTTGCTGTTTGCGATCCCGAACACAAGGCCTTGGGCGAACTCACCCACCCGGTTATCCAGGTCATCATTCGGGTTGTGAAGCATCATGACTTCGGCATAGAACATGGGCCAGAAACCCAGATAGGTCTTGTTCTTTTTGAAATCGCGAACAATCTCATCAGACCCGAAGTCCCCGTGGTGCTGAATAGCGACACCCTGCATAACCCGCTCTTCCGTCATAGCCCTGTAAAGGTCAGACTCACTGGTAGATTTCGGTCTGTAGGAATTTTGGTGATCAATACGCATGGACTACAACCCCAGGTCTTTTGCAAACATCTGATCCCAGCGTGCACCACGATCCAGGGCGACATCAAGAGCGGCGCGAGGGTAGTGCAGTAGCGCTGACTTGAATCGCCTTTCTGGCATGTCGGTGAGCAGCTCCTTCTGCAGATCCTGATTCTGGATCAACACGTGTGCCAGGTGATGGTTGCTGGGGTCATTGTCAGCATCGTCCAGCCACTCATCTGGAATGAAGATCTCCCGGAGCGCCGGCAACCTCATGACGTGGCGATCCATGTCCTTGCTGACGAGCGCTACAAACTCGCCGGGCTCAACCAGAGAGTGCCCACCCACGAACAGAGCTTCAACCAAGCGGGAGGTTTCGCGCATCAGCTTGTTGCCGTGGATCCAGTCGTGCTCCAGAAAATCTGTCACACCCGTCACCATCTCACCCACCATGGAGGGATCGTAGCGGTTGTTATTGATCTTCATCATGGCCAGCAAGTGCAGCACGGGCCACTTGGGGATGCCCACCCTGGTGCCATGGAGAAGATCCATGCAGCCCGGACGGTCTTTGCCCTTGGCGTAGGGCTCAAAGATGGTGCGCAAAGCCTGAGTATCGCGATCATCCAGGTGGCCACCGGCATCGAACACGAATGGCTTGTTGATCAAGCGAAATATCAGGCTGTATCGGCTCAAAGTCCTAAGTCCACAGAAAGCATTTGATCTTGATGTTTGGGGTGCTTGATGAGCGGCTTCAATGTTTTAGTAGGATAGTGCTTCAGGGCTTTTGAGAGCCGATCATCCTCAACTTCTTCAATGAGCTCAGGATAGCACAGCAAGATCTCTTCCAAGGCTCGGCCAAGGTGCTGGGTGGCTGGGTCATCCAGGGCGTCAGGCGCCCAAACTTGAGGAAGAAACAGGTTTTTGTACTTGGCTGAGCCGACAAATTGCTTTTGCAGGTTGCTAACCAGCATCAGCACAAACTCATGTGGCTGTATCGTTGTCAGGGCTTCGTTGTACAAAGCGGCGACCAGTCGGGTGGATTCACGAGCCAGGGCATTTGGACTCCCTGAGCGTAAACCTGCGAACTCAGCAATACCCTCACTGTATTCTCCAATAAGCTCAGGGGAGTAGGTATAGCTGTCACGCTTCATCAAGCTGAGCATAAAGATGACAGCAAGCTCCGAGGGCTCTACCTTGGATTCCATCAGGCGAGCCAGGCAGCGGATAGTGTCCTGCCCATTGACGTAGGGTAGAAGAACGTTTTCAACAAGGTCTATGAGGTCAGGAGTGGCGTATTTGACGTTATCGAACTGATGCGGCTCTTTGGCCAGGGCTATCAAATCCCCATAATTCCTCATTACAGCCCCAGATCCTTGCTCAAGCGCATGTCGTCACGAGAGGGGCGATCCATAGCGACCTTGAGCGCTTCGACAGGATAGTGCTTGAGAGCAGGGGTGAAGCGGTTGTCCTTGATTTTAGTCAGCACCTTCTCCTGTAGCTCCGGGCTCCTGATGAGCGCCTGGCCAAGATGGAAGGTGGCTGGGTCTTCAGTAGCTTCCTCATCCCATTGCATAGGTACCATCATCTCGCGCAACGCGACACGACCCATCCTGTGCCCCTCCATGCTCGCGGTCATCAAGAGCACGAAATCAGCCGGATCAATCGGGCTCAAGCCCGCGTCGTGCAGCGCCGCGACAAGGCGGGTCATCTCTCTGGCCAGGTCGTTGCCGTCTTTCCAGTACTGATCTAAGAAATCCACCGTCCCTTGGGCAAGCTCATACACCACGCTGGGCGAGTAGCTGTATCCATCACGCTTGATCAGAGCCAATAGGTGTAGGGTTGGGTAGACTCGTAACCCGAGTTTAAGATTTTGCAGGCGAGATATAGCACCCGGACGGTCGTCGCCCTCAACATAGGGCAAAAACGCCTCGTTCAGGGCTTTGTCGTAACGTTCAGATGCCCAGCCTGAGTTGTCGTCGAATCCCTTAGGGTTTTTGGCCGTCTCGACTATATCCAGATAGTCCCTCATAGCCCTAAATCCCGACCAATGTAAGCGTCACGTTTCTTCGGTGACAGGTAGGGAAGACAATCGTCCCAGCTGCTGGCCTTGTAGAGCCGGTCAGCCTTCTTCGTCTCGATCGCCGCGTCGATGATCAGGGGCTTGTCGATGTATTTGGACAAGACATTGAAGATTCGACCCGTTCTAGGCTCGGATGCGCCCTGGGTCAGCAATGCGAGTGCTGCCGCAGGGCTTTTGCTCTGCAGACTCAGATAAATCTGGACAAACCCTTGGGTTCGAACATCACTCAATTCGCCGCGTGGCTGGCGCTTTAAGTCGTCCCAGAAGATGATCGCCTGCACATCGTTGACCAGCTGTGCGACTTCCTTTGCCGTGGCAGTCGTATTCCCGGCAAAAATCTCCACCAAAGAATTGCTGCCTTGATCAAAACTTCTGGCAAGCCCCTCATAGATGGACTGGCTTGGAAGAAGAAGGGATTTGGTGAAGAGGATCTCTCTCATGAAATCCTGACGCTCAGTGCTTGGCACAGCACGCAGTTGAGCCATTGCCTCGGGTAAGGGTAGGGCGCCGCTAAGGTAATGGGTGGCAATTTGCTTTGCAGAGATCATGGTCGCAAGATTCCTTGTCATGACCCATGGTAGGCACTGAGATCACTCTTTTTCCAGCTCGCTAGCCAGCATTTGCCTGTTCTTGGGGCTGATCACAATCCAAGGTCACCCGCAAAGTGTGCGTCTCGGTTTTTGCTGTCTAAATGGGGAAGGCATTCAGCCCAGCGAGCCCGGTGATAGAGGACTTCTACCCGCTTGACCTGGACTGCCGCTGCGACGATTGATTGCTTGTCGATACAAGCATCCAAGTAGCTGAAAATCCGGTCGTTGCGGCCTCTGTCCATCCCGCGAGAAAGAAAGTGCAGTGCTGCCTTGGCGCTTCGCGCCTGAAGGGCGAGATAGACCTGCTGCATCGCAAGCTTCTGTCCTGCAGGCATGTTATCGCTTGCCAGGGCGCCGCTGCGGACATCACTAAACAAAGCCCAGTGCAGGTTGTTGACCATTTTTGTCCTCACTGGCGACGGGGCAATGTCCAGCAGCTCAACCAAAACATCGATGCCTCGACTATACCGAGTAGCCACCTCATCTGCCTTTGGCTCGATAGGGTTGAGCAATCCACTCACAAATATGATGTCATCGAGGAACTGATGCTTATCGGCATCCTTGATCCTGTTGCGGTGATCCAAAGCTTCCTGGGCTGAGATGGTGCGATCAAGCAATTGCCGGGAAATCTGTTGCGGGCTTAGCATGGCGAATGATCCTCGTATTACCCCATGGTAGCCAATGAGAGCTTAGCGTTTCCATAAGCCTGCCAGAGCAATGCCGGCAAGCCACCCCCCCGTTCAACCTTATAGCCCCAGGTCGCGACCGATATAGGCGTCGCGCCCAGTCCCTGAGAGATGAGGAAGGCAATCATCCCAATTGCTTTTCTTGAACAAGTGATCGACGGTTTCTAAGCCAATCGCTGTATCAATGATCAGGGGCTTGTCGATGTAGGGCGCAAGCTCACTGAACATGCGTCTTGTCCGTGGGCCCCCAAGCCCTCCAGTCAAAAACCTCAGTGCTGCAGTAGGGCTTCTCTCCTGCAACCCGACATACATTCTGATCATGCCCATCCTGAAAGGCTCTGTCAGGATGTTTTTTGGCTGGCCGCTGTGAGGGATGTGATCGAATATCTTGTCGTGCAAGGGATTGATCAGGCGTGACACACCCTTGATTTTGGGTATCGAGAATAGCTCGACCAGGACTTCCATTCCGCGATCATAGTGGGTTGTTGCCGAACCAGGCTCAGGATCCTTGTCGGAAAGTAAATCACTGCGGTCAATGATATTTGCGATGAATTGCTGACGTTCGTCCACACTGGCACTGTACAAGGACTCATACGCTTTCGCGGCGCTAAGGGTGCCTTCCAGCAGGCGGGTCGCAATCTGTTGAGGGGTAAGCATCTGCATAGGCTCCTAGTGATATTCCATGGTAGGCAGGGAGGAGCTAGACTTTCCATCCCAGCCACATGGCTGACCTCAAAGGCCCAAGTCAGATCCAAAAACCCTGTCAGCCCTGGAAATATCTTTCAACCCCCTGAGATCCTTGGCATCGCCCGTCATCGAGTAGGCAATCACCGCACCAGCATCATTGGTCTTGGCCACTGCATCCAACACATTTTTAGGCACAGACTTCAGAATCAGATAGAGCATGGCGTCCTTCTGCTCTTCATCAGGGCTAAAGTGCTTTTGGGCTGCCTTTTCGTACTCGTTCATGACCAGGGACATCTTCTGCGCATCGGAAAGATTCCCTAACTGCTGCAAGTCGTCACGACTGAACTTAGCCACCGTTGTCATCGCTAAATGAACCATATCACTAGGGCCAATGCCCGCCTCAGCTATGATTTCAATGTACTGGTTGAGTGCCTCCGGATTGATGGCCGTCATGTCAGTATTGGCTGGGTCGTCCGTACCGAAATCCTGAAGAGACTGAACCACCAGGCCGGGAAATTTCCGCCGAAAGAAATCTTCGTTGTGCTTGATGGTGCGCAACGTTTTGTCCAGGGAGTCCCATGATACCTGCTGGCCTTTCCCCAGAGAGGTCAGGATTTCCCAGGATCGGTAGATGCATTCGTTTTCAGGCGGGATCGCACTGCCGTAGTAATGCTCGCGCAGAGCCTGACTACCGTCGTACGGAAACTCACCCAGCTCCTTCTGCATCATTGCCCCGAAAGCTGCAGCGTAGGCTGGGCGGGCTTTCTTGTACTGTGAGAGCGTATTCACCCAGTCCTCACTTGCGCCATTGAGCAAGCATTCATGAATGATGGTGCCGGCCTGGTCTTTGAGCCGCTGCTCCAGAACCCGGTTGAACAGGTAGAAGTTCCTGAACCGCCCGCCATCGAAGAAGGCTGGATACAGCTTTGGGTGGCTGATCGAGTTTTGAAACTTTGGGTAGATCTTGTCTTGTAGCTTGCGGATAGCCTCGATTTCGTCAGGAGGGTTGTTTCTGTCTTGGCCAGGCAGGCGCTCAAGACCTCTTCCCACCCAGTTGAAAACGGCGGTGTAGCGCTTTTGTTCGGTGGTTTCAAACACGATCGAGTAGGGAAGGATGTGCCGGCGAACTGGCGCATCAACGTTTTCCTGGGTACACCAGGTGCGGAAATCTTCAAAGTCCTCAAACAGCGCCATGGCCTGGGTGAGAACTACCTGGCAGCGGCCAGCCAGGATGTTGTTTTGATCCCAAACTTCATCTTCCTGCGTCGTGCCTGTCACCGCCTCGAAGCGTCTGAGCTCATTGCAAATTGAATCGATTTTGAGGATGCGTTTCTTGAGATAGTCGAGCGCTTCGACCCTGTCCATTTCGGCGAGTGCTGCTGGCTGGATTTGGGTCGTCACGGTTGATTTCCTGAGTGTTTTTCACAGTGTAGCGGGTGAGGGCCAAAGGGTGAAAGTGGAGAGGGCTGGGGGAGGTCGGCGTTCGGGCCATAGGCTCGACTTCCGCTTTTTATGAGGATTACTCGTGTTATTGCATTGCCAGTTGTGGTTACGCGATGATGGATGATCTGGTACGCCACCAAGAATACGGGTGTGCGCCTAACAAGGATGCCTGAAATGTTGGATGCTGTTCCTGAAGTCAATCATACTTACTTGCAACCAGCTGCGCCTCGGGAGAACAATTTTCTAGAGGAATTCAATCGCCAGGCGAATGCTTCAGGCCAAAGCCAAGGTCAGAAGGAGAGGCTTGATCGAGCGCTCCAAGGCATCTACCTGCGCGGGCATCAGGCATTCATTCCAGAAAGAAACCTGCCGATATTCACAGCGAAGGATGGCGACAAGACGCTGCAGACCAGGATTGTGCGCCATGGGACAATCACGGAGTCACTAGGGCCAGAAAGCTATGTTGAAAGATATGGCGAATGGATCGACAAAAAGGCGATCGCTGATATCAATAACCCCAGGCGGCTTACGGGCCAGGCTTGGACAGCTCAGAGACAAGACGGCAACGGCGTGGAGACGTGTGGGGTTACAGTCAACATTGATAGCGACAGTTCTCTTCATCTCTACACGAACGGCGAAAACCCTATCCTCTATCCCCGACATATGACGAATTTCATGATGGAGGCACATGAGAGTGAGCACTGTCTCTACAGGCCAGCGACCGAACCCAGTAATCTATCCATCGTTGAAAAGTATTTTCACAATGGTGAAAATGAAGCTCACGAAAACTACAGGTCGTCCGTTAGGGAGACATCTGCTGACTTGGCTGCAACACTGCGCTATGCCACCGAAACCGGAAGCTTTGCTATAAATGACCTCCTGATCAAGCCTATGCGCCTGTCAAATCCGCTGGACATGGGGCACACCTCTGTTTCTTCGTTGCAAGCCATATTGAAATGCCTTAAGCCCGAAAAGTACAAGGGTATGGATCCCTCGCTCATTCCAGCAGAGGTAGAAAATCTCATGGTCAAGCACTTTGAAAACGGGAAAGGTTTCCTGCTTGAGCTCGACAGCCCTAATGCATCAGCTCCCATGAAAGCCATGGCGTGGGAGTTTGCAGCCCGCCAGGAGCTGAAGGACTACCAGAGGTGGGACGGGATGAAATTGGGCTCCATCGGGGAGCTTGGCCCAAAGGGTAAGGCACTTGGCAAAGATGCCTTAATGGCAGTACGTCAAAACCATGAGGCTTTTTCCCATTTGGTTCCGGAAATTCACAAGGGTGTACCTGAAAATGTCTACGGCGCCTTTGTGAAGCGTTACGGGCTTGAAGAGCTTGATGAGCTCGTTGGTTCTAAGCCCGGCCCATTGCAGAAGCCCGAGCCTGATCCTAAGCTGGACAGGGTGCTGGACGTGATGATGGGGCTATAGGAAATTGAATAAATGACTAACAATTAACTGCATTGCGGCCAATCTAAATTGCTTGGCATTATCACTTGTAATGTTATCTAAAGTCACAGTTAGCATTGATGCCCATGCTCTTTCCTTGTGTGGATCCAGTTTTGCTCGGCAGTGGCAGATCGAAAAATCAATAAATAAATTTATGGCCAAACAAATTATGTTTGAGGCAATTAATGAGTGTTCCATTGCATTTCCCTATTTATTGCGCAGCATTTGGCGCTTTTATTGTTATTGGGTGCGTGAGAGTTATCTTAGGGGCCAAATCTGTTGGCCTCTGATTAAATTATACTGCTTCAATCACTGCAAATGTTGCACTCGTATAGAATGTCAATAAAAAAAATGTAACAATAAATGTATATTAATTCGCATCCCTTGGGTCGGTTCTTGTAAAAATGCAACAATTGAGAGCGTAGCAGGGGAATTTCTAGGTCGATCACAGTCCAAGATCAACCCCTATCCGAAGATCGATCGTTCTTGATCTCTTCACCCCCAGCTCTCTAAGGCTCAAGCCCCACTGAGCAAGGATTGCTTTGCTGTCTTCATCCAAATTCCGCAGGTTTGAGTAGTCTATTTCGGTGCCCACGTGATCCAGCATTTCCGTAATTTCGGCTGTTACTTGATCAATTATGAAGGGCCCATAAAGTTCGATTTTATGGTGGCCCTCAGGGAATAGCGTAGTAGCCGCCTGCGCCATATGCGCGAGGTATTTGCTAAGCATCTCAGGCTGCACCCTCTGAGGGCCAGGCTTTAGGCGAGAGATAAACGCCCACACGTCGAAGTGCGAGAGGCTGACTTTGACGGGTTCTAGGCCCATATGGCTTTCCATCACTTCAGAGAAAAGCGAAGGCCCCGCGTCCTGCAATTCCTTGAAGTACCCAATAAGCTTGTCATCTGCTAACGCTTCCCGGACGAGTATTTCCTCGGAATCCAACGCCAAGCTCTTATCGCTTGGCAACTTGCTGGTCAAAAATCCCAGCTTGCAAGAGATATCTGACGCAACTGACCCCAAGCCTTTCTCCTCAAGCAATTGCTCAACAAGGTCAATCGCCCAGGGCGCGAGCCCAGTGTTTGTTTTATGCTCCTGGCTGTCGAAGTCTAGAGACTTCAGAACTATAACAGCCTCGTGAGGGTGCTGCGTGATGAGTTCGTGCAGCAACGAACCGAACGCCAGGGTGTGAGCACTCATATCCCCAAACATAACAGCCTCCCAGAAGCCACGACCAAACGACTTTCGCACGATGGCTGGATGCAAAGCCCCAGACTGGATGAGGAAATCTGCAGGGCTACTGTTGGGCAGATGCTCCGGCTTGCTGATGTAGTTGAGAATCTTGCTAAGATTCTCACCCACGCCCGACAGACCTGATTCGATATATCCTGGCTCCGGATAGACCCTCAAAAGATTAAGATCATCCTCAAGCATGGTGATAGGGTTTATCCCCGGAATTCCCAGATCCATGATCGCCAGGCTAAAAGCCATATTTTCGGTCATCTGCAGAGCAATGGTGTTCACAAATGGCTCATCGTCGCCGTAAGCAACAGCCACCCCCCTGAACAACCTCTTAGTGAACTCGACTACATCCAAATTATTCACATTATTAGCGCTGTAAACCACGCCTGGCGTATTTAGCTCAAAGTGCTCGCCAAGCTCACAAATATTTATTCCACAGCGCTTGATAATTTCGCCCACAATCACTGGCGAAAAATTCATCATGCAAGCCGCAAACACAGGAATTGCGGAATCGGTGACGTAGTCTTTCTGAGATAAGCTGTTCATGCCACCCGTTGCTGGATCGCCGGCAATGAAGTCGTAGGTGCCCACACCGTCCTCGCCAAACTCCACGAAGTGATCAATTCCCTTCTGTACCCTCTTGGCTACCAACTGAACCTCCAATCACGCGCTATTCAGGCACCCCTGCAGCACCTGGCTATACTTATCTCCAGCAGCCTTACAGCCCCAGATCTGAACCTATACGATCTTCAATCGTTTTGGCACGCTTGACCCCAAGCTCCTTCAAGCTCAGACCCCACTGGCTCAACACGACTTTGTCATCCTCATCGAGCGCTCGGAGTGGGACGTAGTCGATTTTGCCTGAGAGCTTTGCAATCAAACTGCTGATCGATGCCCCAATTTGGTCGTTGATGCAGGCTTTGTAGTCAGGGATGTGTTCATGACCCTTCGGCGCCAGGCTTTTCATGCCCGAGGCCATGTGAGCCAGGTACAAACCGATCTTCTTCGGGCTTACAACCTGGGGCTCTGGCTTGAAGCGGGCGAGAATGCTCCAGACTTGCAGGTGGGACAGGCTGATCTGGTCTGCAGGGACTTTCATGTGGCTGGCCATGACCGCCTCATAAAGCTTGGGCCCAAGGTCACGCATCGCAAAGAATCGGTCAGCGATAAACTCGGCCCCCAAAAGCCCATGAACGCGACCCTCATGATCCGTGAAGTCGAGATCGACCTCTTCATTGATCTGACTGGTGATCGTGCCGATCTGGTAAGAAATGTCCTCGATGACGTCCGCCAGGCCGTTGGCCTGCATGTTCGCCTCAAGGATTTCGAATGTGGTGGACACCATATCGATGCTGGGTGTGGTATCGGTTGTATGGAAATCCAGTGACTTGAGGATGTTTCGGGCTTCCTGGGGGAAATCTGCCACAAGGCTTTCGAGTATGTTTTCGAAGACCTTCGATCGATCGGTTTTGGAGTCTTGATAGATGACCGACTCCCAGAATCCGACGCCGTAGGCTTTGCGGGTGACGAAGGGGTCGAGAGCACCCATCTGCCCGATGAAATCGACCGGGCTGTTGTTGGGCAGGTGCTTGTAATGCTCGATGTTGTAGAGCACATCGCGCAAGTCATGGGTACGGCATTCAAAATCAGGGTGCGGAAGATTCGGCTTGTTGGGCTGGTAGTTTTGAGCGTACAGCCGCTCACGCTTGATGATTTCGGCGTAATCAACACCAGGCACGCCGAGGTTCATGATGCCCAGCGAAAACAGGGAATGCTGAGTATCCAGCGTTTTGATCAAATCGTCTTTGAACCAACCCTGTTCGCAATGTGTGTAAGCGTAGGCCTGCATGACCTGCTTGCCGAACTCAACCGGGTCGAGCTTGCGGTTTTCATCAAGGATGTAAGTATCGACCCCGTTGATGTCCACGTACCTTCCGATTTTCTTGATGTCGATTTCAGCGCCCAACATAGCCTTGGCCACCAAAGGGGTGGAGTAGCCGAACAGGCAGGCTACATACACAGGAAGCATGGCCCTTGTTACCCCAACGGTGGCATCCATCCCCCATACGGTTGTGTCCAAGTTGGGATCACAAGGTGCGTAGGGGTAGCTGTCAATGGCCAGGGTGCCGTGCTTTTGAAAGTAGGCGATGGCTTCTTCTAGGGTTTCGATCTGGTTCATGGGGTGCTCAATCAGGAGAATGCATACCTTGATTGTAGGCAGCGCGGGGTGACGGCCTCAAGGGCCTGGCTGATTAGACGAGATGGTATGATCGAAATAAGGTAATATTGGACGATCTTTCCTGAGGACTAACTTATGCGCTTTAAAGCCAAGAAGCTCAAAGACCGTGCCGGCCTTGAGGGCTACGCGCTGTGGATGTTGGCCCAACGAGACATGACGCGTCATACGGTCAAGCAAAAGCTGCTGGGTTACGCACAAGACCGGGCCGATGCAGAACCAGTGCTTGATCGCATGGAGGAGCTGGGCTATCTGGATGACCGGCGCTTTGCCGAAGTCTACATCCGCTCGTGCCGAGAGACTCGCGGATACGGCCCCATCAAGATTAAAGGCAAGCTCAAGGAGAAGGGCATCTCAGACAACCTGATCCAAGAGTTTCTGGATGACAAGGATGATAGTTGGGCCCTGAAAGCCCGTGAGATGCGCGAACGGCGCTTTGGCGATGCACCGACCGAGATGGATGAGAAAAACCGCCAAATTCGCTTCCTGGCAGGCAGAGGATACAGCTTCGATCAGATCAAGCAGGCGTTCAAACCTGCAGAAGAGGTGTACGACTGAGTCGAGGACAGGGTCGCATTTATCTCCACCGGTCAATCCTCCGTGACTTAGGGGGCTTTCGCATTCTGGATCGTAGCTCATTGCCAATGGCATTCTGGAGGTACTACAAGAGGCGAAGCCATGCATTACTCCCATAACCCGAACACATTGAACTCAAACGTTCTCTCTTACACGTCCAAGGATTCCCAAGCGTATTGGTCGAGAGTGGCGACGTACCTCATGCAGCGGGAGCGGCACGGGGAAAAGCACTACGCCGAAAGGCAGTTATTCGAGGGCCCACTGGAATCACACGCCGCCCTGTTCTACATCGCCGGGTGCATGGGATTGATCCCCATGAAGGACGGGAAAGGCATGGATGGCGCCCCTGTGCTGTATGCCATGACAGAGCCGCCTGAAGGGGCCCAGGTGCAGAAACTCAAGACGGCACAAGAGTTTGTGCTGATCGTGGGCCACCTCCTGACCCATAAGGGTATTCGAAAATATCTGACAAACTCACTTCTGGAGTTTCACGACTTCCTGAAGCTTGCAGACCCTCCCCAAGCCGATCGATTCATGGGTGATTTGGCGAAGGCGCTGTTCCAGCGAACAGGCGATCTCTCTCCGCTCCTGGCGACTGCTGGCGAGGACGAGGATATGGGAAAGACCCTCGATTATCCCGGCACCTTGCGCAAAGCCATGGAGGAGCACGGGATCTTCGAGAAAGGGCTGGATCTGCTCAAGCCATCTGATGTCACCAGGGCGCTGCTGCGCTTTGGCTGGAATGAGCTTCGGATCAAGGCACCCCAGAAGGGGCGGGATGCCTCGTTTGGCCAGGATCTGGGCCTTTAAACCTGCAGAGAGCAATCAGTTGAAGCTGTCGTGCCGTGCGTTGGCCCACAATTCACGGTATTCAGTGTGCGCCGAATGACCCTCCAACAGCTCGCCGTGGTGCAGGAAAGGGTAGAGGTTGGCGTAGCTGACGATCTTGCTGTCGGACACCCGTTTTTGAATGCGTTCAGCGGTGAGCTTGTCGGAGGAGTTGATGCCCGCTGCCCCCAGGATATCGGCAACAGAGCTCATCGTGTTTTTGTGGTAGTTGGTGACCCGATGGCTGCGCTCTTCAACATCCAAGGCACGTTGACGCGAAGGATCCTGAGTGGCCACGCCGGTAGGGCACTTGTTCGAGCCGCATGATTGGCTTTGAATGCAGCCGAGCGAAAACATGAAGCCACGTGCCAGGTTGCAATAGTCTGCCCCTAAGGCAAGCGCCCTGAGAATGTCGAATCCACTGATGATCTTGCCGCTGCAACCGATCTTGATGCGATCCCGAATGCCTGCGCCCCGCAACAAATTGTGCATCAACACAAGGCCATCCCGCATGGGCATGCCGATATGATCGGAAAACTCTTCCGGAGCAGCACCGGTACCGCCCTCAGAACCGTCGATAACGATGAAGTCGGGATAGATGTTGGTGAACAACATGGCCTTGACCATGGTGGCTGCTTCAGAGGGTCGCCCGATACACAGTTTGACGCCAACTGGCTTGCCTCCGGAGAGATCCCGCATCTGCTTAATGAAGTTCATCATGCCAATCGGCCCGCTGAAAGCAGTGTGAGCTGCCGGCGATATGCAGTCCTCTCCTTGCCGCACGCCGCGAGCGATTGCGATCTCCATGCTGACCTTGTGACCTGGCAAAATACCGCCTTTTCCCGCTTTTGCCCCTTGACTTTGCTTCAAAAGTGTGGCTACTACAGCTTTGTTTTTTGCGGTGGACGCGAACCGATCGGGGTTGAAGCTACCATCATCATTTCGGCACCCAAAGTAACCACTGCCGATCTCCCAAATAACGTCAGCACCCTCTGACAGGTGATACTTGGAGCATCCCCCTTCACCGGTATCGATCGCGAAACCACCTCGCTTTGCGCCCCGGCCCAATGCCATGACCGCATTTGCAGAAAGGCTGCCAAAAGACATGGCACTGACATTCATCAGGGATGCGGAGTAAGGCTGGAGGCAATCTGGCCCGCCGATGGTCACCCTCAAAGCTTTGGGGTCGACATGGATAGGCATCATCGAGTGACTGATGAACTCATGCTGCGCGCTATAGAGGTTATCCAGGGTGCCGAATGATTTCTCTGCTGGGATATTTCTGGCCCGGCGATAAACCATGGAGCGCTCAGAACGCGAGAAAGGAAGCTCCTCGTGGTCGCCTTCAAAAAAATACTGGCGAAGCTCGGGTCGCACAGCCTCCAGCAGGTACCGCATGTTGCCGATGATGGGATAGTTGCGTCTGACAGCATGTTCTTTTTGGGATAAATCCAGGGCCCCGATAAAGACCAGCGCCGCCCACGGCAGGGCTAGCCAGGGAGTTACTTGGTGCAGGCATATGGCGTACAGACTGATAAACAAAAGGGCCACACTCAAAATGAGGGCCCACTGGCGCTGAATAGCATTGAACATGGATTTATTCCTGATTGAGGGGAGTCCTCTGGAATCTTTGGCCGTAGATAAGGATCGGCGGTCATGCACTCTTCGGGACGTCCTTACAATATACGCGATAACCGTATCTTCTGGCATAGGGGGAGCTGCACCAGAGCTTAAATCCACTTGTTCAATTGACCCAATAATCGAATTGTGACTACAATGTAGTCACGTTTCATTCCAGAGGTCATTGCTGTGAAAGACACCTATGTGCGCGCCAGGGTAGACCGGGAGCTCAAAGATCAAGCCGAGAAAATCCTTAATCAATTGGGCATAACCATGTCCCAAGCCATCATTTTGATGCTCAGGCAGACAGTAGCTGAAGGCAAGCTTCCATTTAGAGTCGAGGGCGCCCCAGTACCGAATGCGCGAACTTTGGCCATGATGAAACACCACGACCTACATCCCGACCAAGTCACCAAACACGAGAGCTCAGCCGCGCTCTTCGAATCCCTAGGCATTGCGAAGACTAAGCAGCCCTAACCCTCAATCCGGAGAGACCCCATGCAGACAATTCACGCACCCAGCACGCTCGAAGAGGCGATCAGGACAGGTTCGGTGAATTCGTACATGCTATCGCTGTACGCTCAGGGTTTTTTCCAAACCGGTGAATCGGTAGTCGTTCCGAAAGATCGTCTCCGCTCTTTCATCAGGAACGCTAAGAATCAGCTCCGGGGCCGGGTGGGGCGCATTGATCATCATGTCGACGGGGGCAATTATCTCGTAAGGTTCGAGGCGGTAGGTCAGCTGCCGGCGTTCGAGAGGGTGATCCATTCCATGAACCTTGCCCACCACCAGTAAACACTAGATAAAATAGGTGAACGACATGAGCATTGTGCGAGCAAAAGACCTGAAAAAGCTTCTGGAAAACATTCCAGATGAAGACGTTATTGTGTTCAGGATTTTCGATGAAAGTAAGCCAAAGCATCCCCTTTTTGCAAGCGACATTGCCGACTCAGCAACCTTGAGCGGAGTTCGAAAACATAGCCAGCAAACCAGTAGCGGTGATGCCGATGTTTTCAGAATCGATCTCTCATTGGATGTTGATCTCTGATTTTAGCATTTGGCAGAAAAGGGCCTGGGCGCCCTTTTTTTGCGTTATACGTGCGATCCTTGGGAAGATACCTTCGGTTTTCGCGCTGCGGCGTAGTAGAAGGGAATGTGACGACCCAGGGCTTCGATATCGACTTTCATCGGCCCGCCCCAGCTTTCGTCGTAGGGATTCCAGACAAGATCACCGGGGCGCAGGTTGCCTTGTGTCACGATCTGGAAACCTTCAGGCGCTGCGGGTAAAGTCGAGAGGGTCATGGTGTGGCCTTGGGTCTTGGGTGGATTTGCTGGAGTTGTTAGATCTGCTTTTGCATCGTACTGCCTTCCTGAGATGCATTTACCATGACAGCCTTAAAGTTTACGTGTACCTCGCTCAACACGGCGGAGTGCGAGGTAATCCACTCGTACATGCCGTCATCCATTGTCTTATCACCCAGATCGTACCGAGCCTGCAACCGCACCATTTCGCCACGCCTCATTTCAAGCCACTGGCCAAATGTTGCCAGGTCGTGAACCCCTGCGTGGGTTATGAAACCATCAAGCGGTGCGCCGCGCAGGAGTTCGGCCACGGACATCATGCCCGCCGCTTGCAGTCGTGTGTCCAGAGACTGGTTCTCGGAGGATCGATCGGTTGCGACCAACACTGATACTCCAACGCCAGTCAGACTGAAGCCTTGGCTACCAATTCGCCGAATCAAGCCTTCATTTTCCAAGAACTCAAGGTGCTCAAGGTGCTCAAGGCAAACGCCATGGCATCCGCCATCCGCTTTCTGAATGACCTGCAAATCCCTGATCTGTTGATCATCGAGAGCGAGCGATAGATTGATTTGCTGACTGAGCATTGTCTTAATCCAGCGGATGTTTAGGTGCTGGATCCTATCAAATATGGTCAAAAACCTCAATAATTGGCTAAATCAATTGCATTTTTTTTCGAGATGTTCCCAAGCCAGAAGAAGCACCTTATCCCAGCCCGTTCCACCTGGCTGCTGCAAGCCTATAGGGCTTTGAAAACGACGAGGCACAGATTTAAAACGGGGGAACCGCTGAATGCTGCTTTGACCAACAACCTGCGCAGTTGACCCTACATAGCAGTGCTCAATGTGGAAATCTCGTGGCCGCTTTTCTCAATAAGCAGGTAAGATAGGGGCCTAACGATAGGGAGACCCCCGATATGGCAATCACCAGGCTTGAAAGCGTGATCATTGATTTGGCGGAATGCTCGCTGCGCCAACTGCAGGCATTCTCAGGCAAAGCCCTTAGCCAAGAGGATGAGTTCGATGTTGATTCCGCATTCTTGGAAGCCACGAACATGATCCAGCTGGCGCTTATTGCCGACAATGGCATGACGCCCGAGGCTGAAGCGAGGCTTAAAGCGCTTGAGCCGAAAGTGGCCTCTGCCATGAGCGATATCAAAAAAGAGCAGAGGGCGTTTGCGTCAATCCTCTCAAATCACCCCTCGACTCAAACTCGGCACTGACTTCCATTCCCTGCCTTGGCTCTGCCCGAGTCAAGGCCCACCACCGTGGCTTGACCCCGATGAGCCAAGTCTTCTGGCGAGCTATCGCATAAAAAAGTGGCCTTGCTCAGATTATGCGCATACTATGCGCATAAATTCAGGAGCCCGCCATGACCCCCTTCAAAAAAGCCCGCCTTGCTGGTCAGATGTCCCAGGTTTTTGTTGCCAAAGCCATGCGCATCAATCAGTCGACCTATCAGCGCTGGGAGTCCGGAGCCTTGGAAGTCCCAGATGACAAGCTTGCCAAGCTTGCGCAGGTGCTTCAGGTGGATGAGAGCTTTCTGAATGGCAAAGATCCTCACTACGACTATTTCCTGCAGCCAGGTGCGATGCGTGAGGATTATGAGCGCTCGGGCAGTTTGATGCTTCACTTCAAAAGCGGCAAATCCCTGCTCATCCCCATTAACGACGCTGAGCACAATCAGTTTCTGGATCACTTCCTGGAGAGCGACCTGCCGATTATTCCGGTCAGAGGCATGAGCAATCGGTTGTATCTTGTATCAAGAGGCTCCTTGATGGATGTGTGTCTTTCTGATGAGCGAGTCGAGCTTCTCGAACAGAAGGGCTACGTCATGGATGGGTGTTTTGGGCCGACCGATGACGATTGGTTTCTGATCGAGCAAATACACGATGGTGACATTGATGACCTGGGCAACCTTGACCTGGAAAGTGCCGTCAAACTCATCCGGGTGTTTGGTGGAGATCCTTTGACGTTACTTACAAAAGCGCCTGAGCCTCTGGTACTCCCCCTGCCAGATGACAATTCTGTAGAGCTTTCGCAGAGTTCACGCCAGAAGTTTTTCGACACCGCCAATCTCACTGTGATCCAGGCGTCAAACGGTGACCAACGAACCTTCGTCGCCAACGAGACTGATGTCTATCAGTGCTTCAGCCCCTACCTGGAAGCGGCTGACAATGAGGGGGAGGTCGACGATTTTATTGAATCGGGCAGGGTGATTTTCGACAACACCTGGGGCAACAACATCTACCTGATTTCTCACACCGGCTTCGATTTCGTATCTTGCCCAAATCACGCCTACAAGAAGGGCATGCTGAAACACATTGAGCAGGCGATTGACGGGATCGGGGCGAAAAACCCAGCTGCGTCATGAGCTTTGTATTCAGCGGTATTCAGGCACAAAGTCGCTTGCAACATCAATGAGTAGTCGCAGCTCAGAATTGGCAACCTGAATGATCCCCGGCCAGCCCGCAACATAGGGCTGGCACACTTTCGCCAGCAAAGTGAAGGCTTCCTCAGCACCTACCCCCAGGCCGTACAAGTGGGTGGTTTTCAGATCCATCTGGGCACCGTCAGCCCAGGACTGGAATTGAATTTGGGCATCCACCCCTTCGCCATTCTTGCCCAAATACAGCGTCAGCAACACATTGTCGACACCTTCATGGTCGTCGCAGTCTGCGACAGTTCGCATCAATGAGACGATCCCATCGTCCGAGAAGGGTTTTCCCAAGCGCCGTACGTACTCAGCAGAGTAGAGCTTGGCCTCGACCTCATCAAAGCTCAGAGCAACGCGGTCTTTGTTTTCTTGGGTTTCCATGATGCTCTCCTTCACAAACAGTGGGTCAGGGCTGGCGGGCCCCAATATACCAGAATCTCCCTCATCCCTTGCAGCCAGGCACCTGGTACAACGGCAGCACATTGCGTGGATCTGGGTTGTTGTGGTCAGTGCCGCACACGCGCCCGAAATCGCGACGGGTGTAGCGATTGACCCCAGACTCATCCTCCATAGACTCGTAGCTGTTGCCTTCATTGTGAACTTTGACGAAGCGAACAAGCTTGCCTTCCAGGGTCTGGTAGGTATTGCCCACCTGGAACGGCACCAGCACAACCCCCATAGGCTCATCTGCAGCCTTGATCATTGGCGCCAGGTAGGCCGCCAGCGTGCCGGCAAAGTCGCCTGCCAGATCATCGGTGATGTACCGGGTGAAGTCCTGACGCTGGAGGCGTTGCTTGAATACCCGAGCCAAAAACTCGCGGCATCCGTCTGGATCCTTGAGGCTGATGCCATCAATCAGTGCATCGTAGGAGGGGGTGGTGAGTTGGGACATAAGGCACTCCTGAGTCAAACCCTGATCAACAGGGTCTGCTCGTTAAATTGTGGGAATCTAGGGCACCAGATCCGGCTCGGGGCTGTCCGGGACTAGCACTTCGTGCAGCAGCTCGAACGCTTCACTGGCAGAGCTTTGATTGGCAAATGTCCGGCTCGCCACCACTTCGTTGTTCACGATCACCTGAAGCTTGTCGCCCACAGCAATCAGCCCATCGAGGTTGCCATTGCGCAAGAACTTCATCAGAGCGCCCATTTCTTTACCGGTTTCAAAGCCTTTTGAGACCAAAAGCACGTTGCCGTCGACGTCCTGGCATTTGAAATAGAACTTCAGATCGGTTTCTCGGTAATTGATGAAGCTCACTGAGTCGCGCTTTTTGACCGGGGGAGGCGCAATGGTTGCCATCGGAACTGTCTTGAGGCTTCGCAACCCCACAGCCTCTCTTAATTCTTGTAAGAATGGGTTGGCTACTGCGCGTGCTTTTTCCGCACCATGCTGAAGGATGTCTTCGATCAGACCAGGGTTGGCAATGTGGCGGTGGTAGGCATCACGCATTGGGGCCAGCCGGGCTTCCAACAGGTTGTACAGGTGCTCCTTGGCCTCACCCCAGCCCATGCCCTTGTTCAGGGCATCTTCGTACTCAAGCGCTGGCCCAGGGACGGTAAAGGCGCGGTAGAGGTCGAGCAGGGCATTGCTGTGTGGGTCTTTAGGCTCGCCCGGCACTTTGGAGTCGGTCACGATCGACATGACCGCCTTCTTGAGCTCCTGACTGGTACCGAACAATGGAATGGTGTTGTCGTAGCTCTTGGACATCTTGCGACCATCCAGGCCAGGCAGGGTGGCCACATTCTGATCGACCACGGCATTGGGCATCAGAAAGAAGTTGCGCTCACCCTTGCCAAAGATGTGGTTGAAGCGCTGACCAATGTCCTTGGCGAGCTCAACGTGCTGCACCTGATCGCGACCCACAGGGATGTCATGGGCGTTGAACAGCAAGATGTCAGCCGCCATCAGCACAGGGTAAGAAAACAACCCCATCGTGATGCCGGCCTCAGGATCATTGCCGTCAGCCATGTTTTTATCGACTGAAGCCTTGAAGGCGTGAGCACGGTTGAGCAGCCCCTTGGCCGAGACACAGGTTAGCAACCAGGTGAGTTCGGTGATTTCAGGGATGTCGGACTGTCGATAGAAGGTGGCGACATTTGGATCAAGGCCCGCCGCCAACCAGGTCGCAGCAACTTCCAGGCGGGAGCGCTCGATCCGCTCAGCGTCATCACACTTGATAAGGGCGTGGTAGTCAGCCAGGAAAAAGAACGCATCGACATTCTCGTTTTTGCTGGCGGCTACGGCTGGGCGAATGGCGCCCGCATAGTTGCCCAAGTGTGGGGTTCCGGTTGTAGTAATACCGGTCAGAACTCGCCGTTTCATGATGTCACCTCATCAAATCGTCGTGCAATATTACTGAAAATGGTCGTTAGCAGCAAACGAAATTCAGCCACAAAACTCGATAATTTAGGGGTTTAGAGAAAGATTTTATTGAGGTATACATTGCTATTGTTGGCATGTATATTTGTAGTCACATTTTGATCCGAGAGAGGGTTGATCAACCCTCGATCCATCAACAAGACGTTCTCGCGAGACCATTGATCTGCAACGTACGATCATCGATAGGTAATCTTGCATCCGCCCAATACAGTGCAAATTCAAAACAAGGGGAATTGGCATGGCCACCATCAAGACAACCGGCGCTGAGTTGCAGCGCTTCTGGAACTGCAAAGACGCGGCTTTCTGGCCTGACGATGCCTACGTTGACGACATGGCATGGAACATCAATGGCGCCGAGCATGAAAATTTCGACATCAGCAATATCAAAGATGACGACATCGTCGTTATCAGTGGCGCCATCTTCTATAACGAGGGCGACAAGGATTTCGCGGGAGTCATGCGCAAATGGCGCAAGCTTCAAACCCATGGCAACTACGTTGTTGAGATCCCGCACGAACTCAAAGACGAGCTGGCCGAATGGCTCAAAGCAAAAAAGGGCAAGATTGTCCAGTCTTGATCCTCAAGCATCTGAGCATGGTTTCGCCCTGCTTCTCAGGAAAAATCAGCATCAAGTGGCATCGTGGATGCCACACATCATCTTTTTCCATTCCTAAATGTCATGCAAATTGTCTTATTTATCCGCTTGTGCCCCCAATCTCCCCTGCAAACACGGATAAATCATCAGTTGGACATGGCTAATGATCTGTGCCAGCATGCAATATATGCATAAAGAGAACCTTTCGCCCAGGCCAGAATTTATAAACGTCAGGCTAGGTCTCTTGCGACAAGCAAAAATTCAGATGGGGATATCCCCATAGACATCAATCCCTGGGGAACGAGATGAATGCAACAACTTGGCCAAAATGGTTTTCAGCACTGCAGAATATGAGCAGGGCGGCAATCGCAGCCTCCGTTCTGTTGCTGCTACCTCTCTCGGCGCATGCCGATCTGGTCAAGTACAGCTATGCCACCAAAGCAGGTGACCAAGTCACAGCTGAGCCCGGCCAAGGCTTCATCAATCCCAATGGCAGCATCTCGTTCATGATCAGCGGTGGTATCGACCGCAAGCTGCGTGTCATCGTCACGGCCAGCGGCGCTTCATCGCCCGTGTTCACCAAAGAAAGCACGAAGGTGCTGGGTGCTGATGATGTCTTGGTCTACAAAGGGAACAGCTACTACGCCGAGGAGTTTGTCAGCCCCAAGCTGGCGGATGGTAGTTACACCGTAACCTCTCAGATTCTTTCGAGCACTGGCGCGATCGTCCAAGCTGAAAATCATACCCTTCTCGTGGATACCGCCGCTCCCGTGGCAGGCACCTTCGCTCCTACCTATTATTCGTGGGGGGAGCCTGTGCTGACTGGTGACCTCTGGAAGCTGGGTGTAGCCGCACTGGACGCACAGACTTATTCAAGCTTCGTGCTGAGCGGTTTCTCGGACGCAGCAGGTATCTCCAGAGTCGCAGCCAGGGTGTACCGGGCGAATGGTGAGCTCTATAAGGAATATGATGTCCTGTTCTCAGAAGAGACCAAGACCGCCTCCATTCCTTATCGTGATAATTTCTTTCCACGCTCTGACCTGGACGAGGTGTTCGGCGTTGAATTTAGGGTCACCGACAGAGCAGGAAACACGACGGTTACCAACCGTCAAAAGGTCATGTTCGACAACGTTGGTAACACGCCAACAGAGCCCTTTGGTGTCTACGACCCTACGGTGACTACCACCCTGGCGCCGGGCCTCAAGGGCTTCGTGCCTTATGTCGCTGGCGCTTCGGTCAAAACCAACCCTATCCGCCTTGCCTGGAGAATTCCGAAAACCAACTGGTCAACTTACCGCCAGGGCGGGCTGATGTTTTACAACGCCTTCGGAGAAAACAAGGTTCTTGGGGAGGACGCTACCTACGTCTACCTCGTTGCAGCCCTGCCGTATCGGGCTGAGGATGGCAATTACATCCGGTTCTACAACTACGGCGAGTGGGGTTCCCAGGGCACCATCAGTTACAACCTCGTGCTCGATCCTATCGCCCCCAAAACGCCAGTCATCCAGAACGTTGAGTACCTTTTCAGTGACATTGGCTGGTCGAGCTATGCCTGGAGAGCGGTTTCACCTCAGCAACTACCTGTGAAGATCACCAAGGTTCGCTACACGGTGGAGCCCCGAAATTTCGACCAGCTGGCATCTCACATGGGTACCTGTACCATTCCAGCAGGCCAAACCCAGTGTGAAATCTCCGTAACTCGCGACCTGGCTAAAGGCACTACCGGTTATTTACACGATCAAGCTCAGCTTCTCAGCGCCGATGGTGCTTTGACGGCTTCCGGACAGTGGGCAAACATCTTCTGGAACGACGTCTGGAAACCAGAGATCACCTACGCCTATAACGCGACGACGATGATCCTCACACTCAAGGTGCATCAACCTCAGCAGGGCGGTTACCTTAACAACATTGGCCACACAGGCGCCTGGATAGAGAACACAGCCGGGACGCGACTTTCGGTAACCAAGACACTCACTTCGTCGGCAGGGGAGTATTTTGAATACGAGTTTGATCTCAAAACTCTTCCAGAGGGAACTCACAACCTTGTGGCAGGTGCGAGTGAGAACCTGGGAGCGGTGACCAAGCTTCCCCTGTTCCAGTTCCAGAGCGACCGCACCAAGCCGGTGGTGACAGTCAACAAGGGAAGCAGCGAAACCGTAGATACCTTGGACAAGCTCAGCTTCTCAGTCACCGACAACAGGGACACTGCGCCAAAAATTCTGTCTGTAAGCCTCACGGGAGGCCCTGCAAAAGAGTCGATCGCGCTGTCCTACCGCAAGCTAAGTGCCACAACTTACGGCTTGGAATACCCTATCCTGTTTCCGTCCTTGACTGCCGGCGAGAACTACACGCTGACCGTGAGCGCCCAGGACACGCAACAGAACGTGGGTGTGGGTTCGACGACCTTCCTGTATGGCCCTGCCATGGCTGGCATCATCGGCCACACAGCAGGCTTGGTAAATGTGCCCGCCGTGCCCACCGACTTCAGGCGCAAGGATGGTTCGGTGATCATCAACAGTGAGCAGCTCAAGCTGGCAGACGGCACTCCTGTATCGGGGGTCTACGACCTGCTGGCCACGGTGCGCTCAGATGCTGTGACTTCACTCAGAATCTCAGGTTCGGAGGTTAAGCCAGGCGCGACGGTAAAACTGGGTCAGCTGGACTTCACCAGTACAAACGGCAAGATTTCGCTGCCAGTCGTGCCCATGGTGCGCGGTGCTGCTGGCACTAACGGGGTGATCATCTCTACCTCTGCGCCAAACTCGCCTGTGGTGTACGCGAACATCAACACCTGGATGCCCCAGATGACTCTGGACATCAACGACGAGAAGCCCGTCCAGGCCATGACGCAAACTCGTGTGAAGCTTGTGGCGGGAGGTAGCACCCTCTGCCAGCTGACGAACTCGGTCGCGATCGCACAAGCCTCTGATCCAATCTTGTCCCCGGTGTGTCTTGTCGAGTGGACAAGTGTTCCTCGGGGTCTGCAGCAAGTGGAAGGGACTGGAAGCCAGTACCCCATCACCGAATTGGCGGGTCGAGCACTGGACGTTGGTCAACAGAATATCGGCTACAAGCTGTCGATCTACAATACCGGTGGCGAGAAGGTACTGCTGACCAGTGGTGAGCAGATGCTGAGTGTTCAATCGGCCAATGCCTCAGCTGTCTTCGGTCACTCCCTGCGCGACAAGAGCTCGATAAGGGCGGTGCAGCAGGTCTCCTTGAAGATGGAGCAGCTCAGCGGTACCAACTGCGCTATCACGGGTGACGAAGCAGTTGCACGGCGCGCTGGTGCTGATGGGGGCGCTTTGACCTGCCTGATTCAGTTCACCCAGGCCCCGCCTGGTTTGACCACCAAGTCGCTGGATCCATTGGAGCTGACCGGCATCCTCACCACGGTTGGGCAAAACCCTATCCGCTGGACAGCTAGCATCTTCGACACCACAGGGCAAAAGATCATTCTTGAACAAGGTCAGTCGACGGTTCAGGTCGTGCATCCCCAAGCCACGACAACACTGGAGTTCTCGGTCAATGAGAGTGATACCGCCCCAGCAACCTCGATTGAGGATTTCCCCGAGGCCTGGACAACCAAAGCGTTCTCCATCGTAGCTGCCCCGCAACATGGCCTTGTCGTACCTTCAGCGACCGGGTTCACCTACACGCCGACTCCAGGGTATGTGGGTAGCGACACATTCACCTATCGAGTGACGGATGCATCCGGCATGACAGCCAATGGAATCGCGGCTGTCGACGTTGTGAAATTCAATTACGGCCCTACTGCCGCCAGCGTTGAGTTGCACACCAGGGAGGGGAAGGTCAGTGACTCGGCTGCTCCTCACGTCGATGATAAGAACTTGTGGGATAGCCACACCTTCATCCTTACCAAGGAGCCCACCAACGGCACTGTCTTGATCGATGGTTCAAGCATGGCCTATGAGCCCAATCCGGGTTTCTTTGGCCAGGACTCGTTCGAGTTCAGTGCTGTTGATCAGGCTGGCATGGGTGTGGAGGGGCGAGGGGATGTTACGGTTGATCAGTTCAACATGGCCCCTACGCGCATCTCCCCAGAGGAAATCGTGATGTACGCCCACATGGGTGGTTCAGTGACGCTCACAGTGAGCGATCCAAACCCAAGGGATACTCACACCCTGACTGTGGTGCACCAGCCTGATCTGGGTACGGTGAGTTTCGATGGTCGAAGAATGCTGTTTGAAACCGTAGGTACGGATGACACTCAAGTGGTTGTCCGCGCTACTGACCAGGATGGGCTCTTCATTGAGCAAACCCTGGCCATCAGGCTGATCCCGCAACCTCGCGGTCAGAACAGAATCAGGATGTCGGCACCTATCTCCCAGGCCAAAGAGAAGTAGGGCAGTTGGGCTAGGTTGATGCAAGAAGGGGCCGAGCGAACTCAGCCCCTTTGTTTATTGCTGGTCGTCTTGAAGCTCCGCCAGCCAACGATAATTGGTTGATTCTCCAGCCTGTACCCATTTCGAGCCAGAAATGAGGGTGATGCCGGCCTCTCGATCGACATAAACCCGGCACGTTACCTCGGCGATTTCGCTTCCAGGTTGGGACACGGCCTTGCCGGTGAAGATGTGGCCATTGTTTCGCTTGAGCAAAACCGAATAGAGGTAGCCGTCCGAATGGCGCATGTCGAAGGCAATCTCGTCGCCGTTTTCCCGGATAACTGCCTGACTGATGGCCTCGCCTTCGTCCAAATCGTGAAATCTACCCGTTGCGGACATGTTGTGACCCTCAAGAATGTGTAGAGGGCAGAATTTACAGGATATTGAGGGGCAAGGCGAGCAGAGAGAGTCGGCACTTCCTCGGGAGATTCACCCCCGAGGTCTGCTTTAGGTTGAGAGGAATCAACTTTCCTTGAGTACGACTCTGAGTGCATCTCCGACCATCAGGCTGTCATACAAATCGCACGAGGCCGCAGTATCCCAAGTGATCACCCCAGGAAGGCCACGGGTGCTCTTGGTTTGCATTAGCTCAATGCCGTTCCAAGTAGTTTGGATGGTGGCAGGTACCGCGTCGTAGGCAGCACTCGATACCATGAAGGAATACATGCAGGCAGAACCATTTTTCCAGCCAATAATTTGCGGAACGGTGTACTGATTACCCCCGATGGTCGCCTGATTATTAGAGATTGCTCCGAAAGAGCCGCTTTTGCCGGTGCATATGGAGGTTACCCCATACCCTCGCATTTTGTAGGCGCAATTGGGATTGGGGTGGTAGCCCACCGTGATGCTGAAATCCCGAAATTGCTCGGAGGGTTCTGCGGGCTCAGCAGCTGCTGATCCCTGGCTAATCGGCGCTTGAATGCGGATGATGTTGGGATCAGCAGCCCATGCGTTCAAGGACAATGAAAGGGCAACGGAAAGCAGCAATTTAGAAGTCGTGTTTTTCACTGGAAGGTTCTCGTAAATTGACTTACTGGCATATTGCAATATAGTGCCGAAAGTTAAATGAATGACAGCTTTTTCGGGGGTGTCGTCCCAGCTGGCTCGTTGACAATATATGACAAAATCAATAATATTCTTTGCGGAAAAGAGATGCCGAGCTTCATTTCTCGGTCGCCTGATCCTTCCCTCTATCAATCAAACACTGGTGCGCTCATGCAGACTTATGCCGGCTTCTATCTGGAGCTGAAAGAACCTTTGGATCCCGAGGTTGTACTCCCTGGTGCTCTTTCAGGCTCCGTTTACACTCACGAAGAAGAAGATGAGCAAACCTGGCTGATCAACTACGCGATCCCCGACGTCAATGGCCTTGACATCAACGACGTCGACCACCCCGCAGTGCGAAAGATTGTCCCTACAGTGATTGAGGATCAGCGCAAGATTGTACTGGCGCACCCTGATATCGCCGCAATCTTCGAGTTCCTCAAGAAAAATTACGGGGATGATTTCGTAACGCTGGAATATGGTTTTTTCTGCTGGTACGGCGATTGAGCAGGCGGGGTGGTTGAATGGCTGACCCGCCCCCGATATCAGATAGCTGTCTGCCTCACAGACCCAGATCCCCGGCAATCCAGCGATCGACCGCTTTTCCGCTGTTGATGCCCAGTACTCGTGGGTCAATTCCCCAAATCGAAAGCATGTCACGTACATGGGCTGGCTCAGCTTGCAAAGACTTCATGTCCAGAGACGCTCCAGCTGCTTGCACAAGGTCGCGCATACACCGATCAAGCTGCTCGTAGGTCTGGCGTAACACCAGAAGCTTCTCATGGCCCTGCAGTTTGAATAGGCACGCAGCTTGGGCCATGTGAATCAGGTGGTTGGTTACCAGTTTGCGCTTTCGAGCACCGCCGATAAGACCGTACCGAGCCATGAACCCCCAATGCATGAACTGTGAGAGCGAAACCTCACCAAGGGGTGTTTTCAGCTGGGCATTCATGAGGTCGCCTGTGAGATCCACTTTCAGGGCAAGGAAAGAAACCTTGTCCTTGATGCCCACTCTGCCGGTGTAAATGTGATCGAAGATTCTTTCTGGTGTTCCGGCCTTTCTGAAGCCAGCCATGATCTTGATGAAGTCGTTTTCATCAGGATCCTCTGACTCGTGCACATTGGCTCCAGCCCTTGCGAAATTCAACATGATGTCCACGGATTTGAGCACATGACCCATATCGGCTCGCTCCAAGCATTTCATCAAGCAATCGAGCGAGTTTGCAAGCGTATCAAGGTCACACATGCGCAGGGTGCCCTCCAGCCGGAGCGCAGCTTCCATGTCGAATGAACGCACGATCGGCAGTGCCAGATGAGGATGAGTGCTCAAGACAAGATCAATCAGAGGCTCGCACAGCTCATTTTCAGACAGGCTATAAACGACATTTGTCCAGAATGCTGATTGTCCGGTAATGTTGCGCACGGTGAGGTCGTCAAGAGCGCCGCTTCCATAGAGGAAGTCGCACAGCTGCCCCTTGCTATAAGCACCGTCCACGATCCATGCATCAACCATCAGATGTGTGGAAAAGGCGGTCAAGAGACTGGAGTGCAACACAACCCCCTCCTGGCCAACCTCTTCTTCGGCAAGTCTTGCCACAAGATCATGTTGGTATTCGCTAAAGGACAGGGCTTCTCTGCCAAGCAGAGTCACCGCCAAAGCGAATCTTGGGCTCTTATCCAGGCAATTTCTGATCATGACAACTGTGTGTTCAGGCAAAACACTGTCTCGTGACCAAAGATTGCCAGCAATCAAAATGGCTTTAAGGGATTTCAAGAGAAACTCATCAAAGTCCGCACTTTCGCCATCAAGCTCCAGTACCGCCCCTGTGCCATAATCGACCCCATTCAGAAATTCTTCGATCGTGATGCCGCAGTTGATCACGATCTGAGCCATTTGAAGGCTTCCCAGCCCCTCAAAGTGAGCTGCTACCAATGGAAGCAAGCCGGTTTCTATTCGAGCGGCTTCGAATTGCATAAAGGCAGGTTTGGCACTGGTTCGCTTCAAGACACCACAGCCTTCGATAGCTCTGGATCCGAATTGGGCAAAATCAGCGCGCATCTCTGAAAAGCTGGGCTGGGTGGTCATGGAGTGTTCCTGATTTGTTGTTTGCAGCCAAAACCACGCTTTTCAACTTGCGAAGGTTGGTGGCGCCTGGTCGTGGAAAGCATGCAGAAAGGGACGGCTGAACTCACGCTCCTCATCCACGTCGATAATACCCACTGCCGCAAGCACCCCCTGCAAAAATCCCAGCCATCGGTTGAGCTTGTCGAAGGGGTAGCGGTCATGATGCTCAATCACTTCGCTGCAGAGCCCCAGGAGGCCCTCAGGGCGGCATCTAATGGGAAGGTTGGCCAGGACAGGGGCATGTGACTGCACAAGCTCCTTGTAGCGGGAGAACAACGTCCTTAGAGCGATAACTTGGGTGGGAGTGTGTAGGTACATGCTAAAGCCCCAAATCTTTGGCAAATAGGGTGTCGGTGTCGATTCTGTCGGTGGCAAGGCTCGAACTGGCCTTGCTTAGCTCGATTCCACTGAAACGTCATGGTCTGGCCATGAGCCCCAGTGCATTGCGAAGCTTGATGATCTGGGCATCATGTATTTCGACGTAACTGTCGTCTCCATGGTCGCCGCTGTAGCGCTTGTCTGCGGCCTTGATCAACTCGCCGATGGAATCACTGATAGCCAGAAGCTGCTTGGCACGATTGACAGCTTCCGGCGAGAGGCAAGGGCATTCGCCGTCACTGTCAGGAACCTGATTGCGCGTGATTTCTACTTCAAGCTCTTCGCGAAACATCGAGAATGCGGTGGTGATACCGTGGAAATGACTCATCGCAGAAGCTCCGAAGTGGGCGTTAAGGCTTCAAATTCACAGAAGGCCTATGGCTTGGGGAATCTACCCTGTCCGATGACAATATTCCATCTCAATTTGTCAATTTCTGCTAAAATACTTGCATTGAGATCGGGGTATGGATATGACTGCTGGTGATCGACTTGATGTTCAATTGAGAGTTAGGTTGCTGCCGTCTTCGCCCTAATCCGCCATCCCATTGGAGAGGTATTCGATGTTTAAAGCCGTCTGCGACATGGCAAAAAAGAAGGCCACAGGAGTAGCCGCCAATACCGTTACCTCTGTAGCCACGGTAGCGGTTGAGAAGGGGCTTGGCCGACTAGCGCCAGGACTCATGAAGCGCAATCCGGTGGGCGCCATTATTGGCTTGGCCACGGCCATTACCACCAAAGCCGTGAAAGGTGAACTCACCGCAAAAAATGCTGCAGGTGATTGCGTGAAAGCGGGTGCTGGTTGGGGCATGGCTCAGGCTGGTGTCGCCATGGGAGCAATTGCAGGCCCAGCGGGTATGGCGGTGGGTGGAATTATTGGCGGTGCAATCGGGGTATTCGCAGGCGAAGCGCTCTGCAAAAAGTGCGACCTAGAGTAGCCTGCTCAAGCCTGGGGTGGGTGCCGCAATGCCTGCACCAAATCTTTCAGGCTGGTCGTGCCGATACATCCGAAGATGCCGGCAGCCACGAGCGTGAGAGCGCCTTCCCATGACTTTGTCTTATCTAACAACTTGGATGAGAGGGCATCATTGAGAAGGACAAGAGCATCCAGGGCAGCATGGCTAGCGACAAGACCACAAACGATTGCCGAAATGCCCATCAAGGCGAGGTAGCCTGCGTTCGATACGCGGTGCGGCTTATCCATGACTTCGTCCATCTTGCCAATCTCCAGAGTCCAGTCATGCCATGCTATCCAAACTATGTGACAGGTTCAATACAGCAGGCTGATCAAAAAGTTCATTTCGCTGCTAAAAACGATGGCGCTTAACTTAGGGCGCCAAGTCGTCCAGTGCATTGCTTTGTCAGAGTGGCTGCCCCGGTTGGGCTGATGTGAATCCCTGAAGCTCAGGGTCTTATACTCACAACCCCATTTTCTTGCATAGTCAACGGCGCGTTTTGACTTCCTCCCCGCCCTAAAGAGCGGGGATTCCTTCTGCAAGCGCCTGAAGTCCCAGGCGGGCAATGTTCCGTGCGGCGTTGACGTCTCGATCATGAATCGAACCGCAATCACTGCACGTCCACTGCCTTATTCCAAGTCCGGCTCTACCTTTCGGACTGCTGGGCGGATTAACACCACAGCACGAGCAGGTTTGGGTTGAAAACGCTTCGTTGACCACTGCAAACACCACTCCATGCCTGATGGCCTTGTACTGGAGTTGTGTTCTGAACGTCGACCAGGCGGCATCAAGCACGGATTTCGCCATGCTGGTTTTTGCCAGGGCCTTGGCGTTCACGTTGCCAACGAAGATGGCTGCGTGTCTCTTTACCAGCGTTGAAGTTTCACAATGGAGTGCGTTCTTGCGCTGGTTGGCGATGCGGGCGTGAATCGCCTTTATGCGCCGCTTTTTTCTGGCCCTTTGAGCGATCCCCAGGGCTGCTTGTGATTCTCGGTACCAGCGAGCAGGCTCGAATCTCTCGCCGCTGCAATAGGTGGCCAAAGTCTTGAGGCCGAGGTCGATGCCCACGACCGAGGAGCCGGCAGGAACCCGCTTATCCACGACCTCGATCTTCACGGCAATATTCAAATACCAGCGACCCCTAGAATCCTCGTTGAAGCTGCCAGCCCTGAAGGTGTATTTCGACAGCCCGTAGGAATCCCACAGGCCAATATTGATACCGTTGAACCGTACCTGGCCATTTTTATAGGTCAGGGCGCGGGCTTTAAACGGCACCCAGCCCAAGGAGTATCTAGGCGATTTTCGATCACTCACTCGCCAATTGAGGCGCTGGCGTTTGAACTGCCTGAGCCTGGAAGCGAACTCCTCGCAGACCTGCTGCTGGGTGGCCGAACCAATGGAGACGCCTTCGCATTTGCTGTAGCCGTTGGTGAGTTTCTGCAGGTCGAACCCCGAGAGCCACACCTTGGGTTTGTTGCAGTATCGCTTCAGGCTTCTGAACTGTGTCTCGTTACAGAAATTCCAGACCTGATTGACGTCGCGAGCCATCGCAAGCATCGCCTTGGCATGCTTGTCCTTGATTCGAAGCTTCAGGGTCTTGGTGATTTCCATGCAGGGAGATTACCATTTATTGAAACCCTTCTGCTACACACGCAACTCAACAATAAAGGCTGATGACGCCTTTCGGCGTCCGTGCTCTTGACCTCGGACTGAACTCCGGGGCTTCCCGCACTACTGGTGAGTAGTCGCGACTCTGATCTTTGCGAGTTGATGGTGAGCCGCGTTGCACAAAATCCCCTTAGATGCTCACAGTTTGACGCAAGCGGGGGTCTGAGTGCAATTTAGGGCTCAATTGACGTCTCCCAGAATTGAAAAAGCCCGGCGAGAAAAATCTGGCAGGGCTTGTTTTGCTGCAATGCCTACAGGCCAGCAGACCTGATGGCGTGTGTAAGCCTTGAAGGCAGGCGACCCCTTTGGGTCATGTCTTCGCAGGTGGCAATGTACCCGACATTGACATAGGGCAGAGCCGGCGATGCATTAGCCATCGCTTGTTCGGCCTTTACACGATCACAGTGGCGTTGATCAGCCATCATGATCTGCAGGGAGGCACGATTAAGGCCATCAATGTTGTTTATGGGCATCATGATCATCTTGGCTTCACCCGCTTAGGGCAGTGGAATTGTGACCTGAGCGCCACGCTCGCTGACCAGCACTGTCAAAAGATTCGAGGCGAGCTGGCCCTTTTGCTCAGAGGTCATGGGAACCTCTGGCGACTTATCATCGGACTTTTCCATTTGCTCGATTGCGTCGCGCACGACGGTCACCGCGCCGGTCACCAGCATTTTGCGAGCATCCATCATGGCGCTGGCCTGCTGGCGCTGAAGCATGACCGAAGCAATCTCCGGAGCATAGGAAAGGTTCGTGAAGTTGGCGTCCAGCACCTTCATGCCGATCTGAGTCAGGATTGCCTGGATTTCGGCTTTGAAGAGGTTCGAGACTTCCTCCGAATCATCGCGCAGGCAGGTTTCTTTTGAATCTTCGCCATCAGCGTTGGTGGCCAGGTCATAGGCGAACTTGGACACCGTTTTGCGCAACACCCGGTCAATGGCGTTCATGATCAGGTTGTCGGGGTCATCAGCGTTGAACGCATAGGCCTCTGGATCAACTACCTGGCAGGACACAACTGCGGCAGCCATGATTGGCGAACCTGTTTTATCGTTCACCTTCACGGGTGTGGATTCGAAGTTTTCGATCTTGAGGCTGACGTTGTTTTTGGACACAAGTGGGTTAAGCCAGAAAAAGCCGTTATCCATCAACACGCCACGAGTTTTACCAAAGAACACCAGCACCTTGGCCTGCCTGGGCTCGATGACGCAGAAACCACCCGTCAGGATCAGACCGAAGATGGCGATCGGAACTGCCAGCCAGTCCATAAGGTCGCCGTTGAAGATGGTCTGCCTGCCAGTGCTGTAGCTTTCGCCCGTGATCAGAAACGGACAGAAAGCAGCAAATGCCAGGATGGCCAGGATCATCAAAATGCCAATGGAGCCTGGCAGCAGGAGAACCTGAGGTTTTGGAGAGGGAGTCGCTACATCGTCATACATTGCGCAATCCTTGGTAAATACAGTTGATTTGACTACGCACAGGTTAGCGATATATTGACCGCAAATCAATGCTTTGGTTTGGGTGCAAAGCAGGATATGTGGCGGGTTATTGCAATTGATCCATAATCCGTTGCAGCATTACGGACAGGATAGATCTTGGCCGTGACCGGGCCCAAGGCTCCTCAGAATTGAGCTTAGGAGCTTACTGCTATCCGGGTCTTCAAGCTGAAATTTCAGCCATTCTTTCCCAAGCCTGCAGCTGGACACTCGCTGCTTTGCGTACTCACTAGACCTGTTGGCGTTGTAGCGTGGATCGTCCTTGGTGGCCAGAATGATTTCTTCATGACCGAACTGATCTCCTGTCAAATCCAGTATCACTCCAGACGTGTGAACCAACCAGTTGTGCGAGTACCAGCGATCATTAACCGCTTTCATGCCGCCAGGATTGCTTTCCCCCTGATCATCCATGCCAACGCCTTCGGCGGGCTCCCAGCCCTTCAAACCAGCATGCTTGAAAAGCCAGTAAAGGTAGGTCGTCGAGAGTAGGCACATGTCTTGTGATGGGCAGTCATCATGAGGCAGGTCGCGCTTGTAGTGTGCCCATTCGAGGCAAAGAAGATCCCTGATCTCATCCAGAGGGCGGATCCAAGGGGAGTGCCTGGTTTTTCCAGTCAATATATTCATGCCTATCACTTAATCACCAAAAAGCCAACATTTATATTTGATATCTTCACATATTGCCATTTGAGCATGATATATTCAAAGCTCAATCCATAATAAGAGTCTAAAAATGACCACTCTAACTACCTCTCAATCAGCGATCCTCCGCAAGCTCCTGGACAACCCTGGTTCCACTGTCACTGAAATTGATGGATTCACCTCAGATCAGTTTGAGCTGACCGCCTACACATTATGCAATAAGCTTCGATATGCAATTCCAAACACTTCAGGTAATCAGCGGACTGGCTACTATAGAAAGGTTGAATCCATCACTTATAGAGGCTGGAAGGCATTGGTAGGCAAAGATAACGCCTCGGATCTAAACCTTGATATTGTAGATGTAGATATTCTGCTTAAGCTTCTCGATAAACCAGGCATCCTTGATATACCAAAGGGTATGCCTGAAATCGAATTCTGGTTTCGCTCAACTTACCTTGAGAAGCGCGGACTGGCCATAGGCTATGGCGGACGGGATGAAATCTTTCAAATAGGTCATGGCACAGAAACAACGACTAAGCTCAGGACGTCTCTTTTACGCATAACCGCTTTCGGATGGGAATCTATCGAGCCTATTGCGGAGAAGATGAAGCTTGCCAAAGATTTTGAACAATAGGCAGAGTATGCCTAGCAAGCTATGGGGACGGACTTTCCATCTCTTGCCTGCCATTTGGCCTGCGGCCCGGCTCCGGATCTGGCGCTTCTTCAATGTGGTACACCCAACAATGCGTACAGCCCTTGTTGAGAAGCGTGCGGTACCGGTGGGCACCATCCATGACCATGCCCTCATCTGCGAGCAGTGGAGGCATGGTTTCGACCGGCTGGGAGTCGCAGGCTTTTTGGCGTTTCTTGCTGGGTAAATTGGCATCATCCGGGCCCAAGCGAAGCTCGGCAATGGGTGTCCATCTAAGCTTGGCGTGACAACCCCAGTACAACTCCTCTATCTGTTCCTCACAGATTTCATAGGGAGACAGCCCGGAGACATGTGCGGCGATGTCCTGAGATGAGGCCAGGCGTACTGGCCATGTATGCATTGGAGTGGGCATGGTCTATTTATCGATCAAAGCCGCTGTCGTCAGGTGATCCGCGCCGACGCGGTTTGGCGCCACGAATTTGGGATGCCTCATCTTCAAGGCCATACGGTTCCATGCCGTATGGGCCCATGTGCCTCAACATCCCAGGCGGCATACCACGCAGCATGCCAGGATGCATCATTGCCGGGTGGATTGGGGACATATCAATATCCACAATCGCTTCTCGTTGATCTTCGGTTAGAACCGAGAAGGGCACGCCAACAATCATGTCATCATCCGGCATGCGTCGACGTCCAGTATCCCTCGATTTGGCGGTGGGCATTTCCTTCAAGCGCTCGGCGATTGCTTCCAGTCCCATGGTCGACTGCTCATGCAGGTAGAGGGCAAATGCCTTCTGGCGTTCGCCCATAACACCGCTGCTGACCATCTGGGGCACAAGATGCACAATCTGCTGCACTACAGCCCCAAAAAGAGGTGCAAATTTTTCAGCAGGTTGATCGCCCATCAGGTTCTGGAGTTTTGGCATATCTCCAGCCTGGAAGCAGTCCATAATGACCTTGCAAGCTTCATCCCAGACATTGTTCTCGATAGATCTCAAGAACATCTTTTTTAGGCTGTCTTGTTTTGTCTTCTCAATGTAGTCGAAGATCTCGATTTGAGTCTGGGTGGGCTGATCTGTGCCAAGCTGGGCTTTCAGGGCAGCGTCGAGACGCTCAAAGGAGCTCGAATTTTCCTTTACCAGCCAGGAGTTGCCCAGGCTTTCGAAAAACTCATCGTCATTCTCAACGAACGCTCTTTCAAAAGCTGCCAGGCGGTCTTTGTATTCAATGTCAAAGCTAAAGGACTTTGGCCCTTTTGCCTTAAGCATATCGTAGGAATAAAGCAGTTTTCCC
This sequence comes from Pseudomonas sp. CFBP 13719, assembly GCF_014842095.1. Lineage (NCBI taxonomy): Bacteria > Pseudomonadati > Pseudomonadota > Gammaproteobacteria > Pseudomonadales > Pseudomonadaceae > Pseudomonas > Pseudomonas sp. CFBP 13719. The sequence continues at coordinate 457,700 of NZ_JACYVB010000002.1, read as the reverse complement.
GCATTCCAAATCATGTGGTTCACAGTGTCTTCGTCCAGGGCATCAAGGATCGTGCTGTAACGATCAAAGCTGCTTGAGTCTTGCTCATTCTGGTACTGAAGACCCCTCAGGGAGTCGTGGTAATTCCCACCAAATGCCTGGCACAGTTTGTAGTTCGCCACAAAGTCTTCAGGCGCCTGGTCTTTAACCACTGAAGCTTTGAAGTAAGTGCCAAGTTTGGTGAGCATCGAGCTCAAATAGCCGTCATTCTTCGCATTGAGGCGCTCTTTAAGCTCAGTCAGGTCGCGGGCAAACTGCAAAGGCCCAGCCTCACCAAACACTGCCTCACGCTCCTTCACGTCGATGTGAGGAAAGCTCCACAGGTAAAGGCTCAGTTTTGTTTCAGCCGAAAGGCCTGGGATTTGCACAAGAGTGTCGAGCATCAGCCTGACCTCTTCACCCACTATATCGGATTCACGATTGACGAAAATGTCATTGAGCATCCAGAAGTCCGATGAGAGCCCCCCTTCCTTTGGCGCTTTGTACAGGTTTGCCAGACTGTGCTTGGAAAACATGTCCTTGAACAGGATGGCGTTGCGATCACGAAAAACCTTGACGGCCTGCGTGACAAACGCCTTGTTCCTGCTGCTGTACTGGATAGGGTTGGACATCGGTAAATCCTCAATTTCAATCAGTATGTGGATGCTGCCTGGAGCCGGTCAACTCACGTTTTGGGCCTTTCTCACTTGGGAGCAGGTTATGCACGCGCATCCTCAGTGATCAAGCCCAACGCTCCATGCTGCATCCTGCTGTTTTTTCCAGGCGCTGCGTATATGCCATGATCCAAAATTTTTCTAGTGACTAGAACGGGTCGAAAAACCGACCTCCTCGGTACGAGCGCTTGGATTCTTCAGGTGCAGCCGTAACGATCTCATGGGCCCATTGCGCCCGCTGCTCGCCACTCATCTCGGAGAAGGCAAGTTTTACATCGACACCATTTTCTTCGCGCAGTCGGTAGGCCTTCGAGGTGTCAATGCCTTGTAGCACGTCCCCAATCTCTGCGGTGTGCACGCTGGCCATCTCGTGAAGCCGCAAGGCCATCCGCTTCTGCGATTCACTGATGTCATTGCCGCGAGCCATTCTAGGCAGATATTTTTCAAGCAGAGGCATCATGGCGGAGAGGTGTGGGGCTACCCGGTCTTCTCCGACGTGCCGAATGAATGCATCGAGCATCCGCTCATTACCGCTTGCCACGATATCCAGAATGGGGTCGAGTCGACCAAAACGACTCGATTGGGCGTGAGATGCAACCCGATCTTGAATCCTCTCGATATCAATTTTAGAGAGATGTTCGTCCATGAAGGCAAGCATCTCGGACTGAGCCTTGCTCGGTTCTACTTCGCCCAGTCTGGAGACCATTTCTTTGGTGATCTCCAATACCTGTGAAACAGAAATGTGAGGAATATTGCGCTCGGTCAACTGCTGGAAGATTTCTGGTTCGTCGTGATCAAAGGCATCAGGGATGAATTTGAGCTGGAAACCCCTGTCATGCTGTGCATCATGGAAAGCCTTGAAGCCGTATTCCTTGAGCAATTCGTAGCTGATGGCTGGCTTGCGCATGTTCCACACAAAAGACTGGGTATTTTCTTCGCCAACCTCTGCAAAAATTTGCTTATAGCGATCAAGGGCTGAAGGGCCACCCGGCTGATCCTGGTAAGCGAGACGATTGATCTCCACATAAAGCGGCAGCCCAATGGCCTCACATATTTTGAATTTCGCAACGAAGTCTTCTGGGCTTTGATTAACGACAACCGATTGCTCATAGAAAGACCTGAGCCTCGACTTCTCCCAGCTGTCTAAATCGGAGCCGGGCTGTTCTTGGGTGGCTTTTAGGTTAGCCAGGTCTTCAGAGGTAATGGCAAGCGGCCCGGAATCACCGAACAGACAATCCCGGTCATCAGTGGACAGGTGAGGATAGGAGACCATGTACAGAGCGACCCGTGTTTTTGTCGACAAGGGTTCCTCAGACGAAAGCGCCAGCAAGAGGGCATGCACATCAAGCTCTGTGAAGGCAGTGAAGTTTTCCCGAATCTCAAGGAGCAGAGCATAGTCGGTAGGCTTCAAGGAGTCCTTGGTTTGCTTGTACACCAAAGGATCAGCGTGCTGAGAAAACCTATTGGCCAGGGTCGTGACATCGCCCTCGGCAAGCGCATTGACGAGCTGGGTGATGTACGCCTTGTTGCGGTATGTGAACTTGATGTCGCTAGCCATGATGAAGCCTCCATTTGTGCCAGTATGGATACGTTTTAGCATAGGGGTCAACCCAGGCAATGCATACTGCCAAGCTAATGCTTCAAGGTGATATGACCTTGGGTCAATTAAGGTGAAAACAGATCTTTGAAAACCCTTTCCCGAGCATGATTTCGATCGGTTGGCCACATCAGACCAAGAGGGCCTACCAAAGGGAAAGCGGGCATCCTTGCCCGGTTTTGTTGGAGTTCACAGCTTCTGCATGGTTGCCGAATGCGGCGACTCAGCCCAACGAAAGCTCGTCGCCAGGTCGATTGCGAGTACTGATCGACTGCTTTGGATCACGGTCAGCTGAGACCTCTGCATCCAGGATCGGTTTGGTCGCCTCACGCGCTGCTTTCCAGTCAACCACCATCTCAGATTTCAGGGTGGAGAAAACCTGATAGTTCAGAGGCCTTGCCGGGTTGACCAGGGGTTTGAGGTCTTCAGGGATTGTCGCTTCAAGTCCCGTGCGCAGGGGCTCAACGATGGCGTCCATTTGCTTGGCGTAGTTCTGCGACGCACCTTCCAGCCCCTCTTTGAGCTCTGACGCCTGCTTGAGCGGCGCTTTGATTGCCTCAAGGGCGTCCATGACCCTGGTTTCCATTCTGGTGAGGTTGCCAATGTCCGACAGCGAGAGCAAATCGATCGGCAGGTTTGCCGTCAGGTCAACTACCAGATCCAGGCCACCAAAATTCAGGTGAGGCGATTCAACAAACGTGTTGTTGTAGGTTCTGAAGAACTGGTTGGCTTTCTTCATCGCCTCTGAGGTCATGTCTTTCGCCGCGCTGGTCATGCCACTAGACGCGACCGACACCAATTTGTTTGATGACACGACGTCAACCATTTCACCTGTAATAGCACTGGTGATTTCATCCAGAGCATCCTCAAGGGCTTCAACCGCATCCACGCCAAGAATCGTAGCTTTCTTGGCGCCCAGCTGCAGGTTGTCAACGATCATGCGCTGATCAGCCAGACCCTGCCACTTGGCACGATCTTCAGGAAAGGCATCCAGAGCACGGATGGTGTTGTTGTCGACCCAGGCGCCAATGCGCGAACCCGCCTCACGCTCGACGCGGTCGTGCACGGCTTGGGCGTATTGAGCCATTTCTTCTGCTGGCGTCTGAGTCAGAAAGTCGACCACTTTTCCAAACAGGTTGCGACCCTGTTTATCGGCTTGCATGTCCTGCAGAGCTTTGCCGTTGGCTTGAGAGGAGCGCTGATATGTCTCTGCGATATCAGAAAGCGGGTGCGCGCCCTGAGGGGCTGGATGATCACCACCGTAGACACGTGGGCTGATGAAGATGTTGGAAGACATGACCGCTCCTTTTTCTTTTATTTTAACCTCGGTGAAGTTACTGAAGCAAAAGAAAAAGACGGTTTCCGGCATAATTGATAGCGCGGTATTTTATGGCCTGAAGCCCGCAGGTGGGGACTCCGACCGAGACAGTTAGGGCGTCCATGCCCTGATGAATCAGTCCTGCTTGACCTTCTGTCCGAGCGGCGCCTTGCGCGATAGCAGAAGGAAGAACAGTGGCACAAACACCGTGGCGAGGAAGGTCGCCAGGATCATGCCGCCGAACACACCGGTACCCATGGACTGGCGCGAGGCAGAACCTGCCCCCGTGGACACCATAAGCGGGTACACACCCAGGGTGAAGGCCAGGGAGGTCATCACAATCGGACGGAAGCGAAGCTTGGCAGCCTCAACAGCAGCATCGGCCAGCTCGAATCCTTCCTCCACCTTCTGCTGAGCGAACTCCACGATCAGAATGGCGTTCTTTGCTGCCAAACCAACCAGCACCACCAGGCCAATTTGGAAGTAGATGTCGTTGGGCATGCCGCGAATCAGCAGCGCGCCGTAGGCACCGAGCAGAGCAAACGGAATAGCCAGGATGACCGCGACTGGGAGTGACCACTTCTCGTATTGCGCCGCCAGGATCAGGAAGACCATCAGCACCGCAAAGCCAAAGGCCAGATAGGTGGTCGACCCACCTGCCTGCTCCTGATAAGCCTGGCCTGTCCACTCGATCACGTAGCCTTCTGGAAGCACCTTGGCGGCTACCTCATCGACAGCTTTGATCGCATCCCCGGAGCTGATGCCGGTGGCAGCGCTACCGCTGATCTTGGTGGCGACGTAGCCATTGTAGCGCTGAATCATCTCGGGGCCATTCTTGAACGACACGTCGACAAAGCTTGCCATTGGAATCAGATCGCCTTGAGCGTTGCGCACATACAACGAACGGATATCTTCAGGATCGTTGCGGTACTGCTGGTCGGCCTGCATCTGCACCCGGTAAGTCTTGCCCGACTTGTTGAAGTCGTTCACATAGACCGAGCTCAGAACGCCCTGAAGCGTTGCATAAACGTCCGGAATGGCGACGCCCAGGGAGATTGCCTTTTGCTCGTCAACGTCGACGTAGAGCTGCGGTACGCCGGCACGGTAGAAGGAACTCACCGAGGCCATGCGAGGATCTTTCTGCAGTGCGCCAATCAGGGTGTTCATGGCATCAGAGAGCGCCTGCGGGTCGCCGTCATCGCGGTTTTCCAGGAAGAACTCAAAGCCACCCGTGCTGCCCAGACCCATGATGGCGGGTGGGTTGAAGACCATTGCACGCCCATCCGCTTGACCCAGGCCGATGCCCATGAATTTGCCAGCCAAATCCATTGCCGTTGTTTCGCGCTCATCCCAAGGTTTGAGTTTCACGAACATGGCGCCTGCGTTGCTTTTGTTGCCCCCGCCGATGAAGTCTAAGCCGGAAATCACAAAGGCATCGCTGACGTTAGGATCGTGCGCCAGGATCTGACGATACTTCTCACCAAACTCATTGGTGCGAGAAAGGCTCGCATTGTCAGGCAGCTGGATGGAGCCCATCAGCATGCCCTGATCCTCAGCTGGTACGAAGGAGGTCGGAAGCTTGACCGCCAGTACGGCGGCACTGACGCACACTGCCAGGAACAAGCCAACACTGATAGCGCGGTGGCGCAAGGTCTTGTTGACCAGGAACAGGTAGAACTTGGTCAGGTTCTCGAACTGGCGGTTGAACCAGGTGAAGAAGAGACCCTGTTTGTGCGAGGGTTTAAGCAGCAGGGCGCACAGGGCAGGGGTAAGGGTCAACGCCACAATGCCAGAAAGGAAAATGGCAATGGCAACGGTGACCGCAAACTGCTGATACAGCTTGCCTGCGATGCCACCCAGGAAGGAAACCGGGATGAACACCGCACACAGTACCAAGACGATCGCGATCAGGGCGCCTGAGACTTCCTGCATGGCTTCAATGGCCGCATCTTTGGCATTGAGCCCTTTCTCATGCATCAGTCGTTCGACGTTCTCCAGCACCACGATGGCATCATCGACCACGATGCCAATGGCAAGCACCATGGCAAACAGTGTCAGGGTATTGATCGAGAAACCAAAAGCCCACAAGCCTGCCAGGGTGCCGATCAGAGAGACCGGTACCGCCAGCAGTGGGATGAGGGTGGCGCGCCAGTTCTGCAAAAACAGGAAGACCACCAGAATGACCAAGATCATTGCCTCCACCAAGGTTTTTACAACCTGGTCGATACTGACCTGGATGAAGGTGGTGGTGTCGTAGGCGATCTGGAAGGAAACGTCCTCAGGAAAGCTCTTCTCCATGCGGCCCAGCTCTGCTTTGACAGCTTCTGCCACGTCCAGCGCGTTGGCGCCCGACTGCAGGTTGATGCCGATACCCAGCGCTGGCGAGCCATTCATGAATGTTGCCATGCTGTAGGTCTGCGCACCCAACTCTACCTTGGCCACATCGCCCAGCTTTACGACACCTTTGCCGGCGTCCTGCTTGAGGATGATGTTGGAGAAATCTTCGGCAGTGAGCAGGCGACCTTTGCCGGTCACCGAATAGGTCAGTTGCTGATCCGAGGGCATTGGTTCGTCGCCCACCTTGCCCACGGCGTACTGGCTGTTCTGAGCGCTTATGGCATTGGATACGTCAGTGACGGTCAAGCCCAGAGAAGTCAGCTTTGGCATCTGAAGGTTGACGCGCATGGAGTAGTCACGGGCACCGAACACCTGGGCATCGCCAACGCCGGGCACGCGCTTGAGCGAGTCCACCATGTTGAGCTTGGCGTAATTGCTGAGGAACAAGGTGTCGTGGGTCTGTTGAGGACTGGTCAGCGCGAGCACCAGCAGCATGTCATTGCTGCGCTTGCGCACGTTGATCCCGTTGCGGCGAACATCTTCAGGCAGACGGGCTTCGACTGCCTTAACCCTGTTGTTGGTATCCACCATAGCCATGTCGATATCAGTGCCGATATCGAACGTGGCGGTGATGCTCACCTGGCCATCTGAAGATGAGTTGCTGGTGAAGTACAGAAGACCTTCGATCCCGCTGAGCTCATCCTCAATGGGCGCTGCTACAACCTTGGCCAGTGTCTCTGCGTTGGCGCCCGAGTAGGTAGCTGAGATGCTCACCGTCGGTGGCGTGATCTGGGGGTACTGCATGATCGGCAAGCCCAGAGAGGCCAGAAGGCCTGCCAGGACAATAACGATCGAGAGCACCGTCGAAAAGATGGGTCTGCGAATGAAAAAGCTGGTCATCAGGGATTACTCCGCCGCTTTCTGGGCGTTAGGTTCGACGTCGGCGCCGGGGTGCATGTTGAGCAGGTTGTCAGTGATAACAGCATCACCTTCAGACAGGCCCTTGTTGATCGTCCAGTAGGTGCCATCCCAGTTCTGGGCATCCACGGGACGCATCTGGGCTTTCCCATCCTTGGCCACGTAGACATAGGGCCCGGATTCGGCGACCTGAACGGCCTTCTGGGCGACCCTCGCAACACCCGCCAGAGGCGCTCCAATCAGGCGAGCTGTGACGAACTGACCAGGCTTGATCAGGCCATCAGGGTTGGGCACCGTAGCGCGCACGGTCAGCGAGCCATACGCGGCATCAACCAGAGGAGCTACATAGTCGAGCTTTCCACCCTGAACAACCTTGCCATTCTCCAGCACGACCTCGACATCAGCGCCATTGGAGCCTTTGGGGTACAACTTGTCGTAGTCGGTCTGGGCAATGCCCACCGATACCCAGACTGGGTCAATGGAGGTCAGGGTGTTTAGGCTGGCGCCGGGTGACACGTAGTCGCCCTGGGAAATGCTCGCTTCACCCAGTATGCCGGAGAAAGGTGCCTTGATCAGGGAGTCGCTGTATTCTTTGCGAGCAAGCTTCACGCTCGCAATGGCTGCATTGACGGTAGCTTGCTGGACGTTCTTGGCACTCAGGGCGTCGTCATATTCCTGCTGGCTGGCGGCTTTGTTTGTCAACAAATTGCCCTGGCGGCTGGCTTCTCGGCTGAGCTGAACCAGTCGGGCTTTCTGCGTCTGCAGTTCGGCCTCAGCCTTATCCATGGAGAGCTTGAGATTCTCTCCCTCGACAGTGAACAGCATCTCGCCGGCTTTCACATAGCTGCCATCAACATGGTGGATCTGCTCTACAAGGCCCGTGGTCTTGGACTTGAGAACGACGTCGGCAGGGGAGATGGCTTTGGCCAGAAGGGTTTTTTGAGGTCGCTGGTCAGATAGCTTGACCTGCTCAGTCGACACTTTCATCGCAGGCTGTCCACGGCCTTGAGGTGTATCGGGAGTGGAATCGCACCCTGCAAGTAACGCAGAAGCGGCGAGGGCGAGGGCTATAGCAGTTCGTTGGAGTCTCATGGGGCTCTCTTTTTGGCAAGGATCGTTAGCAATGCAATCAATTTTGCCGTTTACGGTTACCCAAATCAACGAATAATCAATATATTGACAGTTAAGTGTGATTCCCAACGTAAATGGCACACCATCCGTCTGGCGGCTTTTTCAATATTTGACTAAACTGGCACCACTGTGAGCAAAGAATGCTATTTGGAGGCCCTAATGTCCGAAAACCAAGATCAAAACATCAAGCTGAATGCGGACAAAACTGCCGTTCTTACCCAGCAGATCAAGGAAGTCTCTCAGGCGCTGTCAAGCTTGCTTTACTTCTTGGGTACCGAAGATGGACTGCCCCATGGTGCCGCCCGCGATATCATGGGGGTTGCAGAGCACCGCTGTCAGGAAATCGGCCAGCTACTGAATGTGCCAACCGAGGCTGATGAACGCATTGAAAAGCGCAGCAGAGACATTCGCCGGGCTAACCTGCGAGTGCGTGAGCTTGAGACCATGCTGGGTAAAGCTCAAAGCCCCGAAGCAACGCAGATGGGCATCAAGGTTCTCCATGACCAGCTAAGTGAGTGGTGGAGGCTTGAAGGGTTTGGCCTCACCAGTGAATTCGCTTTTGGCGAGTACAATCTTAAAGTCACCTTCTCCTGCCACCTGTTCGGGGATTTTGCGCTTCTCAATTCAGAAACGCCCGTTTCAGACAAAGAGCGTAAAAGATTGTGGCTTGAGTCATTGCGTGAGCGCGGCTTTGTCATCAAGCAAGAGGGTCGCGAAAAACGAGTTGAGGACTGCCAGCAGACCCGCGACGCCATCAAGGCTCTATTTGCGCAGCGGCTGCCGAGCGCAACCATTTGGAAATTCGATGGGCACGAAACCAGAACAGGTTCTGAACTGGATTCGGTGACCGTCTTGATCCGCAAGATCGAAGAAATTCTCACCCTGCCAGTACCGCCCCAAAAGGCCGAGGAATAACGCATGAATGCTTTAAGGAAATACCTGGCACTGCCCTTGCTGGTATTGGCGCTTCATCAGGGCCAAGCCGTGGCGGGCGATGCCCTGACCCCAAAAGAGGTCACGTCGACCTTCTACGGCTGGTATGTAGATCAGTACCTTGCGGATCATACGCCGGTTGAGGATAACGCCCCTGACCTTATGCGCTACGTATCTGAGAAGGCCCTTGGCAACCTCACAGTCTTGATGCAGCGCCCGCAAGGTCAGACAGAGGACTACTTCCTCAAGTCCAATGACAATGGCGAATCCTGGAAGGGCAACGTCACCGTGACTGAACAATCGGCGACCGACACTACGGCCTTCGAGAAGGTGGTTGTCGGCCTGAACTATCTGGACAAGAAGGAAGTTCAGGTGGCACTGGAGAAAGAGGTCGATGGCTGGCGAATTGTGGCCGTAACGGATCTTCAGGCGAGCGCTGACTAGCAGAAAGGCTCGTAATTTTAGAAGCGACGGTTTAGCTATAAATTGACATGAGGGCATGGTGGCGGCATACTGCCTCTAAATTCCAGGAGGCGCAACCGTGTCCCAACGTCAGTTGAATCCCTACGAAAACGTTGTATGGGAGAGTACCCCTTCACAGTGGGTGAATTTCGGCATTTATGCCAAATGGTTTGTATGGGCCTTGTTTTGGCTCGCGCTTTTGTTGGCGCTGCATCTGAACGAGTACGCCTTTACCGACTGGGCTCATTCCCTGCAGGCACTCAGGGACGCAAATTTCTCTCCGATCCCCCTTGGAACGGGCTTTGTTGCTGGCGCACTGCTTATGGCCGCTGGTAATTCGCTCTGGAGCTACCTCAAGGTAAAAACCACGCGGTTCGTGCTGACCACTGAACGCCTGTTTACCTACAGCGGCGTCCTCAACAAGCAGATCGATGAGCTTGAGCTCTATCGAGTCAAAGATTACTCCCAGTACAAACCCTTTGTGATGCGCCTGGCGGGCCTTGGTTGCGTTTCGGTTGAAACTTCCGATCGCAGTCATCCCATCGTTCGTATCGACGGCATCAAGGATCCAGATTTTTTGCAGGGTCTTTTACGTCAGCATGGTGAGCTTCGCCGCAATGCTCGCGGCGTCCGCGAACTGGACATGTAAAATTTCCTTTAATACTCGCCACTATGCCAGGCGAGCCTGAATAGCGAGAGGCAACATGACTACAAAAGCGATCAAAGTTGGTGAGTACTACTGCCGGCACCTGCACGCAGATTGCCTTAACCTTTTACTGGTCATACGTGACGAACAGCGCGAGCACTTCATTCCTGTCAGGGCCAGCTTCGTCGCAGCTCTTGTGGCCATCTTTTCGTTTGCCGGCATGGCTTTCATGGTCGACAACCATGGCATGTTGCTTTCAGCTTTGGGCTTTTTCGCCCTTGTGGCGGGGACGGCTGGGTTGGTGACCTGGGGCATTCTGGACACCATCAAGGCCAGCCACGAGGTGTCCAACTACCTGTACAAAGTCTTGACCGAAATGAGCGTAAAGAACCCAGATTTAGAAGACTTGCGCAACGTACGCTCACCACTGACACTGAGTGATTTGCGCCGACATCTTCTCGATCTGATGGGGGCACTTGAATCCGATATCTCAAAACCAAACCGCAGCATTTTCTTCACGGAGGATAGCGTGGCGGGCTTGCCTTTCAAGTTCAGCCACGTACCCCGCGTCAAAAACCTATGGTCTGACTCAATCCTTTAAGCCCAGGAGCTTTGCTTTTCCAGATGAACATCATCACCCCAAACAGCTTGAATTTGTTAATCAACTCAACCCCGCCAAAAGATGAGGGTGCTATTAGCCCCAAGTCACTGTGGGTCTTCGGCGCCTGTATTGCGCTTGGCATCGCGGCTGGATTGGGTTTTCTCAGCTTCGCATTTAGCGCTGTATTGGTTGCACTGATCAGCTTTTGGGCACTTCGCCAAACCCATGTAAGCCCTGATGCTTGCGCCCAGATCCAGCAGGCTTTTGTCGAGCGTGGTCTGCATTGCCCTAAAGCGCCCGCCACTCGCAGTGTCGCTGAAACCATGGTGGATGCACTAAGGGAATACGATGTCGCAAAAAAAGTATAAGAATGGGTAAGTGATATATTGACAAGGTGGCAATGTGTCCATAGAATTCGAATCTTACTGAAGAGGTCGGGCTTTCCGACCAATTTACATTGAAGTTTCGAAACTCATAAGGATAACCCTCATGTCGACGCCAGAAATCAAGGTCACTGACCCTATCTACCTGCAATGCATCAACACCAATTCCCAGATCCCTGGCATCGTCCGTGAGGTTTTCGAACGTCGCGCCCGTGTCGAGCTGGCTCGTCAGAAGGGCCGTCGCTGGCTGTTCGAACATCGCGAGGTTGAGCTTTCGGCTCTGATTCATCGCCCCGGCGAGCAAGGCTCGGTGGATCTTCGTGACTTCCAGGTCTGCTGAGGAGCGTTGCGATGACCAGCCCACTCGCCAAAGGTCAAAGTGCCGTCAATGAAGACGGCACTCAAACCTATTTGGCAGAGGACAAGGTCTGGTGGCATTACGCATCCTGCAAGGCCTACACCCCCAAGAAAATCCCAGCCGTCGTCCTTTGGACAGGCAAGACCCGAATCAGAATCGAATTTGCTTTGTGGGTTCGTGAGGAATGGGTCAAGCAGGTGCGCACCGTGGCACACACCAATTTGTCTCCAAGGGACGAAAACTGTCATGGCATCGATCAGTTCCACCCCTCCAAGGCCATCCGCCTAGCGGCTTAAGCTCGAACCATGCTCGTGCCTGGGCTTGTCGATGGCAGGCTTGTCACCCTTTTCTTGAGCAGCAACGTCGATCGCAATACCACGACCATTTTCGTACTCAACGGTGTAAGCCACGCCTAATTTAGGCTCGCCCTTGAACAGTGATCGATCGTGTTTGACGATCCCGTTATCACTGAACTGATAGACGTGCCGGTTATCGGCATACAGGATGTTCTGAGAGAACACCTGGTGACCCATGCCGCCTGAAGCGGGCTTGGCATCAGCCAGCTGATGAATGCCCGTGGGGATGCCGGCATTGGTCGGCAGCAGTCTGACAGTAAGCCATTGATTTTCAACAACTTTATCAATCTGTATGGATCCGTTCATATGGCAGAGCTTGAGCGAGCCCTCTGGCTTCATCAGCACAGGTGGGAAATATCCAGCCATGTTAAGTCCTCTTTTTTGTGGTTTATCCCATTATAGCGCTGATTGTGGCAATATATCCATAAACCGTCATTGCAAAGTGGTGAGCTCAGAGTGGATTTTCAAGAACTGTTCTCACAAGTTTTAGCAGTGGCCGAGCTTGATCTGGGCAGCGAAAGACAGCCGCCTGAAATTTTTGTGGAGTGAAAGAACAATGAGGCCAAAGCCATGCTCGACGAATTAACGCTGTACAGCATCACCTCGGCGGTTGTCTTTAACGACCTAGAGGCGCTTCGCAAGATAATCGATGATTTGGGCGACTCGACCCTGATTCCGCTGTCGATCCACTCCACGCGCACCGGCTTGAGTTTTCCCCTCAAGCACGCGATGTATCAGATCGCTGTTTCCCATGCCCGATCGGATACAGCACTGAACAAGCTGATCAAGGACATCGCAATTCCCATCGACATCCCTGGCGATATCAACGCCCCTGATCTCCCAGAAGGTTTTCATCGCAAGCTGGGTCTCCCTTGCAACGACAAGACGTTCAAGCATTTTGGAAAGGTGAGGCTTGACCGAACCCTGGCTGTCGTCAAAAGGGTTGAAATCGAACTCAAGTTTCGACGGGCTGGATTGATCAAGCACATTCGTGATCAGGCAAGCCCTGAAGCATTCTGCGCTGCAGTGTGCCTGAGTGACCCCGACATTACCCTTGATGCCGTGTTATCCGGACTCAAGGATGGTGACGACCGCGTTGAACTGCGTGAGACCCTGATGAGCCGTGCACCTTTGGTGATGCGAAAGATGGAGCATCTTTGCTATTCGAAGGTGGCTGACGTCGTTCGCCAAATGCAGCTTCTGGAGCCACACAACCCTCAACGTTTCGAGTTCTGGGCTGCAATGTTTGAGCAGCTTCACCCTAGCGAAGGAATCTCCCCGGTCGCGGATGCCTTTCTTCACTTTCTTCTGCATGTGGCTCCGCTTGAGGATGAGCAGGGGGCTCGTGAAGTGCTGAAGGGTTTGATCTGGGGAGTATCTACCGACAACCGCTCAACTGCCATGGCTGTCTTCTTGAATCGGCTGCAAGAGTCTAAGTTGCGGGATGTCCAGGATGATCTTGTGTTCCAGGTTACGCTGGCTCTGAGCGCAGAACAGGCAATCAAGGCTGACGCCGGCAAGAGGCTTCCGGAACTTGCCCATGCGTGGGTGAGCAACCTGTACCTTGAGCCTCGACTGCTCGCGAAGATGCTGACAGCGATCATCGTCGAGCCATTGGATCGTCATAACGACCAGGCCTGGACAATCGTCCAGCGCTTGTTGGACAAAGGGCTGGTGCAGCCAGAGGGTTTGACTGAAAACCTGGTCACAGCCTACGAAACGCACCTCACCAGCGGTTCATCTATGACGCCTGATTATCTTCCCAAGCCTGGAAGCAAGATGGCGAAGTTCATCCGTTGGAACCGGCATGATATCAGTGACCATGTCGGGTCGATCAGGCACTTGGCAGGGTTTTAGAAGGATCAGGGCAGGGCGCTTTAAGCTTCTTCGTCCTGCATCTCGCGATACGACATGCATTCGTCGTTGAAATCCAGGATTGATCCGCAGTCCTGGCAATAGGCCCAACCACATTTGCGGCAACGCCAGTTGCCCCAGTTGCCCAAGTGATCAGCTGGGTTGTCGAGCAAGTGGCCGCACTGGCAGTGTGTTCTGAATGTCTCGTCTTTGAGGCTCATGAGCCACCTTGCTTCAAGGATTTATGGAGATGGGCTGTCAACTGGTTTGATGCGCTGAGCACGTACTGCCTCGATGGCGCACTGCCTGGCTTTTTTATCATCATCAAACTGCCCGTACTCTTGCCCGTCTGCACCGCTCACGAAATGCACCACGTGTGCCGTGTCGTGAGTCTGAGGGATCAGGCAGGAATAGGCTGAAATGCCCTTATCGTTGAAGTACTGGTGCCGAGGGCTGTTCATCGCAGCGTCTTTGCTGATCGAGACCACTTTGAAGTGCTGCATGCAGTGAATTCCATTGAGCCGTTGGTGTTGCCTATTCTACCCGTCCTGACGATCTGCTGATAGACAAGACTCAATAGGTCGTGAGACAGGTGTGCGGGCTCCTCGGTTTATCTGTAAATTGAGGCTTTATTACCCGCCCATCTTCGGTTAAATTGGGATGACTGCTTCCGGAGAATCCACATGCACTCTGCCCCACACCTGGAAGGCCTTTCCCTGGCCAGCTCCAACAAAACCAAGATCGCCGAATACACGCGACTCAGCCAAGGTTTGATTCCGGTCATTACCGGTACCGACCTCAAGGAAATCTTTGGCACCCCTGACCAGATTGCGCTGTACAAGGCTCTGGAGGGTGGCGAGGGCCTGATTGTCGAGGATTCTATTTTGGTCGTCGACGATGAGCCGGTGATCGACATCAAGTGGCGACTCAAGGATTTGATGGAGCGTGCCAAGCACGAAACTGCAACACTCATCTGGGAAGTGCGGCTTGCCTATGTGAAAGATGGCATCGTCAAAGTATTCAAGGGGACATTGGAGGGGCGCCTGCGCCCGTGGGATGTGGCAGGATCTGGCTATGACCCGATTTTCAACGTCTACGGGGTCGGCCAGAGCCTGGCTCAGCTGGAAAACCGAGGCCTCAAAGACCAGTATTCAGCACGCGCTCGGGCGTTCAGTGCGCTGCTGGCCAACGAGCCGCACCTGGTGGTGCAAAGCAACGACTTGCCTGCTTGGACGGGCCCGTTTCAAAACGAGTAGTCGTCTCAGCCTGGAGTCAAACATCCAGGCCAGGTTAACTGGCGCAGGGGCTACTTGGCCTCTTTGTCGGCTTGCGCATCTTTGCCCTCGGCGTGAATCAGGTACATCACGCACCCAAAAGAGCCTAGTGTGCCCACGACAATTACAGCCATGATAACCGCGTCCATAACACACCTCGTTTTCGCATTTGTCATAAATTGACTATGCGCCTTGAGGTTTGTGCATAACAGATTCAGTTGAAAGCAAAAAAGGCGGTTCAGATGCCTGGCTCAGACCCTACGAGGTTGGCCAGCAAGCAAATCAGCCAAACAGATCCGGCGTTTGTCCCCGCGTCATCTCATCGGCTGCTTCATTACCCATGCGCCAGCGAACTGCCTCTTCTGGCGATCCAAGTCTTGCAAACAGCTTTCGGTGCATGCACATGCAGGCCAGCGCCTTCTGGCTGATTTGAACGGCCCCAAGCTTGATGGCTAAGGCTCGCTTGCTCTGAGCGATGTCATAGTGACTGTGGTGCTTGGGTGGCGCCTGGTGATGACTGCGGCTGATGCCAAGCTTGTCGGCCATCTGGTGCAACTCTTCTTCAGAGTCTGAAATCATGTGACACATGACCATGCCGCCGAATGCTGCCTTCATATCGTCTACGTAGATCGTCATCCAGTGGCCCTCCAGTGTGAGCCTGCAATATACCAGAATCTGGTCTTTAAGAGACCTCCGGGTTGCCGTGACGCTGGCAATCAATGATCCAATTCAATACAATCGTGACTACATCCCTACACTGCGGAGCCTTCGTCATGAGTGCAGATAAAGACCCGATTCAGGATTATCGCTCGATCGCCAATGCGTTCATTTCCGTCAACAGCCTGCAGTTGGCCAAAGACCTGCTGAGCTGGCAGCGCAATGGCAAATTGGTTGAGGGTGCGCTGTATCATCAGCTTGCCAAGATCTGTGAGCCCGCAACGACCATCGATGACCATTACCAGATCGCTGAGCGACTACTGGTCACTTTCATCACGCGCCAGGCTGCCGGCGAGATCGATGCCCAGGGAAAAGTCCTGTAATGCAACCCCCAGAAATGCATTCTGCCTCCCGCAAACGAATCGACAACATGCAGCGCCGGGCTGACAGGGAATCCGGCTTGATAGGAGATCCCGAGGAGTCGTATGACCGCCTCCCGCCTGGGCAGTCCTTGGTAAAGCAGGGCTTTCCTGTGCTGGATCTGGGTGTGCACCCGGTTCTTGAGCTTGACGCGTGGTCGCTGGTGATTTCCATTCCTGGGCAACCTGATTTTTCTTACGACTGGAAAGGGTGGGGCACCCTGCCTACAGCCCATTACACTCATGACATCCACTGCGTTACGGCGTGGTCGGTCTTTGATGCAAATTTTCAAGGGGTGGGAACGCGAGAATTGCTTAAGCGCTTGCCCGTGGGCGACGATGTGACCCACGTTCTGGTGCATGGCGCTGATGGTTACAGTGCAAACCTTACGCTTGCTGATTTCCTGGCTGCGGGGGCCCTATTGGCTACGCATCTCAATGGGGAGCCGCTGACAGTGTCACATGGCGGGCCGCTGCGGCTCGTAATTCCCCATCTCTATTTTTGGAAATCACCTAAGTGGGTAACTCGTATCGAGTTCCTGTCTGGGGATCAACCGGGGTTTTGGGAGCAGCGCGGCTACCACAATCGGGGCAACCCCTGGCGTCAGGAACGGTATGGGCCCAAACAAGCGACCAAGCCCATCCGCCCAGAAACGATCTTGATCAAGGCTGTACTTCCACCACCTAAAGGCTGGGAGCGATTCAAACGCTGGTATGCCGAACATCTAGGCTGATCAGCGGTCAGTTCTTGATGAACCGGAACATCGCATTCTCGAAAAAACAGCAGAGGAAGAATACATGCAGTTGCGCGAACCCTCCGAAGCTGAAGCCAGCTTTTACGACTATTTTTTTGACGCCCTCGACTGTGGTGATTTGGGGCCTGGCGCGGACTTTTATTCAAAATGCGCCCAATTTCTTCGCGCTCACGTCCAGTCTACGGATGATGTGTCGAGCGAGCGCCTCTCGATAGAGGATTGCTTGTTGAATGTCATCGGCAGACATCCACAGCGCGGCTTACAGGGCGCCTATGACGAGATGCTGAAGGCCTGCGAGGAATCCTTTTCCCCGGCGATGCGCGAGCAAATCCAAAGTGATCAGCCCACTCGCCTGAAGCGGGAGGTTCAGTGGAGCATCCATCAGGCCCTGGATTCTGAGGAAGTGCGCCTTCTCGTCCAAAAAGTCTACGATGTGGCTGTGACCCATGGCGAAGTGTCCAGCTATGTGGTGGGTGGTTGGATGCCGGCCCCTGAAAGCCCATTCATGGATTTGATCCATGGCCTGCCAAAAGCTGAGCAGGTGGTGATGAAAGCCAAACTGCTGGATGCCATCAAAATCCCTGCGGTGCTCAACCACTTGCTTTTCCATACCTTCTGCCTGCGCGAATCCCAACGAAATCCCTCTGGTACCAGCCTTCTAAAGCGGGCCAAGCTGACGGTTGATGAGGGCTTGGCTGTCCTCGCCTTCGGGCGCTTTGCGCCTTTCATCTCCCAACTTGTGGAGCCAGACAAGATTGAGCTTGGAAGGGCCCTGGATAAGGTACGCGCCAGCTCCTATGGAGCCGATGCATTCTACGGACACTTCAAAGTAGGCACTTCTGATCAAGCCCAGTCGGCATGAGGCAGAGGAGAGGGGTCGTCCTTTCCCGCTTGCGGGCCTGCTTTTTGCCCATGATCAACTTGAAGCGGGTCAGCCTCAACTTCTAAAATAGGGAATGCCCCTGGAGAAGCAATGATGACCCGCACAACAACATCAACGATGGATGACATCAAGCCACCAAGCCTGTTCGTGTTCAGCCCCCACCATCTCACCGCCAGTCCATTTAACGTGCGTGCCAGCGAGGGCGTGCTGGTGGATGAGCCCCCAGAGCCCTTCAGCTTTGCAGTCAATATTGCAACCCCTGTCTATTCGGATGCCGAAATTTTCAAGATGTGGCTTTGTTTTCACGAAACAATGCCTTCAGGTGTTGAGCCTGTCATTTCCGATTTTCTGCGGGACAACCCTAGATATCTGGGGCAGAACGCTGCCAACACGCTAGGCGGCTCCAAGTCCACGCCTCGCACCTGGACAAGCTTGTCCGACCTGATTCAGGATCTCAATGGCCATGTGGGCGTAACTGGGGCCAACGGCCAATGGGTGGCTCCATCTCGACTGGTCTGCCTGGTGGTTGGCCAAGAGCCTGGTCTGGCTCTGCTTCAATATGCCAAAGACAAAGGTCTTGAGGTTTTGGATGCAAAACCAAAAGCACCTGCGATGCATCTTGGCAACGACTTTGGATACTCACCTGCGCCGTAAGCGGTCAAACGATCGGCTGTTGGGTGCATATCCGGATATTGATGAATCCTGGACTTCTGTACGGCCTATTTTAGAAGTGCGCCTCGAATAAGTGTTATATTGGCAAAAATTAACAAATGCAGGTTCTAGCCTGCGCACTTGCCTAGGCGTCCTCATGTCTTCGAACTCAACGTCCCGCACAACAGTCCTGCAGATACTGGGTATTGCCTATCCTATGCGTGATTCCCAGCGAATAGACTTCGCTGAGTCACTGGTTCGCGGCCTTGGCGTGCTCCTGCACAAGCCGGGACACACCCTGGAATTCGAGTTCACTCGCAGCCCTTCGACACTCACATGGGGCGTCGACTTTGAAGCGCCGATGATTATCCCTCACAACCACGTTCACGCCACCGTCAAGCTCACAACGCAAGTGGGCGTGGGTCTTCTAACTACCCAGATCGATGAGCGCCACAATGAGTTTTTGGCAAGATTTAGGGACGCACTGGGCCACCAAGTCATCTTGTCGGATGAGGTGCTTGAACAGAAGGGGGTTGAAGATCAGGTTGAGCGGCAGAACGTTGAACTCAACACCGACGGGTGCGCAGGCGGTGTCCAGTTTGAAGACATGGCCCAAGGGCTGGGCGTTTGCCTACCATGGAGCATGAATCTTAAAATCCACTCAGGCGCTGACGATGCACTCAAGACTCTGAGACGCTCAACTCGATTTATGCGATGGTTGCGGGCGTCTACAGGTTTGCGTGGATTGGATGACCACACCCAGCAATTGTGGGATGAAGTACCTTTTGGCGACCAGAACCAACTTGCGCACCACACTTTCTCGCTTAGCACATGGGGTAGCAACAGGGGCGAGTCACTCAAGAACGCGACCATCATTGATTCACACTTGTCGAATACCCCGGCAGCTTCAATTGCTCATTCCAAGGTCATAAGCATTGCCCAAGCTGCTTTGCTGATGCCCGTTTACCATTTGGGATCGCCCTGGAAGATGGGCGCGAACAGCGTCCCGTTTATTGGCGCATCAGGATCCATCTTCTCCTTTGAGCCAGGTTCCAGCCTCCTGCCATCTCAGTGTGAACTGGTCTACGATGCGGTGGGTAAGCAATCGCAGGGTTATCATGTCCTGGTCAATCACGCTCTGTGTGCTTCTGGCGTGCCACCTGAGCGCTTGGTTGCCATTGATTTTGAGGATGAGTACCGGGCACGAGAGGAGCATCTTCACAATCCATGGGCCGGAAAGATCATCAAGCTTGATCTGGCCACGGAGCAGGCGGTGAACCTGCTCGACACACCGCTGGGTGTCAGAACCCCCACGCAGCGCGTTATCGAGGATCTGGCGTGCTTGCTGGAGCTGCTAGGTGGTCATTCCATGCCTTCTCTGGGCTGGTACAACCTGAGCTGCGACCTGGCCAAGCAGGCTTTCGACCGGCGCTCGCTCAGCGCTTATCCCAATGCGTATTTCCCAGGCGCAGACTCGCTGGTGGATTCGTCCATTGACCTGCTGGGCGATGACCACCCTGCAACCTGGTGGGAGGTGTCTGAGCAGCTGATGAACCTGGGCTTTGTGGCAGAAGCATTGAAAGCCCATGCCAGAGCTCTGCCCAGCTTGCATGATATCGTGCAGGTGATGCGTTCAGGCAGCCTGAATCACAGGAACCTACTGCCCGATGGCGGTGAGCGACTACTCAGGAATTTGGAAAGCCTTTTAGCCGACAAACCCTGCTTTGGGTTGCCCACACAACTGCGGGTGAGTTCGTCAGAGCCTACAACAATTCTTGTGGGATCTTCCTTGAGCGTGAATGGGCTATCGCTGTCTGCAGCCGAGGCCATTCAATACCTGGTCGCTCGCAAGGTTGCAACCGAAGGGATGTTTGAATCTTTTGTGCCGGAGTGCGAAGGTGCCTTCAAAAGTCATCACGAACAAGCCCTCGGACTGATGCAGCTGACTCGAAAGGTGAGTTATTTTGGCCTGGACAAGGTTCTGGCACATGAGCAACTCTTCGTGGCAATTCGAGGCGATTTCAGATCGGCCAGAATGCACGGGGTCTCGCTCAGTGCAACAACGGCAAAGATGGATGATCGCATCAGAGACATCATGTCTTATGCGCCGGTTTTCGCAGCATTCGGCTTGAGCACCCGAGAAACCCCAGCATTCGAACAGTCTATCCAGGAAAGCCTGGAGAACCATCGAATCCCAAGTGATCTTCGTAGTGAGGATGGGGCTTTCTTCTTCAAGGCCTTGAGCAAAACATCACCTCACAGCAATGATGATTTTTGCTTTGTTATCTCCCAGGTTCTTTTCCTGCCCAGAATCCCAGCAAGGGCCGTCGGCTGAGCGTTTTGAGAATTTGAAGTGGGTGAGCTGTTAAACCTTTTATTGGAAATTGACAGTTTGGCAATTGTTTGCGAATATTCAGCCATCGTGTTGACTCCCTTATGTCGACATCTACGGCTGCTCGGCAGTCGCCCTAAAGTTTGGAGTTGAGCATGAGCATGAGCTGGAAGATGAAGTTGGCCACATCCCCTGGGGTTGGCGTATTGTTGCTGATGGCTTTGCACGCTTTTGCCGATTCAGTGCCATGCCCTGCTGGAAAGGAGCAGGCATGCGAGATGGCCCAGTACCAAGCTGACGGCTACAACAAAGGCGTCACCAAGCGTGAAGGCAAGCTTGGTTTCGATCGGGCTGTCGCCGAGGGCGAAGTGTTTGTGATTCGGGTGGGGGTTGAGTTCGAACGCAAAGCGTTTTCTGATGAAAGCGCCACACGCGAAACCCAGATGGTGAACATTTTCTCGTCCGGCGCCAGAGGACTCTGTGGAAGCGAGGCGTATAACCTGTTGACCAATGCTGGCGGAAGGTACGAAACCCAGATTTTCGACAGAGACCAGAAGAAGTGGATGACCATCCCTCTGGATTGTGAACACCCTGGACAGGGGACAGCCAACCTGAATTGATCGATCAAGTAGAAAGGGCAGCTGAGGCTGCCCTTTTTCGTACCCGGTGAGAAACGACGCTCAGGTATCAGTCCGAACCCACCGACTTCAACACGGGCAAGTGATCGCCCGGAATGTCGTCGGGCAGTGATCCACTGAGCTGCTCCAACACCTTCACAAAGGCGACCGTGGAGGCGACCCAGGCCCCGTATGTCCACATCGGGGCTATCAGTGACCCTTTGAGGCTGCCAACGGGGTTAGGCACTATCTTGGGCTGCTTCCAGGACTTTGTGGAAAGCTGCAGCCTGCCCTCAAGCAGCGAGAATACAGGCATTGGTTTGGGCTCACCCTTGTTCGGGCCGTTGGGCTCGGTCGGCTGAAAGCTCTCCCAGTTGAAGCGGATTACCTTGTTAAGCTCTTCAGCCAGCCGTTCTGGCGCTGAAGCCAGTAGATCATCTGTTACTGAATTCAGGGCCAGGTGGGATTTTTTGGCTTTGGCTTCCAGGGCTGCTCTGAGTTGATACCTGCGATCCATTTCAGCCTCATGCTGGCGCTGAAGTTCATTTGCACGGGCATCGCGCTGACGCTCATCCTCGCGAGCAGCTTCGCGGCGCTGCTCAGCCTCTGCGGAAAGGGCGGGTTTGACCACCGTTCCTGGCGGGGCGGAAATATTCATTATCAATGAGTTGCCCCGATCATCCGCCAGATCAAACGCCATCCCATCCGCATCAAAGGGCGTCAGATACAGGTTGGCGCCATATATCTTGGCTCCGGGCCTTACTGCGTGAATTTTTTCCAACGCCTTTGCATAGGCCTCAACGAGCCGTTCTGGAGTGATTTCACCCTTGATCCTCAGTCTCACTCTGATACTCCTAATGCTGTATTAAGTGGCGATCTGTCAGAGTTTTGCCCGCTGATCAAATCCCCACTCAGAATTCTTTGGGCCTGAAGCGGCAATAGTCGATCAATACTGATTGTTCGCCAGTATTCAGCCACACCACTGGTGTAACGATGTGCACATAATGCCATAGCCCAGTTTACTGTTCACCAGGCTCATGGTCGATCAATAGGGGCTTGATCCATGGCAAAGCGCCTGCTGACGGAATGATGGCGGCGTCCAATGGTGCCTTTGGGTTCTGATGCATGCGTACCAGGCTCATGATGTCTGCGCTCAGCTCATGCATTCGAGCATGCAGCCTGGCCAGAAGGTCGTACTGATCCTGGCTGTACGGAATTACCAGCAAAGCGAAGTTGCCCTGATCTTTTCCAATGGCATCCAGCCCCACCAGGGTGTCGTCCTGATCACGGCGCTTGTTCAGGTGAAAGCTGCTCTCGCGTTCGATCGATCCGTCCGCCGAGGCCAGATAGCAGATATCACCGAAGCGATAGGCAGTGGTGAACTCGAATTCGAAATGATGCCTGACCAAGCTTTCAAGAAGTCCGGCGTTGAATTTGTAGCCGACCAACAGTGAGCCTTTCTGCTCATCCTGAGCAACCTTGAGCAAGATGACCTTTTCCCCATCCTCAATGCGAAGGTTGTAGGCCATGTAGAGGTCAGCCAGTACTTTCAAGGGAGACCCATCTGCATCTTCGCGAATGGCGGAGATGCTGTCATAGATCAGACCCAGGTAAGGCGAGGCGTCGGCGGCGGTTTTTCCGATGTGATCGTAGCGTTTGAACCTGTGCTTATGCTCACGATTGGACAGATCAAGCTCCGACCCCTTGATGTCCCGCAGAAACCGTTTATCCATCAAGATCACAAACTTTTCGAGTTTGCTATCAAAGAAAATGGGTACGCGCTGGTTATGGCTGAGACGCTCTGGCTTGAGAGAGTAGCGTCGCACCAATGACATTGGCATTGGCAGCGTGGCGGTGATGGTCTTTTTCAGCGACACCAGTCCGCTTTCGCCGGCACTCGCAAACTGCAGAACAGCATTGGCAGCCTTGAGTCTGGACTCTGTGGAGAAATTACCGCGAATGTTGCCCGGCCCCAATACGCCGCCACTGGGGTTGCGAAACATATGGGCTTCGACGTCCGAGGCGGGGTCACGACTCAGCAGTTCCACGTACGTGTCGTTGTTGAACTTGTCATAAGGAAGCTCGGGCATAGAGAATCTCACCGCACATTTGGTTGTCCGGCACGGTACCATTTCTATGAGGTCGAGAAAAGCATAAATTGAAAAGGTCGGATTAAACCTATATTGACAATTTCGCGGGGCGGGTTATTATCTTTGAATCCCCGAAATCAAGGCGCTTCGAAATGTCCTCAGCTCGCACCCGCAATCCAGACATGGTCTCCATCCTGATGGGAGAGGCGGGTGCCAAGCTGACAGAATCCTTGATCGTCTCTGCTCAAAACTCCGAGCCGCTGGCTGATGGCGTGGCCTTCTTCCAGCATGAAGGCAACATCTGGCTGGATATTGATGGCTACTACGCGCAATTGGCGATTCTCAACACGCTGAAAGAAGTACGCCTGCCAATCGTCAGCAGTTCGCATTGCATCTTCAAAGAAAATCAGCCGCGCTATTTGCGAGTCTCGATGCTCAAGCCTCACTCATCCATCCTGGTGCTCAAAGCCAGTGAACAGGGAGAGGATGAGACCGATGCGCTGGTTGATTTCATGCTCAAGCAGAACGACGCCGACCTTGCCTGGCCTGAAGATAATGCCAAGGAGGTGAAGTTTTTCGAGTACTACGCGCTGCTCAAGGGCATGATTGGCAAAACTGTCTATGACCAGCTCAACACCAGCGGCACTCAGATCACGGGGGTTTACCTGCGTGAGTCCCAAGGATCCTTGATGATTGTAGTGGTGGGCAATGTGCTCATCGCCTATGGCGAGAAAATGCTGGCCAGCCTTCAGAACAGCACGATCTATGAATTCGAGAAGCAGACCCTTGAGCAACTGCGTTTCGTGCCACTCACCGATGAGACCAGAATCACCCTGCGCGGCAATGCTGACTTCGCTGGCATCATCAGCAAGGCCAAGGCTGGATTTCACGTCGATTACAATGGCGTTGGCTTTATTCCTGGCCCACAAAACAGTGTCCGCGAGATTGGCGTGAATTCGCGAGTCATTATGGATCCCCAGGGCTGCCACCAGGTTGAGCCTGAGTTCTTTGCAAGCATGTATGCGGCGCTGGACTACCGGGTGAACACTCATGGTCGCGAGCCCACGCTGGTCAGTGTCGACAACCTTGAAAACCGCCTGAATGTGGTCTCGATGGTGATGTCCTATGACCTCAAGACCTCTCGCTGGTTTTGTGGCCACCCTGCACGCACCAGTGTGATCTTTTTCAGTGAAAATGCCTTTGACGAGCTGGTGCTCGAAGATGACGTCAAGGAGCTCATCCACGCTTGCGTGGTACACCGTACTGCCAAGCTAGATGCGATCGCAAATAAAGATACCGGAGCGCTGTTTTTGCTAAGCGGCGCGCCCGGTACCGGTAAGACCCTGTGCGCTGAATCCGTTGCCGAGCTGCTCGCCAAGCCCCTGTACAAAGTCGGCATGGGGGAGCTGGGCACGGACGCACCAAAACTTGATAGCAACCTGCAGCGCATCCTCCGACTTGCTGAACGCTGGAGCGCGATACTCCTTCTGGACGAAGCAGATGTACTGATGTCGCGCAGAGGCGAAGACCTGGGTCGCAACGCCCTGGTGGCCACAGCCTTGAAACACCTGGAGTACTACTCCGGCACTCTGATGCTCACGACCAACCTGATCGCCAACATCGATCCTGCGTTCAAGTCGCGAATCACCATGGCCGTGCACTTCCCGGAGCCGACGACGGCAAAGATGAATTCGATTTGGCGCACGCTGCTCAAGCGCGCAGGTTTCGACCAGGCTCTGTTGGAGCCGCATATGGACACATTGCTGTCCTACAAGGTCAATGGCCGCGAAATCAAAAACACATGCTCCACTGCATTGGCGTTGGCAACCCACCGCCAGGTCACTCCATCGATCGATCACCTGATCGCTGTTTTGGAGAAGTGGAAAGAGTTTGATGCCCATGATGGCGCTAAACCGCCACGCAAAACTCTGCGTCGGAGCTGATGAGGCCCTCTTTTTGTCTGCAAAGCGATTTTGATGTATATTGAGTTCGTCTTCTAGGGAACTCTCCATGTCCGGATCAATTACAGCAAACCGCAAAAGAAAACGGCTGGAGCGCACACTCGATTTGATCGCTGCGCTTCAGGCCAGGCACCCGCTGGCATTCGCTCCTAAAAATACCCATCCCGTGCAGCCGTTGGCTGCAGATATTGTCACTCATGCCTACGAATCTCTAAAATCCACTGACCCCACCATAACCCTTTATGAGGTCGGCCAGGCGGTGGAGTATTGGGAAGGCCGCAAGTTCTATTTGAAATCCTTCGAGACTGCGACCCATCGCATCGACCTGGCTGGGCATCCGGCAGGCACATTGGATGAAGTCGACCGGGAAAAAGCCCTTTCTCGAAAACAAAGCATCGTTTCCCAGCGTCAGATAAACGAGTAAGCCATGCACATTCCAGGTATCGCTGGCCGCAGTGCCAGAAAAGCCCCATTGATTGAATTTTTTGCCATGTCAGTGCTTCAGGGGCGAAAAGTGGGCACGGCTCTCTACCAGAGCCCTGTAGCCACTCAGGTGCGCGTGCGGGCTTTGATCGAGCAAGCCCACGCCTCTGCCACGGAATGTCTCCTGGTGATCGAGGAGGGGGCTCCTACGTTGCCAGACGTGGTGCTGGACACCCAGCAATTGGCAAGGATCTGCTCGGGATGCATCGACGCCATGCTCAGCCAATCCAAGACCGGCAAGCTGGCCCACCAGGAGCGGGAATGGCTGGCTCAGGTATTCCAAAAACATCTGCCGGCAGTTTCTGATGCAGAGCTGGCGCTGATCGTCGAATCCGTCTTCAAGCAGCCTGCGGCAAAGCTGGTCAGCGAAGAGCTCGTTCGCCGATATGCCTACGAGATAGCCAAAGACGCGCCCGGCCTTTCCAAGATTGATCCGGCCAACGGACTTACGGTGCTTATGGCGCAAGGTGAAGCAGTCACAGGTGCTCTTCACAGAGCAAAACACACACATAGCTTGCGAACCTACCCCAAGGTCAGAGTCAAGGCTGCTGGGAAATAGATTGCCCTCATACTGGGCTTAGGAGTTTCAGATGATCAGTCTAGCCAAACCAGGCCAAAATCGATCGATTCGCGCAGTCATTGTCTTCGCCGTAATTCTTTGCACGCTATCGTTGGCCGCTGTTGCATCGGTGACCCACCTTGCGTTTCTGTCCGCTTGGTGCAGCCTCATCATCTGGATTGTCATCACCACCATCTTCTCCCGGACGATGAAGCATGCAACTGGCAATCCAAAGCCTGCGCCAAGCTTTCTGTTTGGGGCCTTGGTGTGGCTGGTTTTCATGCTCGGGGCATTTCATGTGACGCCCGACATGGGGAAGCCAAGCACCTTCGAAAGCTTCGTCTTTTTGTTTCTTGGATTTGCTATTCCATTGCTAGCCGCACGTTTGTCCGGCGTCGTAGTAAAGCGTCTGGTCTGGTCTGGATTTGACGCTGGGTGGCCTCGCGAACCCCTCACGGCGCAGTAATAGACCTTGGCAATGGCAACGTCATGAGCAAACCAACCTGGTCGGCTGTTTTCGTGGGCACTATGCTCGTTGGAAGCCTAACCGGCGTACTGATAAAAGGCTCCGAGTTGATTGCAATCGGTGATTGGTTCTGGCAAATTTTCGCACTGACAATCGTACTACTGCTGTGGGCATCAAGCAGAAACGCTGAAAGCGGTAAGGCCTTGAAATCCCTTCAGACGGTTTTTCTCTGGCCCCCTATGATGTGTTTTGGCGCTTTTTTTCTCGATGTCATCCAGAGCCTACCGGAATCCAAGGCTATTGAGTCGTGGATGTGGTTGTCGATGCGTATGTTTTCATGGGCCAGCATCCCGATCCTGGTGGTAGGAGCACTGTGGATGTTGCGCCCGCGCCAGGCCGCTTCAGTTACTGAGCCTAAATAAAACATTTTTAGGAGTCGACCTTACCTGGCTCCCCACCAATTTGCAGGAAAGAGAATCATGATGTGCGAAGACTCCAATCCACCGACCTACTACCTGATTCGAAGCCCCGAGGAAAACACGATTGAGGTCATGGAGCTTTATGATTCAGACTCGCACACTCTGCGTGAGTACACTCTGGCGTCGAGGAAAAGCTGGCCAACCCCCAGTGAAGCGACTCAGTACGGCATCCAGCTGGCTAAGGATGGCAAGGTGACGTTCAAACACGATCGCAACCTAGATCCTGAGTCCTACCAAGAGTCGATGTACCTCGACTGAGATGCAGTCAGTAGTCGCCCTTTGACCCGCCTTGATGCCAGGCGTAGGATTCTCAACTCTATTTAAGGGGGATCTCAAAAATGGGGCGGATAAAGTCAATCATAATGCTGGCGCTCGAACCCGATCTTTCCAAAGTTGAGAGCGGGGAAGTAGAGCCTTACCGGGTGTGCGTACCAGACCTCAAATTTGCAGAATTGAAAGCGTTTTTCGACGATGAGGTGCAAGCTGGTTTCAAGGTAGATCTGAGGATGACCGATGATTACCTTGACTGGGCCAGCCTGGAAGTCTCGAAAACAACGAAAGTAGGCATCCACGGCCTCTTGGATTACTGTGCAAAATCAGTGATGGCATCCCCACCAAAGAAAGGCCATCCCGGCGTTATTGATGTGTCCAAGGCTTGGGCAGCGGGGCCTTTGCTGCCAGACAGGTCAATGTGCGCTCCTCCCAAGGTTGTTTTCCTGGAGGCCTCTGCGGCAAGTATCATCAACATGGGCATTTGGATACATACCCTACAAAGCGCCTGCGGGGACTTCCAGAAAAAGAAGGGTATGAGCTTAAGCATAAGACAGGAACTGGAAAGGTTCTTTGGCCTTCCATTTCTTCCTTGCGCGATGGTTTCCCATCAGTCGGCTTTGACTTCCTCCCCGCCCTAAAGAGCGGGGATTCCTTCTGCAAGCGCCTGAAGTCCCAGGCGGGCAATGTTCCGTGCGGCGTTGACGTCTCGATCATGAATCGAACCGCAATCACTGCACGTCCACTGCCTTATTCCAAGTCCGGCTCTACCTTTCGGACTGCTGGGCGGATTAACACCACAGCACGAGCAGGTTTGGGTTGAAAACGCTTCGTTGACCACTGCAAACACCACTCCATGCCTGATGGCCTTGTACTGGAGTTGTGTTCTGAACGTCGACCAGGCGGCATCAAGCACGGATTTCGCCATGCTGGTTTTTGCCAGGGCCTTGGCGTTCACGTTGCCAACGAAGATGGCTGCGTGTCTCTTTACCAGCGCTGAAGTTTCACAATGGAGTGTGTTCTTGCGCTGGTTGGCGATGCGGGCGTGGATCGCCTTTATGCGCCGCGTTTTTCTGGCCCTTTGAGCGATCCCAAGGGCTGCTTGTGACTCTCGGTACCAGCGAGCAGGCTCGAATCTATCGCCGCTGCAATAGGTGGCCAAAGTCTTGAGGCCTAGGTCGATGCCCACGACCGAGGAGCCGGCAGGAACCCGCTTATCCACGACCTCGATCTTCACGGCAATATTCAAATACCAGCGACCCCTAGAATCCTCGTTGAAGCTGCCAGCCCTGAAGGTGTATTTCGACAGCCCGTAGGAATCCCACAGGCCAATATTGATACCGTTGAACCGTACCTGGCCATTTTTATAGGTCAGGGCGCGTGCTTTGAACGGCACCCAGCCCAAGGAGTATTTAGGCGATTTTCGATCACTCACCCGCCAATTGAGGCGCTGGCGTTTGAACTGCCTGAGCCTGGAAGCGAACTCTTCGCAGACCTGCTGCTGGGTGGCCGAACCAATGGATACGCCTTCGCATTTGCTGTAGCCGTTGGTGAGTTTCTGCAGGT
This sequence comes from Pseudomonas sp. CFBP 13719, assembly GCF_014842095.1. Lineage (NCBI taxonomy): Bacteria > Pseudomonadati > Pseudomonadota > Gammaproteobacteria > Pseudomonadales > Pseudomonadaceae > Pseudomonas > Pseudomonas sp. CFBP 13719. Next base: position 428,652 of record NZ_JACYVB010000002.1, on the reverse strand, counting down.
CGAACCCCGAGAGCCACACCTTGGGTTTGTTGCAGTATCGCTTCAGGCTTCTGAACTGTGTCTCGTTACAGAAATTCCAGACCTGATTGACGTCGCGAGCCATCGCAAGCATCGTCTTGGCATGCTTGTCCTTGATTCTAAGCTTTAGGGTCTTGGTGATTTCCATGCAGGGAGAAGATTACCATTTATTGAAACCCTTCTGCTACACACCAAACTCAACAATAAGACTGATGACGCCTTTCGGCGTCCGTGCTCTTGACCCCGGACTGAACTCCGGGGCTTCCCACACGACTGGTGATTGAAGATCAGGCACAAAAAACCGCCCCCAAGGTGCGGTTTCTGTTTAGCAAGCTGATCAAACTGCGATTACGACCTTTTTGTCTCTGGTGTCGACATACTTGACGGACACCACCAGCACATTGTCTTCGACCTTGGCCGAAACGCTGCTGATTGGAACATCGGCATGGTAATCGATCTCTGTAGCACGCAAACGGTAATCACGCGTGAAGGCATGAGCACCCGACGCCGAGAAAAGCTGGGTCACCTGCATCGTCAAATACCCGTGGTGCTGATAGACCATGGTAGATACAGAGCCATTTATGGCGTCGTCTTCGCTGTAGCCAGGAAGATCAAAAAGATAGCGAGCGAGCTCTTCTGCCAACTCTGGGGCGATGATCTGGCGGGAGTGCTTGACTTCAAGCAGGCGATCAAGCGGTAGCAGGTCGCGCACAGCCATGGCGGTAAGCACCTTGCCTTCATGTGTGGCCTGATCCTTTGCGATCGCGAACACCAAGCCAAAAAGCTTGCCGGCTCTGATGGCCCAGAAGTCGGTGTCGGAGGTTCTGTGGCCGAACAATTCCAAGAAGAAGTCCTTCATTTCGTCGGCACTGGCGGTGTCCCAACGAAGCCCTGAGTATTTTTCAAGGATGTCGCTGCTTGCTACAGCCCCCGAAAAATCGCGAAGCGTTTCAAAATTGGGAATCACGTACTCGCGGCAAATCGGGTTAACGCTCAAGAAAACACCGTGCGCATTATGCTTGAGAGCGAGCTCTTCAACGGAAAGCTTGTCGCCAAGGCGGTAGCGCAATTCCGTATGGCCGCTCTCTGTGAATTCCTCAAATTGCAGCGGATGAGGGAAAATGCCTTCCCACTCAGCCTGAACCGAGGTCAGCGCATCCAGGGCGGTCGCAGCTTTGCGGAAAAAACTTGAAAGGGAGTTAACAGCTTTGAGGCGCAGATGATCTTTTGGCATGGGCAGAGCTCTTATTTTTATTGTTTCAGCAATTTATACCAAAACCGAGCTTTGCCCACAACCTCTTATCGTTGGCTCAGGCTCCGAAAGTCGTTACCTGTAGGGTGCTGATGCACGCGCAAGCCAAATTCCGGAAGGATTGCGAGAATGGCATCGAAGATATCGCTCTGCACGGCCTCAAATTCCACGAATGCCGTGTCGCCGCTGAAGCAGTAGATCTCAAGCGGAATGCCAGTAGGCGTTGGATCAAGCTGGCGAACCAAGAGCGTCATGTCCTGGCGAACCTTGGGGTGGTTACGCAGATAATTCTCGACGTAGGCTCGAAAGGTGCCCAGGTTCGTCAGCCTTCGAGTGTTGAGTGGATCACGGCCCCGGTCGTGGAGTCTGTTGTTCCAGCCTGCCACTTCATTTTCCTTTTCCTTGAAGTATTGTTTCAGCAAAGCGAAACGATGCAGGTGCTTTTTTTCTTCTGCATTAAGGTGATGAATACTAGTTTGGTCTATAAATATTGAGCGCTTGACCCTTCTGCCACCCTCAATATACATCTGTCGGTTGTTTTTAAATGGCGTAGTTATAAACAGCTTGGTGGGTATACTAATTAAAGTGTGATCGAATTGTTTTACGGTTACTGAGTGCAGGGCAATGTCTACCACCTCGCCGTTGGCATTAACTTGCGGCATCTCAATCCAGTCACCTATGCGAAGAATATCCCCTGATGTTATCTGCATAGAAGCGGAGAAGCTCTGAATTGAGTCCTGCATCACAAGCATCAGCACTGCAGCCATGGCGCCTAGGCCAGACAGCAGAATTAGGGGGCTTTTATCAACTAAAGCTGCAATGCAAAGTATTGTCGTGATGAGATAAAGTATAATCTTCACCACTTGCAGATAGCCTTTTATTGGGCGCAGGCGATTGGTGGGATTCTTGTTGTAGAGTGCACTTCCCAAGTCCAGCAGACCTGACAAAAATAGCGAGCAGCTGAGAATAATGAAGGCGGTGCATACATTGCCAAGCACAGCAACAAATGCCGGCTGAAGGCCTGGTATGAAAGTTGTACCCGCAGAGATAATGAATGCAGGTGCTGCATTTGCCAGTGGCGCTATGGCCCTGCCTGGAAGCGATTGGTTTTGGGTGAAAAGGGTGCGACTCAGCACGTAGCTGATACCGCGCATGATCACCCCCCTGAGTGCGGTATGTGCAAGCCAAGCCCCGGCCAGCAGTAGCAAACACATGCAGGCGGTGTAGGCGGTGGGATAGTGCTTGAGCCAGTCATTGGCGGTGTCGATGGGAGAAAAGGCAAGCAAATCAGCAAGCAGGGTCATTTCTAGTTATTTTCCGTAGGCATTGGGCCGCATACCAACCTGGTATGCATAGGGCCACTGGGTCACTGCACGCGCATTTGACCAGGGTGATGCAATATTATCGTAAACCATCATTCCATGTCATGACGATCTATGCTTCAATCCGCCGCAACACAACAATGGTTTGCCATCATGGACAAGCGATTCTTCGAAATACAGCGTTTAGGTTCTGAGTTTGGGTACAAATATAGCCTTGCTATGGAAAAAATCGACTGTTCATGGGCTGACTGCAATTATGTTCTGCACCAGATCGACGCCTTCTGGCTTGCAGCAGATCGCAAAGGCGTGCCTGTTGCCCTGGCGTGTGATCAGTGGCTTGATTTTGACGTTTTGGGTTTAGATTTTGGCTCTATCATTCGAACCGTCGGCGACATTCTCGCCTCCAGCGCTAGAGGCAGCCAACTCACTCATGCTGATGTTAACTCCTTCATCGCCCAGGCTCGAATGAGCAATTCAAAATACCAGCTTCGCCGGGAGCGGGAAGAGAGCGACGAGGAAGAGTAGGGGGAGGTCGCTGATTCTGCGTAGCAGACTGCATTTTTGGTTGAGACTTTTCGGTTGATGCAGTGGGCAGCTGAATTTTGACGCAAGCAGCGCTCCACACGCATTATCAAGAAAAAACCCAAGGATCCTTCCAATGCCTACTGACAAGAAAACCTACTCGCTGGACGACATCAAACCGATGTCTGCAATGAGCATCGAGCCGACCACTCCGGAAGACTACAAGGGTTTTCCATCACTGAGCCCTGAAGCCTCTGACAGCCTCTTCGCCAGGCTTGAGACCGGCTTTCAACAGATCATGGGCACAAACGCCAAAATGGATCTCACGCACCTGTATGGTGAGCCAGGAACTGAGAACCAGCAGTACTTCGTTGCTGAAGACGTCTTTGATCTTCTGCCTAAAAGCCAAACCATCAGTGGGGCAAACCCTGATGCCATCAACCTACCCTTGAGCGAAACACCTGCCGCTGACCTTTTGGGCCTGCCTGGCGAGAAAACCAAGACAGATGTCGTGCTTGATCGTCACCCTGACGCTGTGCGCATGCCCAAGGCGCGCATTGACCGGGACGACACTCTGGGATACCCAATGTAATGGAGTCCCTGCTATGCCCCTCTCAGGCATAGCGACAGCCGGCAAACCAGGATATATGGTTTGCTTGCAAAAAAGCCCTGGATCAACCGCAGCCGACCATGGTCGAAAGGCGACTCCCCCCGATGCCTTTCCCATTCATTCTGCGGCCACCTCAAATCCGGGCTTCTCAAACAGGACAGCGACTTGGTTCCCGAGGCCCTTATGCAGTCGCTACACCGGCAGACTGCTTACGCAACTCCAGTTCGGCGATCCGTGCTTCCAGGGAATAAAGAACTCCCTGGATGAGCGCTGAGCCACCTTGCTGATCATTCAGGGCGCTGTATTCGCCATGATGGTGCCTGGCTCGACCCAGTAGATGGTCGATGTCTTCAATGCTGATCGCGGCGTAGGTAATGCTGGGTAGGCTTGCCAATGCAGAATGGAATTCGGGTTGACGGAAGTCACAGTAGGGGCAGGCCAGACCTTGTTCGTCGGCCAGCAGCAGACCCATGTCGCCCCCTTCTTCCCCGTGGTAACTGTCGTGGCGTTGGCGGCATGTGAACTTGAGATCGGCCAAACCGTCCTTGATCCACAACTGGTGCTGATGGATGTAGTAGATCTGGTCTTGCGTGAGCGGGCCGACGATGCGGTCTGGGCCGTAGTTCAGCAGGGAAGGGGTCATGGCAGATTCCTCAATTTATTCTCAAACAACACTAGCATGATGATTTTTAGAGGTAAATCGATGATGTGTGAAGCTTCAGAGATCAGCCAGAGCTCACGGTCAGGGTAACGCGTCGAGTATGTCCCTGACGATACGTGGAAACGTGTTGATCATGGGTTCGCGCAGGTAGGGCTCCAAGGTTGACCTGAAAGGGGCAAGATCAAAGCCTTCTGGGACAATGGCAAAGGCTTGCAAGGAGATCGAAACATCCAGATTGAGATCCAGCTCCAATTGCTCGACCCATTCCTCGGAAATAACGCCCGCTACGCTCAATATTCGCTCAAGCTCAGGCTTTTCAACGTGTTCGAGCAATCTCCGAACCAGGGGCTCATAATCGAAGGGGAGCGGGTCAACGATGGCGAGAGCCGTTAGTGCGTTGGCGTGCAGCTCGCGAAATTTAGGCCCTATGATCGAGACGTTCAAGCCGCCGCCTACCTGTTGGGTCTTGAGCCAATCAACGTAGAGGCCCATCTGATGGTCAGGATGGCTTTGGGCAAGGATTCTTTTCCCTAGCCCATCGGCATCAGCGGCAAGCACTGAAAAGTGAGAGGGGTGAAAGTTTAGGGTTGTGCGCACCAGGTAGGCGGTTAGTGTATCGGCCACCCGATGCAGGTCGGCTTCGGGTGCACCAGCGGGATTGGCAAGCACCCGCCCTAACAGCTCAGCTTCTACGACGCCAAGCTGCTGGTGGTAGCGGATCATGGAAGGCCTTAGTGAAGAGAGGTGCCAAGGCTGGACTGCCGGCTTGGCAGGATCACCAATCGACTGATCACCGAATCCAGGAAGTTCATGGGCATGTTGGTCATCATCACGTCGCCTTCAAACCCCTCAAAGCGGTAGAAGCACTGAACGTCATCACCGACCACAAGGTGGTGACAGTACATCTGCTTGAGGACTTCGCTGGGCGCCATGGCTTTGAGGTCAGCCACCATTTTGGAGAAGCTCTCCATCCAGACTTCGTACTCGCGCACTTGGGCTTCGCCCATGCTGTCGCGCTCTTGTCCGAAGCGGTAGCGGCTTTCGATCAGGGTGTCCGAGAGCAAGCTGACTGCGCGCATGACAGGCTCGCTTGTGATGTTTTCAGCCCCACTGCCGAGCATTTCGAACAAGTAGTCGGCAGCATCGTCCAAGCGGCGGAAACGATCGTAACAGGAGGAGAAATCTTGAGCAGGCTCTGTGGTTGGGATGAAAACCTGCACATGACGCCCGGACTTCAGGTCGGTCAGAACACTGGAGAAGGCATTGACTTGATCATCGAACAGCATGTGCATGATAGAGCACTCGCGGTGAGTAAGGTCACTGCAATATATAGACAAAGGCATGCCTACGCAACCCTCCGTACGGCCATTTTTAGGTCTTGGCGTTGCCTCAAGCCATCGCCTGGCAATACACTGGTAAATACAACAACAAGACCGGTGATTTCATGCTCATCAACAACGTCAGGAGGTTCCTGGCCACCGCAGCAATGGTCGTTTGCGCCTCCATGTCCACCCATGCGTCTGCTGATGTCTCGATCGAACACAAACTCGATCCTGACGCAGCAATCACCTCCATGGATTTTTCCAAGACCCCTTATCTCAGTGGTGTAGATGCAGAAGGAAAATCGGTTCGATTCGTTGATTATGAACAGATGCCTTCCAAATACCGCTTGGCCCTATTGAGCCAGTCCGGTGGTGGCGCCATGAAATTCAAGGTGGGTGATCAGTCCTACTGCGCGGTCATCGTGCAGGACAACAAGGGCGAGGGTATGGTGAATCGCCACTTCATGATGAACAGCAACGAGGATTCTGAAAACACCTTCGTACAAGCCAATGTAAACCAGTTCTACCTGGCGGCGCATGAGCTCTCCCACTGCTTCAACAACAGCACCACCCAATCGGTCGACCAGCTGATCAAGATTCAAAATATCAATGCCTACAGTGGCTACGCCGAGCCCATTGGCATGATGGAAATCAGCATGCGAGAAACCTATGCAGATCTTTCTGCTGTGATGCTGGGCGCCAGCAAGACTGGCGACTGGACTGTCTTTACCGATGGAGTTATGCCCTACCGTGCCGGCCTTCCAGACACGACCCATATGACGTTGAATGCCTTATCCTCAATCATCAGCAAGGTCGATCCACGCATGGTCAAAGGCATGAACTTCAGCGAAGTGAATGTCCTGGTCAATGATTTGTTTCAGGCCAATTTCATGAACGCAGACCACCAAATCGATCTCAACAGTGTCGGAGCCCGGCGTATTGCTCAAGAGATGGAGTTTCTGGGGGAGCGCCTACGCCTGTATGCCCGATTGAAAGGCGTGGACAAAGATGACGCCATAAAGATGGTGAACAAAGCGAATGTGATGCGTGGATTCACTCGCCAGCTTTACGGAGAAAAGCTGGGTAACGCGACAGATTTTGCCCTGCTGACCGCCATGCAAATCGTTGATGCTCAGAGCCAGCAGGTTCTTGCTGAGAACACTGAGCTGACCGACAAGGCCTCTGGCTGGGTACTGACCAGCATCAGTCGGGGGACAGCTTACCGACAACAGGAATCCAGGGTGTTCTACAATGAGATGAGCAAGACACTCAGCGATTCAGCGAGTCTTGATCGGCAGGTTTCCATTGTCTCGACTTGGAAAGGCCAGGTCAGCAACGAGCTTTCTGCATCTTTGCTCAGTGACTCTTTGAGCACCCTTGTTGCTCAAGCAACAGCACCTGGCGTCGATCCCGCTCAGGACAGCGTGCGTGACGCAGTGGCCCAAAGCATTCAACACAAGCTTGCTTCTCTGCGCACTGGCGTGGTTTCAGCAGCCTCGAACCCCTCTGCGAAAGTGACCCTTAGGGAAACCTCGACACCTGGGCTGCATTAAAACCAAGAGGGCCAAAGCCCCGCCGACAGCGAGAAGGGCGGTGCTTTGCTCTCAAAGACCCAGGTCTGTACCAAATTCATGATCGCGGGCTTCATGACTGAGTGTCCTCATTGCGATGGCCTTAAGAGGGCTCCGAAAGAAACCTTCAATACAAGCCGCTGACTCTTCATCGTTGTGCCCCGCAAGATGCAGCCGAACCACCTTTTCGAGGAGGCGATCTTTTTCGGTTGCTGAAGCGAAGGAGTGATCATCGAAGACAGCTGCCATCACGACCCCATGATTGGCGACCTCATCAGGGATTTCGTCAACGGTGGAGCAGGCAGTAGCAGACTTGATCAACCTGCTATCGACTCGATGGCTTTCATCTTGCCCGCACGCATACGGCCAACCCACGTCTTGATGATGAAGCCAGTATTTGAGTACGCTGCCAAGCCAAATGCCCGAAGCATTTACATTGCCATCTCTGTACTGTCCGATGGTAATGAGTTCATGCCGGGTGAACGGGGTTCCTATCGCTTCTGCAAAGGCACAAAGGTCAATTGGCTCTGCGCAATAGTCCCCATCCAGCAGAAGACGCTTGGCCAGTTGTGGAGCTCCAAGCTCAGCTATTGCCTTCAGGTCGGCAAGGGATGCAAGGTCGTAGCTGTTACCACAGGGTCGATTCATTGTGGACAGATCGAGCAGCGGCGCTTCGATAGACTTCATGATTTGCTGAATATTCAGGCCAGTCTCATCCAATCTCGCCAGGCATCGAGCAAAATCATGATCGACGTAAAAATCACTCTTTTCAACCAGCTCAGCAGTGGCCAGAGCCATTATCAGCACTACAGCTGCATCGTGGTGCTTTTGATCAAGCAGAACGGCGACCAACTCAACGCAGTAGCGTCCTGTGAGGAAGATTTCTTCATCATCTTCATCGCCCATTGGTTCAAGAACGCCCCGGCGCACAAGCCCTTGAACAACCAGGTCGACATTTTCCGCCGTGATACCCTGTGACAAGGCTAGAGCTTGCTCAGCCGAGTATTCAAGATTTTTCAGCACAAAAGTCTTCATTTCTGGCAGCGCCCAGAGGCCATTGTATCCATAGGTTCTTTTGTACTGATGGGTGGCTACGGGACTCACCAAATCATCCAGCTGCTTCAGGCATGCGTTTGCGACTGCTCGGTAGCCTCTGCCGAAGGCTTGATCGATGAAGCCGTGGCATTCGACGGCAAGACTGGCAGCAATTACCCAGTCGCGCTGAACGAGCTGCGTGAACAGCTCATCATAAAGAGCCTGAAAGGCTTTGCGGGTGTAGGGGGTGCTCATGGCTCGGCTCTGGCTGTTCGAAGTCCCATCCTAACGTCCATTTGGATCGAGGCTCAAGGGGATCCTTCGACTTCCCACATAATTGCAGTGCACTGCTGGATTTAGCCTAGCTACAGACCTAAATCGATCGCCATTTCGAGATCTTTGTCCGGAAATACGGCTACCTGCAAATTTCTTGGCAAGCCTTCTCGCATAACCGTCATGCATTTTCTTGTTTCATCGGTTCCTGAATAACCCTCTGCGTAAAGCACCGCCGCCTGGCGCATAATGCGTTCTCGCTCAGCGTTGTTCTTGAAAGGGTGACATCTGTAGGCGTGCGAGAGTGCATGGACGTGATTTTCCATCCCAAGTGTTGTGTTCCTGGAATAGGCAAGAATTGACTTGGTCAGCCGCTGCTGAGCACTGTCACCCCCATCCAGCTTATTGAGGAAAGGCCAGGGAGTTTCTGGGTTTTCGATCCAGTAAGACAGCGCATTGCTGAACCAGACGGTGGTGTCCCCCTCGTAGTTGACACGATAGTTGCCCATATCTATCAGCTCTTCGCGACTGAAAGGGCCTCCGAGGGCCGCTGCCACTTCGGTCAATTTCACGGGATGGCTGATGTAGTCCCCTGTGATGAAGAGCATTCGGGCAAGATCGTTCGCGCCAAGTGCAGATAGGTCATACAGATCGTCCAAAGGAGCGGGAGTGAACCGTGCGGGGCCTTTTTTGGGAGTGGTGCGCATCATTGCGGCAAGTTTTCCCAGCGGCTCCTCTATGCCCCCCAACACCTCACGCCCTACACTTGTTCGACCAACGCGCAACAAGGCCTGAACAAATTGGCTGTCCACAAAGAAATTGCTGGATTCCAATTCCTTGGCATTCGACAACGCTTTGATCAGCTCAGCAGCCGGCTCATTAAGACCCCCGTCCAACAGCGAATGGATCAATTGGACGCTAGGTTGAGGCTTGGGTTGAGAGAAGTCGTTTCCATTCGGGGGCTCAAGCACGCCTCGGCGGATCAACCCGCCAATGACCACTGACCCTGTAGCGTGCGTGAGATGATCGACCAGCATCAGGGTTTGAGCTGGGGCCAGCTCCAGATGCTTGAAGATGAGCGATCTCATTGCTGGGAGTTGCAAGAGGTCGCTGAGACTATGAGATTGATCCTGAACTTGACTGTCATCAGCCGGCACCAGTTGATCCAAGAGCCCTCTGGCCTGGTTGGCAACCTCATCCTGGCCTTGTTGATGCGCCGCTGTAATGAAGCGCTGGCAATCAACTGCCAGGCTCGAAGCTATGGGCCAGTCTCGTTGGATCACCTGCAGGAGAAGTTCATCACACAGGGGCTTGAAGTCGTCGATGCTGATGGCCCGGCTCATGGAGAATCCTTTGGAATCTTTTTTCCATGCTAACCCGCTGGGGCGCCTGGGCTCAACGCTTTAACTCCTTGGTCTGGTCGTCGCTTTAGCCATATAATGAGAAAATAGCAAGGAAACGCTCAAAGCGGGAGTCAATGTGGCCAGGTACACCTTCTTCAAGGATGCAGATCCCTCAGTGCTTTCAGCTCATAGGCAAAAACAGCTGCAGGATTTTGCCAATCACTTCGGCCCTCTTGCCAGTTCATACGGCTATGTTGATTCGGACGTCGTCTCCATCCTGCATAGCCTGCAGCCAGATCACTATTTCCTGCTCGATGAACTGAAAAAGACCGGACTTCATGATTTGGAAGACCCGCGAGTCGATCTGATGCCTTTGCTCTTGGATGAGGGGGTCGACCTGCTCATGGACGTTCACTACTATTACCCCTTCGAGATGGCTGAGTGGAAGGAAGAAGTCAGCAAGGGCGGGATTCACCTGGCCCATTTCAGAATGGCAATGCCCAATCACGCAGACCAAGTCGCAGCCACTTTGCAGGTCTGCGATTCCGCTAACGTGGGCGAAGTAAACTCCAGCGTGGAATCGCTCACGATCACCGAGCTATCAGCCTTCCGATTCGACGACAGCGACTTGCTTCAGTTTCGGGATGAGCCCAGCGATGTTCAGGGATTCACCCTTGGCCAGATCGCAAAAGGGTTTTGGCTGGATGACTCAGAAGAGAAGTGGTCGGTTGCAAGCTTCAACAAGATCATCAACAAAATGGTTGAGCTGCGGGTCAATGTGCTCGTACCCAACACAGCGGCGCATTGGTCTCAACACCTGTCGATGGTGTGTCGAGAACACTTGCCGATTGCGTACAACATGGGTTATCGAATGGCAGCGTCCGGGGCAGACATCGCCGTAGTCGTGGGTCGCATGGAAAAGCTCATCGCCAAGTGCACCACTACCATCAAATCGAATCCGACACTCTGCTCGGCCATCAGGCGCCAGGCGCTGGTAAACTTCTGTAGCGCATTCCCTGAGGGCTTGAAGCTCATCGATGCGAGCCCCGGCGAGCTGTATGGTTGCAACAAAGGTCAAATTCACATCGGCTCTCACCTCGATCAAACAATGGAGGTGTTCGGTGGCCCCTTGCAGGCATTTACCTTTCGCCTGGCAAACGTTCAAGATGATTGCAGAGCCCAGATTGCCAGGTCGCTCAACGAGAGAGGCCTTGGCTTCAAAATCGAATACCTTAAGGATGCCAGGAGCGCGTTGCTGATGCTCAAGATGCCCGAGGTTTTCGACGGGCTTGAGCACCCATCCCCTGTCATTCAGGAGCAAGGCCTGGATTGGTTTATCGAGCTTGGCGGAATGCTGAAGTCTGTCGCTCTCAGCAAAGACTGGTTGAAACGCATCTTCACACCTGCGAGTGTCGTTCATTATCCTGACGTCGTGTTGCTTTCGGTGGTTGAGTCGGCTATCACTCATGACCTGTCTGGCGACCTGACAGCCATTTTCAGGGCTCGCCCTCAATTGGTTGCGCCTGCCCTCGATATGTTGATGCAGCAAGACAAGGTGAATCTGCAGTTTTTCGATGCTTTTGGATTTGATCGCCATGAGCTCAAGATCGCCGGCAACAAGGCCAGCAGTCAATTGATCGATCGACAATTTGGGGCGGATCTCGGGCTATGAAACTGAACGCGCTTTTCTCAGTGGCCAGGGCGGATGCCTACGCAATGGATTCGCAAATCAAGATTGAGCGCATACTTCTGGTGCTTAACTCCTACCTGGCTAGCCGGTATGGCGAAAACGAGCCTGCTTACGGCTCGCTGCGAGCGCTGCTGATGCACCATCCTGACGAGTTCCAAAGCCAGGTGATACCAGGCCTGGATGAGGCTCTTGGCAACGGAGAGAGCTCTGAGCCTGTGCGCGAATCATTTGATCTGCTCACCGGTTTCCATCTTGACGGGGGTGACCCCGTATTCCTTTACACGATTCTTGAGCCTTACATGAGTGGCGTGTGTGGAGTGAAGGCCCAGACCCTTCTTGCCAATGAATTTCAGGGATCTGCGAGCAAGATTTTGATTGAGCAAAATATCCTAGACCCCGACATCGCTCTTCAAGGTTTGCGCACCTGGATTCGATACTGCCTCCATGATGCAGTAAGCAATAAAAAGGTCGTTCCAGGACTTGGCTTGATGTCATGGGCCATTTTTGAAGCAAAAACCGGCATGCGCGCCACTACCCCCATCCATAACACCTACGTTTCCTACTTCATGGACGACGGCATTGAGCCAGAAGAAATAGCCGAGATTGCTCAGAGCCTTGTGCTCCAGGCCGGGGCGGATTTCAGCACCTATGACCAAGGCGGCTTTGAGAACTGGCTCAGGGAGGACTATCTCATTGACATGTTGGTCTACAACCCTGCGCTTGCCTGCTGTCTAAAGGGCATGCCTACAAGCCTGATCGTCGAGCGGATTAGCCCGCTTATCTCCATCTTGCTTCGCGATCAGGAGGCAAGAAGGGAGTCCGCAGGTACCGCGACCCTGTGCGTGAGGCAGGGCATAGTAAATGCACTTTGCCTGTTTCCCGAGCGCCTTAGGGAGATTGGTGTTCAAGCCCATGAAATTGCAGGGGGCCACATCAGCGCAGTCGAAATCAATCGATCCCTGGCAGCCACCAACAGGCTGACATGCTCGCCAGTGGATGCATTTCAGCTCAATGCTTGTGAGCGATGGCTGGCTATCAGAACACTGGATCGACTTGAAGAACGCGGGCTAGCGCCTGACATGAATCTCAGCGCAGTCGCCGCACTGCAAAGCCGAGTCAAGCCTACAGTGTTGCTCAAAGCCGTGTCGGCACAGATAAAGCTCAAAGTGTTGGAGGCGTTCTTTGAGGGCGTCGATCCAGGAGAGGTTTCCAGCCAGGAACACCCTCAAATGCGGGCAATCATCGATAATCTGCACCTTCCGGCCTACAGCGAGCTCTCTCGACTGAACATGGCCCTCATGCTGGTTCACAGGGCAATCGATGTGCAGGCATCAAGATCAGAAAGGGGTCTCAAAAGAAACAATCTAGTGACCCTGACGTTCAGAAGCCCCCGAAAGATTGTGACTGACTGGGACAGGGCGATGCCCATCGTTCTCAAGGTGTTTGAGCAGAAGGGGATGTATTCCTACCACATGATGACGTGGGCCGGCTTCGACAGCTCAGTGCTGAAAATACTCAGCCCAGAAGCTCCTCGCAGAATCCGCGATGAGTTCATTGCCCAGGATCTGGGGCTCTAGAAGCTGGCGCTGATCTCAAAGTCCAGGTTGCCCACCAGGTAATCGCGAAGATAGGCCCGGACACCGGCCTGCTTGAGCAGCCTTCCCCAGCTGTGGATCTTGTAGGTGTGCCCCACCATCTCGATATTCATGCCGTAATCAGTGACCAGCTGCCGAATGTAAAGCTTCACCTTGCTCTCCTGAAGGCCGGTGAGCTGGGCGATCGCCTTCCCGGTTGGCTTGTCCAGGGCGTCGATAGCGCCAGCGGCCAGGAAGAAGCGGGCAGGGTGCGCCTTGGGTATGCGCAATGTGGATGTATCGTTCACGGGTGGTTCCCTATTGCTCTGAGGCCTTGAACTTGGAATGCGGCTCGGGTGTAGCTCTGTTGCAGTGGCTCATCACGCTCAACAGAGCTGAGCATCACCTTTGAGATACTTACCCCGGTTTCTCGCTCGTGCTGTCGAAGTGAGCGGGTGATGCCGTGAACTACTTTCCTGGACAACCCTGAGAAAGCTGCTCTGGTCTCAGGCATGTGTTGTTCCCAAAAATCCTGCATAGCAGGGTCACCCGACAGAAGACCATAGGCCTGGCCAATCCTGAGCTTCCAGCCAGAAAAAAGCAGCCACATCTGCTCGATGGTGATGATATCTGCATCGGCAAGGACAACCACTTCGCACTGCGCCTCTTCCAGCAGTAAGGCCTTGAGCTTCTTGCTTGAGATATCCAGGCCGCTGTCCTGCCCAAGCGCGACCGCAAGCTCGGAGAGCAGATCGTTCAGCAAAATATCGGGTTCGGTCATTACATTTGCCTGAGCTTGAAATTACCATAATGGTAACATGAATTAGGTACTAATTGGCGAGTTAGGTCGCTTGGCGAGGGTGTGAGGTTGGATCTTGAAAGGCTGTTTCAGGTTTGACCCCAAAACAGCCCTTTATGCCCAGACCAGGTTTCGGTCACTCTGGAGTGAGACTGGGCTTCAGATCAGGGAATTGCGTAAATCGCGAAACCATAGTGAGTTGCCCAGGATGCGACTCATCCTTGATCCTTTGCTTCCTCCATCCATGCGGTCTTCGCTGAAAATCTCCTTCAGCACTCGCGCATAGATGTCAGAAACAAGTCGTGGGTCTGATGCAGATTCCGAAAGCCACTCGGGTTCGAAATTTCTGGTGTTGAAGTGCATGACAGTTTCGACCGGAATATCTGCAGGCATGGCGACTGGGTAGTGCAACTCAACCACAAACCTTGGGGTTATGCCTGGCGCTCTCGATGCAAGGATAGGCGGTGTTTGTGAGGCGATCAGCAATTGCCTGACAGGTAGCGCCTGGCCTGCACAAAATCGCACAGCGGCATTGATGACGTCGAGCTCGTCTTCTTTGGGGAGCCGGGCGAATTCATCGATTATGAAGCTTCCGATCTGGCCGTGCGGTATTTGCTCGGCGTACTCACGCATAAATTGCACGAAGGCTTCTTTGAGCCCTGACCTTCCACCCCTGACCAAGGATACAAAATTGATCATCTGGCCAGAGTCAGACAGCGCATCTGGGCTCTCTACGTGAGTGAGGCCCTGCTCATCGTAATGGACAGTCCAGCGATTCAGAGCCGGCAATCTGCTGTCGATGCTGTGGCCGTCGATGTGAGCCGACCCCGACAAGCACACAAGCACTGGCAAGGCCGACTTATCAGCTGATTCCAGCTGAACAATGGTCTTGAGAACTTCGGTTTTTCCGACCCCTGGTCGCCCGATAAGAAAGCAGGTGGGGAGGGGTTCGGAGGGCTTGCTCTGGAGGCTTGCGCTCGACTTGCCGAGAGTTTTGAGCTTGGCGCTGACACGGTTCCAGTCGGTCTGGGCGTGCAGATTAGAGACGACTTCAAGCGCTTGGGTCTTTTTCAAGGTAATGCCATAGCGCTGTAGGTGTTCGATTAAAATCGAGGCGTGCGACTTTATTGCACTGAGGTTTTCAGATTGCATGTTCGGATTCTCCAGGAGCCAGCAACTTCAGATGGGGCGCTTGCGTTACCCAATCGCTGGCAGGAATACCGAGTTCGATTGAGGATGATGCAATCTCCTTTGCCATCCCAGTTGGGGCAAGCTGCGGGCGGAGACAACCTGCAGCCAATTTATCATAAAACCGACTCTTGTAAACCCCCTTTCCAGGGTCGAATCGTGCAAGCTGTCTACATGGGCTTGGCTACCATCAGGTAGAAAATTACGATGAAGGACAGAAAGGCTGGCCAGCCCAACGCGAACCACCACTTCATGTATTGCCGGCTTTTCATAGGCATTTCAGTACCGCTCGCCAGTGCCGCAACCGCCATCTTGTGCACTTTGATCTGCAGCCACACGACAGGAAGCCAGCAAATGCCTGCGAACACGTAAAGTCCGATGCTCCATTGAATCCAGGCCATGCTCAGAGACCATCCCGCGAGGTGCATCAAGGCAATGCCGCTCAGAGGCTGTACGATCGCCGTGGTTGTCGTGAAGGCCCAGTCAGCGAAGACCAGATGCTTGAAGGTGGTAGCGATCACCTCCAGCCGTCCAGAGCGCCAGGCACGCAGGGCATAGTAGGCGGAGCCAGCACCCAGACCAAACAAGATGGTTGATGAGAGGATGTGAAGAGTCTTGATCAGCAGATAGGCGTTCATTGTTGTGGCTCAGTGCGGATTAACCAGAGGGTGGCGACCATCAACACCGCGTTTTTGGCGACGCTGGCGTACGGGTCGAACCAGTAGTGGGGAAGCATCACGGTAATGATCAGGGTGTAGCAGAACATCAAGGCAAGCTGAGCTTTCAGAACGTGTCTTCGCCAACGGCCAATGAGCAGCCCAAAGCCCAAGATTGCGTCACTGACAGCGCCACCCAGGATTGCCAGCTTTGCATGCTCGGTGCTGGCGCCAATTTCATTCATCAAGCTCATGCCCCATGCATGGCCTGGCCCCAGGCTGACGAATGCAGTCCAAACCCAAAGGAAGACCAAGGCGCCCACCATCCATGGTCGAATATCCAAGCCACTCTGCGCTTTCGAAATCATTGCTGCTGTGGAACTTTGTGCGGAGCAGGGGTTGAGCCTTCTCTTTTCTTCTTGGAAAGGTGACCCAGAAGCACGCCGATTACTACGGGCACCAGACTTAACACCAAAACCATCCACCATTCAGGCACCCAATTGGTGAACCCAAAGAAAAGGTACAAGCTCGCAATGAAACTGATTCCGAATGAAATGACGGTGAACGCGTAATGCAGGAGGCTTTGGAATAGCGTTTTCGGTGGATTTTCACTGCAAAATTTTGCAGAGAGCAAACTGCAAATCCACAAAACGATGAGGAGTACAATATCCATGATAGTCCTTGAAGGTGCGAGAAAAAGACATTACAGCTATTTTTGTTTCATCAAAGGTATCTAGCCCACCGTATGCTGGCCGAAGCCTCGGTGGCCGCGCCTCCAGATCCAGAACCAGATCCACCGCCATCCATGCTTGGCAGCTTGCCGGGCATGAAGCCGGGGGGGAGGTCTCGAAGGTCAATGGTTGTGCTGCCGCCCCAGGCATTCACGGTACCCGTACCTTGGCCTGCTGCGTTGATGTAGCCATGCACAATGGAGTTGCCGCCAGTGCCCAGCAGATCACCTGCGATAACGCTGCCAAACACCTCAGTGGATGCTCCCAGGGTGATGCTGCCACCAGAGAAAATGGTACCTACATATCCACCCGCCAGAAATGCCGCGTTACCAATTGCATTGGCCTTCAGAGTGCCTGATGCCATGTCGCAGTAGTTGGTTGGGTACATGCCCTCGAAGTCAGCAGTCTTGTTGACCGGGTACTGGTTCTGGCAAACCACGCCGTACCCAGCATAATTCATCCCATAGGTCTTGTGAGAACCGCTGGTGCTGATGTTTCCGGTGGCCAGAAAGGTATTGTAGTAGGTGCCGTTGGAGGCATTGACGTCACCCTGGAACCACATGACACCAGGTGCCAGATTCTTGCCTGAGATTGACCACACACCCTTGCTGTAGGTCACGCAGCCATTGGAGTTGGAAAATCCCTGGCATAGCGTCCTCAAGCTTGTAGTGGGCTTTGACGGCAGGGTGCAGTTGTTGTTGGTGTCAACCTGCTGACACAGGAAGTTCTGCCAGCCCCGGTTACTCTGGTAGCCATAGTTGCCAAGCCAGTAGGCACCATCGGCCAACCCATTCACATTCTGCACTGTCACCTTTATACGATTATTCTCGTATTCGAATGCATAGTTGGCTGCATCCTTGAGTGGGTAGGCATCAACGCGCTGTGGATCCACCGAAAATGCGGTCAGTCGCTGCATGAGGCTGATCGAGACCGCTGCGGGAGCTGTCACGTTAGCCGTTGGACAATTGATGGTGCTTTTGGCCTTGATGCTCTGGTAGTTTGACCAATACTGACTGGGGCATGTCACGGTCGCCTGGCTGTTGACGATCTTGGTGGTTGGCCAGGATGTGATCATCACGTACCCGACGGCATTCGCTTGCCCGATTGTGCCGTTGCTCACCGTGAGGTCACCACCTGCTGTCAACGTTCCGTGAGTACCGCCAGAAGAGGCTTTGATCCACCCCAGGGCGTCTCCCTTGGCCACAGATCCATTGCTGATGGTGAGATTGCCATTAGTCTTGAGGGTGCCTTGGCTGCCTCCGCTGTCCACGGTGATATCGCCCAATGCCGAACCTGTCATGACGTTGCCACTGCCGGTCAGGCTAAGCTTGCCATTGGCGAAGACATCTTGAACCGAAATACCACTGCCGATCGAGATGCCCTTTGTCGCCTTGATCGATTGCAAGCCTACGATGGATGCGCTGCCAAGCTTGGCATTGCCCTCGACCACCAGTCGGGCATTGTCGCCACCCTTGAAGTCGATACCACCGCTCATGTCCAAGTCATTATGAATCGTGACCGCAGCCGGAAGGTCAACGGCAGGTGCAGAGCCTGCGGAACCCTTTACAACGGTGAAGGTGGCCTGCAATACGCTGGCCGAGCGGGCGGGCTCGTTCTTGCTTGTCAAAATGCCGATCACTTGAGTCGTCCCGTCGGCAGCCGGCACCACACTTCCCCAAGTTACCGAAATGGTATTGGTGCCCATGCTGAAATTCAGCGGCTTAAGGGCGGTAACGCCTGCATCAGTAGCGGCTTGCTGCTCTAGAAACTTGCGTACGACATCCAACGCCGCCCAGGCGCCGGATTGGCTATGGGTGCTGGAATGGACTGCCATCTGTTTTTGGCTGGCGCTTCGAACCCCATAGATCATGGAGAGGGTGCTGACGGTGATGGCCAAGCCAATCAACAGCACCGAGGCAATCGTGGCCATGCCGTTCTGGCGGCGTCGTGAGAATTCTCGTCTTGAACGTTTCATGAGGTTCCTCAGTTGGTCGACAGGTTGGTCAGACAAACGCTGTAATGAATAGGCTCAACCCCGACAACGCCAGCCCTGACAGCGCTGCTTGGGGCATACATGCCTACCGCGTAGTGCGAAGC
Organism: Pseudomonas sp. CFBP 13719; assembly: GCF_014842095.1. Classification (NCBI taxonomy): domain Bacteria; kingdom Pseudomonadati; phylum Pseudomonadota; class Gammaproteobacteria; order Pseudomonadales; family Pseudomonadaceae; genus Pseudomonas; species Pseudomonas sp. CFBP 13719. The sequence continues at coordinate 409,988 of NZ_JACYVB010000002.1, read as the reverse complement.
CTTGAGCGAAGCAACACCGAAGGGCGCACATAGCTGTGTTTCCAGCGTGAGCCGGGTCTGTTGCGTCGTGGTGTTCTTGAATCGGGTCAGTGCATCTGTGGTTGACCAGGTCAGTGAAGCCAGGCTGGCAGAGCCAGAGCAGGCTTTGGCCGTGAGCAAAGTCAGCACGCGCATGTCTTTCTTGGTACGTGGGTCTACACCTGGAAGCTCCACAACACCCTGACAGCGAAGAACGCCTGTGTCCTGAAATCTCCAGAGCAGGGCAGTCGCCCCTTGCGCCACATTAGTGGCGGCTAATTGAACATGCGGGTTGGCTGCGGGAGCCAGGCCGTAACCTGCACTCTGCACCAGCGTCTGAAGTGTTGTGAGGCCGGTAGACACTTCGCCATCCTGTGCCGAGTCTTGATTGGACTTTAGAGAGATCACCATCAAGCTCTGAAACAGGCCGAGCATGGTTAAGATAACAGTCATGGAGATGGCCACGCCTATCATCAAGCTGATGAGGGTAACGCCGCGCTGCCTTTTCAAGCCCCACCCCCGACGTTGAGTGTTCCGCCCAATACTTTGTGCGTGATCGAGAGCCTCAGGGGCAAGGCAACGTCAGCGATGACAAGCCCACCGACCGTGACTGAGGTAGTGGCACATCCAGAGACGGTCACCGGTAGGCTTAGACTGCCAGGCAAGTTGATGGTGGTGCTTTGAGAACAAAGATCCAAAGTCCCGCTGCCGTTCCGTTGAAGCAGGTCTCGCATCTGAGTGACAGCAATGTTGCGTACGCTCATGTCTTTCTGGGCGTTGCTGGCGCGACCCGCTGCCATGGACAAGGCCAGTCCTATGATGCTCATGAGCAACAGACCAATCATGGCTTCGATAAGCATGTCACCACGTTGGCTGCGCTTAGTTGAGTGAAATCTGGTCATTGGCCGACCCTCTTGAAAGCGTTAATAGGGTCTGATCCGAACAGGCACTGTCGTCAGGCTTGATCTGCAAGCCTCGATTATCAAAGGCGATGCAAGACACAGGGCCGGTGGCGTCACGGATTGAAACGTTTTTGGGAATGGCGGCTGCCCAGGTTGCCGTGGTTGTGCATTTGGCTGACGTAACGCCTTCCACGCCTTCGTGGATAGAGAGTTTTGCTGTATCGATGCAGACTAGAGAAGCCGCGTTGCCTTGCAGTACGGCCTGGCGGTTGCGAAGCGCTGCAGCTTTGGCACGACCATAAGCTTCACTGAGCTGACTACTGGCTTGGCTGACATGATTCTTGTCGACCCACTGACCCGTGAAGGGCGCGGCCATTGCGCAGAGTATTCCGAGGATGGTGACCGTCACCATCAACTCGATTAGCGTGAAGCCTTGTTGATTGTTCACTGCCAATCCCCATTGCTGCCGGCACAGGTATTGGTTCTGACTGAGTTTTCTTTGATCGTCGCCACGCAGTTCTTATTACCCCCCTTCTTGCCATTGGCTGTGAGGGTGTAACCTGAGGCTGTGGAGCTTAGGGCGTAGTCAAAATTCCTCTGGGATGGGCTCCACGAAGGGTATTTTGCCTGCACCTGGCTAGTGGCGGTCAGGGTTTGTACTGGATAAGCCATGTTGCGCTGATAGTCGCTGTCGATCATCAGTCCCAGCGCCAGCAGATCCATCTGGGCGCCCTTGGCTTCTGAGCGGTCGATGTAGCTGTTGTAAGCAGGAAAGGCGATGCTCGCGAGAATGCCGACGATGGCCACTGTGACCAACAGCTCGATTAAGGTGAAGCCTCGAACAGAGAACGTCATTCGAAAGTAGCCCGAAGTGATGGAATTTGGGTGCAGGGCTTGCCGACCCTGCAAAGATGAGCAATATTAGGCTAAACCGACTTCAATGGCAATTCGATGCTCGCACGAGATAGCATTAAATTGATGACTCGCTTTCACAGGTAAGCCCATGCTATTCCGATCGACACCCCTTAGCGCTTTCAGGCCTGAAGTCCAGGCCATCCTGACTCAACTTGACCAGTCGGTGCGTGCTGATATGACGCAAGCCGGAGATAACGTTGATCCGAATCTGCCGTTCAGTCATTTCGCCCATAACGAGATGTTTGACGCCAACCTGATGTTTGATGAACCCTTCGTGAGCCTTTTTTCTTACGACAAGGCCGAGTTCATGGCTGCCTACCTCAGGGACTGCGACCAGGCCAACGGCTGGGATCCCTTCGTCATCTTTGCTGAGGACACTGGAAACAGCTTCAGTACCGAGCTTGGGCTTGAGCGATCCAAGGGAGGGCTGGCCAGCGTGCTCAGCAGGATTTCTCTAGCTGGGGAGGACGTCCGGTTTGCCGCCTTTATGGCGCTGGTTGAGTGGAGTAACAGCTCACACCAAGTCGTGGATGATCTAGACCCAGGCAAGCTCATCGGCATGCTCCACGTAGGCATCGCCACGCGATTTGTTACTATGGATCCGGTTACAAATCCCGCGCCCTCGATCCTGCTCCGCAAGGCCCCGGTAACTGATCTGTTTGACCGAGTGGTGGGAAACGAGGGTCTTGAGTTCGATGAGATGGCATACCGTGGAGCGCTGAGCCAGGTGATCGACGGGCAGCCACTCCCCATCACCCTGAATAACCTTGTGCCCCATCTGCTCTATGATCCGGTGGTCTACATGTGCGCCCAGGGCCTCTCAACGAGCAATGTCATCAGGAGAATCAAGCCTGCGTTCGATCTTCTGGTGGAGCGCCTTGATCCTGAGCCCTCTCAGAAACAGATTTTATTCGATCAGATGCTATACAACATCTTTTCGCTGTATCCCGACCGTCTCGCCACATTGTCTATCGGCGCCGACCTTCGCTTTCAGTTCGGCGACCACCCTGGGCTGCGCGATGCGCAGTCTTTGACGGCCCTGACGCGCATTCTTGCAGGCCCCCTGGGGGCATTTGCCAATGACTTGGCCATGGATGTGCCTGATGGCTTGCACGTACAGCGGCTCAAGAATGAAGGTATTCACACACTTTTGGGGATTGTTGACTCTCATCTTTCCCGAACCCCTGTGGTCTCAAGTGTGACGCTTCTAGAGCACACAGAAGACCTCGCCACCCTGGATTACCTGCTGGCCCGAGGAAGAATGGCGAACGAGACAATCCACTATGCACTGAAATCAATGGCTCCCTTAGCAAGTCAGATGACTCATCAAGCCCAATGGGAGCTGTTTAAAGGTGAGCTAGACTTTTGGATTCAGCGCGATCGAGTAGACGATAAGGCGCTGCACATTGCCGTGAAGATGGTCAAAGACCAGCCCCATCTGCTTCAAAATTTGGGGGAGTACATGGTCTTGCTGCTTGATAAGGGTGTTCCCACCGAAAGGGTGACTCGATGCGCCCAGGCGATGGGGGTGCTTGATGCACAGCTGCTGAAAAAGCCGGGAATTGGCAAGCACCACGTCTTTCATGAGGCGCTGATGGGACAGGATCTGGGGCTTTGAAAGCCCCGGTCGTATCGATTGTGGTTGGCTAGAGCGCAATAGATTGGGATGAAAACGGGATTCGATCGATACGGGTTTCCTCTCGCCTTTTCATCGTAACGAGCAGGAGATTATCTTCAACAACAAGATTGCCGATATTCCAGTTGAAATACAGCATGCTGCAGAGGAAGTGGTTCATCTCAGGGGCCAGGAGAACGCCCAGTGGAGACAGGGCCGCTTCCAAAATCTTTTGTTCTTCAAGGTAGGGGTAGGGCGCAGCAGGGTCGATGAGAGGCCCCCAGCCACGGCGAGTGAGTTTTTCAACAGAGTCACCCTGGCCCCTGATGACTCTGTACCCATCCCAGCGCAGCTCGGAGACGTCTTGCCCTTTTTTCAGCCTGGCAGCGATCCAGTTCAGTTCAAAATGGCTAGCGAGAGGGAACATCCTCTCGGCTCTCTTTCTTAAGATGTCGTTCCTCTTATCGAGGATCAATCCATATCCATTGCCTATAAAACTCAAGACAATCAGTCCAGCAGGTATGGCAATGAAAGCCATGATGCCGAACATCTGGTGTATGGCTGTCACCAGCAATCCGAAGAGCGACAAGAAACTCAACAGTCCGGCTGTGGTGTCCGAAGAGGTCAGAATACCCAAAGCGATGCCGGCGAAGAAAAACACGCCAAAGAATTGGTAGGCATGCAGGTAGATGTCAGGGTTCATGGTCGTCCTTAGGTGCGTTGCTAGCTTGCAATCGATAGCCACGGTTGGCTTTCGGTGAGGATGAGTAGGGCTCCTGCAACTATGAGCGCAGGCCCGAATGGCATTTCCACCTGCTTCTTGTGGCGGTAATAAACAAGCCACAGCACGATCATGGTGATCGATGCGCCGAGCAGGAGCAGGGGAATCATTGGATAGGGCAACCAGACGGCCAAGGCTGAGAACAGCTTGTAGTCTCCATGGCCCATCATCTGCAGCCCGCGCAGGGCGCTGTAGCCTTCGGACAATACGTACAGACCGACATAGGCTGCAAAGGCCGCAATGATTGCCCTTTGTGGATCAGGATCGAATGTGGCAGCCCAGATAAGCCCAGACCAGAGCAAAGTAAACACCAGCACATCTGGCAAAATGAAGTGCTCAGCATCGATGCGTAGCATCAAGAGCATCAAGAGGCCGACGAGGGCAAAGACTGACTGAAGGAGGGCGGCCTCGAAAAAGACTGGTGCAGCCATAAGAACCGCACCAGCAATGCTCATAGCCACGGATGCTGGAGTTCGCTTCCATTGAGTCAGCCACTGGGAGACGGGGGGCTTTTGATTCCAAATCAGGCGCGGGAGACCAGCTGGACGGTCAAGGATTTCAACCGCGTTCTTTTCAGCTTCCCATTGAATCTCCATCCCCCGGATCATGGCCCCAGAGAGCCAATTGAGGAAGCGGCCAACGAGCGCGCCGAGAGCGAGGGATGCTATCAAGGTGAAAAGCCACATCATAAAATTCCAGGCGGCATGAAGGAGTGAAAAGCTTATGGTCGATGATCGGTTATGTCAAATATTGGTCATGTGTTTAGCTGTATATTGACGATAACGTTACTTGGAGGCATAATTTCGTTATCCATAACGAGGTTACGTTCATGACCAAAGCCTACAAAATTCTGTGGTACGAACACCGACTCTCAGCAATCACCTTTCTTGTTCTGATCGCAGCGATCGGTTTTCAGATCGGTGCCCACATGATTCGCGCTCACCAGGATGCGGCTTTTTTCGACAAGCTTCAGGCGCTCGAAAGCAAAAGCGAAGCGCACCAGATGATCCTCAATAATTTTGCGAAATGCATGCTGGATGATGAAGAGGTAGAATCCAATTGCATCACCAACACCATCTTGCTGGCTGAGGTGAATGGGTACAAACAGAACATAGGAGCGGTTTTCCATGACGCCGGAATCCCTCGCAAGTGATTCGCTTCTGCTAACGCCTGGTGAGACCTATGGGCAGCGCTTGGAACAGGTCAGCGTAGCTGAAACCCAGGTGCGAGAGTGCATCCGCAATCACAAGCGGGTGGTTCTCGAATCCCTGATCACATGGCTGATCATGATTTTCATAGCCTGGAAGACGCAGGAAACCATCGCTGCGCTGACAACAGTGGGTTGGCTGTTCTTCGTGGGCTGGTACTACATGCCCAGTGCCAGTAAAGCCCTGCTGAGTGCTCGTGAGCATCTACGCATTCGAGTGGCTTACCTTACGGTCGAAGACGCTGAGATTTTTCTCAAAACGGCGCCCTCAAACTCCCTGGTCAGCGAGATGATTCAATACCGTAAAAAACTGGTGCCACTGCCGATCTGATCAGCAATCTGCATATCGAATCCCGGCAAAACTGGCGTTGAAAATCCCTGGGTTCCCTGTGTCAATATATGGCCAAACATGACATTTACCTGTTGGCCACACAGGCTCCCTGGTACTATCCCGAAATAACAACAATCCGTTAGGTGCAATCATGATCAAACGCAGTCCCCTGGCCGTTGCAATCGCAACAGCCGTCATGTCCTACATGTCCATTTCTGGTCAGGCCTACGCTATTGAAGCAGGCGCTTTGCCGGATGTTGGAAATGCTTCGGTCACCTACGGGTCTGCAGATATCACCTCTGGGGTGAATCATGTGGCCGTTGACGCCACTAATTCATCGGGGGTGAACGGCAATACTCTGATCGAGTGGGGTGGTAATGGCTTCAATGTGGGCCGCGATGCCAGTGTTGACTTCAGCGCACAAAACAATGCATCGATCCTGCTCAACTACGATGTCTCCGGTAAGCTGTCGACCATCGACGGCAATATCAACGCAAATCAGGGCAACGTCGTCATTGTAAACCCCAACGGCATCGAGCACACCGGTAGTGGTAATGCGCGCCTCACACTGCTCGCTGCAGAGCCAGGCAATGTCAATTTCGGTCTGGATAAATCGCCAGCTCGCATCGAAGTGTACTTCGACAACCCTGGTGCTGTAATCAAGTCCAACATCGAAGGTATGCTGCCCACCTACGACTCAGAAAACCTCAATATCCAGTCCAACGGTGTATTGCAGGTTCATAGCAATGCCAGCAGCCTTGGCCTGTATGGCTTTGCTGACGAAGTCTCCTACAAGTCTGTCCTGGACATTCAGCACAGCCGGATTTTCACCAACAACCTCTACATGAGCGTTGACCCTGTGGATTCCAATTTTTACGGGGGCAACGAGCGCGAAATCAAAATCAGCGATAGCTACCTGGATACCGGCTACACCGACGGTTACTCCAGCACTCTCGTGACCAATGCCTATGACCGTGGCATCCAGATCGACAACTCTCAGATCGTCAACACCCGCTGGAACTCAGGCAGCTACCGCCAGATCAAGGTCACCAACTCCTTGCTGGCCGGCAATTTCTCATTCGACGCTGCAAGCCTGGTATTCGACAACAACAACCTCAAGGGTACCCACGATTACAACCTCGGATACGCTGGTCGCTATGACACGGACGACTTCGTATTCACCAACAACCACTTCGTCGGTCTGACCGACGCTGATGCCGTGTACCTGAGCTTCATGACGACAGACTATCGGTACATGAATTTTGATATGTCGAACAACACCTTCGGCAATCTCTCCTACGTCGACATCAACCTTCGAGAGCAACAGCCCTTCGATGGCGGTGGCGGATGCCTGGATTGCGGGGTTCCGACACTCATGAGTGTTGCATCTTTCGATGAAACGGATTCGACACCAGTGGAATCAGGCGAGAGCGACGCACCCATTCCGGTTGATTCTGGGTCTGGCATTGATGGATCTTTGGTCAATTACGTGCTCAAGATGAAGGATCAGACCTTCACTGACGTTGATAACGTGAGCGTCAGCCAGTTCACCCCCAATGGCCGCGCAGAAATGAACAATTTCACGGTCTCAGGGGACGTGGCAAGCCTGCAAGTCACCACGAATGCTGATTCCCAAGGTATGACCATCAACGATCTGAAGTACGTTTCGGGCTTGGGAAATGCCATCCTGGGCTCCAACTCCGTACAGCAGAACTCGGCATTGCGGATTAACAACTCCGACTTCACCTCGGGCGGTAGCATGGTGATCCAGGGCGGCATGGAGCTTGATGGCGTCAACATGAAGACCGATGGTGGTTTTATCGGTCTTGTTCAGGTGCCAATCGATGGCCATGAGTCCTCCATCAAGAACAGCACTTTCCAGGCTGCTACCGGTGACATCTATACGACCACTGCCTACGAGATCGATGATTCGAATCCGGGCGACATCCGCTATGTCAACAAGAATGGCACTGTCTGGAGCGATCTGGAGACCACCATTGCCGCTCCCCAGTGTCCAGGGGTCAACTGTGTGACCTCCACTACGGGCGAGCTGACCACCTACAAAGATGACGAAACCGGCGTAGCCGAGGCAAACCTCAAGACCGACAACACCCAGCCTTTCTCAGGCATCCTCTTCACCAGCAAGGGCGGGGCAATGAAATTGTCGAACTCCGCGTTCATCATCGGTGAGGATGAGGTCATTGTGCCTGTGGAGCCAGAAGTTCCTGAGGTGCCGGCTGAGCCAGAAACTCCAGTGATCCCGGAAGTCCCGGCTGAACCTGAGACCCCGGTGATTCCCGAGGTGCCAGCTGAGCCTGAGACCCCGGTGATTCCTCAAGTGCCAGTCGAGCCAGAAACTCCAGTGATCCCGGAAGTCCCGGCTGAACCTGAGACCCCGGTAATTCCCCAGGTGCCAGCTGAGCCGGAAACCCCGGTGATTCCTGAATTGCCAGTTGAGCCTGAGACTCCGGTCATCCCTGAAGTGCCTGCAGAACCGGAAACGCCGGTCATCCCTGAGGCGCCCGCCGAGCCTGAAACCCCAGTGATTCCAGAGGTACCAACAACCCCTGAAGTGCCGGTCGTTGTTCCACCAGTTGTCGAGCCGCCTGTGGTTACACCGACTAAACCGGTGAAAACACCTCAGCAGATCACAACGGATGCGCTGATCAAGGCTCAGAGCGCTCACACGGTTCTGACTCCTGATGTAATTGTTCTGGAGCGCGAGCCAAGCAAGGACGGCTTTGTCCGCAAAATCGGCGCCTTCTTCGGCCTTGTTTCTGAGCCTGAAAAACTGGAAAGCCGCATCAAGGTTGAATCTGAGTAATACGATTCATCCATGACACCAAGCGCCAGGCAGCTGATTTGACTCTCAGCCCTGGCGTTTTTTTTCGAGTCGCTTTGCCCCCTGGCGTTGCCTATTACGGCAAACCTATGATTTTAGCGAAAGGGTTCAAGCAAACCAGGGCAATCGGCTTAAGGCGTTTCGATTTCCGTTAGAAAGGGCAGCCCTTGCAGCGATGCCTAAAATGCCGGCATCACATGGCGCGTGAGGTTTGGCTGTGTTTTGGGCTGGCGATCGCCGATGATAATCGGCGCTTCAGTCGAGCACAATCACTCTTGGGCCTGCCAGTTGTATGGCTGGAGTACAGCCACCAAGGGAGTGATGATCGATGAACTCTTGAGGGCTGGAGAAGACCTCTTCACGGTCGGCTGGCAAGCGAATCAGGTCAGGGTTGCGAGGCTGCTTGCACCTGTTGGCAAAATGCACTGCGCGACCAGCACACTGAGGAGCCATTTCAGCCTTTTGACGCCATTGTGCAGCTTCGTAATCCACGTGGAGGTGGCAAGGCATCTTATGCTCCGCCTCCGAGGTCTGAAGGAACTCAACAGCCGTCGAGTTACCCAACCACCCTCTTGCGGAGTCTTTGCGCCAAGGGCATGCCTTGCAGGGAGTTTGATGCTGCTTCTTCAAGGCAACTCCTAGCCAACTGAGGCTCTGCTGAATGGTTTCTGGGTGACCCTTAAGCTCGTGGTGCCGATTTTTCTGCCAACGCTCAGTAAGTCGTGCAAGGTGTAAATTTCCTTACCGATCTCGTGAATGGGTCGTCCTGCCTGTATGGCTTGGCGTCGTAACTCTCGATCTTGCTCGTGAACCAGGTGCGCCATGACACGCTGAATGTACATTGTGCGTGCCGAGAGCGCTATGCTGTAGTCATGAATGACTTTGGCCTGCTCGCAGGCCTTTGCCAGGTCGCAGCCTTGCAGCAAATAGTACGCGACACTCAGGCCCACTTCTTCGGCAGCGTATTGCCCACATTCAGGCGCGCCAATACGCCCCAGCAGGTAAGCAATGAATCGATCATCGTGAATCAGCACCATGGATCTGAAGCCTATCGTCTCGCAGAAATCGCCAAACTTGTGCCAAAGCCATGAGGGTGAAAGGCCCTTGAGCTCTGGATACATGCCCACCAGGGTCTGAGCCTCCTTGACCTCATCGGCATCGAGAGGGTGTGGCATGTCACGGTCGACGTGCAGGCTAAGAGTCGAAACAATGCTCTGCAGGCGGACATAATTCGCCTGCACGAATGCCTCGAACCGACCCATTTGCTTGCGCCATGAGATATCCAGGGCCTGTGTTTCATCAAAGGTGGCCTGATCAATCAAAGAGTGTCCGGGCGACCATTTTTCTCGGCGCGAAGCTTTGTGCACAGGAGTCCCGGTCGTTGCTGGCAAATGCAAATCTGGCTTTTCAGTCAACAAGGGAAGGTGTGCTGGTTGCATGAGCAGCGGCTGGCCCGCGTAATCCAGATTACCGCCTTCACTTACCACCTCACCCATCAGCACCTGAGCCATGGCCGTACGGGCGCTATGGATTGAGAGGTAAGACTGCGGAATGATGGCGCCAAAGGCCTCATGGCGAATTTGCCAAGCCTTGGATTGCCCGATGGTTTCCAATCGATAGCCCACAGGCTGGACAGCCCACTGGCGCACCGCTTCCTCCGGACATACCCAGGCCAATGGAACCAGATTCAAAACTCCAATCGTTTCTTTTGCAGGATCAAGGCCTGAGTCCATTACGAGCTTGACCAGCTTTTCAAAGACGAACACGCGGGTCTTTGACACCAGATAGGCTGCGTTAGGGATACCGGCAGTAGCGCGCAGAACGTGGCGCACTCGGTCTTTTTGATTCTGCTCGGCGAGTAGCAAGCTGTACTCGTCAACAATGACTACTTTGGAGCTGGACATAGTTCGAAATTCCACAAACCTTGCAGGTTTGCCAGCCGGACAATTTGCTGACAAAAGAAACCTTGGGTGGCTACCTGCCTATATTTCGCGATCCATGCCTTACACTTATGCTCTAAATTGGCATGCATCATAGCTGGTTAGCTGCAAATTGCAATGTTTCCTGAAGAATTGTTTTTGTTTCGATACACGGTTGGCATTGGTAACAAATGAATGAATATTGCTGATATTGATTCTCAGTAAGCAGTTATGCGTACCCTTCTGGAAGCTCCATCGCTGCCCCAATCCTTTTCTAACACCTGCCAAGCGTTCGGCAGCACCAAGTCAGGCAGTTGAAGAATTGACCCGCATATGGAGCATAAAAGGGGTATATGACTCATATGCAGGTCATTCGAGATCAGCAGAGAATGGGCTCCATGGCTTTTTGCTGGCGATATTCTTCTCGTTTTCTTTCGTCGCGAAGATTCAGCATTGCCTCAATGTGAGCTTTTCGAATGATCAAGTCCACCTCTAGTCCCCGCAGGTGCCAGCGGATGCCTCTGGCCAAGGCTGCGGGATCTGGCAGCTTGTGCTCAAGAAAGCCGAGGAAAACGTCATCCACCATCAAAGCCTTGAGCTTTTCAAGATTCAAGCGGCTGTAGCGATCCCGCCCACTGGTCAGCCCCACAAGATCCTGAAAGGTGGCTCGGGTGTCCAACTTGTTGATGCGGTCAACATCCTTTCTGACCTTGCGCTCATGCTCAACCATGGCTTGCTCTGGCAATTTAGGCCAATCCTGAATGAACGCCAGTGGCTCTCTGTGAAGGGCATATCGCTCTCCTGATGCATCCACGTCTGAGTGCAGCCAGTCGTCGAGCAGAAGATGAACCCTCTGGTTATATTCATGCACCCATCCCCTGGGGCAGACGGGCTCGATCGAGAGATCAAGATTGAGCCAACCCAAGGCTCGCGCTGCCTGCTCGATCGGCTCGGGTATTAGATTTCCGAATTTGATCATTGCAGTACGCCCGTACGGAAGGTCATCCCCCTGGCGCGATTCGATCACCGGGTAGCCCTGGTCGCACAGCGCACTGACGTAAGTAGCGATGCCGCGATCCACCTGGAAGCTATTGCCTGTGATGAGGGTAACTTCAACTTTCTCGTATTGCGGGGTTTCCTGTCTGAAGTGCTCGCGCCATGCCGGGCAGTATCTGAAATGCAGGATGAACTTTGCCAGCAGTTTAGTGCTGTAGTCAGCCGCAGGCACAAGGGCCTTGTAGCTCTTGGTGCCGACTTGAACGTGCCAGGCAATCAACCCTTGTTCGGGGCCCTGATTGCTTGCGCCCACCATCTGCAACTCGGCCTTCACTCCTTCGCAGGTCTTGAAACGCCAATGTGTTTTTGTCGTGTATTCCATGGAGTGCCTCAGGCCCTAGATTTCAAATCGGTGTTGAGAGTGGTGATGCAGCCACGAATGAGCAACTGGGCGATAAAATCCTCTTCATCCATTACCCAATAGGTGCGATTGAGGTCGATCAGGTGTCGGGCTTTGCGATAGGCTTCATCACGCGTGTCAGGCTGCCTTGCAAGATCACTGGCTACGTCCAACTCTCGCTTGAACCAGGCAAGTGCGCGCTTATCGAGTACGTATGACACACCCTGGATGGCTTTGAGCTGGATCTGATGGTGGGCATAGCAAGCGACAGGGATGTTTTCATTGAAAAACATCGCATCTCTCAGTCCAGGCAAGCTTTCCAGATAGCTGTTCAAGGTGTCGCGTAGATTGCGCGGTACGCTCGTATCGCTGGCCAGCTTTACCAGGCACCCGAGGCTTAATTGATGGATGAGCCTGTAGAGGCTGAAAGGGCTACCTTGCTTGTCCCGCTGGAAAATCAGTATTCGTATGACCGTTTCAAGCAGAACACGAGTTCTTTCTGCGGCCTTGGACTTCGGATCCATACCCATCAAGGCCTCAAGAAAGCAGGTCAGTACTTCAGGATAAACCCGGTTGTAGGTCTCAAGACCATATTCCTTGAACAGCTTGCGAAGCTGTCGGCGACCCAGATGCTGGTAAGCCTGTACAAAATACGCCTCATTTACGATCAGGTGGCCAAGACGGTCATGGTCGGGGTCGTGAGTCCTGTGGTCGGGCAGCAGGCCTACGAATCTCCCTAACCCTCGGAGAAAACTGGCAGTCATTTGAATGTCTTCATTGTTATTATTGTTATTGTTTTATAACTATAGCCAGGGCTGGTTTTAGGTACAACCAAGTATGAGTTTCATACCTTCAATCAGTTGTTTTGCAAAACCGAATACCAAAGGTATAGGTCTGACTTGAAAGCTAAAGTCCTGCAATATACGGCTAAAGCGTTGAAGGTCAAGCCTTCGACTGATATGCTGAGTGCATCTCAAAGGAATCAATCATGACTCAAATCACGTTTCGCGTAAGCCTTTCCCAGAGCTCGCAGTATTTCTTTCTGGCCGACGATGAGGCCTCTCTGAGGCTGCGGCTTTCTCAAGAGCGGTTCTGGGCACAACACAAATCTGAACATATTAAGGTTGAGCCAGTTCTGGGGGATCGGCCTGGCATCTTGAGCGAGGTCTTGAACACGATGCCTGAGGGGTGGCGTTACAACTGGTGCGAAGCCGGCATGTGTGGATGCATGGGGTGCTGCAATATTTCAGGAAGCCTTCGAAATTTGGGATTCACGAAAGATGATTGGCACGCTTGGTGTCAAGCCAATCCCGACCCGCGCCCCCCGGTAGACCCAGAAGCTATGCGCGAGGCGCTATTTCGTGCCCTCAGCACTAAACACTAGGACGCGATAGCGATGGCGATGGCGAACAAACCTTTGAACAAGATGCTGCTATTGGTGGCCTTGCTCGTCCTTATTTTCTTTGTCCTTGAGCTAGTTTTCGTTGGCGAGATCTTTGGATTGATTGGAAATAACGCGCAAGCTTTGTATGAGCAATCTCCAAGCTCGGCAGTAGGCGGCATGGCAATGGTCTTCACATGGCTGGTATCCATGATGGCCATCGGACTGGTTAACGTCATGGTTCTGGCCGCTTTCGGCATGGCACTGTTGTTGGCAGTGCCCGAGATGGTCGAGGAGAAGGAGACTGCCCCGTCTTAGCAGGTCGGATCCTGAGTGCCAGTTTTAACCTGAATTCGCTCAGCGTCCTGGCGCTCAAGGCGCATGCGCAACAACCGACCCCCTGCGAAACCGAGAGCTGCAATCATTAACGATGGAAGGTGTGGGGTGGGCGTTTCAAATGCCCAGCCCCAAAGCACGCTGAAAAGGGATGAGAGGAAGAACCCCATCCCAATCATGACCGCCAGATCACTTTCCTTGAGAGGGAAGTAGCCCTTGAGTTTCATGGCGTCATGGCGCCTTCTTCCAAGTCGTCCAGCTGGGATACTTTTTCCATACCAAGGAAATGCCGGAGCATTGAACATTGGTCATTGAGCAGGCACTTGGCCAACTCGTAGAAGTCTCGCTGCCGTGGGAAATTTTCACGTGCGGTCTTGGCCATGGGCAAGAACCAGGTATCGACTTCTTCTACGTAGCTCACCTGCTTCTCTGGCTTGAAAACCTTCAGCATGGTCGACAGGTTGTGCAGGCGGTCGATGAGTTTGACAGCAGAAGCCACCGGGCAGGCAGCCATTTCACCAAAGTATTGAGGGTAGGGGACATCCAGGCCGTTGCGCTTCTTGGAAAGAGTCCAGCAGTAAGGGAATGCTACAGCGAAATGCTGCTGCATGTAGGCTTTATGCTCCGGGTAGTCTTCAATGACGTCATGACCCAGCGCCGCCTGATACACCAGGTGTGGATTCTGCAGGTTGCGATGCTGAGTCAGCAGCACGCCGACAATGCTGAGCTGGTGGTAAAACTCTTTGGTAACCCCATCCTTGCGAACACCGGTATGCACTTTGCGGGCAAACTCAAGCATTCTCAAACAATCGTTGTAGCGATCATCTTCCTTGGAAAGAGCCGCGAATTGGGTTCTGACCTGATTCAGAAGCTTGCGATATCCAGTGGTGTTCATGACCCGCTCCTCGGCGCATTGGGGGTGAAATCTAGACATTCATGTTAGCAGAAATTGGCACAAGGCTCATCAATATTTGGTTAAGTCGTCAGAGGCCAAGGTCTTGTTGCATTCTCTGATCTTGGAGCCACTGGTTTTTGCGCCCCTTGACGGCCTCAGGCCAAATCCTGCCAAAAAGACTGGCCTGTTGAGCATTACTGATCAAATCCAGGGCTTGCGACACCTTGTCCATGTTGCGGGTGCCATTGAAGAGCTTGTCCAGATAATCCTTGATTTGCCCGCAGGTCTTTTCAGGTGTCTTGAGCAAGTGAACGGGAAGGTTGCCAAATTGAACCAGTGAGTGCGCCATCGTTCCGTGCCCGGTCTTGAACAATGGGCCGCTCCCCGTCATCGCCGAAACGTACTCAGCCATGATGCCAAGATTCTGGGCGCTTTTTGGCTGTTTCAGCATATTGAGAACAATGCTGAGGGTGGCCTGATACTTTAACGGATCAGCTCGCATCTGTTGAACAAAACCGTTCTCTGGTACAAAAAAGATCCTGTGAAATTCCTTGATGCCCATGGTAATCCACTCATTGTCACTCAACCCTTCCTTGGTAGATTTGAGGGAGTCGAGCCTGCCGTAAAGCTGTTTGTAGACTTTGTCCAGTGCATCGGCAAAGGCAGGGTCGTCGAGCTGGCGAGGGTCTTTGCAAGAGAGAAAGCCATCCAGGCTGATGAGGTAGTCCCTGTTCTTGATACCCATCGAAGGGTTCGCCATTTTCTCCAGCGCAGCCGGGTAGGCCCAGGCATGCTTACCACCAGGGCCGCTTTTGAGCAAATGGTGAGTGATGGTGTTCTCGACCGGATTGTTGCCAAATTTGAGCCAGACCGATTTACGGTACCAGTTCGATGAAATGGCATAGTTTGTCCAGGCGTCGTGGAACAGGCAGCCATTGGGTGTCTTCAGGCAATCTTTAAGCCGCTCTGCCGTTATTCGCAGGGAGGCCTGGCGACAGCCCAGTAGTCTCTGCAGGTAGATGTCCTTGCGCGGGTCAGTCAAGACGTCGTTTGTACGGTAAACGTCAATGTCGCGGAACAGGTAGGTGTCGATGTGTTCCAAGGGATCCTTGGCGACGTAATTGTTGAACAGCTTCTCTGACAACGGGCGCAGCAGACCAACCTGATTGTTCAGGATCGCCGGCATGATCAATAAGGCCAGGGCTTGCTGAGGGATATGGCCCAAGGTTTCTATCTCATCATCCCAGGACAGACCCAGATAGCGGGCCTGAATGTCAGGATGCGCCATAGCTTGGGTCAGTGCGTCTGTAATGGCTTTGTAGTCAAAATGCTCGCGCAACTGCACCAGATCAACCAGTGCTTCTACTGGTTGGCGGAGCAATTGAAGCACAGTGCCGACTTGATCAGCTTCAAAGGTCAAAGAGATGCCCGTTTTCTTGTTCTTTTTCACAATCCCAACTCCCGTGCAAATAGATCGTCCGCGTCTTCAATTCTGAATTTTTTCATCAATGCTGGTGAATCAGCAGGACACAGACCATTACTCTCAAGATCTTCCAATGTGATCACAGCCTTTTCATCCAGCTGCGCAATGATCGCTTTTCGCGCATGGGCACAGCCTGAAACGATGAACTGTAGAAGGCCTGCGTCAATGCTGTAGCGATCACTCTCCGGGGTCTGGTAGATCCTCAAGGCTGCATACGAGAGCCCCTCAGGACTGTAGCGCCTCAGGCAGTCCCTAAACTGCATCATCTGAGTGCCTACAGTGCGAATCGCCCCCAGGGTCAGCTCAGTGCGCTGGAGCAGCTGGTCAACGACCGGGTGGTATCCGCGATCATCCGAGAGGACGTTCTTGAAGTGATGGTGATCGGCTTCGAGCATTTTGACGATTGGGACGGTCAGCTCATCTCCATAGTGGGTGGTATAGAATTTGTAGGACTGGGAGAAGGGTACCGATTCATACCCGCCCATACCTGTAAGGGTGCCCTCAAGCTGTGGAATACCGGAGATTTTTGGTCGATACCAGTGCCTATTTCCCAGTTGGGCGCGCTCAAGCAGCTGAGGATCGATCGATAGAAGCAGAAACTCGATGGACTCAACCGCCAAGGCCGGGTCAAAGCCATTCAGTTGCGCCCAGGCATGAGTCTTGACCTGGATACTTTCCCGGATAACCTCAAGGGGTTCGCCAGAGATCATCAAGAAAAAACCGGGATTGATGATGGTGCCAACCAGGAGATTCTGGGCTATTTCAACGCGGGCGTCTTCACAAGCACCGCCGTCCTTGGAAATGAGTGCACTCAGCTTGTTGAGTTCACGCCTGTAGCTGGCGGACTGCTCTTGACTCGCAGGGTTCAGCAGGATGTCCAGCGAAGCCGGTGATAGCATTTGTTGTTCCCGCTCTCGGTATTTGCCGTAAATACCGCTGTAGAGAGACTGCAAGTGAAGCTCCGCTACCGCTCGACGTGGCGTAATAAACGGACTCGACAGTGGAATCTCTTCCTTGAAATAGCCTTCAATCGTCTTGTCGGCTTCCAGCAGGTTAGCCAGGATCAGCTCGAACGCTTTGACGTGAGCCAGTCTTGGTGAGTGCCGATTGAACCAGGTGGCTATAGAAGGCAGGCCGTAATAGAACACTTGGCCGATGATGTCTTCAGCAGTGACTGTGTCTCGATCTACCGAGTTAACAAATGAACTCAGATGATTGCCGTCCATGCAGTAGGCATGAATGAAGTCGATGTCCTTAGCGTAGAAGCCCCGATCATCGACCTCAAAGAACGGATATTGCTCTGAATCCTGGCCATTGAGGTGAAGGTAGTCCTCCCATTCATCGGAACGCACAAAACTGCCAAGCGAAGGGAAAGCCTCAGGGCTCAAACCCGAAGAAACCAGATGGCGGTTGATTGCAAGACAGATCTTCGCCGCTCGATCGCGCTGGTCGGGATCCATCTGCAACTCGATTGCGGGGGCGAAAAGGGATTTCATGAGGCGTCCGGCAGATCCTGCGGGTGGTCTATGTGATTGATCCAGTATACGATGGGATGTGTTTGATTAACGAGTACAAGTGCATCATGGACAAGCTGGAAGCCCCTTTTTCACATCCCATTGCCAATGCCCTGAACCAGTCCCAGGTTGGCGTCAGCAAGGGAATGGTCGTTCACCCTTACACCTGCGCCAATCGAGGCGATGGATTTCATGGAGACGAGGGTGGAGATACTGGCGTTTTGATTGCGACAGTGTCAGGTTGGGTTTGCCCCCACTGCGAATACACTCAACTCTGGGCCCACCCAATCATGGTGGCTGGCTTGCCAACAGGACTTCCGGATTGGTTGCAAAAAAGCCGTGACGACGCGGTTCCGGAGATGGTGGACAACCGTTTACGGGCCTACAAAAATCTCCAAGTCACTCGCCCCGGTGCACCTGGCGTCAAAGAGATGATCGCCGCCCTTGAGGCCCGCTACAACGAGATCCACCAATCCGCTTGAGTTCGTGTGTATTTAGCTCTATATTGTCCGTGTATTTCAAATCCGCATGGACAATATGGATCCTTATTTATTGGGCCTAACCTACGCTCTGACGTTCTGGTTTGGCTGTACGACTCTCATGATGCGCATCTTTTGGATACGCGACAAATCAACCTCCTTCAAGGCTAAGTGCCTTGGATGCTTTCTGGTGCTGATTGTATGGCCCTACTTGCTAAAGAAAATGTCGACCGGCTCTGCCACTGGTTCAAGCTAAGACGCCTGGCTTTTCGTTTTGATGGCAAAACCAAGTTCATCTGCCTCATGGGTTTTGTGTTGCCCGGCATGATGTCGGTGGGGTCGCTCTGGCTGACGGTTCTGTCGGTTGTGATCGGCCTTTCAGTGCTAGCAGTTGTCCCCATCCTGACAGGTCGCCAGACACTCAATCTGATCAAGCACAGGTTCGGCGAGGATGTCGCACAGGAGGCGTACTCCCACTGTGAGCTCTCGCGGTACATGTCCAACAAGACGTTCACTGTGGGCGACATCCAGAAAGAGCTGGCCAAGCGTTATGAGCTACAAAGGCTCAACGAAGCCGATGAGGCTCAGCCCGATGATGCGACCATCAACCCCTGATTCCTCAAGCTGTCAATTTATCGCTTATTGATGTTGACAATCCATTTCAAGATGCCAATAATCGCCCCCAACATTCACTGAGGGCGTCTCCCATGACAACTGCACAATCCGTTCTGGTCAATGGCGTAGAGCACGCCTTTTTCGAAAAATTGATGATCCAGGGCATGAACGGGTCTCCGGCCAAGAATGACAAGCAAGAATACGTCGATCCAGTAGTTCGAGCGCTGTTCGTAGGCTTTGTCTGGGGCCACATTTCAGGATTCTCGCAAGGCGCCCATGCTTGCCGAGAAGTCTTCGACGACAATTTCAAGAAAGCCGCTGCCAAGGCGATCTTCAGTCCGGCAGAAGTCGGTACCTCTGCAGGCCTTAACGCTGTCGACTCTCTGCTCGAAGCCACTTTGGCGGACATCCAGGCGATGATCACTCCGACTGCGGGCAACGAAGCTGCGCTGCAAATTTCTCAGTTCGAGCATCTGATGGCCAAAGTCCTGCAAGTGCAGTCAGAGGCGGTAAGCCAGAAACTTGCATCCTGATTTAAGCACAATTGAAAATCGCCCCTGATCATGGGGCGATTCCATTTCTGCAACAAGGCTGCTCATCAATCTCGCGAAGGGTTGATCCATGTTTGCAAATCACAGCGCCGGCTTTATCCTATCCTGGATAAACAAGGGCATGCAGATTCAAAAGGAGGAGGGTGGTTCACCCCATTTCCTTAGCGCTGAAAACCACCTGGTCACCGGTTTTGTGGCTGATCAATGCGCTCAAGGGAAGGTTCTCGCTTGTGATTTGCCTGCAGAAACCGCCCAATCCCTCAGCGTGTGGATCGAATCGATCCTGAATGATTCCTCTTTTCTCGACCCCATTACCCTGGGCGCTTTCAAATTGCTGGCAGCGGGCGATGGGGAGGACAAGCTCGTACGCATTGATGGTGGCTGCTCTCTTGCTGAGATCGCGTACGACGCTACAGGGCTTATCAAAGCTGTTCAGGTTGAGATTGCCCAGGGATTGCTTATAGGTGGCAGAGACAGGCTCTGGCGAGCTCAGGTGGGCGACTGCACACTAAGTCTCAACCAGGCTCACCAGATACCTCAAATGCTTCAGAGCGCTATCCTGTTGGCGGTATACGGCCATCGAAAGGGTGTTGAGGGGTTTGATCAGAGAGAGGTCGTTCTTCCCGAAGGGGCTGCTGCAGTCGTTGAGGTTGGTCTTTACGGATCATTGAAAATTGTATGGGCTGAAGCAATGCTGGGTCACTCCATCCGTGAAGATGGATACATGGAGGTCTTTGATGCTTTGGAAGGTCTTGCTCCGGGCCGCTATGTCTGCACTGCGACCCAGCAGTGGGAAAATCATGAGTTGCTTTCAGAACCTTATCTGCTTTCAGAGGTGACGGGCTACAGGCTGGTTATGAAAGATCAGATGAGTATCCATCAGGCAGGGGCTGTCGATTGGGTTGCGGCTACGCCTGGTGACGAGCCTGACCTTTCCGAGCTTGAGGAAGAAGCTCTAGTCCATGTGCGCTTGCACAGTGGTGATGTCCTGCACCCTATGGCACTCCACGAAATCAACTGGGGAGCGATCGGTCTGGGGACTGTTGCCCAGTACAAGCTGAGTAAGTCGTCTGGGGTCGCTGAACTTGTGCTTTATCGCAGGCTTCAAGAGATTTTCCAGCAGTTGCAGTCTTCCCGGCCATTCCTGACGCTCGTGTCGAGGTACACGCGCAGCGAGGACTGGGTGATTGAAGTAGAGGACAAGTCTCCTCGTGCTCAAAGCAGCCCCCTCAGCCTTGTCTGCAGCCATGTTGATAACCGAGTCTGCCACTCAATGGCGATTCAGGCACTTCTAGCTTTCGCCCAGGATTGAAAAAGGGCCTTGCGGCCCATTTTCCTCAAAACCCTAAAGATCGAAACTATCGGGTTCACCACCTGGGGCCTTGTTCTGCTCTGCGGTAGGGTTGCGATCGAGGCACACGTAGGGCTGAATCTCCTTGAATTTCTCTTCGTAACCCACCTGATGCGGGTACACACCGTTCGTGTCGGGCCACAACAGCTGTTTGAATACAGGTTTTTTGTCGGTGCCCAAGTAGTATTGATGGCACTGGACGGTGTATTGAGCGGCCTGAGTATCATCGGCGCTGTGGACGAGCAGAGGAACTGATAGCAGCTCATCGATTGAGTCTTCCTCGCCTGTCATTGATCCAGCCTTGATCTGGGCATGGATCTGGTTGAAGACCATCCCGGCAAGGTTGTGGGGCAGGCCAAACATCAGCAATTCGGGCTGACCGATATCAGTCATGCCGATGGTATAGGCAAAGCTGGGCCCAGGATGCTCTTGGGTTGGGAAAACGAATTGAATGGCCAGGCCGTGTTCGTTGACGTTGTCCTGGATCATGCGTTGAATAGGATTGGGCATCGTGTATGACCTTGTAGGTTAGAGTGTATTTGAAGCTGAGACCCTCAGTTTACCAAGGGCGCTACCGAGCGGTACAGTCACCCTATTGTTGAGAAATATTGCCCTCTGTCTTTGATCAAGGCGCGAAAGGCCTTATCAGTCAGAGGCCGGCTCGTTTTGATGACAAACTCGGCATCGTTAAGACCGCCAACAAGCTCAAGGTGATTCTTTTCAAGGTGCCAGGACAGGTCGTGGCGCTTGGCTGGCCCAAACGCTTTAACGGTCAGATAAATAGCCAACAGAAAAATTACGTAGTGGCTTATCAGGCTGATGCGATCGGCGTAGCTCATGACAGCACCTTGAACAGGGATGATCTTGGTGTACTGGCGGTAGGTACGACCTGACTCAATACGTCGAGGAACTCCTTGCCGCTGATGCCCCCGCGCTCGATCAGAGCATCTCGAAGCATGATCAGAACCTCCTCATTTTCCAGCAACATCTCGCGCACGATCTGTTTCTGGCTCTCCTTCAAATCGTAGATTACCTTGGCATTGTACTCTTCGTGCCAGGGGGCTTTGATTTCATGGAAATAGACCATGCTGTCATGCCCGGAAAGGTAAAGATCCGCCAGACTCTGCCAGTTGCGATAATCACTGCTGCCGCCAAGGCTGACTTCTCCGAGCACCAAGCGCTCTGCTTCTACACCCGCCAGGCAAAAAAGCATGTTCCACTCGACAAATATTTTGTTGCTGATCTGGTGATCCCAGGAAACCCCGGTGCAATGCCCCAATGATCCGGCGTCTGTCGCTGTTTTTCGCATGACCAGCTCAGAGCTTTCGGGGAGTTCCTTGTGCAACCCTAAGAGGACTGCGTGGCCAGCCTCATGAACGGCGATGGTGCGCTTGTCCATCGTTGTTACGTTTGCCGATTCACCCTTGGTAGCAACTTTTCCTGTCAAAGTAACAGCGGTATGGGTCAACCGGTTAGACAGACTCACCACCAGGGTGAGAAGCATATTCGTGATCCCCAGGGCCACGAGGCAAAGCACTGCAGTCTGTTGGTTCTGCTGGATGTACTCTGAGATTTGGCTAACAGTCTGAGGATTGTCTTGGGCCCAACTGTAAGCAAACGCGGCTGTTACTGTGCCGACGACCAGGTTGATAGGAAGCCAGAGGTCATGTTTGTTACTTGATATCCATCGAAAATAGACCGCACAAAGCGGTACCAGGAAAATCCCTGCAATCAACCGCTGCTCAAGATTGGGAAGCTCCAGAATCTTGATGGCGAATATCAAAGGTACAAAGACGGCCAGCAATGCGCAGATGGCCGTTGTGAAACCATTTTTCCAGCTTTCCATGATGCATTCCCTGTGGCAGATAGCTCTGTCTTGATGGAATGCAATATACCAATTAACCGTCGATATGGGTAGTCGACAACCGCTACCTGACCCAGATCTGAAGATTGATTCGGGTGCCTGCAGCGCCTGCCCCCGAATAGGCCGGGTTCAGTCCATTGCCCGCGCCCCAACCGTAGCTCGGATTTTGCTGAGTCGAGGTGTAGATGTAAAAACCAGTGTTGGGCACTATGTCATGGATACCGGACAAGCCGCTAATTGTTCCGCCATCCCCCTTTGCGCTGCTGGCCAGCCACGATTCGCTGGAGTAGCTGATCGTGCAGTCACCTGAAGCTGAGGCGGTATGCTGATAGACGCACGAGCCTTTCCAGTATCGAGTGTTGACATAGCCGGTGGAGTTAACCTTGTAGGCGCTTTTGGGAATGGCATTGATCTCGGCGTCCCCCATCTTGAATGTGGAGGCGAGGTTTGGGTTCGGCGCGGCAGGCCAGTTGTACATCCCGCTGGACGACGACCATCCGCCGACTTGATCAGAAGCCCCTCGGCCAATCAGTGTCCATCCTCCACCGTCAGTGCCCATGTCGCAGAAAGCTTGGACTTGATTTCCCGAGAGGGTGAGTTCATAGATGCCGCTTGGACTGGCAGGCTCCTTGGTCTTGATCTTCAGACAAGAGTCGAACTTGGGTGGCCCAGCAGGCGCTGTGTGTCCAGACAGTGCAATGGGTGCCATTGTGCGCACGATGTTGTCGGCCACTGCGTAGGGGGTGGCCAGAGTAGCCACCGCGAGTAAAAGCCCAAATTGCCTTAGAAAGTGCATCACAATGCCTCAACGTTAGTTTAGACATATATTGTTCAACAGCTTTTCTTTTGGCAACCCGTCTGCATGGCTTCTTTCTTCAGTTAGAGGCCCAGATCTGCACCGATGGATGCCTCTCGGTACCGGTCAACTGTGAGCGCCAGGGGCTTGAGTTTGGGTATCTCGAAAAAGTCCCGGCCCTCAGTGGGGTACAAGCGCCCGTATTCACCCAGGAGTAACCTGGCATTTGTCATGTTGAAGCCTTCTTCCGCGTGTAGCTTCTGAATCATCAGCTTAGCGGCAGCTTTGTTGCCCTGGTCAGCGAGGCTAAGGCCTGGAATTTCAAGATGGGTATCAGGGGTCAGCAAAAGGTAGGCAAAATAAGCCTGCGCCCAGCCAGGGGAAGGGTTCTGCGCGATCTTTTGCATTACCGGGTCGACATCAATGCCCAATGCCTTCATGCCCAGAAGCTGGCGCTCATTCAAGGTTCTGCAGCGGGGGAAAACCGTAGTCGCCAAATTGCCGGCAAGCTCCGGGTATCCGCACTTGGCCAGGCCCATGGCGGACTCGATGTTGGGCCACGCAATCTGGAATTCCAGCCGGCTGTTGATCAAATAGGACTCAACCAGGCTGTGGAGTTTAGGGCTCACAGAAAATGGGGCGTTGGCAGACATCACGCCCTCAAAGGTACAGCACAGGGTCACTCTGAAGTCTGCCTTGCCCATGATCATGGGATCGTGCTGACTGATTTCTTCAAGCAGGACGAGGAAGTCATCGACCGAGTTTTTCAGGCCCTGTTTGGCCATTTCGCGTACAACTGAGACAGCATCGTTTTTAAGGGTGAATGCCGATCGCACCTGCATGTGAGCTGCGTAGGAGCGAATCGCAGCCTGCATAATCTCATCCTGCGACCCTGTGAAGAAATTCAGGCCTGACAGGGTGTGAATTGGGAAGTGCTCGGCGATGGCCTGCATGATCGCCGGGTCACGGGGATCTTCCATCAGAGTGGACTCGGAGGAATCTCGATAAAACCGATCAATGCTGTCCATGCCGCCCAAGTAGGCGCCGATCTGGCCATCCGTCCGCAACCGCTCAAGGCAGGTAGCCACGCTCATCACGCGATCCAGCACTACATCCACATCTTCCGGAGTCCTGTGGTAGGCGTGGTCGAATCTGCCAAATAAGCCCTGAAGCTCTTTCACTGCTGCAATGCTCATGTTCAAAGCCCCAAATCCATCATGAAGTTTTTGTCCCTGACCGCCGCGATTTCAAGAAAATCACGAGGCAGCCCGGCTTCAATTAGCCGATTGGGCATCTGCTCGTCAGTTTGAACGAGCTCACTGATGTAGTGTAGCGCTGCAGCACGTGGAGAATCTCCCTTCTCGCACAATTGCTCCAGCAGTTTTATAAATATACCCATCTGAAGGTTTGGGCCAGGAACACTGGAAGGGGCTCCCGGCTTGCGCTTGAGGCCATTGATGGTCGGAGTGCACACCTCATGAAGCTCGATCAGCTCTCCACGCATCATCAACAAGCGAAATGCTTCCAGCCATTGGCTCCCCGTCGAGGAATAGCTCATGTGCGCCAGAAGCTCATCACGGGAAATGACGACTCCCAGACGGTCAAGGTCTGTGTAGAGCTGTGCTTCTGGGTTGCGTTCTTTTGCAAAGGTATATTCGCCCCAGGGATGGAATATTCCATCCAGCCCTGCATTCTTGAGTGCGCTCAGAAGCCTCACAGGCGCAACAGGGGCGGCGCTCAGGCCGAACCGGCTCTGGTGTATGCAATGCAGCAGATCGCTTTGATTGTGGGTCATGAAGGACTTAAGGCCAGCTCCTGGCAAAACATTGGTAAAATCCATGCCGTCAATGATCGGAGCTAAGACTATATTGGCGTAATCTCGCGTCCATTGCTTGTTCTCGTAGGTAAGATTGCGCCACTGATCCAGTGCAAACTGAGCCGCCTCATACCTTTGCCACTGAAGGGTTGTTCCCACCACATGTGCATATTTATCGATCAACTCTGGGTCAGATTTGCGCGGCAATCCCTTGACGAACCACAAGGCATCCTTTTCGCTATAATAGCGCGTATTCTTAAGAAAGAACTCTAAAGGGGGCGTGGCCAAATCAGTTGTTCTTCGAATCCAAACCTCTGGCTTCATCATGTGATACGTGTTTTCGTCGATGAAATCCCACAAGAGACTGATGGCTTTCTCAACATAGGAAAGCCCATAGGAATAGGCCTCATCAATAAGTCCCGCTATCATCGGCAGGTAGGCATCAAAATTATCGAAGGGGACGCAGTCCCAATTTTTCTCCTCCCCTGTGATCATTGGAGGCGGCATGATTTCGTCATGAATCTCCCCCAGCAAGCTTTCCAATTCATGGATAACTGATAGCGCTTCGGACATCTGTTTCATAATCCCAGGTCTGCACCAAAATTATTGTCTCGGAAAAGCGTATTTACCATGAAATGGCGTCTGAATTCGGAGCGCTTGAGGATTTTCAACCCATCCTCCAGGACGTCCTCATTTTCAAGGTTAGTCAGGAGGACATCCAGAATTTGGCCCATATGTTCTGGAATTGGATCAATGTTTTGCTCTTTCAAGAAATACATGGCCTGTACAAGTGCACTCGTAGCTTCAGTGTCCTGCCCCCCCATTGCCAAGGGCTGAGGGGAGTCAGCAAAAGCAAGATGGTAGCTTATTACGGCTTGCAGCGAAGACTCACTCCAGCCGGGGGATTTCCAATTGCCGGCCCATACCTGCTGTAGACGTTCAGGTGGCATGACTACACCTAGTTTAGTGCGCATGTCGTACAAATCTGAACGGTTGGGGCTTTGATCACTATGAGTAACGACAAGCATGGCCAACTTTTGAAGATGGTCATCGAAAAGTTTGATCCCGCGATGAAGCGCGATGGATTTAAAGTTTTCGACGCCACCCTGACTCAGTGCGATGATCCTGTCCTGATTGCGCGCCACCCAATTCTGATAAATTTCCTGGTGATCGCCAAGACGCCCAAAGAGCTCGTTGACAATGGTATGTTGCAAGTCTGGCTTGTCGCAGGGTTTATCCAATAGCGAAGTTGCGAACCGATTGAAAATCTCATAGTCGCCACTGGCGAGCCAGAACATGGCCAAGCCCATATCTCTGACGTGACCCTCTACACTGGGCGGCTTGTGCTTAATCAGGTTGTCGCACACCGCTTCGTTTACCAGCGGCTCGTCGTGGGCATCAATGATTCTGAATGCCGTCCGATTGTCGACACCCACTCGGGCCAGAAAGGCGCTGAGCGCATCTGCACCCAGGTTTTTTTGTTCGCGAACCAGAGTAAGAATTTTGGTATACGCAGAGGACTGGCTTGCAAAATCACCGGCCATCAAACGGGCTACCAGGGCTTCCTGGAAGTCATCGATGTGCTGGTTAACGGCAGGACAATCATTGGCCTGAAGAGCATCCAGGATGTCGTCCACAATTTCGAAGGGCGTCTTGAGCATAATCAAAATCCGCTGCAGAAGTTACAGCCTAAAAAGGTAGTTTTTGACATTTTCAGATGCCCAGGTCGGCGCCAAATGAGTGGTCGCGGTATTGCGAGCTGGACATCAGTTGCCGGTGAAACCTGGACTCGGAGAACAATTCCATGATTTCTCGGCGGCAGGCTTGGTCTTGAGTGTCGCCAATGATTTTATCAACCAGGTAGTTAACCCTATCTGGCGCAGGCACCACATGGCGCTCATCAAGAAACTTAAGCGAGTTGATCAGCGCATGTGCCTGATTCAGTTCCTGACCGCCTATAGCAGACGGAGAGGGGGAGTCATCGAACGCGAGGTGATAGGTCATGAGCGCCGCCAGCACTCCAATTTCATCCCACCCCATCTGCGTGCCCACGCCAGCCCATTCCTTTGCGAGGCGCGCATCAGTCGGGATGACGTCGAGCAGAGTTCTGGTGTGATAGAGGTCGGCAAACTTGGGGCTTTGGAAGCTTTTCTCGGCGATCAACTTGGCCAACTTGAGAACGTGATTCTGAGCCAGTGAGACGGCCACCTCCAGCGGGCGACTGCCAAAGCCTGAAAGATCGCTACCCCCCATGGCAATGATTCTGTCCTGATTGCGCGCAAGCCAGGTGTAGAGGGCATCTGCATTGTCTTGATTGCCGTTTTGCAGTGGCAACGTCATCGCTTCAAGGATTTCATATTGCAGCGAAAGGTCACGAGGGCGTTGCTCAATCAGATGCGTTGCAAAACGGTCGAAGATATCGTGGTCGCCACTGTTCAGCCAATAACAGGCGAGCAAGAAACTACTGACCTTGCAGCCGGGCGGGCGCTCTGGGCAAAAATGCATGAGGTTGTGGCATACCGCACGATTCAAGCCGCCCGAATCATGCTTGCTGATGATGTCATACGCGCTTTGGTTGCCGATTGACAAGCGATTGAGCAATCCCCGCAGTGCCTCAACACCCAAGTCTTGCTCAAGTGCAAGGGCTTCTCGCAGTCTGGCCATGGCAACACCCTGCTGCTCAAGATCCCCAGCCATCACCCGTTCAACCAGTGACTCTTGAAAATCATCCAGATGGGCTTGTAGCGCAGGGCAATCGTTACACTTGAGGTCGGCGACAATCAGCTCAACGATGTCAGTAGGTCGGGCGACACGGCTCATGCCTGCGGCCCCACAAACATGCCGCAGCTAGCCTTTACGTCCATTCCGACCTTTGAAACGACCTTCATCGCTGGCGCTTTGATCAGCGAGCTCAGCAGGTCGGCGTTTCGAATCACCACGCTCTCGTCAGGCTCTTTGCCATAACGGTGATCGTAGGGGTTGTAGCGCACAATGTTGAGGCTGACCTTGAGATCCAGGGCATTTACAGCATCGGCGATCAGGTGCATATCCTCTTCGGAGTCGTTCTGGCCTTCGATGAACGCGAAGTGGATCTTGGGCACCTTGCCACTGAATTCCTGCCACTCCTTGAGCATCTCCAGACCACGCTCAGCAGAATGCGCCTTGGCCAACCAGCGGCGCCGAAACTCGGGCTTCATGCTGTAGATGGAATAGTAGATCTCCGGATGCACCTCTGGGAACATCTCGGGCAGGCTCAAGTTATCCAATGCCTTGGGGAAGATCGATGAGATCAGAAACTTGGTTTCAAGTTCTCGTTGATCAGCAAGGCCTCGCAACGCATTTAGAAGGGTGGCGCTGTCATATCGCACTAGCGGATTATTCAGTGGCTCGCCTCTGGCCATAAAATTGTAGTGAACAAGCTTCGCGGGCTTCTGACTGTCGTAGTAATCAAGCACAAGCTTTGCTTGTTCTAAAAAATCTTCCAGGGTCGCGTTATCTAACTTCACCTGGCCAGTAGTCGTAAGATGACAAAATCGGCAACTTTGGTCACAACCTGACTGGCTGGACAGATAGGTAATGAAGTAGTCCTCTTGGCGCCGCACGAACCTGGCCTCAAGGGTGCCTACGGTTTTCGAGGGGTAGGTAAAGTTGACCGACTGATCGATCTGACTTTTGAGAATAGTGACGGGTCTGTTCATGGTGTCAGAGTCCTAAGTCAGCCGCGAAGCTGTGATCATGCCAGTAGGGCAGGGTTTTTACGATGTGAGAGATTTCTGGAATTCTTTCGAGCTTTTGCAACTGGCCTGGATGCTGACCCAGGTACTCACACAGCAAAGCCTTGAAGTTTTTCATGTTCAAGGTCTGGCGCTCCGCGCTGTACCAACTGCTGTACTGGTTCCTGATCATGCCGGCGAATACGTGCATGTCATCGGCGACGAATTCGATCTGATCGGCAACGACAGGGGTGTTGTTGACCAGATAGTATGACATTAGGGCATACCGGTACCCATCGCTCTCAGGATCTTTGGCGAGGATCTTATGAGCGAAGGACACGGCCACCTTTGCAACATCAAGATGGGTATGTTGCTCTAGACCTGTCAGCAGCTGCTTGTACTGCCGTGGGCAGCAATTATGATCCAACGCCAATTGGATGAGCGGCTCAACCTCCTCACGCATACCAGAACCTGCAGCATTGAGCATCACTTCGTAAAACGTATCGGTTTGATACTCAAACAGGTGTTTGACATCAGCCGCTTGTGATTGAGACAGAAGGGCTGCCAAGGAGGCCTTCAGCTCTGGGCCAACCTTTTCAATTGGTTGATGGAAGCAGCTCATGAACAGCTGGGCTCTCGACTGAGAATCGATCGACTCGGGAGCAACCTTCAATAGCTCGTTGACGCCTGACACCAGGTCATTGAGCAATTGCTGCCTGCCGGAACTGGCAAGGTTGCTGATGACCTCTTCCAAAGCCGAGCCTTTGTTTTGAGCGTCAGTGTAATAATCGCTGTCATAACGGTCTTGACGTCGAAGGTCGTAGGAAAACAAGCCCATCTCTTGATTCAGAATTCGATCAACCAGGTATCGGTCAAACACGGGATCGATCCCGATGAGGTTCTTGGTCTCCCAGCCAAGGTCGACTCTCAGGGAGTCAACCACGCGGATAGCCAGGGTGGCATAGTCTTCAGCCAATGCGTTCTGTGAAGCAGATCCGTCAATGTCCAAGTCACGTTTGGGCCATTGACCCACGTACCAGCGAACCAGTGACTTGCCTTCCTCACCGGCAATGCTGCGAGCTAACTCAGGCAGAGCCTCTGCAGTCGCGCACAAGTCGCAGAGCATTGGATGGATCGTCTCGAAATCACCCCGATCGAAACGCTTTCCGTCACAGGCCATCTGCTCCAACAGGTTAATGAGGGAGATGTAATCTTGCCGAAAACGATGCCGCGCCTGGATGTCAGACATAAAAAAATTCCGTAGAAGCGATTTACCCTAGTATTGCTTGCAGAGCAGGTCATTAGCAAATTTTTAGTAGCTAGGCTTGATCGGTTTTCCCCTTGCATCGAAGAGTCACTGCCAAGGGCAAGCCACCTTGGCGGGGCAAATCATTATCCCAGGCTATAATCCCAGATCTTGGCCAAAGAAAAGGTCAGATCGCTCCATGCCAAAACTGGTCTTCATGACTGCCTGCTTACCAAAATGCTCGGCCAGCACGTACAACCCTTCTTCAGCCATCGGGTGATCGCGCAGGCTTTCCGTGGTGGCTCCCAGGACTTCCATCAAGCGTGCATCACTCACTGAGCCACCTTTGTATTTCACGATCTCCACCGCATGATTGAGGCCCTTCACGCCCCAGTCATATTTCTTGCTGTAGCCTTTCGCCAAGCCAGCGGCAAGGTCTTTGAGATCAAAGAGCTTGTTTTCCAAGGCCAGGCAAAAAATGAAGGTTGCATGTTGGTAGCCGGTCTGGAACCACTGAGTAATATCTTTCTCGTTGAGGGTCAGCTTGATGTCTCGGATCGGCGCATAATCCTGATACGTCCCGGTGTGATGCAGCGAATACCACATCTTGCGCTGCAGGGTCGGAGTACCCAGCCGCGAGATCACGTTGATGGTGCGCGTATCAAGCACCTTGCCATCTGTGTCCGCGTGTATTTTCCAGGATTCAAGGATGCCGGCCTCCCAATGCTTAAGGAAATGGCTGACCGTGGGCTCGTCATCCAGGGCGTAAAGCACAGGCACAATTTGATCAAACCCCTTGTAGTCCAACTCGCGTATGAAGGGCAGATTGAATTGGATCAGATGGGTCAGCAGCTGCGGATCCTTCTCCTTGAGGTGGTTGAACAGCCAAGTGCCGTTATCGGCGTAATGGGGCTTGAGCAATTGCAGTACTTCAAGCGGCCTATTTCGGAAGTGCTCAAGGATCTCTCCCTGAAGGGCAGGGTAATGCTCAAAGACCAAGCGCAGGACGCCGGGGAGGAAGGTAGTCGCACGCATACAGGCCCTAAGAATGCCTTCAGGCATGAGGCGTCCGTTCTTGATGCCCGTGTGCAAGGCTCGGCTGCAGGCACCTCGTATTCTGTCGGGCCCAAGCTCTCCTTCCTGAAGCAAGTCAAACCGACCGTCTTGCGCCAGAACGCTTCGGTAAAGCTGGTAGGTACCCAGGAAAGATTCAACCGAACGCTCATCCCCCGCCTTGATGGAATCGACCAGGTGATCCAAGGTGAGCTTCATGTCCCGCTGTTCTTCCAGGTGATTCATGATCAAAGCCCCAGGTCTTGCCCGAGAAGGCGGTCTTTCTCAGCAGAGGAATGCGCAAACACGCCCACCGGGACATCGAGCTCCCTGAAGAAGGACGTCAGCTCTGCCTTGAAGGCTGGCTCAAAGTCTTTCGGGGAATTTAGGCTTCTGGTGAATTTCCAAACGGTATCGACGGCGTATTTGACTTGGGTTGGTTTCAATCCTTCATGCTGTACTGCAATGGCCTTGATCAGTGCTCTGGCGAAATGGTTGCGATCCTTGTTCATGCCCACAGCCAAATAGCGTTTGAACTGGGTACCTGTCACGCCCGTTTCGAGTGCTACGCCCGCAGCAAACTCAAGGAAGTTAAGGGTGTATCCCTGGTTGATTTCAGACATCCCCACTCGCGCCAGCTTGCGACGCGGGCCAACTGGGAGTGACTCAAGGTCTTCGAAAAGGCCGCTGTCATAGACAGTACGCAGCTGGCAATGCTCGGCGAGATGGGTGACTAACTCGGGGATGTCCAGATCGTTAAGGGCGACCAGCCAGTATGGATCTACAAAGTTGGGCTTGCACAAGCCCCTGATGGCAGCCTTGTGTTGGCTGAACAATCGCTGAGATTCAGCTGAGCCAAGCTCGGTCAGCTGATGCGTATAGAGCTGAAAATCGGCGGCAACAGTCTTCTGGGCAACCGCCACATACGGGGCATCACTTTTGTCATCCAGAACCATCCTGAAAAGGTTGGCCAGATCGGCAGCAAAGCGCTGCCTGACACCATGGTGGGTTTTGGTGGGGTTTTCAGAGCAGTGCGCCTGCGCCAACTCACTGAGGTATGCCTGGTACATGACTTGATCCGTTTTATTTTAAGCTTACCCATGGAGCAGCCTACAAACCTAGGTCGGCACCCATGCGCTGATCCCGAAGGTTAGGACAGGCCTGCAGCACTTCCATGGTAATCGCCTGGATAAAATTCTCTCGCTGTTTCTGATCCCATTTCTCGGCGCAGTACTTAAACCAGGTACCGAAGAATTTGGGGGGAATGGGGTAACCATCCTTGAGTCCTGCGAGCAGCCCCATACCAGCAACAAAAGGCAGCTTGCGGCTCGAAGCGCTGAGGCTGCGCTTGAACGAGGCCTCAAAGGGGTCAAAATTGATTCTGACTCGATGTGATTTGGAAATCTTCAAGATCTGAGAAAAACGCCCCATGTCTTCGTGCACATCGATCGCGATTTCGTTAAGGGCGCTACTCACCCATGGCTTGGGCAAAGGGTAGCCTGCCTCCCTGTAGTCCTGTAAGAACTGCGCAAAGAGTTTCGATGGATCTTTTCCCGCACCGTGTCTGACGTCTGCCCTAGCAATATCGTAGATCCGCTCAGTCTTGAGTTTGGATGCCCACTCGCTGTCCTTGATATCCTTTAGCACGCCAATCAGTTTCGAATGGCAAAAGGTTTTCTCCTCTGAGATGTAGCGCTCGATGGGGTAGGGCGTCAGATACAGGTAGCAGGCCCAGTCATCAACGTAATTGGTCGGATTCTTCTCGTAGTCCAAAGCTTTTCCCTGAATGCGCTCAAGATTGATCAGATCGATGCCGGTAGCATTCTCTACGTTGCGGTTGGCCATTTTCAGGCCAAATTCGCATACGCCCTTGTTGTACCAGCCGATGCCCTCTCCAGGGAAACTGTTCACCGTGATGCCACCCTGACAATCAAGCGCCAGCAGTTTTTGTTCGTTTCTGGCTACCCAGCTAGCCATCACATCATCCTTGCGCTCAAGGGTGAATTCAGTAGCGATAGCTATCAGATCGAGCCCTGCACCCTTGACGTTGCCTTCCTGAATAATGCCCTCCAGGATCGAGATTACGGCCTCATGCTGATCCGCCCACGCCATATCCTTGATCACGTTTTCCATGGCGGAGGGTTCAAATCGCCACGTTCGATTGGCAACTAGATTGCTAATGACCGCGTCAAAGACCTCCTGATCCTCTCTGAGCTTAGGCACCACATTCTCAAGCACTTGCGCAGAGAGGGGAAATTGAAGGCTGCAAGCGAGTAGGGGCTCGCGATGTGGCATACCGGTCAGGTATTCATCGATGTGCGAGAAGAGATGGTTGACCATCAGAAAATCTCTCGCTTTGGCCAACTCATCGATCTGGTCGGACACTTGCTCTGCCAGACTCAGCGCCTCATCGCGCTGCTGGCTTTCAAATAAACGGTCAATCAGTTTGTAGATGCTCAAAATCAAAGCCCCAGATCGACTGCCATGTGAATGTCGCGATAACGAGAGGACTGCATGAGCACGTCGCGCTCAAGAAACTTCATCTGAGCCGCATCCCTGGGCGACCAGTAGGAGCAAAACTGATCGATCATCCACGCAATCTCAGGCGTTTTGAGTTTTTCTGGCTGTTGCCGGGCCACAACAGCCAATACCTCAGCGATAGCGTCCTTGAAGGGTTGGTACTCTGTAGCTGAATTTCGGTGTTCAGGCTCAGCGCACACAAGCTCACTACCGTACTCGACCATGTAAAGCCCGATCGCATGAATGGCGTCCTTGGTCATGCAATCCCAGAAGCGGTTGTGCTCCTCTTGCGTCAGCACACGACCCAGCTCTTTTCTGGCATCAACAAGATCATTACCCTTAGCCTGGTTACTGGTGTTTTCCTGGACGGCACTGGTCGCAAACCCCACAAGGCCTGCGCGGTGGCAGGCCAGAAGCTCGTTCCAACGATAGCGTCGATTGCACTCGCCACGATGCCTGAGCAATGCCTCATCAAGCTCAGGA
Source organism: Pseudomonas sp. CFBP 13719 (assembly GCF_014842095.1). Classification (NCBI taxonomy): domain Bacteria; kingdom Pseudomonadati; phylum Pseudomonadota; class Gammaproteobacteria; order Pseudomonadales; family Pseudomonadaceae; genus Pseudomonas; species Pseudomonas sp. CFBP 13719. Next base: position 375,966 of record NZ_JACYVB010000002.1, on the reverse strand, counting down.
GCATATTCACCCAGCTTCTCGCGAGAGACTGTGGGTGCAATCACCCGAGCGAACACCATGGAGAGACTGCCCAGTTCTGCCCTGCGCTCGATGCTGAATAGCGCAAGGCGCAGGTAATGCTCAGGCGTGGAGTCTTCCTTGAACATGGGCACCATGTTGACCAGGTCAGTGGGCGCTAGTCTTTGCCTGCTCAGCGCATCGAGGATCTGATCGTTGAGTCCTTGATCACCCCAGTAAGTGGCAGCCAGCCTGACGGAACAGCCAAACAGATGCAGGTAATCCTTGATCAAGGTAAGACCGGCAGGATCTTTCGTATCAATTTTGAGTAGGTGCTCTCCGACCTTCGCGGTCAGTTCCGGGATGAGCTTTCTTTCCTGTGTAAAATTCCTGCCATTGGTTCCAGCCATCTTGTCTCTGTGCTGAGCAAGATTCTTCATCTCGCGCAGAGCGTCCGCGTACAGCCCAGCCTTTGCCCGAGCCCCCACCCAGCCAACCATTTGCTCCATCAAAATTTTACGTTCATTCCAACTCACGATCACAGCCCCAGGTCGATTGCCATGGCCCGGTCAGAAAGACCTGGCGGCAGTTTGAAGTCCAGCATACGTAGCACTTCACCGCTCACCTCAAGGGAAGCGGCAAACTTCGGATCCAGCATCTTTTCCCCATTCGCCAGGGTCAGTGCCTTTGCCGTCATGCCTGCATCTTTTGCCAGACTGTTCTTCCAACCATCATGCTTAATGATCATCGGGCCGTACAACTGCGTGCGGTTGCCGGCGTAATGAAACGACTGCCCCCAGTGCCAGGCCAAAGCCAAATGTGGCTGCAAGGAGCGAAGAAGGGGGTCATGGGACACGGCCTTGGCATTAGCGATGAGGACTGGCCAAAGCTGCAGCCGATAATCTGCTCGCAAGTGGCTTTGGGCAAAGCTTTTAAGCGCCTGCTCCCTCACGTCTACCTGCGCATCAGTGTCAACAAGGATGTCGAACATCACGAGCGCCCGACCAAGACCTGTGGTGGGCTTGTAGACGTCGATGTTTGCCCCGTAACCGATGGTGCACAGCACTGCCATGATGGTTTCTCGCTCATCACTCTCGTAACCCTTCCAAAGCCCGGCCAGCTTCTCATCCAGGGCGTTCAGCATTTCCTGACGCGGGTATTGAATGCCCATCGTGGCCTCGACATCCCGGATGACCATCAATGAAAGCGCCGCTTTCACGTAATCATCGGTAGGCTGGCCCTTGGTAGGGAAATAGGGTGTGATAAGAGAGCAGCGGCCAAGTGTAATGCGCCAAAGATCATCAATGTTGCCGGTTTCAACGCACTCATAGAGCCTGGGCATGATCACAGGATGCAGGCACTTGCCGGTTTGTCGTGGCCTGGCCAACCTGCCATACGCATCACTGTCGGCAGCAGTGACGACCCTGTACTCTTCACTTAGTCTTTCGACCAGATTCAGCCCACCTCGAAGATCCTTGTCAGGGTACTGAATCTTGGCTAGACCGGCATCCATTCGACGATAGACGTCTTCTTTTGCATTGAAGAATTCGCGACTGAAAAGCACCTCATCGCTGCCCACCAGGACTGATATTGACTCCAGGTTATAATTCAGAATAGGGCGGTCAGCCTTGAACTGCTTTGTCTGGAGATATTTACTCAGACTAACCACCGCCATCCTGCCGACGGGATTGCCTTGGCCGATCGCATCCTCAATATCATCTTTGGTCGCTGCGCTGAACAAGTGCCTGCAGAAACCTACCGTGTATTGGAAAGCTTCCCGAGAGCGAAGCAGCCCCATGGAGCGATAGATCCCACCCACACCCAGATTGATCAAATCGCGAAGCAGTACCGTGCGGCGTGGGGCATCCATCTCAACGGCTCTGAGCATGGCGTTGGTACCGCCGTCTTCGATCCAGGCCCAGTAACCTGCCAGCCAGTCATCTGCGATGAAATGATCGATGTCAAAAACTGGCCAGCCCTTTTCCCCGGCAATCTCGCAATACTCACGCGCCAATTCCTTCTTCTTCATGAAATCCACCAGACAAATCGTACGGTCAGGATTTTTGCCCATGGAGGTAAGGAAGAGGTTGATGTGCTCACACAGCAGATCTGCGTGCTTGCGTAGACCAGGAGCCATCCACTCATTGGGAAGATTGCGAAACAGGTTTTGCATGGACTATAGACCCAGGTCGGCGGCGAATACGATGTCTCTCAAGGGCTGAACGCGCATCAAAAGCTCCTTGGAAACACCACTTTTTGCCAGCAATTGCTTGTTCAGAGGATGGTCAGCAGACAAAGCCTCCATGACCTCTATCATGCGGTCTTGCTCTACATCTGAGTCAAGGTGCAGCTTGGGCAACCGGTCGATGAGCTTGCGCATCAGATTATTGTCACCCTGCTTAACCTTCAGGCCGTTGTGGGGCAGTTCCAGCTCACAATTCTGAATGGAGTACAGAACGTCTTCACAGAAGATATGCTGTTTTGCAAACCGAGCGTTGAAGTATTCCGGGTTTGGCGCCTCGCCCATCTCAGCCAAATAATAATAGTGGTTGGGGTCGACGGCCTCCCGGCACATGACTTTCACCAGATCCTTTGCGAGCTCTACCTCACCGTGACGGTAGAGCAACAAGGCAGCTTTTGGACTCAAAAAGCCTACACCCGTAACCCCCACTGTTTTGGCCTTGAAGTCTGGAATCGACCAAAGATAGTCCCTGTGCCTGTAGATCAGATCACACACCACTGCAATGTCACAATTATCCTCAGCCATGTAGTGGTTCAAGGCCTCCAGGATGTTCGGGCCACCCGCTTCAGTCTTGAGCGAGAGCATGCGGTCAAAAAGCAATCCAAGGGAGGGATTGGCTCCACGCCGAGCTAATTGACACAGCATGCGAGTCGACTTTAAGTCTGAAACCATAAGAGGGTCACGGGCCATGAGGCCGATGATCTCGTTAAGCACGTCAGGGGCAAGGTCACGCGAGTAGATCTTGACGAATTCTGGGGTGTACCCCAGCAATCTGACCATCACCAATACGCTTTGCCCGTTTGGAGTACCTTCAGGCTTGGTCTCAATCAACGACAGAAATTGCTGAGTTAGGGGGGCAATGGCTTGAGGGTTACCAAGTGCCGGCAATTCAGCAATTCTGAGCGTGATGGCTTTCAGCATAGGCTCCAGCACCTCTGGCGCTTCACACTTCCAAATAGCGCTTTTGGCCTGCGTAATCAGAGCCCTGATCTGTTCAATAGGGTGTGTGGGAACCTCTGGTGCATCTGTGGGTTCGGCAATGTCCGGAGTAGAGGCGGGGGGCATGGGGTATCCACCAAAAGGGTATGAATCCAGTGTACCAGATCCGAATCAATTATTACCATAATCGTAATTTATTTTAGAGTCCCAGGTCGACCGCCAAGAGAATGTCACGGGCTTTTTGCGGCAATTGCTGCCTCCAAAACGAAGAGGGCTCTGAAAATGCCATCATGACGATTTGACCCTCACCCAGCAGGTCGGGTGTGAAAATGTCACGCTGGGGATGAGACTCAAGCCACAGGTGATGAAGGGCTATCTGCTGCAGCGTCCTCATGGACTTGGTTTGATTGTCCCAGACGCCCTCATGAGTTTTTGACCCAGATGATTGGGGCTGGTAATCCGGAATCCTGCTCCAGGCCTGCAACACCTGGTCGCAAGTGATCGACCGCCCATATTTCACTCGGCATTTGAGGTCATTCTGCACCAGCGCAAAACGAAGATTTGGGAAGCACAGCTTGGTGATCACCTCATCAAAGCCTGATGCCAGCCAGTGCGGAGGTGTGCTGAGGTGCGTGGCTGCAATAGCTACTTCAGACCACGCTTTGCGCTGTATACGCAGGTCGGATCCCAGGCACAGTTTAAGTAATAACTCATCATATTTTCTCGAACGGACTAGGTCTATGATCGGGAAAGGGCTTTTTTTCAGAAGGCCCTGAGCAATGATGGAATTATCCTCGGGGAGCAGTCGCTCCCAGGCATCAGTTTCAGCGTGGCGAAAATGGTTTAGTGCTGTCATGCAGTGCAATATATGAGATAATCGAAGAAAAAAGAAGGGCTCCAACTATGAAACTGATTATCCCTCGCTTAGGTGACCTTTTGGTACTGAAGCAGGATTGGTCTTTCCCCGTAATGCATGAAGATCGAAACAAATCGATCGTTGCTCACGATGGTAAAGAGCTCATCCCGTGCGAATACGTAAGGAACAACTTTTGGCAGCCTGTCTACGCCTATTCAGATCATACACTGAAGGCCGGCACCGTGGTAAGCATCGCCCGATACTACATCCGCCAAGGCGCGGGTGAGTTTGATTCCATCACCTTTGTCGTCCACAGCATCGATGGCGCAAAGCTCAAGAAGAAGCTACGTTTCTTCGTCAGTACCGATGCAGCGGCGCAGGCCGACTTCGAGTACCACTCATGACTCTTGGCTTATTGGCGCTGTATTGGGTCGCTGCTGCTCTGGTTGTCGTCTCAATCGACCTGTTCCTGCTGCGCAATCGAAATCCATATCTGGCATGCTCCATCATGCACGCTGTGGTCGCCGGAGTCATTGGTGGCCATCTGGCCTTCTGCGAGTCTGCCTTGAGCCACTCACTTCCCTTCTGGCTTGAAGTAGGCTTACCTTTTGCTTGTGCCTTCTTTGTTATGGGCTGCTTGAGCTTGAGCCGACGACACGTGTGCTGAGGCCTTGGCAGCCCAGCTTCTCTGTCTCTACAATGGTTTTGCGCAGAGGAGCGGCTGTCGAGAAACGAACGCAAAAGTGCTGGCAAGTGTTTGCTCAATATGTCATTATTCCGCGCATTGCTGTCACCAGCCCCTTTCAATCGCCGAACCTATTCATGACCCTGACAAACCTCTGTTCTGTTCGCTGACGCCTCCTTCATGATCCGGAAGGCGATAGCCTTTTTGGATGCAAAGAATCATGTCGATTTCAATTCTGCTGACCCCAAGCCAATTTCAGGATGCCGTCCTGGTACGGGACAACTGCACCTGCGTGATCTGCAAACAGCCGGGAGCCAAGGTAGTCCACCTGTTGGACAAGGCCTTGTGGTCTGATGGCGGCTTCTACCGCGAGAATGGCGCCACGGTCTGCCTTGAGCATGACCTGGCCTTCAAGCGAACCACCCTGAGCGTTGAAGAGGTTCGCAAGGCCGCAGGTATCTCCACCGTGCTGCTGCCTGAGCACCTGAGCGTCGACCACAAGTACGACTGTTACGGAAACCAGTTTATTGCTAACGGGCAAAGGCTTCGCGGTGATTTTTTCGAGCGCCCGGACGTTCAGATGCACCTGGGAGAGGGTGGTTTCCTTGGCGACTTCAGCCTGGCGGTTAGCTGCCCAAGCACACCGCACCTGCCTTGGTCTGAAGGCGTCCAACGCGATGACAAGCAGATGCGCAGGCAGGATCTGGCGAACTTCATCGGCAAGGAGGTTATTGCCTCGGAGAAGCGTGATGGGGAAAACAACACCCTTTATCGAGAGATGCTGCATGCAAGGTCAATCTCAGGTAGGCATCACCCGTCCCGCGACTGGTTGAAAAATTTCTGGAATTCGTTCCGCTACGATATACCTCAGGGCTACCGCATCTGTGGCGAAGGGCTATGGGCCCGGCACTCCATCCCTTACAGCTTTGGTAAAGATGGCGTCTTTTTCGAAGGTTTCTCCATGTGGGATGACACCAACCGTTGTCTGTCATGGGACGAGACAATGCTCTATTTCGAATTGCTGGGCATCAAGCCTGTACCGGTGCTGTACCGTGGCATCTTCGACGAGGATGTGATCAAAAAGCTCTACGACCCCAAGCGCGACTATGATAAGTCCGAGGGTTACGTGATCCGCCTGGCCGAAGGCTTTCACTACAGTCAGTTCCGCCAATCGGTGTGCAAGTACGTTCGCAAGAATCATGTGCAGACCGACAAGCACTGGATGCACAGCGAGATCGTGCCAAACATCTGAGGCATAGAGAGAGGTCGGCCTTCGCGTGCAGCGCGACTGCTCTTGAATGGATAGGTGAGAGGGCAGACGCCTGGCGGGCCAGGCGAAACAACGACTTCCTTGCCTTGAAAGCCTGGCCCCCTCACAATTGCCGTTCGGATGAGGACATTGTGTGACAGATCACGAGCGAATGGTTCTAGATAACAAACTGCTGGGTCGGATAGTTGCCTGGCAGACCTACACAGTGCGGATTCTGTGGGTCGCAGGGCTTATTTCGATGGTGAGCTTTCTGCAAAGCATGATCTATACGTCCAAGGCATGGATCATGATCCCTTTTCCCTTCCTGGTGGCTGCAGCCTTGCTTTGCCGGCGTAGAGCTCGGATGTTTGAAGCGAGACGCAAAGAACTTGGCTTCATCCCTCTTAGTCCGCCGCGACAAGGAGATTGATTAGGCCAGCGGAGTTATGGGTCGCAGTCTTTCTGCATTTCAAAGGGCTCTGCCATTGTTACAACGTGTCCGCAGTAGCTATCTTGGTTGTATAGTCAACATAATAAGGCATGGCAATGGACTTTCTGGTAATCAAAAAACTGGGGCATGGCGTCATTACCTCTACAAGCGAGGCGCTCGCTAAACATGGCTCTTATCTGAGCCTGAACCTGGGCAGGGAGGCGCCGATGGATTTTGGTCAGCAGATTGAGGACAAGATCAAGGCGAGTGAGGGCAAGCCACTCACCATGCTGATCGACGTGTCAGATGTTGATCCAGCCCCGTACATGTTGCCGCTTCTCGATATCGTCAGCAGTCGACGGATAGCGGGTGTGCCACTGCCCGACAAAAGCAGCATTGTTATCGCCATGAGCCATCAAGGTGCTCAAAGCAACGATGTAATCCCATTGCCGCTGGCAGCCCGCACGATCAGGCTTGATCTGACCACGCCCGGTTTCAATCCAGGCCCAAACACCAGCCCTGAAGGTTTCGCCAAGTTGCGCGAGAATGTCAGCGAGGCGATTTTGAACATGGTGGCCGTGATTCACGATTACCAGGGCTATACGGCAGGCCATAAACGTCGCCCGGCAGAGCCTGAAGCTCTAGGCTTGATCTGAAACAAAAAACCAGCCCTGAGGCTGGTTTTGATTCCACCCCGATCGGTCAAGCTGCTTGTTGAAGCGGCTCCTGGATGTCGATGGCTTCGATGTCTTGGGCGATCTTGAGGTTGGTGAAGGGCACCATCAGCTCATCCGTCTCCATGTGGCTTGCGATGCCATCCAGATAGAAAAATGCCTGGACGTGGGTGCCAGTGATGATCAGCTTGCGCATGTGAAGGGCGGCAAGAACGGCAGGCATGGATTTACCCATGTAATCCTTGAGGACTGCCTGCTCGCTTTCACCCAGGGTCTGCTTGGCGCGCATGATCACACTTTGCAGCTTGGGTTTGCTCATCTGATCGACGTGCTGATAAAAATGGCCGAGAAGGGTGTCTTGAGCCGCCATATACCGGGCAACCTTGCCATGGTAACGGCTTTCTTCGTCATTGGTGCGCACGAGGATCTGAAGGATGCGCCCCTCACGGAAAGGATCGTTTACGTTGAGGGTGATGTACTGCTCGACGACTTCTTGTTCCAGTTCCATGACGCATTCCTATAACACAGATGCCGGGGTGGCTATGGGGAGAAATCTACCATCCCCAGCTGGAATGTCAATAAGCGTCTAAACCGATTTTTCAAAGTCCCAGATCAGTGGCAAATTCTCGGTCTATAAGGGCTTTATTGTTCAGTCCATTCAGGCATGTCCGGTCTTTCGTGAAACGCGAACGCTCCAGTTTGTAGGCGTCGTTGTCGAGGAGAGCTCGGCCCTGATCGTTTGGCAAAAGATCCAGCAAGTGGTTGCACACCGTATCGCGCATCTTGAATTTGATTTCCCAGTAGCCCCGTTCACGGTTTCTTAGGCCTGTGGTACCAAATTGCATGATCCGCAAAGCATTTCGAGTCTCCTCATGTGGGTCGCGCATCTCCCCCATGTCATCCAAATACCCAATGCCGTAACCATAGTTGGTTTGGGTGTAAACACCGTTGAGGATATTGAGGCCAGCCTGGCTCAATTTGCGCAGTCCCGCAATGAAAAACTCCTCGTAGGCGCTGTCCATCTCGTATCCATCCATCTCCACCACTTTGGCGAAGATTCTGGACAAAATCAGCGATTCATAGCGAACAAGGAAGTCTTCGGTAAGGGGAGCAAGATCAGGAAGGTCGGAAGCGAAAGTGCCGCCTTTGTAATCAAGAATGGCGGTTGCTCTTGAGAGCATTTCTTCGTGGCCTGGCTTGTTATGCCCGATAAAAAGCTCTCGGATCGCCTGGTGACTGCTGCCCAGTGGCAAGGCGTACAGGGCCTTTCGCACCATGGGGTAGATGGACTCACGGTCAACCAACACAGATCGGTAGTCACGAGGGCTCTTGGCGTTCCACCCAGTCATCAGTGCCTGTGCATGCTCAGTCAGGTTCTCATTGATAACCTGGACAATGGCGCTGCTGCCTAATTTGCTCAACCTGGAGTAAGCCAGCATTTCAGCAGGATCTGGGGGGATCTGGGACAGCAGGCTTTTACCCCCCAGTCGCAAGGCGTTCTCGATGTTCTTGAATGACTTGGCCACAATGGAAATTGTATGGTCATTTTCACCTCCAGCCTTCTCCATGAGCGTCAGCAGGGGCAGGTCGCCTACAACCTTTCGTTCAAAGCACAATTCGATCAGGTCGGTGAGCATCTTCGTTTTGGAGATGTCTTTTCTTTCACCGATAGCAAGCTCTAACCCCGCGAAGATGGGCTCTGGCGTTGCGTCGACACCTCTGAGGCATTCGCGCAGGTAAGCCCCAGGATCGAACCCCTCGGGGGTTTCACCCAGTCTTTTTGCCAGGTACTCAATTGCTTTGCTCATCATCAGAGTCCCAGATCCATGCAGAATTTATTTTCTTGCACCCTGGTGCTGCCACACTTGTTCTCTAGCACCATGAGCCTTCTCATCAAGTCATCCAGATTGAGAGGGTACTCGTCGCGCCAGTAGGCCGGGCATTCTTCCAGGTCGGCGTTCGGATGCACCCACTGGAGCGTCCCTGACAAATGATAGGCCATTAGAATATCATTTCCGTAATATTCTATATGGATGCTGTCCTTGCTCGTTCTGTCGCCCGATACGATTTCAACAGCACAGGACAGGACATGCTCAAGCGAGTGACCATGGGCAAGAAGGTGGTCTTTGTAGGAGGGAGTAGGATCTTCATGATCCTCAAACGTTTCAACGTTGCGATATAGCGCGAAGCGGTAGGGCATCAAATGAGCCGCGATCCACTGGTTTTCGTACTCGCAGAAGAACTGTTGCTCATCACCAAAACCTACGTCCACGAAATGCTGAGAAAGGTCACTCATATCATCATCCGGTGCTTCTACCGGCGTTCCGAGAAGGTTAGGCAGGGTGATGCTTCCCAGCATGCAAAGAAACAGCCTGTCCAGCTCTAGCCGCTCCTTATGCGAGACATGCTCATAGAGGTAGGCCAGGCGGTCAAAACGGATGATGCTCCCATCCTGCGATGGCTTGAGATCGAACCTGCAGCCCAAGGAGCTCATGACTGATCTCAGGTGTTTGCACTCAATGTCTGCACGCATGTGATCTACGTGATACTTCGAGATCCGCAGGCATTGCCGAACCTTTTGGCAGAGGGGTGAGTCCACCTCAAGCCACTGATTAACGGCTTTGGCGTAGGGCGAGCTGTCGATGCCATATTGCATCAGCAGAGCCCGATCGAAGAATATTCGGCTTAAAGGGTAATTTAGGTGTGGATTAGTGTGCATGGGGATCTCCTTGGTTCCAGTATTTCACCGGAACCCCTGGTTTGTCAGCCTGCATGTTTGACCCGTGTGCACCGCGAGCTTCAGAATGGGGGTATAGCCATTTGATGGGCTGCATGATGATCAGCACCCGTCTTCACAGGACACCCTCATGAGTCGCCGCCAGCAACTGATTCACATTGCCAAGCCAGCTACCGTGTTGCTCAATGCCTACAAAAGCGCTGCGAGTGACCGGACGGTCGAGCTGACAAAAGACACCAAGATTGGCGATCATTTGGCTGGGCTGGGTGACACTGAAGCCACGATTACCTGGACGCAGTTTGTCGCAAGTGTTGCTGAGAAATTCAGCGATAAAGATTTTTCCCGCTCAATTCTGTGGATATCGTGCCTCAAGCAAAATGTTAACCCCTTGCATGTCATCAAGGGCATCGAAAATCTGCGCAAGGGTCGAGGCAAAGCACCTCCTGTTGTAGATTTCTGCGTCTACCTGGATGCCAAGCATGACCTGGCAGATAACCTGGATGCTTTCAGAAAGCTCGACAAACTGCTGAGCATTACCACGTCTTTCAAAGCCCCCTACGAGCAATCAGCCTGGTTCCCCATCCAAAAAATTGGGAGTCTGGCTGAGATTCACCATCTAACCCTGGCTTCCCACGTTGGAACAACCGACAAAGCGTTCGAAAAATTCATCGCCCACTCATGCAATGCCAAGTCCTTCTGCTTGCAACAGATCGATAACATCATTGAGCACTCTACCGGCAAAGAACAAGCAGAATTTCTGACCAAGCTGATGGACTCCATCACCAATGTGGCTCTGAGTCATGATGAGAATCATCAACTGAAGCTCAACGGCACTGACATCCGCGACATGTTCGAGGCCTGCCTCGCTAGGGCTAGTGAGAAAGCAATCCCGGCAGCTGAGCACGAGAGGTATGGCTACGGCTACTACATTGGAAAATTCATCAACCAGACCTACCAAGACCCCGTTGAATACGAAAGGGTTGCTCAACTGCTTGGCAAGACAGGCGTCAATGGGATGACCCGCTCACTTGGGCAAGATGTCTTCAGAGATCCTGGTCGTTTCATGCCTCTTGCGATAGCAATGGGCAAAGATGATGCCAGGCGCCTGTTTGCCCAAAGTGCCCATTACGTGTCAGAGATCAAGGGGGAGGAAGCCCTCGTGCTTGTCGATGAGTACGACCGCTGGTTCAAGAACATGGGCTTGGACACGCTTCTCAAAGCCGATGGTTTGTGGACGCTGACCCGAAATCTTGATGTCACTGAGCAACTGCACCAACGCGGCCTTGTGGACTACTCGGCTCTTGCTCAGGTTGAGGGCTTCAATACCGAAGATTTCTGCGATCGCAAAAACAACATGACCAAGGAGTTTTTGAAAGACCGAGCAGACATTGAGCGCTGGGTGGAGCTATGCGTCCAGGTTGGCGCTCAGGAGCATCTGACCCACTTTGTGGATGAGTACTTTGTAAAGAACAAACCTGATAAGCGCCTGGCTGACGAAAAGCTGTACAAAGACTATTTTGAGGTGCTTTTGGAGACAAAAGCGGTTGATCCGGATGAACTGCTCAAGACCCCGAAGCGGATCGAAAAGTTGATTGCACTCGGCGTTTCGCCCCACGCGCTCCAGGCTTCGAAGAAATATTCAGGCAAGTGGCAGGAGCGCTCGTTTGGCTCAGATCTTGGGCTCTGAGACGATGCTGAGGTGGAACAGGCGCAGATAACCCTGCCTCTTGTTTGACCTCGGCTCTGTGCGCCAGCCAGAATGATCCTATACCCATCGAGGCTTTCGGTGCTATCCGAGGCCTGAATGTCCAATAGGATTCTGCCCGTGAGCCGCAAAGCCCCCACTCCCATTGCAAGACCAGAAACGGTCTTACTCAACGCCTACAGAGAAGCGACCAAGTCTTGCCGGCTCGATTTCAATAAATCCTTGAAGCTGGGTGAGTTTCTGACTCAGTTGGACGAACTGGAAGCTGAATATCTTTGGGACAGATTTATCCAGGCGATCGACTCCAAGTTCTACGACAAGGACTTTTCTCACGCAGATCTCTGGCTTGCTTGCCTTGATCAGAAGGTCAACCCACTTCACATTACCCATTCTCTTGACCATGGCGAGATCTTGGGTCGAAATGCGGCCCGGCCCAATCTGATTATCTTCAAGGATGGAGCAAAAGATCATGCTGATAAGGGCAAGCTTTGCCAAAGGCTAGACACGATCCTGGAGTCGGCGTTGGACTTCAAGTCTCCCTACGAAGACAGCACATGGTTCGCTCGGTACAAGCCTGCAGACCTGAACCGCCAATGGATTCACTTGATGGCCCGCGACGTTGGCTATGGAATGGCCAAGCTCCAGACCTTTCTGATTCATTCGAGGCACGCCAAACTGTTCTGTTTGACGCATGTTGATGACATCCTGGATTACGCACCCGATAAGGAAAAGAGCGAATTGCTTGGCCGGCTCTTTGATGCCATCGCTGAGGTTGGCTTCGACCTGAACCAGCCGGTGGATAATGTACTGGCGCCCAAAGACCAAGGCCCCTTGTTCGAAAGCGTCCTTACTTATGCGACCAAAAGGATCCAACCCCTCGATCAGCTGGATGAGTTTTCAGCTTCCTCGTTTGTCGGGACTTACGTTCGAGCACGCTTCGGCGAAGATGTGGATTTTGTCAGGATCAGTGCAGAACTGGGAAAGACGGGAATCAACGAAATCACGGCTTCTGTGGCCCTGGCTGAATTCAATTCGCCAGAACGATTCATGACATTGGCCTCAAGCATGGATTTGGGCTTGGCACGCACGCTGTTTAGCGTGACAGCAGCACGCTCCTTGGTTTCCCTCTCAGCTGATGAGCAGCTCGCCGTGCTCAATGAGTATGATAGGTGGTTCAAAAACAATGGATTTGGAACGGTTTTCACCACTGATACGCTCGATCGGCTCACAACCAACTTGCACTCGACCCAGATGCTGGCCCAGAAAGGGCTGGTAGATTTTCCAAGCCTGGCCAAGAAGCCTTATTTTTATCACGAGCGTTTCTGCAAGCGCACTGAGGACTGGAATGTCACATTGTTTAAAACGCCGGAGGACGTCGAGGCATTTGTCGAGCTTTGCCGCGATGTGAATGCCGGCGACCATATCCGCTACACCCTCGACGAGATGCTGTCCAAGTCAAACGGGGATGTCCGACTCCAAAGCGAACCACTGAAAAAGGCATTTATCGAGGCGGTGCTCAAGACACGGGTTGTTGAGCCTGATGAGGTCATGAAGACCGACAAGCGTGTGGAAAAGCTGGTTTCCATGGGGATCAGCCCAGCGCTACTGAAGGCTTCCAGCCGCTACAAAGGTAAGTGGCTGGATAGCTCGCTGGGTTCTGATCTCGGTCTCTGAGGCAAGATGACGCGCCCTGAAGGCTCTATGGAGAAATGTCAGGGCGACAGAGGAGCGATTCAGGTGCGGGGCAGGGTGACTCCGCGCTGGCCCTGATATTTGCCCCCACGATCTTTGTAGGAGATCTCACATTCCTCGTCGGACTGCAGGAACAGGAACTGCGCCACGCCTTCGTTGGCGTAGATTTTTGCCGGCAAGCTGGTAGTATTGGAGAACTCCAGTGTTACATGGCCCTCCCACTCCGGCTCAAGCGGCGTGACATTGACGATGATGCCACAGCGGGCGTAGGTGCTTTTGCCCAGGCAGATTGTCAGGCAATCACGAGGGATCTTGAAGTACTCGACAGTTCGAGCCAGCGCGAAAGAGTTCGGCGGGATGATGCACACATCGCTTTTGACGTCGACAAAGCTTTTTTCATCGAAATCTTTTGGGTCAACGGTCGCGGAATTGATGTTTGTGAAGATCTTGAACTCGTCTGCGCATCGCACATCGTAACCGTAGGATGAAACCCCGTAGCTGATTACGCGCCCACCATCGCGCTCGCGAACCTGGGCATCGGTGAACGGTTCGATCATGCCTTTGAGGGCCATTTCTCGAATCCACTTGTCAGACTTGATCATGCAAATTATTCCTGAAGCATAGGTGATTGAAAGGACTCGCGAATCCTATCACGCACCATAGCTTCTGGCAATTTATGTCTAAACCGATCTTAGAGCCCCAGATCCTGTGATAGGCAGCTGTCGATAATTCGACCTCCCATTCGTGACAGCAGCTGAGTTGACGGTCGTCGATGATTTGCAATAACAGCTACCCACTCCTGTGACCCATGTTCATGCATGCTTTCCAGCCAAGCTTCATAGCTTGCCTTGGAGAGATGAGGCAGCCAATCCCCCATGATTTCGCTAGCCGGGAGGTGGAAGATCTGCCCATGCTCCACGTGACTGTCTGTGTCGTATGCTGTGAGGTCTGTGAGCAGTTTAAGCAAAAGATCATCACCCAGCTTCGCAGCGATTTTCGGATTCAGAAGCGAAGAGTCAATGCGAGCCCTTTTGAAAATGTCAGACGATTCAATGTCTGCACGCAATCCCTGGATGATCCGGTCATGCTCTGATTCAGGGATATCTTCAGAAAAATGGTAGCTGGGCACGGCGCCGGGGAAGTTCTTCTCCAGCTGCTCCTGCGCAGGAACCCGGATCAATCCTGGAATGCCATGATCGCCGGTATAGCGGCCCACGATCGCGTGCGCGTGGTCTTCAGGATAATCCAAATAGACCGGACTGCCCTGATAGTCTTTGAGGGCAATACCATATTCATCCCATAAGTGCTTGAAGGGGAATAGGGTGGCCAGCAAAAGGTTTTGGCTTAGCGTCCGACGCAAGGGCGCATCGGTCGGTGCAACTGCCTCCAGCGCCATACCACGGGCAGTGAGCTCCTGGATCACAGACCTTGTGTCATCGCCCTTTACGATCATCAGCTGAGCAGTGTTGGTAAGGTCGCGCATGACATCGGCGATGTCGGGTCGCTCGAAATCGCCAAAACCTGCGCTCAGCGTGCCGCTAGCATTGAGACCTTTACGAGAGGAGTCTGCCAACACCTTCGAGAGGAGGGCCTCCAAAGATTCTGCACCCATCCCTTGCCAGGCCTTGAGGCTGATCTGAAATTGGTGATCCAGGCCATAAAGACCTTTAGCCATTTGCTGGAACGGCGAAGTGATGACCGCGCCTCGAACAGGCATATCCCAAAAAGCAGTCATCCCACTCAATCGAACAGCGCTATGCATTTGAAGGAGTCTAGCCATGGCGCGAGGATCAATTACTGGCTGCTTGCGATCATTGCCTGGTGTATCCAGCGCATCTTGGTGACGCATTGCCATATCGTACATCCTGACAAGGCACTGGCTGTCCTTGACCGAGACCCCTTCCTGAAGCTTGTCTGCGATCTCATTGGACAGGCGACGTGTTGCCACGCTGGCGTACTGACCAAACCACTGCATGGCCACCTGGTGGTCTTGAGGTTGAATATCGAGTACTTCAAGGAGCACGGGCGGATGCGATAGCAGCTCAAGCTGACTTTTGCCAACGCGATTGCTCAGGAAGATTCCCATGCTATCGAGCAGGACAGGGCCGTGTGCCTGAAGAAATTTGATCATGGGCAGCGCGGTCTTTGAAGCGTGGACAGGCACCAGCATGGCTGAGAGGTAAAAAGGATTGTCTTCTTTGTGGTCGGCAATCAGCGGAGCAAGCCGAGCCAGATGGTCGTTGAAGGTGAGGGCGTCATTGGCGCGGTTTTTAGCCTGTGTCATGAAACCCCGAATGTTGCGGGCCAGGTTGTGGTCAACTTTGCCCAAGGCTTCAAGATCAGATTCAAAACTCATGAAATGGCTCGCAGATAAAAAAGGACTGTTACCTTACGGTACCAGCCCCAGAGTATTGAGAACAATTGACTTGATCAGCTTTAATCGCAGCCCTGGCAGCCAAGTAGACCTTCACGTAGCAAAAGGACAGGGCAGCAGTGACAATTCGCAGCTGAAAACGTTTGCAGTCAGGGGGTGATGCACCCCTGTGACAGATAATGGCTGATCTGCACTTGGCGTGCGACTACAACCACCTCATTTCTGCAGAATATAGCAACAGGCATATCATCTGGCTCGATGCTGGTGAGCTGCCCAGCAGTGCGGGTTAGCTCGATCAGTGCTGCGGCCATTTTAGCGGTCTGGCCTCGGTACCGAACTTGAATTTTTTGAGCCTCATCCCCGTGCAATGCAAAATCCACATCCAGCTGCCAATCCAAAAGCTGGTGACTGATCTGGGTGTCTGATTTCAAGGCTCGATACAACAATTGTTCAGTGGCGCTGCAGGTATTTGCCGCAACCAGAAGCGGTAAAGCTAGAATCACAAGGCTCGCAAATCGTTTGATCATGCCGCCTTCCTAGGCTTGCTTCGGATGCTCAGCAGGTAATTGCGCACCCACATCCGGGTGGCCAGTTCTTCAGCTTCAAGCGCTTCCTGAGTAAGCAAGCCCGTACTGATCAACGGCTCTGCTTCCTCGGCAGTTAGCAAAGGCAGAGGAGCGTCATCGTCGACGGGAGCAATGGTGCGGGCTACCTCAAAGTAAGCACCGCGAAGACCATGGGAGGCAATACTGGAAGTGACCCGGACATCCCCTTGGCGGTATAGCCAGAAAGGCGATCGACCCTTACCTGTCTGCAGAGTAATCCCAGCCACGCAAAAAGCGTTCTCCAGGTTTTCCACGGGCTTCAAGCGCCAAGCAACCAAGCCATTTTCACGCTCAAGATTATCTCGGTAGCTTTGAGCCTCAGCGGTAGCTGCTGAGAAACCATTGTAAGTGGTGAAGTAGAAGCTCTGCTGGATGCGCTCGCGGTTATCGCCAGTCCCCTTTTCATGGGAAACCCGCCAGCCCTTGATATCCACCTTGCCCTTGTCTTGCCGAGGGGTGATGCGGCGCTGGTCATAATTTCGCTGGGTGCGCCAGCGTTGCTCAATCATGAACGAATCAAGATCACTGAAGGTCACGCTGGCCAGGTCTTCAAGGGTCAGCGGGGGCAGGGAGAAGCGCATGGTTTGACTCCAAACAATCATTCTTTGAAAGCGGGGGTTTGAAATCTCCCCGCTCGATCACGAGTTAGAAGCTGTCGCTGCTGCTGAAGCTGCCGCTGCTGCTACTACTGTCACCACCGAAACTGTTCGAGCTGCTAAAGCCGCTGTTCGAAGAGCTGCCGCCAAAGCTGTTGGAGCTTGAAAAGCTGCCAGAACTGCTGGAGCTGCTGGATGACGAGGATTCACGGATGATTTCCGAGTCACGTGCGCAGCGATTGCTGAGGTCATTGAGGCTCATTGAGCCCGCCATGTAGCCCAGCATCAGCGAACCCATGTCGAAACCGCTATCGAACTCCCGATCACGACGATCATACCCAGACTGTTTGAACTGATCACGGGCGCGCTTGGCCCGTCGGAATCGCTCTTCTGCATCGCTCAGTTGCGAGCGCAGCTGGACTTCTTCATCGGACAGCTGTTTCTCACGGCGTACAGCCTGCTGATAGTTCTCAAGTGCCTGGTCATCTGCCGAGCTATCGGTACTGCTTACCAGACGCTCAAGGGTGGGAAGTGAGAAGTTACCCATCACTTCCTTCACGCGGTCGCGAACCCGGCGCATCATGTCATCAGTTTTGTTCAGGAAGGAGTTGATCGCATCCTGATCCCGGTTGATGTGCTCCTGGCACAGTCTCAACTTTTCAGAAGCCGCGTGTAGTTTGCGCTCACAGCCTTCCAGATTGTGGGTGCTACGCACCAGGTTGATGGCCGCATCCAGCTCGCTGTTGAGTTGGTCATAGGTCTTCTCAACATCAGTTTCACGGGCCTTGGCAGCCGCAGGCAGTGCCCGCATCATGTCGAAGTCATGCCGTGCCTGGCGGTAGCTGATGGCATTACTCAACCAGCTATCCAGGCGCGCATAGAGGCCGGAACCCTGGTAAGCATCAGTGTCAAAACCACGACGCTTGAGGTGCTGAAACACAACATCGCTCTGGTACGCTACAAGCTTATGGCTAACTTCGCGAGTAATCGACTCGGTCAGTGCCTCAGCATTTTCAGCAATGTCTCGTGCGTACTCAACACGCTTGCGCAACGACTGGATATCCGTGTCATTGGCAATCACGGTATAGATCGTGGTTTTAAGCTCTTCAAGGTTCGTTTTGGCTTGGGCGTACCCATCCTGAGCAACCTTGAGCTCTTCGCGATCACCCTCGACGGTGGATTCAATTTCAGCATAGTGTTTCTCACGCTGATTGATCAGGTGCTCGATGTCAGCTGAGACCATGCGCACGTCACTGCCGGCTTTCTTGTCGAGCATGCTTTCAAGGTACAACTCGGAAATGCGAGCCAGCGAATCGAACTTGATCCGGCGCTGCTCTTCCTGGGCCTGCTCGTTACGGCGAATCTGCCGTGAGATGACCGATTTTTTGCTGTCTTCGTCATCAACCACGCGCTGGATGTCGTCGACCACTTTGCTTCCACGTTTGCCCATGATCAGTTACTCCAACGGGTGACTTGGGTTTTCAGTACCGACTTGCGATAGTCGACGGTGTAGTTGCCTGCTGCCTTGTCGCCAAGATCCGCGTCGTCCAGAATGCCGTCGGATTTCTTGTCGTCACGTACCTTGTCGAAAACGCTTTTCGGTACTTCCTGGCCCCAAAGAGTGACTTTGTCGGTCTGTCGGGTTTCGGAGTTGTAAATGTCCATCTTGTAGGGTGAGCCAGTGGCGTCGACGGCCTCAACAACCAGGTACCAGCGCTTGTTGCCAGTGCTGTCATTGGTACGAGCAAAGCCTGTCTGAACACCACTACGGTTTACAAACTGGTAATGCAGGGAGGTGCTGACGTAAAGAGCCATCGACTCGATTGCCTGCGCCGTGGCTTGGTAAGCCGCCTGATCACCACGGGCAGCTTGGGCCTTTGCCTGAGCCACCAGGTCGGCAAAACGCTTGCGACCCTCATCATCCTTAAAGTTGGAAGCGAGGCGCGCTTCCAGGGTTTGAATGGATTGAGTCAGCACACCTACAGCTGCCGACCGAACAACTGCCTTGCTCAGTTCATCCAGCGCTGACTTTGCCTCAAGGTCATTACCCTCGGCCAGCAAACGTTCGACGCTGACGATCTTCAGTGCAACTTCGGTTGAATACGAAGTTGGCAGCTGGGTTTTCTTTCGCTGCAACTCAGTGTCGATCTGCGTCAGGCGTTCCACGCGGGCGCGCTTATCGGTGATGCTGTCGCGCAGATTCTTCAGGCGCAGACCAACAGTCTCAATATGCGGATAAACGGTTGATTCAAATTTGCTAAGCACTGAAGCTGGATCTTCGTTGAGTTGGGCATCAGGCACCTCAACATTTGTCTTGCCCCAGGAACTCAGGTCATCACGCATCTGCGACAACTCTGCATTGCTACGGGTGATGTCATCAATCAAGCCATTGACTGCCACCGTAGACAGCGAGCGACCTTTGCCAGCCTGCTGCTTGGCAATCCAGGCCGTGTTATCGTTGATCTGGGTCTCCAGCTTATTCATGCTGATTTTGAAATCGCCAACTCTGCCAATCACCGTGGTTCGAGCAGTATTGAGTGCTGACTGATGCATCTGTTGGCTGGTGTAGTCTACAGCCTTAAAGGTGCCATACGAACCGGCAGCTAGCACAGCAGCAAAGACAACGACCGGCAGGGTGCGAGGCTGAAACCAGATGTAGCTGCCAGCAACCATGCGGCCAAGGCTGCTGCCCGACCAACCTGGGAAGGTGAAGCGATTTTCCTTGTAGCTCTCGATCGCCTGCTGGATCATTTCCTGAGTAACGTCCTGAACGCCCTGGCGCGCATAGAACTCGGTGAATGCTGTTTCCAGCTCCCGACGCTCTTGCGAGAGGTTCAGGTGGCGGTCGAGCGACTGGCGGTTCTGCCGAAGCTCGTTGATCTTCGAAGAAATGCGCATGGCGCTGGCGCTGTTCAGTACGCTGTCAGACATGATTGATCAAGTCCCTAAAAATAGTGATTCGGCAGGGGCGGTTGCCCACCCCATTCGAAATTAGGCTGCTGCAGCGCGATTGACGGCGGCGATGTAGCGACGCTTACCTTCTTCGCTGATCTCGGCGATTTTGTTTGCCTCGTCAGTGGAGAGGCGGCGAGCCTCGGCAACCAGCTGAATGCTGCTTTCCTGGTATTCAACGACCGAGTCGATGAACTTACGCAGGCTGTCAGCGCGAACCATCGGGCCGTACCCAACGCTCAACGCATCCTTGAGATTCTTGGAGCCGTGGTTCGACAGATCAGTCAGCATGTCATTGATGCCGTTGGCCATGGCCTTGCCGACCTCGGTCGCCTCATGCATGCCGGCGTTCTGGGTGTACTTCACAGCCAAACCAGTCAACATGCTTTCGCCTGTGCTGAAAAAGGTGGTCGACTGGTTGTACAGACGATTTTTGACCTTGCGAGTGTCATCAATCGATTTGAAGATAAATTCCGAGGCGCCATAAGATACACGCAGCTGATCGGCGATATCCTTTGAGATCTGATAATCCTCGTCCATCTTTTCGAATCGTGAGCGAGCGATTTCTCGGGCTTGTTCCAGTCGGGCCTTTTCAACGTGGCTGGATTCAGCAGGGAGTGCTTCGACCGCCGCTTGTGCGCTCAGCAACTCTTGCTTGGTTTCATCCAGGCGCTTGGTAGCGGTTTCCAGAATGGTGTAGGCCTGGACTTCTGCTTCTTTGAGCGCGAAGCGAAAATCGGTGTAGGCGTCGACAACCTTGCCTTCGCGCTCAACCTGATCACCAAGATCGGTAGCCACTGCTTTGTAGGTATTTCGAATCTTCTCGAAACGAGCCGGAATCTTGCCGCGAGTGGTGTCCATCCACCACAATTGAGTTTTCCCCACGAAACCGACTTTGCCACCGTCGATGATGGTCAATTGCTTGTTGGCATCGGTACGAACACTGGTGAAGAGCGCCACGATTTCTTCCTGGCGGCTGGCGATTTCCATACTGGAGATCTGCTCGCGAACCATGGTGCTAAAAGCACTTTGATGCTGCAATACAGACGAGATGATCATCGCTTCATCAGTGCCAAACTGGCTGATTCGCGCCAGCAGTTTGTCGACTGGGGCTTCATCTTCCTTGCGCAGGGACAAGCCCAAGTCGGAAACCTTGCTAACCGCCTTGTTCAGGAAGCTCAGCGCGTTTGTAACTGCAACGCCAACTGGGGCGGTTTGCGTCATGGCATACGTCATTTGGGTGTACCTTGGCGGAGGGATATGTACGCAGTATATCAATTATTGCCTAAACGTCAACGACCGAAAAAGCATTTAGATGTAAATTGATTGCCGCTCCTTACTGGCTTTGACAACAAAAAACCCGGCCAAAGCCGGGCTCTTTTAAACCATCTAGCTACAGAAGACTGAGCAGTCGAGTAGTGTAACGATCGGACTCAGGGCCCATTACCGTGGCCACATCTTCTGCAAACGCAGGCCCGATGACCAGCAAGGTGTTCTTACCCATTACCAAGCGATTGGTCTGCACCGATGCATCGGTCAGATCAGCCTGGAGCTCGTCCAGATCCTTGTCTGTCTTGATACCCATACCAATCTTGCCAAAGCCATCCGTCAGCCAGGCCTTGAGCGCCGGGTTTTCCAGAGAAAGGATCAGGCCGGTTTCGCGGTCACCCACCATCAGGTCGCGCAACTGCACCAGGCAGCCAAGGGCTGCGAGAACGGCGGCATCGTCCTTACGAAGGGGCTGCTCCTTGGAAAACACAAGCCATTGTCTGGCTTGGATAAGATTTACAGCTGTCGGCACGAAACGATGAGGATCCAGAGGAAACAGCCCTTCCGCAGCGCAGGTCAAAGTGGGCACGCCGCCGAACTCGGTCAAGCCGCGATCAATGATCTGGCTCGCATTCTGCGGGTCGGTCAATGCAGCCTGGAGTCCTTCGATTCCATCCACCAGGTTGAAATCCAGAAGAGGGTTATCCAGGAAGTCCAGGAAGTGGCCACTGCGCTCCGGATTCAAATAGCGGCTGGCGCCATGATCTTCCATGGCGTTGAGCAACTGAGCACAGGCCGAGTGACCTTGCTGTGCTGCCAACTTACCCTTGCGCATCGAAAGATCTTGGCGAGCATACAGCTTGAGTGTGCGTTCCATTTAGGCGTACCAACAAATCAATTGAAGCCGGATAATGCCATAATTGACAGTGAATGGCTACATCGAAGGTTCGAGCACGAAATCCTCTGCCGGGCGAGGCAGCGCATGAACCTCCTCGAAGGGGATAATCAGACCGTGCGTTCCAATGCCCGTCTTAACGTGGCCCAGAGAAGGCACGAATACAACGTAGGTCGCTGACTTGGACTGGATCTGCGTGATCTCGCCCTTTACCTTCTCGCCCTTGTGGCTGATCGAGACCTGATCGCCTTCTTTTCGACGCGGCTTGACGTTTGAGCCCGTAACCCACTGCGCGACGAGTTCCGCCTGGGCGTCCCCGCAGAAATCGTTGTCCAGCAAGATCTGCATCACATCATCAGAGATATCAAAACCTTCGTCGGCGAGCTCTCTGGCCCGACTGAAGGTGTCGCGCTCGCTCAAGGCGCTGCCGATTTTGACCATGGAGTCAGAACTCTCCTCTGGCTGGGCCAACAAAGCCAGGAAATTTTTTGCCGCACGCTCGTAAGTGGCTTCATCGTGGCGGGTAGGGCGTTTTGCAATGCTCATTGTGATTATTCTCAGGGCAGCGTGAAGGTAAAGTAGGGATCAAAATCTTGGCCTTCCATTGCACGACTGCCCCTTGGGTTGCAAAGGATGCGGGTAGCGCCAATGTGGTAGTCCAAGCGACTGTGGATGTGGCCATGCACCCAGACATCGGGCGCATAACCCTTGATGATGTCGTCAAGGTTTGAGGCGTAAAGGAAGTTGGAGGGCGAATGGGCGAATCGACCCTGGCAGCTCTGGTAAGAGGGTGAATGGTGAGTCATCACTACGGTCTTCCCTGGCCAGGGCTTTTCCAATTCATGGCGAATGTAGGCCAAATCCAGTTGGTGCCGGCGTAGAATTTCCTCTGGCCTGATCCGATCGTCCTCTGCGGCATTGTTGATGTACAGGTAATCTTTGACCATGCCCGTAGCCTGCATAATCGACAGCGGATTGCCACGATTGAAATCAGTCCATAGGGTGGCGCCGATATAGCGCACGTCTTCGAGAACTGCGGTGTGGCGATCCATGAAATAGAAATCTTTCAGTCGATTGACGTGCTGGCTGAACAGTTTCGCTACCCGATCAATGCTGCTGGTGTAGGCGTCGTGGTTGCCTAATAAGTGCAGCACGGGCCTAACCTTCAGAATGCGTTCGATAAAATCAATGCCCTGATCAAGCTCGTGCAGGTCGCCAGCAATCAGGCATGCATCAGCATCACCCCCGATGGGTGCCTCCATAGGGTGGACGTCCAGATGGATGTCACTGATCAGCTGGTTTTTCATGCTCGACATATCCGCCGTGGTTTCATTATTCTAGGCCTGGAGCACGCCTAAATGACAGCTCAGGGCATGATCGCGCAGGCCTCAATTGTAATGTCATCCCACACCACGACTGGAACGCTGTTCTTTTCAGCAAGCGCCAGAAGGTGCGCCACATCTGGATTTTCCAGAGACTTCACGATCAAAGAGGTCGGTTTTTTGCGCAGGAATAAGCGGCTTGCTTCACCCACACCTGGCTTCACCCGAACTGGATCGCTGATGCCGGTGCGGTAGGCGAGCATTGTCATGAACACAACCATGTCATGAACGGCCTTTTTTTCAGGCTTGATGATGCGGGGGACAGCGCGTGGTTTTGAATGCAAAAGCCGAACAGCCTCCATCATGACCTCGACAAACCAGCGGCTCAGGTCAAAAGGTGCCAGGTAATCAAGAACAGCAGCGCCATGAAAAACCTGCTCGTCTTCACCCCGGTAGATTGTGCGCGAGATCAAACCTGAAACAGGCCCGCTGAGCAATGCACTTGGAATCAGCACGTCTTCGCGAGTGGCAGCAAACTCGGCAACGCCTGCAATGTCGCTCAAAACGAACAGGGCATCGTTAAATTTGCCACAGGCAGGCTCAAGCTGCTTGAGCGCCTGAGAGAGCTCGCGACGCACTACGCCCTTGCCTGTCCATCCATCCACAAAGATAAGCTGCTCAGCGACGTGTCCGTCAGCGAGGATGTGCTTGATGGCTGCAACGTCGAAACCTTTCCCTTGAACGATGGAGACGGTGTAGTGGGGCGCTTCAAAGCCTTTGCAGGCCAGGGTGCGTTTGAGCACTACCCCGGTAGGGGTTCCAGCGCGCACCAGTGAAACCAGGACGGGGCTCACGCCCCGGCTTTCGCAATCAGCGATCACAAGGTCGGCCAGGGTATCGAACAATACCGCCATAGGCTCAGCCAGGCGAACCGCTTGCTCACGAAACAGGTCGAAATAAAACGCATCGGGTTCTGCTTCGCGACTGATCAGTTCGTTGTAATGCACGCCCGAAGCGATACGCTGTGCCCGCTCCTCGGCGGTCAGGTATTCAGGGGTAATCGGGTCGAGCAGGACAGTGACATCCGAGGGCTCAAATGTGTGCGGAAACATGATTTTCGATACCTTAAGAAAATGGGTCGAGCTCGCGGGCGCAGGTCTGCTGGGCGCCACGAGCAATCGGTGAATGGGTCGGGGTCAACATGAAGTCGCCTTCGAGCATGAAGGGCAGATCGCTGTGCGAATCACCGGCAGTCAGCGTCAGGGCAACCAGAGGAATTTGGGCACGTGCACGCTCGAAATCCACATCATCCAAGCCATCGCGCAGGGCTTCGACGAGACGAGTCACCGCCCCACGCTTGCCAACGTAGGCGGGCCAGAAGCCCATGGTGGTGTCGTTGAGGTGGTGAACATAGCGATGTTCGAGATTCTCGACGATCCAGGACATTTCGCGGCTTTCGCGAATCCGGCGCATAGTCTCCTCGGTACCGTAATGACGAGCATCCTTGAGCTGCAGATTGAAGTAGAACGGCACGTTATCGGCCAAGGTGTTTACTGAGACGGCCATGTGGCTGCCAACGGGCAACGGCAGATGGGCAAGGCCCTTTTTCAGCGCGTCCACATCCGCCAGCAAGGCCTGCTCACCTTCGCGGGCTTGGGTAACGTAAATCTCGCTCCATGCCTTGATCTCGCGCCAGTCGTACTCAGTGTCTTCACGGTAGAGAAGGGTGGCGCCGTGGTTGACCAGGGCAAGCTGATGGGGATGATCAGGCTTCCAACCGATGGCTCTTTGCATTTGGTCGGGCGTGCGCGCAGTCACGGCCACACACATGGCCCGATTGGCAATCATGCTAAACAGCGTCGCTTGTGCATCGGTTGCAAAGCAATGCGGCGTGCCGTCTGCCTTGACCGTCATCGGGTGCTTGCCGTTCGGCTCGACACGCTTGCTCTGGAACAGGCAATGGTCGAGATCCGACAGGAACAGTACGTCACGCATGGCTTGGACTCCGGCTTTAGAAGCCGACAGTATTCCACCCTAATGAAGAGCTGTCAATTAAGAGCTAAATAGCTGTTTTCTTGCCCGCTAAGTCACCAACGTTGAATCAATGACGTACAACCTCTAAACTGATCGTAATCCTATAGGAACCCAAAATATGAGCCTACTAACCCCCCAAATCATTGCCGAATTTGACGCGCTTGGCACCCTTGGGACGATTCCCTTCAATAATCGGCAGCCGCTGTATCACAGCGGCTCACTAAGACAGGACTCAGACTTCAAGCCTGGTGAGGGAGTATGGGTGAGTCAAGGCTTGGCTAATGCTCAGACGTATACAGGGCAATCCCTCAATGACTTCCACCAGCTCGCAGCGCTGAAACTAACCTCTTTAACAATGGCTAACCACCCTAACCCAAATCCTTATTACACCGAGATGTTCCTGACAAAATCCAGCCTTAATGTAGTTGATTTCAATCAAAACTCATTTGCCAACATTACGAAAAATCACTTCTCGAATCACCCTCTCAAGGTTGGGGCTCATGAGCTCACCAAGCGGGCGATGATTGAATGGGCCAAGCTCAAAGGGTACGACCTGATAATAGGTACAAATGGCGGTAAGGACGAAGTGGTCGTTGTAGACCCTGAAAGCCATCTCACGGTCACATATTGCAAAGATCTGGTGACTGGGATTGTGTTTACACCAACCCCAGCATCTGCCTCCCCGGCTCCTACTGTTCCCATCGCTCAGACACAAGCCGCAAACTCTACAAAAAATTCAGTGAATCCAGCGGCTAAAGCGGTCGATCTTTCTATCCTGGCGGGCAGCAAAAGCGCTAGCAAACCCGCTACTTTGTGCGGCATTGCGTCATGCTTCAAGAAAGCAGTTTCGTCTCTTTGGAAGCTCAAAAATAGCGAGAGCAACCCAAAGAATGATGACCCTTCACCTTAATATCCTGCAGTCTTAGCGAAAGCAATAAGCACCAAAGCCATAGAAGGGCCCGTTCTTCGGGCTACTGCAAAAAACCCTCGAACATCCGTGGGCACGGTGCATTTGTGGTGGTATGATCCACCTAACCTTTGCCGGTTATCGTATTGATTATCTGGCAATATACGTGTAAATGGAAGGCAGACAGCAAGCCGCGAGCCCGCTATCAAGCCCTCTCGCTTCTGGTTGGAAGCCGTGTCGTGCGAGCGCAGTCATGGAACAATCGAAGGTTTTTTCGTTGCACACCGCTGAGCAGCCCGCGATGAACATCGCGATGTTCATTGACGCGGACAACGCCCCCAAGGGCCACATCGGTGAAGTTTTGGATGAGCTATGCAATCACGGCATGGTTTCGATTCGCCGGGCATTCGGCAACTGGAAAAAGCAGGCGCTCGATTCCTGGGTACCTGTTTTGCACCAACACGCCATTCAGCCTGTTCAAGTGTTCGATCTGATTAAGGGCAAGAACGCTAGCGACATCGCCATGGTGTGCGATGCGATGGACGTGCTCTACAACAAGCCGGTCGATGTGTTCTGCTTGGTATCGTCAGATAGCGACTTCACCCCTCTGGTTATGAAGCTGCGATCCGAAGGCAAGCAGGTGATCGGCGTAGGTGAGCGCAAGGCAGCATCACCTTTTGTGGATGCCTGCACATTTTTCATCTATCTTGATGACATCGCGGCTGACAGTTACGACACCCAGGTCATGATTGATAACCTGGAAAAAGCGGTGGCACCCAAGCCAGCCCCAGAGCCGCCCCTGTTGACTGCCTCAGCCAGCGTCAGGCCCAAAGGCAAGTCCCAAAGCGTTGACATGAAGAATGACAGCACCCTGATCACCTGGATTCGGGAAGCTATCAACCAATTCAAAAAACCTGACGGTACCGCCAGCGTGACCACCATAGCGGCCTGGCTCAAGAAGGAAAGGAGCCTGCTGCCTGGCAATTACGGCTACACCAAGCTATCAGACCTGCTCAAAGTCATCGACCTGTTCGAGCTGCAGCTAGACAAGGACAATCACTATCGGGTGAGTGTGAAAGAGCGCCTCAGTGCACCACCTTCGCTAAAGGCTGCAAGCTGAAATGCAAAGCGCCCTGATGGGCGCTCGGTAACGGTTAGAGGGCCTCATTGGGCCCGATCAGAACCCGCTAAAGCGGGATTTTTCGTTTCAAGGTCGTCTTGATTTGTCACCGGGCTCAGCTCTCTGCGAGTAACTGTATGGGCGCACAGGACGAGCGGTCAGGGTGCCATTGCATCTTCCATGGGAGAATGGCGTCGAGGCGGCACGGGAATGGCTGAGAGCGTGCGTTCGAATTCTACCCGACCCAAATGGGGCTCATGGAGGAATTTTTCCTTGCTCGTGTCGAATCGAACCTCTTCAAGGTAGGGTGTCTGCATGTTCTGGATGTCGCAAAACGCTTGAGCAGCCAATTCCAGATTCGTGAAACCGACCGACCAATAGTCAAATGATCCGTAGCCTGATCGTCCGCCGAGGTTCTGATGGCAGCCCACCACCTGGAAAGGGTAGCGAACCTGCTCATCGCTCTTCATCAGCGCAGCATGAGAAGCCCAGGATTGCCCTGGAGCCTGCATTCTGGGAGATGCGCGAAGCAGGAGGGGTTCGGCATGGATGTCGTACCGTTCAACCGCCTCACGCAACGAAAGATCGCTGAAAATGGCCTCGATCACATCTTCCTTGGTCAGTGTTGTCACGATGAAATACTCTGCAGGTAAGCCCCAACGCAGGGGCTGTCATACTGCAATTTTGCGCTCGAATACACCTCTCGTCAATTGATTGGATAATCGTCGAATGAATAATGTTGAAATGCCATATCTTGAGGTCAGTCACTGTCCTTTTTGGCGTGCTTGACCAGCCAGCCGGCCATCAATTCAACCTTCTTTTCTGGTGTGTGCCGAGAATCTTCAATGATGGAGGTCAGTCGATAGATCAGATCGCTGCTCCGGTGCAGGGTATCGCGCAGCTTGGCCAGCTTGTCATCGGCCACCGACAGTTCTTCGCTTGGCTCAAGAAAGACCGTGCCGCTGTTCCAGTCAAAGCCTGCGCTTACCCCGACGACGTCCACGCTGTGGCCACCGCCAATAGCTACAGTGCCACGATCTATTTTTAGACGTACTTTCCGGTGCCCCATCCCCTGACGAGAAGCTTCACTCAGATTCTTCGCCAGTTGGCTGACTGTGAGAGGGATGGGCTTTGGAGGCGGCTCTATTTTGAATTCTGGAACGCTGATCACCTCAAAAACGTGGCTGATGTTTGTCCTTCCATGTGTCATGGCCTTGTCATGCTTCTTGCCCTTGACCACGGCCAGCCAATGATCCTTGGTAGACAGAATGTAGGTCTTGCTCCCATCGAGAGACCCAAGTAC
Organism: Pseudomonas sp. CFBP 13719; assembly: GCF_014842095.1. Lineage (NCBI taxonomy): Bacteria > Pseudomonadati > Pseudomonadota > Gammaproteobacteria > Pseudomonadales > Pseudomonadaceae > Pseudomonas > Pseudomonas sp. CFBP 13719. The sequence goes on along the minus strand of NZ_JACYVB010000002.1, from coordinate 347,383 downwards.
CTGGCTCAGAGCTCTAGGCCCTTCAGGCGGCTTCATGGGAGTGACAACGCACCCCAATCTCTGCAGCAATGACCACCCAGCCACCGGACTCATTCCTTTCTGTGCGTCGTGGCCAACCTCTGAAGCCATGATCAACACTCGATTCATCTCGATGCCAGTCACCACGTGAATAGCATATGGGACACAATCAGCCATGATGGCTCCTCAAACTGCCCATTGGAGGGCTTTGTCAAAATCTTCAGGGGACATCGCTACACCTACCCGGCAAATTCGCATGAAAGCGTGCCGGGCCTGCTCTGGAGTGGCGTCTTCGATCACGGTGACAACAACCCTGGCGCCCTGGAAAGCCCGGCTGGCAGTGTCCCAGAAATCGATAAATGAGCTGATTTCATCCTCACTGAAATCCTTCCAGGCCCCAGTCTGGCGCTCGCGCATCATACGCATGGCCCGACCATGCACAGCATCACTAGCGCCTGTGATCGTCCAGGCGGGCAGGCGAAGGCCTTTATCAGCCTCATTTTTGGGTACAAAAACGATCGACTGGGTGGCACCGTCGACCACCAAGGCTTGACCGCTAAGCCAGGTGGCTCGTTCAGCGTCACTGTAGTCAAGATCTGGAGCCTCTTCATTCAACAACGACCAGGCAACTGTCGCCAAGCGATTTTGCCCATCAAGCAGAAGCATGCGGGGATTCCAGAACTCACAGGCTTGCGCCGAAACAATCGGCCCTAGGCGCTTTTTACCAAGTGCTGACAGGTTAGCCTGCTGATCAGGTTGCCAATAGAGAAAGGCTCCTACCGGAAAGCCTTGAAGGATCGAATCAAAGAAGGCCTCGACATCCGACTTCACCCACACATAGGGTCTCTGCATGCCTGCGGGCAAAACCTGACCTTCGATTACACCGACAAGCAGGCTGGCCAGGAACAGGGAGTGCTGTTGTACGCGCATCGGTGGCTCCAGAGGCGATCAGGAAACGTTCAAAAGGCTTTCAGAGCCTGAATCTAACCCAATTTGCCATTAATTGCCATACGATCAATGCCTCATGCATCAGTGCAAGGTTCATCCTGTGCCAGCATGGAGCTTGCCATGACCAAATCGAGGATTTCTGGGTGAGAGACAAGACCAAGACCTGGCACGTAGGCGCAGCATCCTTCTTCGGCGACAAGGATGTTCTCGAACTCTGTTTGCCTAATGGTAAGAGGCGCCGCCATTTCCGTGGTCGAAAGTCCATAACGGGCCATCAGCACAGGAAGATCATCAGGCAGCCAGAGAGAGCTACCGTCGCCGAAGCGCAGAATCGGTATTTCAATCGAAGATTGACTGCGCAGTTTGCCGGCGCCATTTTGAACCCGAACCCGCCAGTAAGAGCCCAGTGTCCCTTGGGTGTTAACGTCCGCATTATCGGGAAAGATGGTTACGTTTTCCTCTGCTTCCCTCAACACGCGCTTTTTGGGGTGGTTGGCATTGAGCATGGCCATGTTGCAGGTGGAATAGTGCAGGCCATGGGGCCAGTTGAAGCGCAGAGGGGCCTTGAGCCTTGGAATGCCTGACAAATTCATGGCCTGGTTGGCCAGCTCAGCCCAACTCATCACGGATTTGGCGTAGATCATTCTCCCATCTTTGTCCGGAATGCCGAAACACATGCCTGCATGTACGTCCGCCACGTATTTGCTCTGAGGTCTTGAGAAATCGTGGTACCAAAGGTCATTGGTGTTCATCAGATGCTTGTTGTCCATGCGCATGGCTGCAGCTGGGCGCCCTACGGTGACATCCAACCCCTTGAGCAAGTGACCCATACGCTTCATCTTGTCATTCTGAGACTCGATATCGCAGAAGCGGTAAAGGAGCACGCCTGGGATGTTCTTCTCTTCCTGACTGTCCTCAATACCGGGGTATCGCCAAACCTGCGAATCAGGCTCGTCCAGCAAGTTTCGGATCGGCGAGCTCATGATCAACCCATTGTGGGCGTTTCCCGGAAGCTGTTTTCGGCGGTGTCGCCAAACCCGACCCGCAGCCTGAACCATGGAGCGTGTGGAGCTGGGCTCCAGCAGGCAAAAGTCATAATCATGATCCCGTCCGGTTTCGATGATGTTGGTGGTGCACAACACAAAGACGATGTTGTGCGTACCGGACATTCTGGCCTTCGCCACCACCTGGGCAACGAATGGATGGCTGAAGATCACATCATCCCCACTGATGTCCTCCTTGCCTTTTCGGGTGTTGATCGAGAGCAGCATCTCTTCGATGGCTTTGCGCTCGGCGCTGTAGAGCTTGGAGTGATAGCAGAAGGGCACAAGCAGCGTCCCATCGACCACCTGCAGGTTAAGCCATGCAGCGTAGTATTGGGCACTTTTGATGTGGGTGAATCGAATGAAGCCGGTGCTGAGCTTGACCCCTTCAACGGTCACTCCAATGTGGGGTTCTTTGTGCATCCCCAGAATAGCTTTGTCCAGAATCTCCCAGCACTGCTTATCAGGTAGGAACTTGGGCTGCTTTTTCATCTCTTTCTGGATAGTGGTGACGTGCACCTTCGAGATTTGAGCGATCTTCACCGCGTGTTTGCGTTCACTCACGTGGGCCGAGTGTTCGCCCACTCCTTTGAGGTAACCCCACAAGCTCTTCTTGAAGTCTTCAGGCTTCACCAGAAGCGTTTCAAAGCCAGGCACATGACTTACCAGCACCACACGCGGCTTTATCCCGTAGTGGATCGCCTGGCGCTTTTGTACGCCTAGATACCAGGCGTTGTAGAGCTCGTGGATGATGACCCGGCTGGCTGTGGCAGAAGAGATGATGAACGATCGACCAAAGAACCCCGAGATGAACGCCATGCGACTGATCGCCGGCAGGCTTTTTGGATCATAGTCATCAATTTCGTCGGCAATGATGTCCGTCGACATCAAGTGAAACAACTGCTTGAGGCCCGAAGACAAGTCCAGGCTTGCACCAGACATCAGGTGGTCGATCGTCAGCACCTGGACGGGAGTGGTTATGAGCTTGGCCTGTTTTTTGGGGTCAAACATGAACTCAAGCGGATGCTCGGCTCGTGAAGCACTGCGGATCTCAAAGCTGTCCCCCAGACTTGCGTTGTCCACCTTGATGTCATTGCCGGTGCCTTCAGGCATAAGGGGGTCATGCCCTTTGGCTTCTGCATCGAGCATTGCCTGGGGATCAGCCTTGGCTTGACCGCGTTCGCCAATAAGCAACGCCACGTTGGTCTTGTCCAAGCCGATGAATGTTTCCTGATAGGCGTCAAAGGTCTGCTGGACAAGTGCACGAAGGCCAATGGCGCAGGTAAATCGCAGAGTTTTCTTCATCGCATGCATGGTCAGCACATTGCCACGGGTCTTGCCTGACCCTGTTTTGCCAATCACACAGCCAAAAAAAGGCTGGTCTGAGGCCTGTGGCGCCAACTGCTCATGAATGCGGTTTTGCCACTGGTAACGAGGGTCATCAGAGGTGAATTTCAAACCCTTCATTTTGCGGGCCCGAATGGTGCGAGAAAGTGTTGGCGCCTTGTCCATCAGGGTGCGCTTATTCAGAAACATCTGCTTGAACAGCTTCTCGGCATATGTGCCCGTGTGAAGCAAATGCTCATCGAGACTGTCTGCGAACATGCCAGACAGAGTATTCGCGAAGATTTCACCCTCAGGTGCGTAATCATGTCGCCCAATCTTTTCATAGGAGTCGCGGTAATCAGCAAACACCAGAGCCGATCGGCCCATCAGCGCCAATACTTGGGTAAAGGGGTTTCCTTTTGCGCGAATATCGAATGGTATGGAGCGTTTGCCCAACTGGCGTGTGGCGAGCTGAATTTTCTTGTGTTGAGCTAGCACCGCCTTGCACCACTGCAGGTTGTTCCAAGGCAATCCCTTCTGGCTGAGGTCAGAGGACGGAAATTGCAGGTTTTCTCGGACTTCATCAAACGAGGTGGGCGGCTGGCCGGTGCCACGCATCCGTATGAAATAGCCTTCTTTCTTGGTAAAGGTTACCCAAGGCGCCTCATCGAGCTCTTCGTTGTCCGCTCCCTCTGGGAGACGGTGGTGACACAAGGCGAGCCATAGCGCGCTTGTTAGACCCACATTTTCAAGACGCCAGTGCTGGCTACAAAGCCGCTCGTTGATTCTCAGGCGAATGTGCTCAAGGATGATCTCGGGTTCCGGGGAGGCCATCAGAAACTGTGCCAGGCGCTTTTGCAGGTGCGTATTGCACCATTCACGCAGGGCCTCAGGGGTCTCAAAATGTCCAATAGACCCAAACAGCTCAGCCGCCATCAGAAACGACATCGTTTCATGTCTAACCGGCTCAAAATCAAGCTCGTGAGCCAATTTTTTCTGAAAGCTAACTGACGCCTTGCCCAGGTCGTGGATCAGGGCACCAAGCACCGTGATGGGCGACATTATCTTGAGATAGATATTCATTGCAAGCTCAGGATTTACTGGGGATCTGGCGGGAACCAGGCCCCTTCAAAGATCGAGAAAGGCGTCAATATATATCAAAACTCGGGTACAGACACCATCAATTCCTTGCAGCAAAAACCATAGCTGCTGAATTGACCTTCCATCGGGCCAGATACCGGCACCTTCTTGACCAGCATGTTTACGGTCTTATTGGCCGTCATGAAACGCACACGAGCAGCGGGATCATCGCTTTGGCGGTTGATGTCCAAAATGCTGACAGGTTTTTCGGTCAAACGCTTGAGGTCTCGCGCCGCCATTTCCGATTCACGATTGCGAACGTAGCAGACATGCGTAGCGTGCTCTGGCACCGGCTTGATCTTCGATACTGCGATGTCGCCGGCAAGTATCTGACAGGTGAACCATGGGTTGCCGCGCATCTCGAACAAGGCGTCCTGGTCATCACAGATGACGCGCACCGTCGAACCCAGCCCTGGAAGATGCCCAGCCCCTTTAGAGTCGACCCATGAAGGGAATGAAATTCCAACATTGGCTCGGTTGGTGTTGCGCAGGAAGTGGTGAATCCCTGACATAACGATCCGAGTGGTAAGCGGCGCCAATTGACCGCGATCTTGGGGCTCCTCACGCTTGATGAAGAAATCGAAATAGTGCAGTGGGCGAGGAGTGCTCATTTTGTTTTCTTTCCAGAGGTTTTGTTTTTGTCTTTGGGTGCCTCAGCAGCGTCTTTCTCGCTGTTGAACAGGCCACCGCGAATAAAGCACGCAGCCAGATAATGCATGTCGTCTTTGACGGCAGAAAAATCGTTGATCCCAGCCAACTCAACACTGGTGGTATGAATCAGGGTGCGCAAGAGCGAGAACAGATCGGTGCCCAACGCCAACCGATAGGCTTGGTTAAGGCGACGCTCAATGCCCAGGGGCTCGACCGGAAGCGCCTCAAGCTCCAAGGTGCCATCAGCGATCTTGGGCAGCAGACTGCGCAAGTCCTTGAAATGCTCATTGCCGGCCCTGACTTGCTCAAGCAGGGGGTTGATGTACCAGTTGTCGATTCTGCGTATAGCGTTCCCCACTTTTTGAGAGTGCAGGATTGCCTGGCGCTCCCCTTGGCGTGTGGCGAGATAGGCCAAGCGCTTGCCTTGCTCGTCCATGTTCAAGATTTGACTGGGGTACACCGTCATCCCCTGGCAAATGCTGATGCGCGCCTCAATGTCGAAGAACCCCGGCGTTGGTACGCCATCGGCCCCCTTAAGGTTGCCATCCAGAGCACGGCTCATCAGGTCGACCAGAGGTTCAGCACCGGCAACAGGTTTGAAATCGGTGAATGTCGACATCCCTTCGTAGCTGAAGGTAAAGGGCTCAACACCGAAGGCCCATGCTTTGACAGTGATCTGACCTTCATGGCGAAACTCAAGGTTGCGGTGCAGCCACAGCCCCTTGAGGATGTTGCTGATATACCGATTGGCCAAGTACTCAGAGCCGCCCAGCTCGTAGTAGCGCTGGATGAAGCTCATCGCCATGGTGGCGACTTCCAGGTTGTTACAGGTGTGTGGTCGCAAGCTGTTGGCATTGACGATCATTCGGTAGCGAACCACCAGGGTCGTGGCATCCTGTTGATCGATAATGGCCTTGTCGACACGTTGCGGGTTCATTTGGGCTTCGTAGGATTGCCCAGGGTTTGCTTCCATGAAATTGCGCAGGGAAGTTGCGTTGTTGTCTGAGCCCTTGATGCCCAATACACCCTGATTTGAGATACGAACAGGATGCTCATCTCCCTGGCCATCAATGATCGACATGGTAGCGTCAGATAGCGCGAGGCTTCCTGTATAGGTGAACAAGGACGGTATCTTGTTCTTGGATGCGATATGGCTCATAGGGGTTTTCCCGAGGAAACAAGATAAGGATGTATGTGCTGGCTTTGCCAGAAAATAGGGGCTGCATGCTTGCGGCAGCTGGCGACAATCTGAAGTCTGGCCAGGCCTAACACTGGTTCGGCGTAGGCGTGTAGATAATGAGGCTGGTCAGAGAACCGGTGAGGGCGTGCAAGAGGGTCTTCAAGCAGGCGATAACCCACATCCACAGCGATCAGGCGACCGTAGTACTGCTCGATCCAGCCTTCGCTTGCCATGATGTCGGCTTCACTGGCATCAGCCCACTCTTCGGCTTCAAGTAGACTGAAATCAAAGTCATCTTCGACCTCTTGTTCGAGCTGTGCAATCTCAGCCTCGATAACGGCCTCATCGCCCTGAGCTATCCACTCCCGATCAACCTCGCTTGGCGATTGAGAGTCGCCAATTGACATAGATGCTGGCGTCCCGGTGGTTGGCTTTTTCTCATGCAGGCGGGTGAGGGTGATTAGTGCATTCAAGTGATCCAGGTTGTGCGCTGCCGCGTACCGAGCAATTAGGGGCGTGTTATCCACGTACACCCGAGCATCGTAGGGTAAATTCTCTAGTGCTTTGAGCCCCAAAGGGTCGTTTTCACAAAACTCGATAGCGTGACTGTCAGGAAAGAAGCGCCCCCCTATGAAACGCAGTTTGGCCAGATCAAAACAGATTTGAGCCAGCTTGCGCTGAAGGGCGATTATCGCCTCATCTGTTCCATTGAGCCTGAGAATTACATAACCCTTGATGGTTCCGACTCTGTATTCCTGTATGGCAGCGCCTCCTACAGCGCGCTCTATGACAGCGGTCTTCGACCAGGCAGGCTTTTGATACCCGGTAAAGTAGTTATGCTCACAGACAACCAGGGCCGTGCCAAGATCCAGCAAATTGTGACCAATGCTGGTGCTCATCAGCCTCAAAGCTGCGTGTCCAAAACAAGCCAGGCCCATCATCGACACGGTGCCAAAGACATGGGCGTTGGGGCTCATGTTTACCTGGCTTGCGCAGAAGGGAATCTTGAGTGTCTTCACAACAGGCTTCTCGATAGTGAGGTGGCTGCGCGGGCAATGGCCATCTTGCGGCGAACCCCAAGGCCAGCACTGAATTCCTTGTAGATCATCAGGCGCGCTTCGATCATCGAGGCAATGTGCTGCCCTAGCACTTCAAAACTCTGAGTGTTCGTGCGACGACCCAATAGATGTTCAGGCCTTGTTTTGCACACAAATTGCTTCTCTATTTCATACTTGAAAGCAAGCTCGGCCAGAGACTCTGGTGTTTGAAACCCAGCTTGCACCAATGGCTCAATCACCGTCATCAGCGCTGCCGGCAACAGGGCGACCCATCGTTTGAATTCGTGGATGTTAACGAAGGGCTCTCGAAAATGAGAAAGGAGCTGCAGATCTCTAATGTTCAGGGCCGATGAGTAGGCCAGGCTGCGATTGCGCAACTGGTCTTCGCTGGCAAACAGCCTGGCGCGCAAAGCCGGAACGTAGGCTCTCATGGGTCTGATGTTGACGTTGCCTTCGCCGCCGACTTTGGTACCCATGTTCGTGACCGTACTGCCCATGTTGTGCGGTTTGCTGCCACCAATGCGCATATGCTGATAGCCGCGCCACTCCGAGCCCCAATGACGCTCCATCGCTTGATCTAAAGCGTAGATCATCCGCACAGCTGGGGCCGGGGTGACTACCAGGTAGCTGTCATCGCGTATGCTCGACTCGCCAATTGGAACAGCCATCTGCTTGCCTTGAGCAACGCCTGGGTGAGGCGCATTTGCTCTGACGAGAATTGATTTGGCTAAGTTCTCAACCAGTTCAGACATGCCTTGTTCACCGAGCGCTTGAAACAGCTCGCTGCGAAGCCCCTTGAGGTCAGCCTCCATCAGCACTTCAAAAGAGGAGGTCAGACGACCCGCGTGCATGAACAATGTAGAGAAGAACGGGTAGTATTTCGTCGCGCTCGGCGCAAAATGGTGGCTGACACGGGGATAGTCAATCTGGTCTGAACTCAGGCCATACGGTCGCTCTGCAGGAATCTGTTTGGCCAAGTGAATGTTGTCGTAGTCAGCCCTTACCGCCTTGCTGAAGTATTCAGTGGCATGAGCATTGCTCAACAGGTCGCCAACAGTTTTTGAGATGACGGTCTTCTGTAGCTCCGCAACGGCGTAAGCAAGCTTGACTGGGAATTCCTTGGTGATACCAAATCCCACGGCATGTAGGAGCAAGCAGGCTAGCTCCTGCCCATTCTCAATTTCGGCATACACAGCTTCCCTTCCGCGCACTGCTCGACGGAAATTGAATTCGTGCTGGCCTTTGAGCTGTTCGTAAGCCGCGCCCATTTGAGCGGGTTCGACCGGCTCAAAATGCAAAAAATGGTTGAGGGACTGGCTTCGCATGATGTCTCCAATAAGATGGAGGCAAGTATCATTTAGATATATATTGTCGGTCAAGCTTATCTTTGAACCCTAGGGTGGTAAATTTGAATCTCGGAAAAGCGGTTTGCAGCTGCTCTCGGTACGAGCCTGCTTGCACATGGCTTGTGCAAACAAGCCTGGGACAAAATCAGAGCAAAGCCCTTGCCTGATTGTCAGTGCAGCTTATTCTGCAGTCATGTGGGGGGGGCTTCAAGTTCCCCAGATGCTTACAAGCAAAATCAGCCCAGGGAGAGCTCTGGGCCTTGATCCTTGGCTTTCGGGATTTTTGCGTTCCCAGTCTGGGCCAGTGCCAATTTTTCCTGATCATCCTTCTGTGCGGTCTTGATCGCTTCGGACATAGAGCCATCAAGCGCCAAGGGGCTGAAATCACCCTTCGGATTTACGACGCCGGCAAGACGATCCAAGCCTCTGAACGCAAGGATCGTGGAGGCTGATACAGCTGCGGTTGCTAGAAAAGGAATTGCCATGTTTGAGAATTGGAAGGGCACCATAGGCGCCATGCAAACAGCAAAGGCTGTAGATGCAACCATAGGCCCCAGGACAGCCAAGCGCATGGAATCAACAGCCGTACTGGCCCAATAGGAGCGGCGCTTTTCAGGGGGCTCAACAGCCTTCTGAATGGGCGTCTCTTTCTCATCGATAAGGCCCAAAGCCCTGCCAGTTGCATTCATGCCATCGACAATGCTTTTGCCAAAGTTTTTGGCCATTGTCCCAATATTTTTGAGGTCGGCCTTTTCAAGGTTGCCGATGGCGGCAAAAGCGACCGATGTCACAGCGGCCAGACCAACCCCCAAGAGCACCTCTTTGCTAGCTGCAGCCTGATTCCAATGGTAATCCATAGCAAAGGGCGCCACGACAGTTGCGTAACCCTGGAGTCCAATGTAGGCAAGTGCCAAAGGGGCCATTACCGGAACCTTCAACAGAAACTCGTACACCCCTGCTTTTTCCTCGGGCGTCAGAGGCGCTGCTGGGTCTTTTTCCTTTAGTGGCGAATTCATTGCTTGGGCCCTTATGATCGTCTACGATGTGTCAATATATATTAAAAGAGACTATGAGGGTTTCACAATGCCGGCTAGCGATCCTTTTCAGCGCATCTGCGATCTGTTTGAGCTTCAAGTTGAAGATCTGAAAGTTATCATGGAGCATCCTGCTACCTCCGATGACGACCGCCTGGTTGCCCTGGCCATGGCTCAAACCATCGGTTTATGCCTTATGGCCGTAGGCGAAGCCATGGAAACTGGAGACATGACGAAGGTGAAGGCTGCCATGGACGAAGCGGAGCTCGTTGGCAAAAAGGCGCTGGAGATTGTGGGGCAACATTCCGCATTAAAAGCAGACAAAGCCTAAATCCACAGCAGGGAAGCCCAGAATCCTGGGCTACTTGCGATCCAGCTTAGCTGTACGCCCAGCCTTCTTCGGCACCAGTTTCGATGTGAACGTGAAGTTGATTGAGGTCATCCACTATGCCGAGCATCTTGGACTCAGTGGCACCAGGGATGCGCTCAAGGAAAGTGCGCATGATGGTCTGACCACGGGTGCCAACCGCGCTGGTGATAACAGACGTGCCTGTCATCACCATTTCGATGGCCACTTCCATTTGGCGAACCGTGCGGATTTCCCCCATGAAAACCACATCCGGGCAACTGCGCATCGCTGAAGCGATCGCCTGCTCAAAGCTAGTCACCTGCTCAGGCTCTACCGTCACCTGGCGAACCTTCACGCTTGATTTGGGCGTTCCGTTATCTTCCACCAATGTACTGTTTTCACCTACGTCACTGACGTAGGCCAGGATTGCCTGGCTAAGGGAAGATTTTCCTGAGCCTGTCGCGCCAGTAACAACCGTCAATACGGGTTTAGCAGCGCTGAGCTTGTCCAGAAAAGAGCCGAACGAAGGCTGGTTCTGAATCATACGATCCAAGGAAAAGCCTTCTGGGTGGTGCGGGTTCTTGATGTAGGTGAACACATCCATAAAACGACTAGGCACCTGCGGGGTTACCGGCAGTACTGGCTTAGGCTCCAGTTTTGCACAGGCAACATCCCAGTTTTTAAAGCCCTCTTCTTGAGCAATCAGCTCATAGGCCTGGCTTAGTTTTACAGGCATGTCAAACATGGTTTTCAGGGCGCCCTGCAGATTTCGTGCACGGTTTTTCATCATTTCTAAGGACATGGGTCATTCTCTTTTTAGCAGGCCCACAAGGGTTCGATGCTCCCATTGTCGACTGCCTGCGAGAATCGGACATGTCGATCACTGAGCCCATATTCACCATGCCGGATGCGGCGGGAGCGACGGGCCATGGGCAGCCTAGCCGCTAATGTACTGCCGAAATTGCTACTCGTCAATATACCCTATAACCGAACACATTAGGTTTGACACGGTTAGTTCACTGAGTATACTTGGCCAATAATCTCTCCCGGATGCCGATCATGCACATCGAAATCAATGCCAAAAACCTGAGCGTTTTTCACGCCTTCTTCAAAAAGCAGAAGCGTGAGGACATCGCCACTCAAATTGCCGGCAGGAAGGAATGGCTACGGGGTGACAACACCGCCAACATCGGCATTCCAGCACCTTCGCTGGAGCTTCTGGAAGCCCTGCGAGAGTTCTGCAAAACGAACAGCATGCGCGGCCTGATGATGCAGTGCACATCATTGATCAACATGCTTAAAGACCCCAAAGGTGCATTAATCGGAAACCTCAAGGTGCTTCCCTTGGCCTTGACCAGCTTCATTGAGAAGGATTCGATCGACGGGTGGCTATACAAGGACATGGAGCATTTCTTCCTGCCTTACCTGGTAACCAACATCTCCTACAAGCAAGGAGAGAAAAACCGCAACGTTGATTACCCTGCCTGCGTGACTATCGAGATCGTGGCCAACGTAGCGACGTCGAGTAAGGATTCCAAGAACATCAAGCGCCAGACGATCAGCTTTACCCAAGACGACATCGTCGGGCAAACGATCCCTACCTTGCTGATGAGCGAAGGATTTCACCATGAAAATCCTGAGCTAAAAGCAGAATATGTGGCCAACAACGAAGTCTTCAAGCGTTACTGCGCCGCAGAATATGAGCAATTTCTGGTCAAGGATCTTGCTTTCTCAGCCAGTCAGTATGACAACCTGGGCAAGGCTATCAATGCGGGTGGCGGCTTCTTCAAGGTTATCAACGATGAGCCGGTGATCTCCCGCAAATTTTACGACGCGATCCACAATCAGTTCTGGGAGGAGAAGGATGTCACCAATTTTTGTACCGTACCTTTCCATCCTCTTGTTTACTGCTACTTCCTCGATCTTCACGATCATGCCTGGGCTCACGTGACCAACATGCAGCCTTACGTCTACAAGCCTGAGCTTCGAGACAAATTGATTCTGCCCGAAGATCACAAGGATTTGATCGACATCCTCACCAGCGATCTGTCATTGCTCGATGATGTGGTTGAAGGAAAAAAGGGCGGCACGTCGATTATGTGCAGTGGAGCTCCCGGCACAGGCAAGACCCTGACTGCCGAGATCTATTCGGAAGTCATCCAGAAGCCGCTGTACCGAGTTCATTCTGGCTTACTAGGCACGACCCCGGAAGAAGTTGAAAAACAGCTGAAGATTGTGCTGACACGCGCCCAGCGCTGGCAGTGCTGCCTACTTATTGATGAGTGCGATACTTGGGTTCGAGCCAGGGGCAACGATATTGATCAAAACGCCATCGTTGCAGCCTTCCTGCGTACGCTGGAGTACTACTCTGGCCTGCTTTTTCTGTGCACCAACCGCTCCAATGACATCGATGACGCCATCCTGTCCCGCTGTATCGCTCATATCAGGTACGCACCACCTGAGGGTGAGCAGCGACAACTGCTGTGGGAAACCCTGTCTGAAAACTATGGCGCCCAACTGACTGATAAAACAATCAGCGAAGCCATTGCAAAGTGGCCTGATGCAGTCGGTCGGGACATCAAAGAGCTTTTGAAGCTGGCGCTTAAATTTGCCAGCAAAAACAACTCCTGCATTGATCTGCCGGTGTTGACCCGCTGCGCTCAGTTCCGAGGCCTGTGACGTCCAAGGCGAGGGCTTCACGACCTCTCGCCTCTTTTTCAAGGCTAGTCACTACAATCCCAAATCACTCGAAAAAGCCCGGTCTCGCTGCTCGCTACTGATCTGCGAGACGCTTCTCATTGAACCCGTCACATGAGGCATCAGGGCTTCTCGGATGCTCGTACGACGAAGGTCTGACAGGAGAGGGTAGGCCATCTCGTCAAATCGATTTGGCTCGGTCGCGGCAAACTCTCGCAGAAAAACATAAACATGATCAGCCCGAGGCTTCGAGAGGATCTTCCTAAGGCACATCTGCTCCCATTCCTGGCCTTCGAGAAATTCGTGCCAATGCAGGTAAGTGGGGATCAGTGGGTGTTTGGGTGATTGACGGGTTGATTTCATGTGCCAATCAACAAGGCTTTGGCGCAACACAGAATCTTTGAAAAGCGGCCACTGCGCTTTGTACTTACCCAACACCCAAACCCCTACTCGATCTGCGGTCTGTGTGCACAGCGTATTTTGCCAGGGCATGCCAAGCAGGCGGTTCGCGTATTCTGGCTGTCCGATAAAACCGAATGTATCTGCAGGCAGACTCGTGCTGCGACTTTTTGGAGGCTGAAATAAAGCCATTCCCCCAGCCGTGACCACCGGAAATATTTTGGCAACATCCAGGGTTTTGGCAGGGCCTACTTTTTTGCAAGTCTCGATCGAAATGCCCCAGAAGCTTGGATCGCGTTCGCTTCGAAGACCAGGGTAGGGTAGCAATGCAGCCTGGATGGCTGTCTCAGCCAACTCGTCGACTATCTCGTAAGGAAGCCTGGCCATTCCCCAAAAGCCCCTCACGCGGCGATCGATGATGTCCTTGACCCTATCGGGGTCATGACCTTGCTCAATCCAGATTTGTGGCTGAGTGATTGTCATGGCCACCAGAAGGGGGCCTGCGTAAGGAAGGATGTCCTGGGCATTGAGTGGCGATCTCTTCTTCAAGTCTGTGAGGATTCGACCTTTGAGGTTGGCATGTACAAGCGAATCAATGGCATATTGGCTCTGATCGTCACTGATGGCAAAACTCTGCCGGCCTTCACCATCGAGCCCCAGCAGATCCAGATAGCTGGAATGAAAACCTTTGGCGGTCTTCCTACCTTGCTCTGGATCAAGCGCAAAACGGCAGGCCGCTGCGGCAAAACGCTCACACACATTCACTGTGTTATCGAGGTAGTAATTACGTTGCGGCTCGGCCCATTGAGTCAGGTTAGGCAGGGAGGTGATTAGTTTCAGCATATCTAGCGCATTGGCGTTGCCAGCCTGGGCTATCGCGTAGGCCCCAAGGCTCCCGAACTTTTCCGGTACGGAGCTATACGGAGTAAGTCCCGCCTCACGGCAAGGCGGCATAAATCTTCCTTCAAGTGCCCCAATTGCCAAAGCAGAGGGCATCATCAGTGAAAATCTTGAATTGGACTCCAGCATGGCATCGAGATCTTCTCGGCCTTCTTCGATGCAGGATTCAACGGCGAGCATCAGCTCAGGGGAGAACTTCTCGATGACATCGAAACTTACGTTGTTGAATATTTTTTTCATCGAAGATTTCACCGGCTGTTTGATACAGGTTACGCTATCCCAATAGTGGAGACCAATATGTTCAGTATTCGAGAGGTCAGGCGAACCCGCCAGGCCAAACTACCCATCACCCCGACCAACCTTGTGCTCGCAAGCCAGGCTATCGATCTTTTGTGGGCGCAGAGACTGGAAGAGCGGGGATACCCAAGGATTCCTGGACGCTCAGGCAGCTGCAAATTCGCTGCTCTGCTGGCGCGAGACCTTTTTGGTGGAAAGCTGGACGGCAACCTTGAGCACGTTTTTGTTCGCAAAGAAGGGGAAGTCCTGGATTTGAATAATCTGCAGGATGATGTGTTGATCCTGGCTGATTCGGCTCATTTGTCGACCCTTTGGGTGCTTGAAGACAGAGAGTACCGAGAATCGTTGGCCTCCTGCATGCCCAGGGTCAAGCAGTGGTGCCAGTGGGTATTGGAGCATCCAGATGTAGAATGCAACACCGAGGTGGAGCCGGCGTTCGATCAGCTTGATCGTCTTGATATCTCTATGCCGGGCACCTAGATCAGTAATCAGCTCCCAGTCAAATCCAATCTACTCACAGCCATGGCGCGCACAATGGCAGATGATCAGACTTGAAGACCTATGGAATGCCCTTTCTTTTAGAGGTATATTGAGCTCACAGGAGGAGCTATGAAAAGCCTACAAGAAAGAATTGCCTACACGGCTACGCTGCATACAACCCAGGTAGCCACCGCGTTGATGGAAAAGGGTACTGCCAAATCCCGAGCGCTCATGCTTCATGATGATGGGTTCCGGGTCATCGAGAGCACGGAGAAGGGTTTCATCCATGTGGTGAGAGGTTATATCAGTCGCCATAAGCCTAGAGCCTACTCGCTGATCTTGGATGCATCCTTTACCTCTGACCAGAGGGAGGAGACACCCTGCATCCTTTGCGCGACTGTGCGTGACGATGGCAAAGCTAAAACGATGCAAACCCCCTACACGAAAGGGCCTGACGGGGTTGAACTCCAGGATGAGCGACTGGTGCCGCTCGACGAGGACTTTCTGAAGTACTACGAGCAACCACTGATCTTTTCAGAGTACGCACTGTCCCTCGGAGCTGCTGTTGCCGAGGTGGCGAAAAGACCCCTTCAGCCCTATCTGGACTTCTTCGTCGTCAAATCCTGAAGCAGGTTACATCAGAGCCCAAGATCCTGGCCAAACACGCCATCTCGGGCTTTGCTTCCCGATCGCTCAAGTGCCTGCGACCACCCTAGCCTGCGGTAGATGGCCAGGCACGTTCCAGCAGTTGCAGTACCGATGACGCTTGGCCGTTTTTGGCTGAGGTAGTCATGGAGGGCAAGGGCATAGGCTTGCGACAAGGGGGCTGGGTTTGACTTTGCTGATTTCGGGTCAACGACATTGGCGCCGTTTGACAGCAACACTCGAACCTGACGGTCATCGAGATGGCCAATCACACTGGAAAGCACGTTGTCGGCGACCTCTTTGCTCATGACGGCCAATTCATCAAACAGCGACCCAAAAGAGAAACTGATGCTGGGCAAGCGGTTTTTGGGAAGGGTGAGGGCGCGACTCAACACATTCGACAATGCCTCTGAGTCCTCAAGCGGACAGATGTCCAAGGCATCCGTCACATAGCTGAAGAAATGACTGATATCGATCGTAGGTGCCGATTGCAACACGATGCCAGGTTCATTACGCAGAAATTCAGGCGGGGTGGTTTTGATAAGGGTCAGGAAAAGGCGCTGCTGCGCACCTTGCAAGGCTACGTACTGAGCATTATGGGACTTGATGTAGTCGAGGGTTGTGGTCATAACAGGGTCTCCTTGCCTCCATTCTAGGCATGGAGGCAGGGTGTTTTGCCAGTCAAGGCTCTACCCAATCAAGCGATCAACCTGCTTTTCAATAGCCCGACCTACACTTCTCAGGTAAGTATGCTCAGCTTCGCCCAAGCGAATGCTCTCGTAGTAGCGAATCTGATTGATTTCCTTGAAAAGCACATCTTCCATTGTGCCCAAAGCTTCCTTGGTACTGCGCAGGATGGCCTCGAAGTCGACGTGAGCAGCCTCCGTGTTGTAGTTCAAGTCATCGGCGATGTCGACGACCTGGTCAAACGTGATCTTGTGGAGATCTTGGCCCCTGAAGATCGATGCTTTTGCCGGGAGTGCAGACTCGCCAAGTTCTGATGACAAGTCATACAGAGGCAGCAGGTCAAGCTTGATGTTGCGCATTTCGTCCACGTTCATCGAGAAGGACAAATCGTTGAGCCCTACATCGCTATTGCCGATAAGGGTGTTGAAGCACAGCCACGCAAAGAACCTGCGCAGCGTCTTGCTTGGCTGCGAGGATTGACTGGCCAGCTCATACAGGGCTGCTGCAGTAAAACGCTCGGAGGCGAGCAGGTGACTGATACCCAGAGCCTGGCAACCATTGATGACGGGCAAACGATCTACCTGCCCTCCTTTTCGCATCCTGTCGAAGCGTCGAATGATCATCGATCCACCAAAAAGACGACTGACTTCGAAAAAGCTTGTGTCGAAACCTATCTGCTTTGCCAGACGGGTGCAGTACCATTCGTTGAGCACCGACTTGTTATTAACCCCTCGCTGTCCGGCACTGCCCGCTTTAATGATCAGGCGGGATGCGCGATCTGGGTTCAGTGTCGTGATGACGGTTCCCTGTAGATCAGCAGAAAGCTTGAGCTGAGCACCCGGTACAACTCCAGAAGTCTCCACAAGCTTGTTGAAATGGCGCAGGTTGGGAAAAGCGCCCACACTCAGCCTGTGGGCGCTCTGCTGCTTTGCTGGGCGGCGTTCCTGAGACTCAAGGCTCAAGCTACCAGGCAAGTCGTGCCCCATGCGGGTGAGCAGCCCCAGGCTGTCCTCGTTGCCTGGCACCTGGTCAAACAGGGTGCGCATGCAGCCGTCCGGAAGCATATTTTCGAAGAAGTTTTGCACTGGCTTGTCTGAACGAGTGTCCACGAAAGCCTGTTTACGCTTGCCGAACTGAGGTGAGAGACCAGGCGCAAAGATTTCAGCTCGCAGCCAGATGTCGTCATACTGGAATTGCCAGCAGTCATCCTCAACCCGCAATTCCCCTACCAATCGCTTATCTTGGAAGACGTTCAACGCAGAATGATTCATAAGTGGTTCCCTCTACTTCACTTCAGCCCGATTTTGTCGTGCCGGTTGCACAAGGGGTGCCTGAAGTTTGATGTATAAAAACCCAGGTAATTCCATCTCCTTGTCATGAAGAGCAGTATCCTTTGACCACTCAGTACTATTCAGAAAGGATGACTGAACCACCAGCTTGATGCTTGAGCAATTGACGAGCTTGTCCACACCAGCCTTAGCTCGTGAATTTAGCTGTCGATGTGCCAGCATGCTTGCCGATTTTCTCAATTTTTCCTCTCCTGTCAATGCGACGCAATAGTAGCCCTTTTCAGAGCCGATTTCCATCGGCGCAAAAAAGCGGCCAAGGCCCCGGATTACGGCTGGTACAAAAGAGATGAGATGGGATCCAAAAGAGTGGTTTTGGATGAGTGACGACTTACATATAAATTGACGCGTGCAGCCTTGTCGTGCCGCCCAGGGCGTAGTATTCTCCAGCCATAGAGCGCAGCTTCAGTCTTATTTTTCAAGGAATTACATGTTCAAGAATAACGCCGCACTGCTGGCCTTGAGGGCCCAATTGCAGGTATCTCCTGATGAGGGGGCTGCCGAGTCAGTGTCACAATATTGTGACAATAAACTCATCTCTGGCCGTGTAGAGTTTTTCTCAAGCGGCGCTTTCATGTTCACCGAGACGGGTGAGCGCTATGCAGTCCAGCAAGCTGACAGCAGCCGCTGCTTTCCTGGTGATCTGGTAGAGGCGAAGACGATAGCGAGTGGCCAAGAGGTTCAACTCATTCGGCTGATTGAGGCTAAGTCGGATGTGTACATTGGTACCGTTCGCTTCAGGGGCGAACATCGCTTCATTCAAGCCGAAGATCGCAGGATCAAGCAGAACTTCTTCATTCCCCACTCGGCTCGCGCCGATGAGCAGGATGGCGACATCGTTCAGGCCAGGGTGACCCGCCACCCGTTTGAAAACGGTAAGTCAGCTGCGGTTGTGGATCAGCTAATCGCGCATGCGGATGACAAAGCGGCCATTTGGAAACTGGCCCTGTTTCGCATGCAGGTTGGACGTGAATACCCTGCGTTTGAATGCAAAGCCGATAGCATCACCCGCGTCGACCTTACTCATCTTCCCTTCGTCACGATTGACGGAGAATCTTCCCGCGACCTCGATGACGCCCTCTACAGCACAGCCCGTGAGGGCGGTGGCTGGGACGTTTGGGTTGCTATTGCTGACCCCGATGCCTATTTGATTGCAGGTAGTGATCTGGATCAGCAGGCCTGCCATCGGGCCTCTACAAGCTATCTGCCAGGCATGGTTACACCGATGCTGCCTCACGATTTGTCGGAGGACAAGGTCTCGCTGAATGTCAACCAGGTCAGGCCGGTGTTGGTAGCCAGATTGGCAGTCGGTGAGCACGGCGATATCATCAGCCAGCATTTTGAGCTGGCCAACATTCGTTCCCAGTCAAAGCTCTCCTATGCTGCAGTGAATGAGTATCTGTCTGGCGAGCTGGACATGAACAAGGCCCGAGCGATCAAGGAAAGCCTGCGTTGCCTGTACTGGTTCAGCAAGGCTCGTCAAAAGTGGCGATTGTCCTGCTCGCTGGTTCACCAGGGCGAAGATGCTGACTATCGGCTGGAAGTCAGTGATTTTCAGGTAACTCGAATCGTTAAGGACTCGCGAAACGATGCTCACAAGCTCGTTGAGGAGGCCATGGTTGCCGCGAATATTGCCTTTGCTCAGTTTTCCGATCAGCACGGCATTGAAGTGCTTTCCCGCGTCCAGATGGGTTTTCATCCAAAATCCTTGGAGGCTGTTAACCACATTGCCGAGCAGTATGGTCTCCCAGCATTCGAGGCGGATGATCTTGGGTTTGATAAAGCCTTCACTTTGCTCAAGCGAATTCAGGATGGTGGAAACATCGCTCATCAACTGCGGATTCGGATGGCATTCCAAGCCAGTGTGTATGCCGTGGGTGGTTACCACGCAAGCCTGGGTCTCAAGCGCTACGCAACGTTCACTTCACCGATCCGAAAATATGCTGACCTGATCAATCACCGTCAGATGAAATCCTTTCTGCTTGGCCATCCTGCACAAGTGCTGGATACTGACATGATCGAGACCCTAAACGAGCGCAACAAAGCCTGTGTCCAGGGTGAGCGAGAAGTCATTCGCAAGCTCTATGCCCGGCACTACTCGTTTATTGCAGGGGAGCCTGTGGAGGGGATTGTTATCGGCCTTCGTAATCAGTACCTGGATGTTTTGGTAAATGGCGCCAAGGTATCAACACAGGTGAGATTCGATGCGATGGAAGGTTTCCCAACCGTTGAAAATGATCCCGCTCAGCTGAGCTTGATCCTCAATGGCCGAAAATTCGTTTCGCTAGGGGATACCGTGAAGCTTGAATTCGATCTGCGTTCGCTTGAGTCTGGCGATTTGAAAGGTCGAATCCAGGCCCAGGTCTAAGGGCCGGGAAGATGGCAGGGCGCTTAGCGCCCTCAACCCTGCTCACTATTTGTAACCTGAGCAGCAGTGCTTGAAACCATGAGAAGCTGCTGCAGGTAGGGCTCAGGATTGCCAAAGTACAGATGCTGCAACCCATTAATGAAGCCCAGGATAGAGCTTTGATCCCTAAAGATCACCTTGGGCAACTGGTACACATACTCCCCTGAGTAGTTGAACACGATCGGTTTTTGATCAGCGTAGTAGCGCAACGCTGCAGACATGATCGTTCTGACCTTATCCGCTGAACAAGCTCCCCCTTCATGCTTTTCGATTAAGCGACGAATGTGCGCAGCGACAAATTCCTTGTGCAAGAGGATGAACTCTACATCCTGACTGCGGCTGATTCCTGCTGCTATGAGTCCTTTAACTACCTTCTTCAGGGGGTATAGGAGGCTCATGTAGAAGCGATCAGGGTTTCTATCCTCCAGAGCCTTGAGAGCCATTGCCATCTCTGGTCGGTCTTTTGCTGCCTCGAACGCTCTTGTGTCTTCATCACTGGAGGCGCTGAGTATCCCAGCAAAGATGTCGTTGATTGATTCTGAATCCACGATGAAATTTCCTCGATGAGGGAGGGGTTCCCTTTGGCTTGTTAGCCGTAAATTGACTTTAATCAGGCTGCTCGGCTTGCTCAGCCGTAGGATCAACCTGCCGGTGCATCAGATAGCGAATACTCGTGGGCGTCCCTTCAAGCTCTCGAAAGAAGATGTTATCCATCACTGAGGCAGGGTAAAACGCCTGGGTTTGCTGCAAGTAGTCCCTCAGCTCGGTTGAGCTTAGGTCTTCACTGATTACCCGATGCGTTGTCCTCTGAGCACCAAGGACAATGGTCATCAGCGTCACTGGGATCAAAGAAACAGTAGAAATGACGTTTGGAATCAAAGAAACCGTGAGCAGTGCAATGGTGACGGTCGTCAGGGCATTCACATACAGAATAGTGTTTCTTTCGCGCTGAACGTTTGTTGATCGTACTCGCGGCTGTTCATCGACTCGCTCATCGTCATCCATCAGTCCGCATAAGCGATTGTGAACAACACTCACGCCCCAAAACACGACTATTAGCGTAGACAAGGTTAGCGCAAGAAAGCCTATCTCAGAATAGTGAGGGGCGAACGATTCCGGGCGCACAAGTCGATAGGCGATCGCCAATAGGTTTGCCAGGAAACCAGCATCGATAACCCTGCTCAGCCATACGTTGCGGCTCGCATCCGATAAAGCTGCGTCCAGATCGGTGCTGACTCGGCGGCTAATATAGCGCTTGTTGACCTCGCCCACAGATTCTGGATCGCCGGCAGGGCAGGGCAGACGGAACAAGGCAATGTCACGACGTAGTCGTCTATCCAAAACCTTTCTGAATGCCCAGGCATAGGCCTTGAAGATCATGATTCTTACAACTTTGCCAGCGCTTCGCGAACGCCACGGCGCTTAACCAGGCGTTTGTTCTTGGCCATCTTGCGCTCCAGATCCGGGTGATCGAAAAGCCAACTGACAACACCGTTTGACTTTCCACGACGACTACGCGCAACAGCCGCATAGCGCTTAATCTCGTAAGGCGCCTTCATGGCACTTCTCCCTCAATTGGTAGATCTCAATATTACCACAATACCCTTTTGGGGGTGAATAAATAATAGGCTTAGATCGTTATTCGCTATCGTCCTTTTGAACTCCGCTAGATCCCCTACAACCCCCGTAATCAAGGGTTGAGGAGGAGCAAATCGCATCTTCCCCGCAGGGGGCTAATGCGTTGCTGTTCCTGGAGATTACTGATATATTGCAGGCATGAACAGACAAATGGTCTTCACCTCGCTACTTTTCACCTTGGCAATCTGTCATGTGAATGTGTCATGGGCAGATGTCGCCAAGCCTCTCGGAAAAATTGCGTCCGAATGTGGGCCTGTTTTTTCGTCCGCAACAATCATCAATCAGAAGCGTTATTCGGATCGACTGCTCTACAGCGATAGAAAGGCTTCTGTCATCCGTGAATACTTCGTCACTCAGCGCCGAGCTCTCACATACGAGGCTGTTGCTGAGCAACTCGAAGGTCGCGACTTTGAGCCTGGTGCTCTCGCTGAGGACACTCCTCTACTGGATGGATGTTTCACTGCCTTCACGACAGCTTCCAAAGCTGCTGACTGGGAATCTCTTGCGAAGAAGATTGATAGCACTAAAGTCGATCAGACCCTTGAAGACATGATTGTTGAAAAAGTCCCCAAGGGATATCAGCGCATCATGGATGGCAGCAAGAAGATGCGTGCAGCCCTGCCTTTTCAGATGGATGATCTTATCGCCAGGCGACTCGTATTCGATCCGCCCCAACTTGTTCTCTACGCAGAGGCCCCATCGGGCACCGCAGCGAGCACATCCTACGATGTCAAAACCCCTTTTTGCTCTGCGTTGACACGGCTTCACTTCGATCAGGCGTTGTACCCGCTGATCAAGGTGCGTGTCTTCGAAGGGCCCAATCGCAGTGATCACGCGTTGGCAACCGCTTCGGGCAGTCAGTGCTACCAATAACAATAAGAAAAGCGCTCAACCATGGAAATCCTCACTGGAGTCATCCGAAACGTCATCCACAATAAGGGCGATGGCTTCATCATCTTCCGCCTGGACAACAGCTCAGGCGGGGGCGTCGTACTTGGTGATGATGTTGGCCTGTATGAAGGCGATCTGGTCACCTGCGAAGGGCGGTGGGAAGATCGCAAGCCGAGCCCTAATGCTAATCGCTTCGACCCAAACTTCGACAAGCGTCAGTTTCGGGCCAAAAGCATCGTGCCTGACATCCCCACCACGATTGATGCGATCCTGGCGTACATCGCTGCAGGCCGTGTTAAAGGTGTGAGCATCAAGCTAGCAACTCGACTGGTCAAAACTTTTGGCCTCGACACCCTCAACATCATCGAAAACCACCCTGAACGACTCAAGCAAGTGCCTGGATTTGGCCCAGCAAAGATCGAGGCGTTGGTCGAAGGGCTGAAAAACGATCTGGGGATGCGCGCTGTTCACCTTTTCCTGCACAGTTTCGGATTGGGTCGACGCCATATCAAGCTGATTGTGGATGCCCTGGGCATCAGCGCCGTCGAACAGATCAAAGCCAATCCCTACCAGCTCTATTTTCTGGTCAAGGGCGTCGGATTCAAGATGGTGGACAGCATCGCAGAGCAGGTAGGCGTTGAAGCTGATGACCCTTATCGGGTGATGATTGCGTTGCTTACCGGGATGGATCAGGGGGTCAACGGATCAGGCGATACCTGCTTTACCGAGCGAAGCTTGTGCATGCAAGCCTGGAAGCTGCTTTCAAAAACAAGTCGCCCTCTGGGCGAAGATGCGATTCTCCCCGCAGTCGAGCTGCTCAAGGGCAGCAACCTGGTCAAGACAGACATGATCGATGGGGAGCTCTACATCTTCCCCAAAGAGCTTTTCTACGCTGAAAAGCAGATCGTGAAGGATCTTTATCGACTTCACACGGGAATCGGCCAGTTCCTAGCCGTGGACAGTATTCGTCAAGGCATCGAGTATGCGGAGCAGAATCTGGGTATCACGCTTTCACCCATGCAGCGCGAAGCGGTGACCACTACCCTGTCCAACCCCTTGTCGATTATTACGGGCGGCCCTGGCACCGGCAAGACCACTATCATGCGGGTGCTTCTTTTAGCGTCTGAGGTGTTGTTTCGCCAAAAGCCAGACGCAACACTGTTGTGCGCTCCGACCGGCAAGGCGTCAAAACGGTTGTCTCAAAGCGCCAAAATGACTGCCATGACCCTTCACAAGGCCTTGGTATTCTCTCCGGATGATGGTGGCTTTCAATTTAATGAGGATAATAAACTTCCTCAAAGCCTGATTGTGATTGACGAAGCATCGATGGTCGACACCCAACTGGCAGCAGCTTTTTTCCAGTCGGTGCGAACGGGCGCTCGGGTAGTTGTGGTCGGAGACTATGATCAGATTCCTTCGGTCGGTGCCGGCAAAGTGCTGCGCGACATGATCGAAAGTGAACAAATCCCAACGACGCGATTGGACAAGATTTTTCGCCAGGCAGAAAAAAGCCTGATCAAGTCAAACGCACACCTTATCCGTACTGGGCAAATGATCCGTCGGCCAGAAAAAGGGGAGGAGAGCGATTTCTGGTTTATCCCATCGCCATCTTCCACGGATATTGCAACGAAAATTGAAGGCCTCATGGCCCGCCTGTCCAAGCACTATGGATACGACCCATTCGAAGATATTCAAGTGCTCACGCCGATGCGCAAGGGTGAAGCGGGCGTGTATGCTCTGAACCGCCGCCTGCAGAAACTTCTCAATCCCAACGTTGGCACAGGTCTTCGATGCCATCAGGACGGCGAAGAGATTGAATATTGCGTTGGCGACAAAGTGATGCACATCAAGAACAACAACACCCTTCAAGTCATGAATGGCGAGACAGGGCGTGTGGTGCTGGTCGATATCAAGGATCGAAAGGTCACTGTGGAGTATGAAGGTCGGAGGGTAGTTTATGAGTTCTTGATGCTCGAAGAGCTGCGCCTGGCCTATGCCTACACCGTGCACAAATCGCAAGGCTCTGAATACCCCTGCATCATCATGGTGGTGAGTACCGATCACTTCCATATGCTTAATCGCAACCTGTATTACACCGGCCTTACACGAGGCAAAGCGACTGCACTGATGGTGGGCCAGATCAGAGCAGTCGAAATTGCACTGACCAAGGAAGCCACCGAGTTGAGGCGTACTGCTCTCAATTACTACCTGCGCGAAATCTGGGCTCGGCAAGGTAGAAACCGGGTTGCTGCCTGATGTGAAATGCCCCATAGTCCGGGGCAATTCCACAAAGAGTTCACTGCATGCCTGTAAACCTAAGCATTGAGCACCTGGAAAAATTCGCCAACCCTTTTGGCGAACCCAGCGCCTGGGGGCCCTCAGTGACAATGGAGTCCGTTGCCCAAGCACTCGATCAGCGGCGGCTGATACCACAGCCTGGAGGCGACGATCACGCAGCAAGGATTGCTTATCTGGTGCTCAATCCTGCCCGCGATCCTATCCATATCGATGTGGGCGTTCCTTCCCATACAGCACCAGCTTGGCCAATCCTTGATGGCAATCATAGACTGGCAGCGGCCATCTATCGTGGTGACTCTACAATCTCTTCTGAGATAGGGGGCTGCCTTGATCTTATCGCCAACTTATTCAACTTGTCAGACAAAGAGCTAGAGGAAATCTAACCGACGGAGTGCCTTGCGGGTCATGATCAGGGATGGTACAAAACAAAACCACTATTTAATGATATATTGACCGTATGAAATCTTCCTTTCCAAATTTGTCTCGACGTGGATTCCTGATGGGCGCCATGGCTGCAGCGGCCACTGTCGTTGCAGAGCCTCTCTTGGCGCAACCCGTGCCTACCGACTGGCGTGCCCGATTGCTTGATCAGGACAGGATCCTGACGCTGTCCAGGCCACAGACCAAGGAGAAGCGCACGTTCTGCTATTGGAAGAAGGGCTATGGCTATCAAAAGGCCGGTTTCATGGATGGAATCTGGATGCTTCGTGACGCTACCTACAAAAAACAGAACATGATTGACCCCCAACTTTTTGATGTGCTCTTTCAGATCCAGATGTGGGTGAGGCTTGAGGGGAGAAATTCGGAAATGCAGGTGCTCTCTGGCTATCGCACCCCTGAGCACAACTTTCGATTGGAAGGTGCCGCCAAGCAGTCACTGCACATGCAAGGCAAGGCCTGCGACATTCACATGCCTGCGGTCGATACGAAGCTTTTGGCAGCCATGAGCATGATGATCGCTGCCGGGGGCGTTGGGATCTATCAGGACAAAGGTTTCATCCATGTCGACACGGGCAGGATCAGAACCTGGAAAGGCTGATGATAGGGCGGGACTATTGGGCCTATTTAACAGAAAGTCTTTAGCTATTATTGGGTATATTGCAATATAGCTTTAAACCAATAGGAGATAACCCATGCTCGTCAACAAAATTGCACCTACCTTCACCGCCCCCGCCGTTACTGGTCAAGGTGAAATCATTGATTCTTTCAACCTTGAGTCACTCAGGGGCCGCTATGTTGCCCTTTTCTTCTGGCCAATGGACTTCACATTCGTGTGTCCTTCAGAAATCATCGCCCACGATCGCAGGCTCGCCAAATTCAACGAACTGGGTGTCGACGTTGTCGGGGTCTCGATCGACTCACAATTCACCCACTTTGCCTGGCGCCAGGTGCCGGTGGAAAAGGGCGGTATTGGCGAGGTTGGCTTTACCATGGTCGCCGACGTCAAGCATGCGATTACCCAGGCTTACGGCATCGAACATGAGTCAGGGGTAGCGCTTCGCGCCACCTTCTTGATCGATCGTGAAGGCGTCGTTCAGCACCAGGTCGTGAACAACCTCCCTATTGGCCGTGATGTTGATGAGCTGATCCGGGTTATCGAAGCTCTCCAGTTTACTGAAGAAAATGGCGAGGTATGCCCAGCAGGATGGCGCAAGGGTGACGCCGGCATGAAGCCCACCACTGAAGGTGTTTCAGCTTACCTGGCCGACCACGGCACTTCCCTTTAACCAAGATGCCCGTCAGTTGACGGGCCACTTCCGAGTATTCCACCATGAACAAACATTCAAAAGTTATCATCCTGGGTAGCGGGCCTGCAGGCTACACAGCTGCGATTTATGCAGCCCGAGCCAACCTCAAGCCCATTGTGATCACGGGCATGCAGATGGGTGGCCAGCTCACGACCACCACAGAAGTAGACAACTGGCCAGGTGATCCCCATGGCCTGACCGGGCCGGCACTGATGGCTCGAATGCAGGAACACGCCGAACGCTTTGAGGCCGAGATCATCTTCGATCACATCCACACGGCAGATTTGACATCAAAGCCTTTGCGCTTGGAAGGAGACTCAGGGATTTACACCGCAGACGCCCTGATCATCGCGACCGGAGCCTCGGCCCGCTATTTGGGTCTTGAAAGCGAGCAGGCCTTCATGGGCAAGGGCGTTTCCGCCTGTGCCACATGCGATGGCTTTTTCTATCGCAACAAGCCTGTGGCAGTTGTTGGAGGTGGCAACACCGCGATCGAAGAGGCTCTGTATCTTTCCAATATCGCCTCGCATGTCACCTTGATCCATCGCCGTCAGACATTCCGGGCTGAAAAGATCCTGCAGGACAAGCTGGTGCAAAAGGTCGCAGACGGCAAGATCACCCTGGCTCTGGATTACGAGGTGGATGAGGTGATCGGGGATGACATGGGGGTCACTCACATCTTCATCAGGCCGACCTCGCCGGAGCACCCCAAAGAGCTGATCAAGGTTGATGGCCTGTTTGTTGCGATCGGCCATAACCCAAACACTTCGCTGTTTCAAAATCAGCTGGAACTCAAGGATGGGTACATCGCGTTGAATAAATCCTCATCGCTGGGCGCTACCGCCACCTCTGTGCCAGGCGTATTTGCTGCGGGTGACGTGGCTGATTCTGTGTACCGTCAGGCAATCACCTCCGCTGGTGCGGGGTGCATGGCAGCCCTGGATGTAGAGCGTTTCCTTTCACACTGATAGAAAAATGGCCCGGCGCTGGAAGCTTCCGGCGCCTCTCCTTTTATGCCAGTTATTGCCTGGGGGTACAATCAGACAATGATTGTTTTCAGCCGATGTATTCGATTTCGAACGAAACGGCGCCACTGTCCGCAAAAATCTTTTTCAGCTCAGGTCGAAGCACCTCTATGAAGGCTTTGCTGTTGTGCAAGGCTTCGTGGATCAGGGCGTCAAGCGCATCGAAGTAGCTGTAATCCTCTCCCTTGCTGCGCATCTTCTCCTGGTATGCCTCTGCAAGAATTGATTGCTCTTGCTCAAGCAGCATCCCGGCCAAATGCTTGATGCACTCCTTTTTGGTCTTCCCGCCTACTGGCTGGTGCTCAGGGCTTGGATGATGAAGAATCCAGCAGGATGAGTGTTTTGCAATGGTATAGCCTTCGTAGCTCATGCCCGAGCCTCCGTCATAATGTGTGTCGGTGCGTTTTTTTTCTGAGTGGTAAGCAGTGAGCGCTCAATCAATGCCCGGCACCTTTCAACGAAATGCTTTTGGAAGGCCAGGCTGATCAGTACCACCAACAGGAAGTAGATTGGATAGTGCCAGGGTGTCTTGCCACCAGCGGCAGCGAAGCAGCCCATGAGGTCTGTCAGGCAGAGAGATGGCTCACCATCGATCACGCGCTCGATACGCACAAAGATCATGAACAGCGGGATGTGCAGCGCGAACATCGACAAGCTGCAGTTTCCCAAAGGCTTGGCAAGCTTTGCCCATCGCTCAGACGGGTTGGGGACATGCAATAACACGTAGATCAGCGCCAGCTGTGCTGGAAGCAGTAATCCATCATGCAGAAGAAAGTAGGGGATGTTGCCTTTTTGACTGAAATCCCCAGCAACGTTGAGCAGGTAGGCTGCAATCAATACACTTGCGATCACGAATCCCCAGAGCCCTACCAGCACCCATTTGGTTATCACCTTTCCCATCTGTTGTTGCCGGTGATACACCGCGCACAAAGCAATTCCGGCAAGAAACTCAGGCATTCTAATCAGCGGGTTTCGGTGCAAAATGCCGGTGGCGGGTGATCCGTACCAGTCCATGCAGATAAACAGCAGTACAGGCACCAGATAAAGCAGGCAGATAGCTGTCAGCACTCGCCCAGGATGCTTGAATCGATGCAGGTACGGCGCCACCATTGGGAACAACAGGTACAGAAACATCAACGTGGAGATCGACCACGATGGCATGTTGAATGTCAGGTAGAAGGGGTTCCAGGCGTGCAAGAGCAGAGCATGCATCCCCAGCGCGACCCCAAGCTCCGTCGAGCTCATGCGGTGCATGACCGCAGCCTTCCAATCATTGGTGTCTGGGTACACGCTCATCAAGCTCATGCCCTTGTCATTGGGAATAATCCCCAATTTGGGGAAAATCGCGAAGATGGCCACCACCAGGAGAAATGAACCCAGGTGAATCGGGTATAGGTTGGCAAAACGCTTGACCCAAAAGCTCTTGCGGGTACCTGACATAAGGGCCGAGCCAGAGGCATGATCGCGCAGGTAGACGTGAGCCAACAGAAAACCGGACAGCACAAAAAAGGTGCTGGTGCTGAAAAAGCCCATCTCAAAGAATTTTCTGAAAAAAACAGGAAGCTCTGGGTAGTTGAACCCATTAAGCGTGTGAAACAGAACCAGGTAGACGCCAAGAAAAAAACGCAGCCACTCAAGAGACACAAACTGACGCTTGTGAGGCGCAGCAATGGCAGGCGCCGGGCAGGAGGGTTCCATGGATAAGTCATCATTCTAATTGTGATACTGGCATCATACTCGATTATTCAATATATTGCTAAAGCGTCACTTGCCTGTCGACGGACGACACCAACCGCTCACCCTGGAAGTCCACATGCCCCGGTTTTTGCTTTACCTATTGTTCATGCTCACCATGAGCGCTGCCCACGCCAGTGGGCTTAATCTGAATCAACAACCCTGGGCTGAACAAAATACCGACCCCCAGAAGGGGTTGAATGTGGCCTTTGCCCAGCGCCAAGGCGAAGGTATTAGCGTGACATTTTCCGTTATGCCAGGCTTCTCGCTGTATCGAAGCTCGCTTTCATTCGAATCGGCTGGCCAGCCCGTGAAGCCTATCAGCATGTCGAAAGGAACCGTCAAAGAAGATCCTTCATTTGGCAAGGTTGAGGTCTACCATGATGGTGCCCAGGTAGTGCTTCCTCTTCTTTCAGATCGGACATTGACCGTCCGCTTGCAAGGCTGCCTGGATACCGGCCTCTGTTTTGAGCAACAGACCCGAACTGTTCAGATTGAGGGGGAGTTGCCCAAGGCCTCCGAACTGACACCCAAGGCCCCAGGATCGCTGTGGTGGTTTCTCATGGCTGGCATATTATTGGCGCTGACCCCGTGCGTGCTGCCTACACTTCCTTTGCTGCTGCATGCTATTTCCGGGGGGCAGGTGCCTAGAGCACGACAAGCGTCCCTAGGATTGACCTATGTTATGGCCAGTTCGTTATGCTATGCCGCCCTGGGTCTTGCGATTGGATTTATCGGGACATCTTTTGACCTGCGTACGGCCTTGCAAGGCCCTGCTCCAATATTGGTTATTACCCTGTCCTTACTGGTGCTTGCAGTGGTCAACCTGGGATGGAGAGTGCCCGGATTGGGCTTCATCAGCGGCGGCGTTGGCCAAGGAGTCTTCAGCAAGATCCAAGGTGGCCAATTCACCACTGCGGCGCTTTTAGGCGCAGTAAGTACCATCATGCTTTCGCCTTGCGTGTCTGCGCCTCTGGCGGGCATCATGCTTTTCCTCGCTCAGGCTGGAAGTCCAGTTTACGCTGGCATGTGCTTGTTCACATTGGGTCTGGGCATGGGGTTACCCCTTCTGATTTTGGCCTTGGGCGGTAAGCGCTTCATTCCCAAGTCAGGGCCCTGGCTGGTTGCAATGAAGGAGGGCAGTGCTTTGCTGTTGGCCACCGCAGCGGCAGTCAATCTGTCACGCCTGCTTTCGGCTTCCCATTCGCTGATTCTTGTAGGGGTATTGTCTTTGGGCCTGTGCGCCTATCTGAAGCTGCGATGGCCACAGCGATGGAATAGCAGTGTGGGTGCAGGGTTGGTGTTTGCCCTTTTTGCCTATGGGTTTGTCTGCATTGCTGGCGGCTTCAACGGCCAGGATGATTGGAGGCGCCCACTGGCGACAAAAGAGATGCTCATTGATCGCAGTTACTCCGATATCGCAGAACTCAACCAGGTGCTGCGCAGCCCAGGCCCTAAAGCCCTGCTAATTTCAGCCGATTGGTGTCTGAACTGCAAGGTAGAGGAGCGCGAGCTGCGAGAGGCTCATGTCAAAGCCCTTTACCCCAACGTAAAATGGATCAAGCTGGACATCACCCACAGCACCCCTGATATATCCACCTGGCTTAAGGGAAATGGCTTGTTTGGCCCGCCAGCTCTGTTATTCATAGGGAAAGAGGGGCGCGAAGTCCCCTCAATGCGCCAGGTGGGCAATATCGATGTGACAAAGACCCGAGCAGCACTGCGGAAGATAAATGGCTGATATCAGAACAAGGAGCCCTGCATTTGCGACTCCTGTTCAACCTCTCGGTGCTTGGCTTCAAGGTACGCAGTGTTTGAGGCATCCGCCTGGGGGTTGAGCGTCGACCGTATGGTCTCCAGGTGCGCAAGGATCCATTCTGATTCTTTTGGCTTGCTCCCGTAGCCCTTGGTCACGTAATAGTGCGTCAAAGGCAGTGTGGTTGCTCCCAGGGCATCCAGAAGGGCTGGGTTCTGACAGATCTTGGCCTCGTTTCCCAGATTGATCAGCCTGCGAAATTCAGCATCAGGTAGCTGTGGGTGTGCCAGAGGCAGTTCACGACCAATTTTTTTGGCCTCAAAGCCAGAGAGATCGCGCAGTGATTCATCGCGAGTGCGTAGGAAATACCAAAGCCCCTCAACGGATGTAAAAAAGCCCAGTTCAGGGTGTTCAAAAGGAGTCTGGGCAAAATGCGACAAGGCTCTGCCTAAGGCGGTTACGCCCTGACTGTAAACGTTGATGTGAGTTTTACCATCCAGGTCAATTTGGCGGTGAAATTCGGGAAGGGGTGTCATTGAAGGCAGGCCTCATAAAATTTCTTGAATTCGGTTTACCTATATATTGACACAGAGTCAAAACAGTAGCACTATTTCCCTGTCTGCTGAGCAAAGCCCAGCAATTACACACCTATTGCCGTTATCCATTTCCAACGGGAAGTTCCATGTCAAGTTTCGATATTCGCCGTTTCGTAGGGGATCTCAAGGGCGCTGGTGTCGTCATCAGCAACGAGAGTGAACTGGTTTCAAGGGTTTCTGCCGCCAAAGATCCAGAGCGCGAGCTGAGCCGCCACTTCACTCAGGGGCGCACCCTGCACGTGAGCTTCGCTGTCGACCCCGATCGCACCGAGAAAGAGCTTGTCCAGGTGTTCAAGGACAATGGCCTTGATGATGGCTGGTCGTTTCGCGAGTTCATTCATAACGCAAAAGTCATTGGCGATTAATCGCCTCTGACTGAGCAACACGCTTTTGCCGCAAAGCTAAAGAAATAGCCTGCAGCCCAACGCACAGGGCAGATCAAGGCCAATCGCTCCAGCCCAGGATATGGGAAAACGAAGGTGGCCCCTTCATTGCGACAGATTGGTGGGGACACAATGCTCCCCTTAAAATGACGTGCGTCGGCAAGAGAGCCCAGCTTCGGCTGGGTTTTTTATGGCCTGGATTTCGGTCATTTACTGGTGACTTTTTGAAAGATCCAAGGCCCGGCCAAACCAGAACCTTGAGTCAAGTGTAGCGCAACAGAGTCCTTCGAAGCAGGGCTTCATGAGTCTTTGCGGGTCGTAAGCAGATACGTGTATTGGTTGAGGATAGATTGTGCTAAAAATCATTTTTCCACTCATTTTTGCCGTGGTGGCCATTCTGCAGGATGCCCATATTTTGGTTGACTATGATGGCTGCACAAAGGACAACCAACTGCTGGCCATCCTGATCTTTCTGGCTTTGGCCACGCTCTCGCGCAAGCTTGTGGTACAGGGTTTTTGGTGGATGCTTATCCTGCTACAGGGGGCTTTTTTTCTGGGCGACACATACATCAGCAATTTCTTGCCAGACACTTGGTCAGCCACTGAAGCCAGGCTTTTCGAAGGCTACCCTCTGATTCAGGTGGGTTCTCTTCTCGCTGTTTCTGGGCTGGCATTTGCAGGCTATATGCGCCGGCAAGTTATGGGGTGGGAGGCGCTCAAGTGCCTACTGGGCATGGTTCTGATCATCATTTCGGCTCAGCTGTGGATCATCGGCGACAAAAATGTCGAGAAATCTCCCTGGAGGGGCTGGAACAGCTATGAGAAAACCGAGCGCATTGTCATGACCAGTCAGGATGGCCAATTTATAGGCAATGACTGGGTTCTCAGAAATACAGACTACGGTCGCACCATGATGGAGCTCAAAAGCTTTTGGGGCTCGTCTGATCACCAGCACTACTTTGTAGCACCTCGACAAGGCTACAGCCATCCGTTTATCTACAAGCTGGTACGTACAGACACCCGGCAAATCATTCTGGAAGCCCAGGCCAGAGACATGGAGTGGGGAGAGGACATGGTGTGGATTTGGGAGTATGTCATGAGCTTCATTCTCGTGTTTTTTGAAACCTTCATGATCACCCATACGCTACAAAACCTGCTCTTGGAGCGAAAGGACTTGCGAAGAACTCGGGATATACGTAATCTGTAATGTTCAATGGCGAACAGAAGATTAGAGATGAAGATCCATGTTGATCATCCGCGAAAAGCCAGATTACTACGACAGCGCCATCGGTTATGGTGTTGACAAAACCGTTGTCTATCAGCGTAAAACACGCGTTGCTGAAGACCCCTCGATCATCCGCGATATCAAGATAGCGCTGGGCAGAGCCGAAGAGCGCAATCCTTTTTTGCGCCGTAGCAAATTCGTACCCTTCCATGTAGGTTTTTGCGGGAAGGTCTACACGGGCGCCTACACCTTTGAAAACACTCTGACCGGAGAGATGAAAGGGTCGCTGTTCCGCGATGATGGCGATCACTGGGAGCGCCGTCACTTCTGGGTCGAGAAGGATTATCCTGCAAGCGAGCTGGACGAGAAGGGGCGCTCTGGACTGTATCTTTGGGATGGAAATCGCCCAGTGACCAAGACGCTTCGTGAGTGGCTGTCCAAGATGCACCAGGGTATTGAGTCGATGGACGTCTTCCTTGAGCACCGCCTGGTCAGTTTTGTTGCTATCGACAGGCAGATCGTATTGGAGCCCTGCCTCAAAGATCTCAATTTTCAACGCATGATGGGGGGCGTCGAAGCTTTCCAAGAGATCATGATGTTCATATCTGGCGTGCTGGGCATGCTCGAACGCGAAACGTCGGTGACTGAAGACAAATACATTGCGCTAAGCAAGGGTTTCGATGCCCGCTCTTTTCGCAAAGATCCAACCAAGCATTTTTGACCCGGCCTGCGGCCACAACACTGACCCATTGGAGGTGACCCATGAGACGTTAAAACCCAACTCTGGAGAAATACCATGTCGCGTACAACGCGCTTTCATTACAGAAAAGGACTGATGCGAGACCGTGCCCGCAAGGAGATCTACGCGGCCAACAGCTGTTCGCACCACGGAGGATGCGGCTACTGCCTGGGCAATCGCACCCATCGCCATGCCCGCGCCAAGCCTGTGGTTGCTGTGGACTTCCAGCAGGTAATGCCTCATGACCTTCACTTTGACACTGATTGGATCCGGGACAGCGATACGCCTTGATCGACCAAGGGGGAGGCCGATTAACCTCCCTCTGGTAGCGCTGGCTCAATCGTCATTGCTACGCTAAGAAAAAAGAAGTGAAGACAGATCATGTTTGATAACACCTCAGAAGCCGATGCCCGAACCCTGCTTGGCGATGCTCTTTACGATGAATTGCGCTATCAGTTCCATGAAGATCTGACCCAGTCAGGCCTGTCTCTGGATATGACATTGGCCGAGCACATCGAGAACCGTGAGTGCCCGCCACAGTCCGCCAGCGCAGCGTTCAAAAACTTCGAATTCAAAAATCTGCTCCGTGACAACACCAGTCACAAGCTCATTACACTGCTGGCGCGTGATGGATATCTGTTCAACCGCCAATACCCCGTTGTTCGCGACTACTCCAGCAAGGAGTTCAGGGAGCACCTTCCTTTCTTTGGGCTTGCCATCAACGATAAGGCTGGCCTTACGGTGGAAGAGCTAAAATACTCATCAGTCGTGCTTGCTGGCCTCCAGTTTGAGTCCCACAAGCTGTTGGCTCAGCTCCCAGAGTTTGCCGAATTTCGGCAGACCTTTCCTCAGATGGATAAGAATCGGGACAACATTGCGTACCTCTACCTATGCACCCTGGGCGATGTCCCCAATGCCGAGGTTTCCCGCCAAAGCCCTGAGCTGGCAAACATGATGGGGCTAAACGCTCAGGGCGATCTTGATCTGAGTCTTTGGGTCAAAGGCGGGCAGGGGCTTACCGAGCTCGCACTTAAAACCTTCCTGGAAGTGAAAAATCCCAATGGTAAGGATAAGGCTTCGCTTCTACTCAATCGCTATGACGTCATGGACAAAAACCTTGCCTCATTGACAGTCTTGCCAGCCCAGATCCTCTACCTGCGCGGAGCGCCGCTTGAAGACATCATGCAGGGGTTGCTCAACAGGGTTCAGGCCATCGCTAGCCACACACTCTCGAAGTACCCGGAATTTGACAGCTATGTGGAATACGCCATCAAACGTCCTTTCATGGCTTTTCCGCAGTGCTGGCCTGAGCTGGGTATCACCAGCGGCGACTTTCTGGGAAAAACGTACGATGATGCTGAGTTGAGTGACATTTTCAACGACACTCAATTTCGCCATGGGTTGGGCCGAAAATTCCACTACAGCAGCCACTACCTGAAACTGCAGGACATCCTGGAGGGCCTGAACAAGGAGGGTGCGGATT
This sequence comes from Pseudomonas sp. CFBP 13719, assembly GCF_014842095.1. Taxonomy (NCBI): domain Bacteria; kingdom Pseudomonadati; phylum Pseudomonadota; class Gammaproteobacteria; order Pseudomonadales; family Pseudomonadaceae; genus Pseudomonas; species Pseudomonas sp. CFBP 13719. The sequence goes on along the minus strand of NZ_JACYVB010000002.1, from coordinate 311,916 downwards.
TTTTTAATCCGAGCTACTTGCGTCATCAAGGCTTCTATTCGGCTTGTGCTGCAGATTTCTCGACGATCGACGACAAGGCCCTGCAGGATCTTTTCCATACCGCTACCGAGAAGAATCGCGGCGCCCCCATGCTGCTGTTGCCTAACAACCTGGGCAAAGCCAAAGGGGCGACACTTCAATCCACGCTAGTTCCTGTTTGTGAAAAAATCGGGACAGAATTGTTGGCAAAACATCTTTTTTCCCTCTTCAATATTCGAGGAGACCGAGTGCCTATGGTGGACGGCGCCAACTTGGGCGATAAAAAGAACGTTGCGAAAGCATTGTCACAGCACCTTCCCGAGGCCTTCAGCCAGCTTTTCAACTTGATCATGAGCGAAAAGAAGCCCAAGAAGGCCTTGGTTGACCTCATGGTTCCTTATGGCAGGCCTGCGAGAGAGCATTTCAATAAGCTGCCAGGCCCGTCTCAGGACAAGGTCTTTGCCGGCGACCTGGGGTTGTGATTTTCACCCCTCAATTTATGGCATAATTCAAAAAATGACACGAATGAGGGGAGTGATGTGAACATCCTGGCAATCACGGGCGCGGGCTTGAGCGTTGGTAGCGGCCTGCCTACCTACAGAGGCGCTCAGGGGCGCTATACAGCGATTGAAGCTGAATACGGCATGCCGGTTGAGAAGATCGTCTCGGTCGATACGCTGAACAATCGTCCTGAGCTGCTGTGGAAGCATTGGCTCAATATGCATGCTCAATACGCCCAGGCGACCCCCTCAATCGGACACTTCGCGCTCAAGCGCCTTAGCGAAGCGGCCAATGAGTACATGGAGGTTACACAGAACGTGGATGGCTTGTCTCTGAAGACCGGCATCGATCCTCGAAACGTCATCGAGCTCCATGGCTCTGCCCAGCGCTACGTCTGCCAGAAGTGTGGCTTCCATCATCAGCTGGGCCTCACATCAGACATGATCATACCCCCGCGCTGTTACCGCTGCAGGGATCCTGAAAACGCATTTATTCGCCCGGATGTGGTGATGTTCGGCGAGAATGTCGATGAGAACGATATGAATCGCGCCATCGATTACGCCATGAAAGTCGACCTGGTCATCGTGACAGGTACCACACTGGCGTTCCTTTACCTGATTGCCATTTTGGCTGCTGCCGTCGAAGCCGGAGCCAAGGTGATCTACATCGACCCTGAAGCAGATCGAGAACATCCCATGTTCTACACGGCGCCTGATCACGAAAAATTGATCAACGCCACGACTGCTATCCGTTCAACTGCTGATGAGGCGCTCTGCAAGCTCGTTCCCGCGTTGATCGAAGGCGATGTTGCGGCTCTGGCTGAGTTCGGCCTTTAGAGGGTGTGAAGGCCCTTAGAGGGCCTTCAGCAAATCAGCATACTCGTCTGCTGCTGGCTGGTGCTTGATCATCATGGCGGTGACGTCCATCAAACAGACATCCTCGCTTGCAAAAGAGAGGCTAATTTGCGAGTAGTCCTCCACGTCAACCATGGGATCAAACAGAGGCTCATCAGCCCGGATCTCCTCGGGGTGGGCCTGTGCGGTCATGGTCGACAGGATTTCTTCAGCTTGTGATTCAACGTGCCGACTTTCATCCTGGCCGACCTCCAGAACCGAGCCATGTTGAGGCTCCAGACTTTCCTCGCTCGCCATCAGCCCCTGGGCATCCAGGCTCAGCAGATGGGGAATGTAGATGGCGCCGAACAATGGCTCCCCAGTGTCGATATCAATCAGAGAGGGCTGTTCAATACCATCCAGTTCGCTGCGGCTTTTGACCACAAACCGCTTCTTGAAACCCTTGAGCTCAGTGCCTATTGGCAGGGCCAGGAACTGTTGAAGTTTCATATTTTTAAACCTGTCAGTGGATTGTGCCCTGGGGCATAAAAGATTCTGGACGATTTTGCCAATATATTGCTAAGTCGTCCAGCCTTTCTCAAGGCTCAAGTCCCAGGACTGGCTTGCGTGAGGTCTCGTTAATCCGATATTCCACCGATGCCGCCTCGGTCGGCAGTGGCACTTCCCAACGGAACAACATATCCCGAATACCCTCATTCTTGAGGGAGGTGTTGCGCTTGGTGTTGCGTTGGTAGATGACCTTTTCGGGCTGCTCCAAGTACACCAGGCGCACGTCAGCGTGATAATCGTGAAGGAAGTCCAGTGTCTGCGACCTCATTTGAGAGGAGAGTAGTGTGGTGTTCCACACAAAGGGCTCCTTGTTCTGCAGCAGCTTCTTGGCTTTGTCGAAGGCAAAGTGCGTCGCTGCACCGTTATTTTTGCCGTGGCGTAAGCCCAGCTCAGCACGCGCATCATCAACCGATACCACCGGGAGGTTCGGGAAATTCTGACTGACCCAGTGATTTTTCCCCGACGCCGGCATCCCGCACATGACCACGACATCAGAGCCTTTTCGCTCACGGTAGAAGGGGTAGTCGGGTGAAATCGAATCACCCAGCAGGTAGCGCAGTTTGGTATAGGAATCAGGGAACTGCTTGGCAGAGCGCAGACAGCCTTCTTCATCAGCCAGCATTCTAAATAGCTCGATGTCTGCCAGCACGCCAGGTTTGTCGTGGTACACCCGGCCTTCCATGTCGGCGGTAGCCATGGCGCAAAGCATCCAGAGATTCTGCTCGCAGGACAGCTTGTGGATCAAAAATTCGGCTGGCTTTCCGCTGCGCTTGTCACCCGCCAGGGCGAAGAACGGTAGCTGGTGAACCGTAATGATCCTGCAGATCTCTTCGCGCAGGCCAAATGGGACGCCAGCGCGCCAAAGCATGATTCTGGCATCGATCGCACCGCGCTTGGAATGTCCAGGCTGGCCAATTCTGCCGGTGATTTCGTCGATCACCGTCGTGGACGGTTTCGCGATGTCATGCAGCAATGCCGCATAGAACAAAACAAATCGCTCATCTTCACTGGCAGTGTTGTAGTCAGGCCCGTTGATCATTGCCTCCAGCACCATGTTGGTGTGGATGAAAACGTTGCCTTCACCGTGATACTGGGGTTCCTGAGGCGTGTCCTCCAGCAGCGCAAGTGCAGGGATCATCTCGACCAGGGCTTTGATGTCATGTGTCTGGCCGGGGCCAACCACAAGTTTTTGCATGTCTTCGTACTTCATGATTTTTGCTCAATGGGTGCCTTATGGGGACGGAGATCGATCGAAGATGGAGACCTTCACGCCCGGTAACTTCAGCCTCTCGAAGAGGGGCTCGTGATGTTCGAATTGAGGTACAAGCGAATGCTTGCGTTTGTTGAGCTTGTCACGCTGGGCCTCGGTGTTTCTGGGCGCATCTTGCATGTCAAGGTAGAGGATGGCGAAGTAGCCCTGGTCGTAGCCGAAGAAGGCCTGAACTTGTGCTCCGCCGCCGACCATTACCCAAACAGGGCCTTTGTCCAGCGACAGACAGTGATTGTAAACCGATTTGATCTTCTCGTGGTAGCAGTCAATCATCATTTGGCGGTGGCTGATTAATCGATGAATGTCGCGATCGCTGCCATCTTTGAGAAGATGTGAATGTTCATCCACGCAGTAGGGGATTCCGTTATGCTCGGCCAGCATCATGGAATCGCTGAAGTCACAGCGCCCTGCAGGCACCGATACCTCAAGGCCGTATTTGGCCCACATTTCGATTCGTTCGTCGTCGGTTTGCGAAAGCTCTGGATCCGCCAGACCCATTCCCACCAGATGCCTGGCTAACAATTTGGCAGTCTTGATGTCAATCTTGGTGAGAAAATCGATATCCTTCCCGAAGTACCTGGCCATGATCAAAATCTCATCTTGGGGAAGTCCTTTCAGATAGGCTTGCATATCCTTCATGGACAGGGGCTTGGCTTGGGTCATTGGTGCTCAACTTTTTCAATTGTTCTTAGCCAATAATAGCGGCAGCCAGCATTCAATATCCATGGAAAAAGGCGCTTTCGCGCCTAATTCCCCTCACCAGAGACTGCCAGCTTTGTGAGTGAGGCCATCCATGCTCGCTCACATTAATCTGGAATTTTGAGTGATTCCGACGGGGTTATTCGCCGCAATCAAACAGCTTGACGATTTGCTTGCCGCGCTTGTCGATGTGCTTCCATTTGATCTTAAAGGAGGTGCTGTCAATTCCTCCAAACATCGAAGCGTTAGCATGAATTTCACAAAGACCTGTGAGCAGCAAGGTAGCCGCCTCACGCCTTTTCGCAAAGTCCTCCTGCCCTTCGGCTTTGAGCAGGTGGATATCCATGTCCATGCCCATCAGCCTTGCAGCATCCGCATTGCCACCCACATGAAGCCAGATGGCCTCAGATGCCTTGGCATGATCGGGAAAATGCACTTTCCCATCCTCGCCCAGGGTGCGCACCAAAGGTTTCGAGCAATCATGGTTGACCTGATACTCTTCGATAACGCTTTCGCTGAGGCGCAAGCGCCACAGGTCTTTGCTTGCAAACCAATCCGGCAGTTTCCACTCGTACTGCAGTGGCGCGCCTTGTTCAACATGATTGCGCAGATCTTGGTAGTAAGCGTGCACTAGCTCGCCATGGGCAAGCACAGACAATCCTTTGGTCTGTTCACAATCTTTCATCATTTGAAGCAAACTGTCTCTGTCGAGATCCGGCCTGGTATGCCGTGGGAAAGAGCTACAACATTATCGTCACCATAAGGGCAGGGTAAGGGTGCCAGCCGCCCCCTGGAGCAGCTGGCGGTTGATCAGCTGGCCAGTGCGACGGTCAGCAGTTCGTCAAGCTCAGCCAGGACGCTGGCATCCTTGACGTAGCGAGCCCAAGCGTACGGCACCTTGACCTCTGCTTGCTTGAGAGCAGCCTTGAGCGAAGGCTGCAAGCCCTCAAGTACCTCACGGGCATTGCCGCCGTCTTCAAGGTGGCTGGTCTTTTTCCAGTCGGCGCCACGCAAAACGGCGTAGACGACGTAGTCCTTGAAGAATAGTCGAGGCAGCTTGTTGCCGTACTGGTTGCGCGGGATGCGCAGGTTTTCCGGGTCGGTGAGCATGGCCTTGACGTCAGCGATCAGAGCTTTGCGGGTTTGGGTGAACGGGGTGAAAGTAGTCATGGTGATTCTCCGGTATTTTAGATTTTTGGTTGTTAGAGGCATTGGAATTTTTTGGTAACTTCCCGGCATTCGGCTTTCGTGCAGGGGCCAATCCCCAATGCCGTAATGATCGGAGAGCCATCGAAGTGAGGCAGTAGGATGTGGTGCTTGTCGACCACCAAGGCGCAAGGAATCCCCAGTTGCCGAATTTTGGCAAAGGCGGTAATCAGCTGTTGCTGGTTCTTGGCTTTGAGGGTGACTTTTGAGCCGCCGTGCGCAGCAATCCTATAGCGTTCAGCACGCTCTGGATCCATACGTTCAGCAATTTTGAGGCTGTCACCATACGCGTGACCCGTCTGAGCTGAGAGCTTGCCAGAAGGCATCTCCAGAGACATGGGAATGACGGCGTATTGGTAGAGATGATCTTCATCAGCCACTGGCATGTCGTCAGCCAGAGCCAAGGCAAGATCCTTGGGGGAGATCGACTCAAGGTCGATATTTGCAAACTTGTCCGTTTCCGGATGCGGTCGGTTCCGTACGCAAGAGCTACAAACGTTTCATGGTGGCTTTCTCTTCAGTTGGTGGCCTCTCTTAGAGGGGAGACCAAGCCTCTTCACTTCAATGTACCACCGCCATACATGGCGATGCTAAAAAATTTGGTGATCACAGCGAGACTCGAACTCGCAAACCTTCCGGGTTAGCACCCCGGCTGCTCTAACCAATTGGAGCTATGTGACCAGTGATTCCAATATTACCAGGCGTTGATTTTATGTCAATAGATCGCAAAGGCGATTTTTGATATTTTTTTGAAATCGTGTTTTTTTAAAGCAAATTCAATAGGTTGCGTAGAGTTGATAGGGACTTTCAGGCAAGATCTGGTGTGGGTGTTTCAGCCATTAGGTCAACGACAAGCTTTCTGGCTTCTGCTGGGCTCATTATGTCGAAATTCACGGAGTGCTCGGCCTTTATGCAATCCAAAGGTGCGAGCCATGCGCCACTGACGTGAGCTCTATTCACCCATCTGAGCAATTTCTTCAGGCTTTGAATGTTCTTGGCGTGACGCTCAATCCGAGCCTTAATGGATTGAATTTTATCGTCCATGCACTTGGTGAAGCGAGGATCGTCCTGCTTGATGATGACGTGGTAACGCTCGTTTCCAGATAAGTTAGGATTATGGTGCGGCCCTAATTCAGACGGGAGCAGCTGTAGGACTGATCCGTCCATGTGTCGACCCAAATCTTTCTGACTACCCGCGATAGCCTGTCTGTGCCGCTTGATAGCCCACAGAAGGCCGGCAGGTGATGATTCAAGAGGAGGCAGGTATGAGCCACCGCACTCCATCCGCGCTGGATAATTCTGCTCAAGACAAGCCAGCTCGTAACGACGGTCTTCACTCTGCAGCAGACCTTCGTGGCACCATTTCTTGAATTTCCATGAAGCGAGATCTTCCCGGTGTTTTTTCAGATTTCCATCAGCACCAAGGACGTTTCGGTGAAAGCAGATGGAGCAAAGACCGGTAGGTTTGGGGGATTTACCGGATGACATCTGGAACACTTTGGGCACAATGCCAAGGTTGCTGATCAGGTATCGCTCTGCACAGCCCTCTGGGGCTTTGAGGGAGATCGTTGGAGAGCCCTTGCCCTCGAACGAGGCCGTACTGAAGATTATGTCGAGGATAGCCTCGTCTGGATGCCCTGGCCTCTTGAACACTTTAATCCCACGAATTGGATAGCTGGCGGGGGCCTCTAAAGAATCAAAAAATTCCAGAGAGGCCGCATCCTCGGCTTGTGCACGAAGGGTGGGTGATTCTGGATACTGGCTGCTGAAGTGACCCATATCAGTTTTCAGAACCACCTCTGTGATCAATCCGAAGGATTTGACGACTTCGATGGCGGTGATGCAAATGTCCATGGGCGTATCCTGCTGATTGACCATTTGAAATCAAAATGTATTGGACGGCTTATTCACAATGGCCAAGAAGGGGCCATCGTTGCTTTGATAGAGACCAAGCCAGGTAGAGCGACCAGGGCCATCGAAACGAACGAGAGAGCTCACTGTCGGGTCTTTGAAGGTGTATTCACCACCCAGGCCACCCGAAGCCATGACCCACTTTCGGTAGACAGGGTTTGCGCCGGCAATGAAAATAGGCATAGAGCCGACCCTCTTTGCAGCAATGCCCACTTCTCTCAAGAAGGCGGACTGGCCGTCCCCTCTCAGTTTCTTAACGGCAAGAATAGTCAACATGTCACGATTCATGCCCCTGGTGCCATAGTAACCGACGAGGGTGACATCTGATACTCCAGCCTCCACATAATGGGCTGGAACCTCAAGATATTGGTTGTACTTGTGGCGCAGGTCATCATCCAATGCTCGCAATAGACACCAGCCCATATGGGAGACGCACATTGACTGTGAGCTGCTCCGTGACCACTGGTCTTTTACGCTCAGCATTTGCTGTATGGGGGCGTAAGTCACCAGGTTTGGAGTTTTCACATCTTCACGATGGAAGTTAAAGCGCTGGGAGTCTTTTATCGGATGGCAGATGTATAGCGCTGCTATTGAACAAAGCGTGCAGAATATAAACGCGCCATAGCCATATTTCTTGATGAATTGGTAGCTTTTTTCAGTCTTCATGGTGATCAAAACCCTGTCCCAAAGGGCCTCTAAAGGCCCACGTTAACCGCAACCACTGCATCCCGCATTTTGGAAGAAAGGGTCTGCATCTGCGCCGGAGTAATGGCGATCAAGCTCGCCAAGCGTTTGATCTGGCTCACCTTGGTTACAGCTGCAAATGCCTTCTCACCGATGGCTGGATATTGGCCGATCGACGCCATTGCACGCTCAAGATTTGCATTGCCACCTTTGTCCAGAAAGGTCATCACTGCGGCCAAGCTTGCATCCTCACCAAAGAGGTGATTGAGACGCTTACGCTCGAACCCGTAATGCCATTCGTTCTTGGTCATCATATCGTTGATGATGGCGCGAGCCGGCTCAAAGTCTTTTACACCCTTGAACCATTTAGCCGTGCAAGTTCCCCATTTGCGCGCAATGTGCAAAGGATCGTACAGGTCGGGATATCGCTTAGCCAAAGAGACCAGCATGCGGTCGCCAAGGTTTGATCCTGTGCGGTTCCTAGAGATCAGTGAGTCGCGCCAAAGAGTGTTTGACCAGTGATCTCGTTGCTCTTGTGTCTCAATAACTCGGTAGTCCCACCCCAAAAGATCGCCAGTGGTAAGCTCGAATTCAGCCCACAACTCAGGGCAGTCCCACAAGATGTTCATCAGCATGAGGCGCTTGTAGGCCAGCTCGATAGGGGTGACTACGCCGGCATCAAGTTTTTCACTGTAAGCGTCCATGATGTCCGAGCAGCGCTGAGCCACAAGTCGAGGGCTGATGCCCGCATGCTTAGCCAGCGGGACGGCCTGTGCCATGATCTGCCCGAAGATGCGACTTTGTGTGAAATCATATTTTTCGGCCTCATTGCGAAGGCCTGCAAATGCCGATTTCCAGGCGTCGCCCTCATTAAAGCTGATGAGCGCCTGCACATTTTTTGCAGTGATCCTGTCATTCAAGTCTGGCGGAAGTTGAGCCCCACTGTAATGAGAGAAAATCACTGCTGATGCGTAACAATGTACTTCCCGAACCTCATGTAAACGTCCGTCCGCAAGGGGGAACAGTGGGTTATCCATCAGCCCCTTTGACCAGATCGCATGAAACGCACCGGTTTCGATAGCTTTTTTTAACCTATTGAGCAGGCCTGACAGGTCAAAAACCGAGTGCTCCACCAGGACGTTATTTAGGTTGGCACCTGCTACCAGATCCATGATGGGGTAGGAATTATAGCGCCGCTCGCCTGTTCGTGAGTTTCGAAACCACAGATAGCGGAATTCGTGCTGGGTGGATACACCCAGCGAGGCCATTTGCAGGCCCATGGAATCCAAGACACCACTTTCTTTCCAGCCTTCCAAAGTTCTTCGGTTAAGGTTGCGCTCGTACAGCGATTGGCCAATCACCTTTTCTGGCTGCGAGGTCGAATCAAAGCTGTCGTTGGGGATGACTTCACCCTCATCAGTGTAATCAAACGGTAGCAACATCGATTGAAGACCTGGCACAACCTTGCTTTTGAAATAGCCTTTAGGTAGCCCTTGGCCAAACCACGTCACAAACGCACTATTTTTCATTTCAGATAGCCTCAAGCTCGGTACGGGCCGCTTGAGACAAGTCTGTGCTGGCCAGCAGGGATTGCAGGATCTCATCGGAGGGTGTCCGATCTTCGTGCAGGATCAGCGGAAACTGGTTCAGGGCAGCCAGGTAGGGGCCAACCTCTTCCATTTCCTCGTCGAACGGCAGCGTAGGGTCGATCTTGCACAACAGATCAATGATGTCCTTGTCGGTTTCGTAGGACAGATCATGATGCGGCAGCATGTCTTCGAACATGCCAGGATCGGTGCAGGTATCCAGGACAAGTCCCCGGTGCCCAGGCACGTTGGGCAACACGCCCAGCAGAGGGCCGAATTCATTCAGAAACACGAAGGGTGTACCGATAGCTTTCAAGCGCGCCCAGTTGTTGCTTCCGCGCTTATCCAGCCAGTCATCGTTACCCCACAAAAGGGCCAGATCTTCGATGCTGCGCGGCTGGTGGATGCTCAAGCCACCGCCTTCCAGAACACGGGTATCCTCGATCACCTCAATCGTTTCGAGGGTGTCCGCAACGCGCTTGGACAGGCGATCGATGTCATAGGAGTATTCGGCCAGTACGACGCTGATCTCCTTGATCGATTGATAGGAGAGGATGTTGCGCAGCTCTACCGGCAAATAGCGCTTTTTGTCTTCAAACCAGGCCAGCGCTTTGTAGGCACTGATGCCAGAATCCGTGAAATCGAGATTGAACGGCTTCGTTTCAATTTGCTGCAAAAGGCTCGATAGCAGCCAACGCTGATACTTGCCCTTCGGGGTAGGGTCGCATTCACGGACGTAGGCGTCAAAACCCTCGAAACTGAGCTTCAGACCCTGGTGCTTGACGGCACTGTCAAAGGCAGCGCGCTTGGTTGCTTCAAAACTGCGGTTGGTCATGATGCTCTCCTGATTTGTACAGGAAAGATTACCCTGGCATGTCAATATATGCAATAACCGCGATTAGTCAAATTCACACCATTCGCGGTTCGCAGGGCCCTTTCTAGGAGTCATAGACCCAAATCAGCCGCCATCATCGCATCACGACCGCTGGGCTTGGCTGCTTGCATGAAGACTTTATCCTGACCTTGCTGAGCAAATACCTTACGGGCTGCCAGAATACCCTCTTCATAGGTTAGGCAGGTGGCGATATCGATGGGCCCAAGCGTGAAGGTCTCGATCAGCCGCTCCCAAGCACGGTTGATGAAAGGCGAATCGCCAAAATCGAACGGCATCAACTTTTGCAAATAGGTCAGAGCCTCCATGAGCTTAACTCGATCTTCAACAGGGCAGAGGGCAGTACGGTCGCCTCGCGCTTTGAACTCCATCATCAACTGATTCACTTTGCCATGGTGTTCCTGCGAAGGATCGCTCAACTCAGGCCAGAAAACCTCAGCAGTATCGTACAGCCGGTCAAAGGTGCTGTATTGGACGCTTGGCATCCGGGAGACAATGTCGAAAACATGAAGCATGAAGTTGTTTGCCAAAACGTTCGGCTCAGTTTTACCACCGCTTCCGAATTTTTCCTTGGTGTAGGGCATCTCATTGACGTAACGATCAAGCGTTGATGCACTGATCTTGTGGGTCATCTCATTGAGCGTGATAGCGCCTGCAATGTCCTTTTCCCGGTAGGCGGCGAGCATCCGATCGAACACCTGCTCGCTGAATGCTGCGTCATTGCGCTTGCACAGTGTTTTGAGGATTCTGCGGTAAGGAGAGCGACCAGTGTCCAAAGGCTCAGTCAAAGCCTGCTTGGAAAGCAATGAGGTCAGCGATTCATCACTCATGACTGCATTGATTACATTTTGAGTATGGCCCAGCATCAGCGCGGCCCTGACAGCAGTATCCAAGGGCATGAAGGATTCGCGCACCAAAGTGCGAACCTCTGCAAAAGCAGATTCTGAAATCGCACCTTCAGGATCTTGCGGCTTGGCGCGCTTTTTCCATTGATCCGCAAGGGCGCGGTCTAGGGGGAGTCGTTCATCTTCCGCCACCAGGGTGGCGAGCTGCTTTCCATCAAACCCTGCATGGTTGACGACATGGCTAACGGTCTCTTCGAGCAGGATCAAGGGCTTGATAAGATCCAGCGGGATCAGGCCGGTACGAAGAACTTGCTCCAACGCCCTTAGATGCCCGTAATTTTCAGTCAGATTGACACTGGCAAAATCGACCATAACCTGACCAATGGATGCGGCGCCCTTCACCTCAAAATCAAGGAATTTCAGATTCTTGAGCGCCTGTTGAACCACTGAGGGGTCACTCTCTGGCTTCATCCCCCCAATCAGCAATTTGAGTAGAGGCAACTGACGAAACTTAGAGTGCGACAGATCCCTCGTTGCGCGCTCAAAGAGCGACAGATCAAAATGTTCTGTTCCATGTAGCCAGGACAAGAGGTTGATATCGACGTCTACATGAGACGTTGCTCGGCGACCATTGTTTCGTTCGGCAAGCTGAGCATCGATAACCTGAGTGATTCGCTCGGCAACTTTGTCCAATGGGTAGCCCAGATAACCCAGGATAGGAACCATGGGCCCATGGTCGTCCAGCGTCATTGCCGGCGCCTGTGCACTAGGGTGCAATGGATCGTACCGTACAAAATTATCGCTCAGCAGCCTTCTGGCCTCAGGCATCAGCTTCAGGTATTCGCGAAAGAACAGCCTGACTCCTCGCGCTTCATCTGAATCGTTTGGGTAGCGCGCACTGTCCACGCCGAAGCGCTCATCCAGAACTCCAGGGTGATCCTTATGGAAATTCTGGTTGTCAGCATGCCGCCAGACGCCCGTGAGTGCACCTGCCATGGCAATCTTGCGCAGTGCGCACAGGGAGGGGTCGGCCTGAAAATAACTCGTAATGGCTTCCGCCAATATGGTCGATTGACGATCGATCATGAACCCCATCGTGCGGGCAAACCGCGTGTCGTCCAGACCCATGGCGGTGATATAGCCCACCGGATCCTGCTCGAACCTACGCTCAAGCATCAGGCCAGTAGCCTTCTCCAGCTCTTCACCCAAATTCATGGAGCCAGGCTCTCACTAGGGAGTTCGCGCTTTTTATACAGCGTCTTGAGTACATTGGTGGCGCCCACCTCGACGCGCAGCTCATCCAGCTGTTCGACGGTCATTTCAGAGCAGGCCATCTTGAGCAGGCGAGGGAGCTCGTCCAGGGGGCTCTGCCACAGATATCGACTACCTATTTCTTCACCACCACGGGTCACCGTGGCCTTGACGTAGATCCCGGAGTTGAGGGCTTCAAGGGTTTCATCGCCACAATCCCAGGTGTCACCTTTATCACGGTAGGTGAACACAGTGCCAAAGATCGCCACATCATCTTTGCGCAGTAGAGCCGTGTTGATCACGCGAGACAGGTGATTCATGGATTCAGATCGAGTGTTTTGCATGGGTTCTCCCAAACGCTTCTTTAAGCGGTTTACGTATATATTGTCATGGTCTCACGATCATGGTAGAAATAACCATCCAAAAATACCAATAGTCGGAGTTTTCAAATGCGTGTCCAGGCCCTTCTGGCGAGTGCCGCCCTTACATTTGCCATCGCTGCGCAGGCGGCTCCTCTGATCGAGGGCAACACCCTCATTTCCAACGATGTCATCAGCCACCACTTGGGCACTGCAAAGCCCAAGAATGTTGAAGAGGCTGCGCGCATCATCGTCGGTATTTACGATCAATATGGCTATGTCGGGGCCAAGGCTTCGATTGAAGGCGACAAAATCAGGATCATTGAACCTGGGGCCAGCATCAAAGGGGACTACGACAATGCCTGGCTGAACGAGAAGGGTGGAGTCATCGAGGTCGGCACTATTCAGAATTCCATGATGATGGCGGATGTGGCCAACCGTTTTGAGGTGCTTGATGTCACCGTCGGCAATCTGAAGCCAGATGGCACTGTGGATGTGGATGTCAAACGCAGCAAGGCCACCAAGCCTTACGAGGCTTCGATCAACTACAGTACCTACGGCCAAGAAACCAGTGGTCGCGACGTGGTCACTCTTGCTGGCGCCACCCACGTTGGCGGCGGCGTCCGTGTCGATGCCTCCATCAGTCAGAGCGCTGCAGATCTTCGTTCTGAATCAAAGGGTGGCGAGTACCGATCTGCGACCATTGGCGCACGCAAGGCCACGCCTTATGGCGAGGTCTACGGCTCATACAGCAACACACACAACGAGATGGGTGGCAAAGAGGCCTCCTACTACGACTATCTGCTGGCAGGCGACACACAACGCGCCACGCTGGGTCACAGGGTCATGGTAGGTGGCAACACTACCCTGCAGAACAGCCTGGTGTGGACACAGCGCGATCTGGACTTCGGCCTGTTCAACCTCAACGAAACCCAGGATTACTTCGCCTGGAACAGCCGCATGCTCTACAGCATGGGCAACCATCGTTTCACAGTGGGTGTGAATCAGGGCCTTGGCGGTAAGAATGACTACAATCTGGTTCCATTGCTCGGCTCCTTCAATGCCCATTTCACCTCAGGTCAACTGGGGTACGGCTACTCATCAATGCTGCCGGGTGGCGTCGTAGGTGCATCTGTCTCTGCAAACGCTTTCGCAGGTACTCGTGACATGCCCTCGGCTGAGCGTATGTCAGTGGGTGGCCCAGGCCGTGGGTCTTCGCACGAGAACGGAGTGGTTTCTGGCACCAAAGGTTACTACGGGGAAGCTCGACTGTATGGGGTCAAAACGCCACTCGCCGATTTTGGCCTCAAACCCTATCTGTCGGTCAACGGATCTTCAGCCACCAGTACGCTGGGTGACGATATCTCCGTCTATTCCGCAGAAGTGGGGGTTGTTGGAAAGTGGGACAAAGTTTCCGGCTCGGTCAACTACGCACGTTCACTCAAGGTTGAAAATCTTGATCGAGATGAGCGTGTCAACATGAGCCTGGGATATCAATTCTAGCTTTTCCAATAGCAAGTGGCCGGCTTTAGCCGGCTTTTTGTTGTATATTGCAGGCAAAACATCGACAATTGCCTTAGCTGGTCGAAACAGACCCACTCCCAAAAATAATAAACAGGCTTAGAAGCCAGGGGACGTCATGAAATTCAGGCTTAATCCGCTTGCGTATCTCATCATGCTTGCCATTTCAAACTCCATTGCGCCGGCACATGCTGCCGACGAAATTCCGCTTCCTGTCACCACTGCTTACCCTGACGCTCTCAAGGATCAACTTCCGGACTTCGATCATGCTGCCGGAAAGGGTGTCACGTTTGAAGGCCCTGGATCGACCTACACCGGCACAACACCGCCGCCACCAGCGCTAGATGTGAACACAACCGAAAAAAACACCCTCATCAACTGGGGTGGGCGAGGATTTGATGTCGGCGCTGACGCCACTGTCAATTTCAAACCTGGAGTTAGCGGTACCGCCATCCTGAACTACGACACTTCGGGGAACATGTCGATCGTCAACGGCGGGGTAAACGCCAATGGCGCCAAGCTTTTTCTGGTCAACCCTGATGGTATCTCTGACACCTCTGGGTCTTTCACGGCCCTGATCGCCAACGATGCCGAAAACGTGACTTTGGGTAACGATGGTCGCCTGCGTATCAAGAATGCCGGCGACCGGATCTATGGCAGCGTCAGCGGCCCCGTTGATACCCAGCAGGATCTTACGGTTGACTTGGTAAACGGCTCAGTGGTTAACACGAGCAACATGATTTTTGGCGGCAACAACACGACCATCAACATCAGCAACCCTGATAGCGGCAACAACTTGATCAGCAACACCCAGTTTGCAGCCAATCAGACTGAGATCTCGGCCAATAAAGGCTCTGCAGCTACCTTGCAGCTTCAGAAAACCAGCGGGGGCAACCTGACTGTAAATAATTTTGACGTCACTGAGGTTTCGGGCCAGACGGATCTGAGCAATGTCACGGTGAACAACCCCTCGGTGCTGTCGACGTTTCGTTCTGCATCAGCAAACGGAGAACTCAACAACATTACGGTTAACAACGGCTCAGTGGATCTGGTTCAATCCGGAGGGACGCTGGTCATCGACGGTTTGAAGCACAGCACCTACATCGGCAACTTTGAAGCCGAGGTGTCCCATGGTGCTGTCCTGGACATCCGAAATTCCAGCATCACACTCAACAGTGATGGTGACATCGAAGACAGCGATAGCCTCCCGACGGCAGCGCTTGAAGAGCGCGAAATTGGCAACAGCGCCCTAGTCTCTACCGATACTGGTGGTGGCGTCATATCGATCACTAACTCGGCCATTCTAGCCGAAGGCAGTATCTATTTTGAGGATGATCAGAAGGTTGGCACCCTCAATCTGACCAACACCGACCTGCTGGTGCCTGAAGGCAACGTCATGGTTACTCCCGGCACGAAGATCACCATGAGCAACGGCTTTGCGCTCGACTCAGACTTCGATCCAAGCGGTTACACCCGTGGCGTTATCGTTGTCGACACCGCCAAGACCGAAGGCAAGATCGACGCCGGCAAGCAGTACTACAAGGTCGAACAGGACTACAGTAACTTCTCAAGCGACAAGACCATCAAGTTGGCCTTCAACCAGATCAACGCATCAGGCGGTGGCGCAATGGAAAACCGCTCTGAGTTCGAGAGCGCTGCTGCAAACCCGGCCCCACCGGCAGATATTCCCAATACCGGTGATGGCCAGGAGGCAGATCCTCCCGTCGTCGACATCCCAGAAGTGCCATCCGATGGAACTGATCCAGCCCTTCCCGGCGATGATGGCTCAGACACCGATCCAGGCACAGGGGAGGATGACGGCTCGGGCACTCAGCCAGGCGATGACACCACAACACCCCCTGGCGGCGATGAGACCACGCCTGGCACGGGTGGTGGCGTGACAACACCAGGCACAGGTGAGGGTGGGACAGGTACCGATCCTGGAGGCGACGGAACTACTGAGCCAGGCGATGGCGATACTGGAACAACACCCGGTACTGACCCAGATGATGGATCAGGTGATGATGGCTCTCAACCCGGTGAAACTGACCCAGGCACTGATACCGGCACCGATCCAGATGATGGGACTGGCGGTTCTGATAATGGCGGAACTGATCCGGCACCTACGCCTGGTGATGGCGAAACAACAACGCCTGGTGAGGGCGACACCGGCACAACGCCAGGAACTGATCCGGATGATGGAACGGGTACAGGCGGTTCTGACGAAGACGGCACCGACCCTTCACCAACCCCTGGTGAAGGCGACACGGGCACCACACCCGGCACTGATCCAAACGACGGGGCGGATCCTGCTCCTACCCCTGGCGAGGGCGAGACAGGCGCTACTCCAGGCACCGATCCAGACGACGGGACTGATCCTGCCCCTACGCCTGGAAATGGCGAAACAACCACGCCGGGCGAGGGCGGTGCAGGCACCACACCTGGCACTGACCCAGGGAATGGAACAGATCCTGTTACTACCCCAGGTGATGGCGAAACAACAACGCCTGGCGGTGGCGACACAGGCACTAATCCAGGCACCGACCCTAATGGCGGAACAGGCGGCGCGGACGATGGAGGAACGACTCCCGTGCCTACCCCTGGAGATGGCGAGACAACCACGCCAGGTGAGGGTGAGACCGGCACTACGCCTGGTACAGATCCTGTTGGCGGTGGAACCACCGAGCCAGGAGCACCTGATACAGGCACGACACCTGGAGCTGACCCTGATCAAGGCACTGGGGAAGGGACTGAACCAACAAACCCTCCAGAAACAGATCCTGATAGCGGGACTCCCGCCGAACCCGGTGCGGGTGATACGGGAACACTTCCAGGAAGTGATCCGGATGAAGGTTCTGGCAGTGGTGGCTCAGAAGGCGGCTCCACAACCCCTGTGACTCCACCAGGCGGAGGTTCGACGACCGAGCCCGGCACTGGCGAAGGTACGCCGGAAACGGATCCTTCGAGCGGCTCAGGTGGATCAGGGGGCAACGACCCGGTGACAACTCCTGGCGCCGATCCTGCACCGGGTGACACTACCTCGCCTGGCACAGGTGCTGGTGGCTCAGAATCGACTCCAGGCACACCTCCGGGACAGGGTTCTGGGGAGTCTGGATCAGGTGGAAGTGATTCTGGATCTGGTTCAAACCCGGCTCCAGATCAAGACAATGGCACACTTCCTGATGACAGTACCCCAGGATCGACACCGGGTGTAGGTGGCAATGGTGGTGAATCTACACCGCCTGGCTCAGGGGAATCTGGCCCTGTGACTGGGCCAGGAGAAGGCGCAGGTTCGACCAGCCCAGGCAATGACGGAAGCGTTACTCCACCAGGGAATGGCGGGTCATCTACGCCAGGTACCAGTGCAGGGGGTGAGGCGGGTAACTCTTCAGGGGCTCCTGGTCATGGCAATGGCGCCCATCCAGGTCAGGGCGGTGCCGAGGCTGATGAATCCGTGAATCAAGATATCATCGACCGGGAAAACACTGATCCTCTCATCGACGAATTGCTTGAGTCTCCCGACAACAAGCGCCTGTTGTTCGATGAGAAGTCCAAGGAGTGTGAGGACGCCGATAGCTCGCAAGGTTCCAGCTGCGAGCAGATCGAAGTGCTTTAAGGCTCAGCTCACGACGGTCAGAAATGGCCGTCGGTGTAACTCAACAGGTGGAGGGGCGAATTGCACAGTGAAGCTTTCGCCCCTTTTGCTTTCCTTCCCGCAAATGGAATAAACCGCTTGCGCAGGGATGCGAATGGTCTGGAATGTCCCTCCGAACGCAGCCATTAGGCTAATCATCGAGGTTTCAACATTGAAGGCCAACCCTGTGACCATCTCTTTTGAAATGTTGAGCGTAAGCTTACCCTCGCGTGCGGTTTGTTCTTTTGGAGCCTTGACTCCGGGATAGTCAGTTGAAAACGTCAGGAATGGCGATTCCCCCTTGCTCAATATCCACTCATACAATGCTTTGAGATGGTGGATGCGAAAGTCACTATCTGGGGGATTCATGATGCAGGATCCTAGTAGAAAATGCCGTTGGCCAGCATGTAGGTGATCGCCGACAAGGTGTGGCTATCAGTAATTTTACCTGATGCGACAGCAGTCAACAGCTCATCAGGTGAATATTTCACCACCCGCTGAACCTCGCCATCAGTTTTTTTGGTCACCTGCCGGGCGCCGATGCCTGCAAAGAGCAACATATGACTTTGAATGATGGAATTGTTGGTGTGGAGAATACCCAGTTTAACAAGCTCATCAACCTCAAAACCCATCTCCTCAAGGGTTTCGCGGCGCGCTGTCCTTTCGATTGATTCCCCCAGGTCGTGCTTGCCGCGAGGAAATTCTGTGGATACCAATCCAATCGCCTTTCGAAATTGCTCAACCAGGCAGTAGTTGCCTTCGGCATCACGCGGCGCGACCATGGCACCGTTGCATTCAAAGGGTTCAGCAACAACGAAGTGGCCATCTTTGTCGATGACGTTGAAAATTCGGTTGGCGTGCAGGATTTCGTACATGGCATAGGCTCCAATGAGGGAGACGGCCAAGGAAGTGGCGCATCCCGATTAAGTATACCAAGTATATTATGTATCCAGTGCCGTCGCCACCCCTAAAGCCCTAAATCCCTACCCATAATAATGTCCCTTTGAGAAGGCGCCATTTTCTGCATCACGGCCTTCGGAAGCTTTACCTCTGAAACTGCCTCGACAATTCCCCGCATTTTCATGGCAATGCGAACGTCTTCCTGGCTTAGTAGGTCGTGCTGGAGAAAGAACGCCGTGTTGTTAGCTGGGAAACTGGATACATCATATTCACTGCCTTCTCTGCCAATCATTTCCTTCAACATGGCTGCCACCAAGTCAATCATCACCGGATCCATGCTCAGGTGCCCCGACTCAAAGGTCAGGGATGTGTCGGTGCTCTCGAAAGAACCTCTGTGAATCTGAAGCAAGCCCGCCCCAAGGCGGTAAGAGGCGACTCTCTCAGAGCTTTTGCATGGGTAATCAGCCAACATGTCGACCAGAGCTATCGTAATGTCGATCTGGAGTGAGGATGACTGAGCTTTGAATGCTTGAAGGAAATATTCAGGAGCCCTGCGGGCGGCAATATCCAACAGATGTAGCTTTTCCTGGAGTGAGAGCCGCTTGATTTCGGCGTCAATTGCCCTGCACCATATAGAAGAGTCAAGGGCATCGATTGTGGCAGCTAGCCCAGCCTTGGAAATGGCCATTTTTGCTGGGGTTTTACCGGCGAAAAAAGAGCCCTGGATGGGAAACTTGTATTCCAATAAGTAGCTCATATGGCTGTTCAGGCTTGCCTGATCCATTTCCATCAAGCATTCAAGAAGTAGCTCCTGTTGCCCCATCAGCAACCAAGGGTAGCGGGTGTCACTTGGAGTTTTTATCGCCTTGTTCACCCGCGCAAAGAGGTCTTGAGTCGCCGGCAAACGATCTTGCAACCCCAGGGACAGGCTGGCCTCGTATACCAGGCTGTGCACGTAACGATATTCAGCCGAATGATGACGAACTGATGTGAGGGCGTTGTACAGCGACTGTCTTTCAAGCAGGTTGGCCTGAAGCAGTGGCGTAGCATTCTTGTGCAAATAAATGGGCCAGCTAAGATCTGATGGCAGTTTTGCGGCGCGTCTTACGATCGAACAAAACAAGTCTCGATCCTTCTGGGTATGGAGAACATCCATAACTTTCAGAATCGGCGCATCATGAGCCGGCATAGCTTCATTGGACAAATCCAGCTCGAATCCATCGTCTCGCATGAGCTCCCACGCAAGATCAGCATCATAGTACTTCATCAAATCGAATATCTGGTTAGTGCCGGCTTGAAATACCCCATTCCAGATGTGCTGTTCAACGATCAACGCTGGCGCTCGCTCCAGAAAAGTCAGATCACCTGCGACCTGCAGGTCACGTATCAAGGTCGGATCGTCGCGAAGCATCCTGCGAAGATGGCCAGCCAAATCATTGATGCTCAGCTTTCCCACATTGCTTGGGATTCCAGTGAAAAGGTAGGCGTTGATTACCTGTGCTACCCCCGCCACGGTTTGATCGCGAGTTGCATCGTGACCGGGCAGATCGAAACACTTCATCAGTCGGGCCCAGCCCAGGAAAAGCTGCATCGTACACTCTCAATTGTTTTGTATTTCGATTATGACCTGCTCGCGCCCTGATCTGCAAAGGATGAGAAAAGTCTTTGGACACAAAAAAGCACGCCTAAGCGTGCTCTTTGATGCGGCCCAATGGTTCAGCTGAAAGGCGTGTAGGGCAGGGCGCGCTTGTGGGCGGTGGCTTGATAGAACTTGGTGATGATCGTCGATGCTCGTTCGTTGACTTCCTTGCCCAGCATGAAGTCGTCGATTTCTTCGTAAGTAACGCCCAGCGCTACCTCATCAGGTTTTTGCGGATCCAGATCTTCCAGGTCTGCAGTCGGCACTTTTCCTACCAGGTTGGCCGGGGCACCCAGGTGCTGAGCAATGGCTCGAACATAGCGCTTGACCAGGCCTGTCAGAGGCGTGATGTCGCAGCCACCGTCACCGAACTTTGTGAAGAAGCCGATCGCTTCGCTGCCGTGATCGGTGCCGATCACAATGCCTTTGGACTTGCCGGCAATGGCGTACTGGGCAATCATTCGCTGGCGCGCCTTGATGTTGCCTTTGACGAAATCACGCTCGGCGTCGTTTGCGAAAGGGTCATCAATAGCGTCGAGCATCGCATCAACGGCGCCCTTGATATTGACGGTAACGATTCGATCAGGACTGATGAAGTCCAGCGACTGGCGGCAGTCGGACTCATCGGCTTGCACGCCATAAGGGAGGCGCATCGCGATGAAAGTCGCGTCATAGTCTTCGGCGCGCAGCTCGGTTACTGCGCGTTGTGCCAGTGCCCCTGCGGTCAGAGAGTCGACTCCGCCGCTGATCCCGAGCACCAGGGTGTGAAGGCCATTGCTTTTCAGGTAGTCCTTCATGAAATCGATGCGGCGGCGGATTTCTTTATCGACATCAAAAGGATTGACGATGTCGAGAGCCTTGATGATTTCTGCTTGTAAGTTGTTCATGGTCTTGCTCCTTGTCGTTAGGCCGGGATGCCGTTTACTTGCTTGAGATAAGCCAGAAAGCCTGGGTCTTCGCACACAGCTTTATTTGGCTCGTCCGAAATCTTTGCTACCGCACTGCCGTTGCAGCTGACCATCTTCATCACGATGTTCAGTGGCTTGACGTTCTCAACACCGTTGGTGAGGTAGGTGCCGATACCGAACGACACATTGATGCGGCCTCGGAAGTGACGAAAGATCGACAGCGCTTTCTCAAAATTCAGGCCGTCGCTGAAGATGAGGGTTTTGGTGCGCGGATCAATCCGCATGCTTTCGTAGTGCGCGATCAAACGGTCACCCCATGTATAGGGATTACCAGAATCGTGGCGGCAACCGTCAAACAGCTTGGCGAAGTAGGGGTCGAAGTCGCGGATGAAAGCGTCCAGACCAATGCAGTCGGTCAGGATGACACCCGCATCGCCTCGGTACTCCTTGATCCAAGCATCGAATGCTGCTTTTTGGCTGTCTACCAGGCGAGGGCCCAACTGCTGATACGCCTGGAAAAATTCGTGGGCGTTGGTGCCGATACCCTTGATGTCGAACTCTCGGGCCAGCTCGTAGTTGCTGGTGCCGACGAAGACGCCGGGGAACTCATTTTTGAGCAGGCGAACTACCGCTTTCTGAGCATCGAAAGAAATACGGCGGCGCGTGCCAAACTCGGCAACTTTGAACTCGGCCAGCTCTTCGACACTGGCATTGGCCTTCAGCCATTCGAATTTGCGGATCAAGCTTTCGTTGACTTGCTCGATCGAAAGATCAGGGTACACATGGCGGTTACGGATCTCGCTGACGATCGAGAGGATGCGAATCTCGAAAGGCGAAATTTCCATCCAAGGCCCACGGGCCCGGATTTCCAACTTGCCGTCGACAACGCCCACCTTGACCATGCGCGGCTTGAGGCGGAAGTTTTCCAGGTGGTTGATGTAGGAAGACTTCAGGAAGGGCACCTTGCTCAGGTGGCGCAGGCTGTCCTGGCTGTAGCTGATATCACCCAGGCGATCGATTTCATCCTGGATTTCGCGCAGATAGGGCGTCAGGTCTTCATTGGTGCGGTTGATGAATTTGAACTCGGCATCGGCATTGCCGGCGCCAGAGTGATACATGGCCTGACCCATGTGCAGTTTGTACGCGTCGTCATCAAGGGCCGACCGAATGATTTTGTGTTCCCCGAAGTTTTCGGGTGTTTTGGCGTATACGCTTTCCATGGTGTTCTCCTTAAATATCGGCAACGGTGTTGACGAGAATCACACCAGCCGCTTTCAGTTCCTGGGATGCCTGATCAGATGTGGCCTGGGAAATAGCGCGCACAGCCTCAAGCGGGATGATGACCTCGAAGCCGGCTTTCGCCAGTTGCAGGGCGGTGTTCTTGACGCAGTAGTCATAGGCAAGACCGCCGACGATCACGCGTGCAATGCCTTTGGAGCGAAGAAATTCGATCACACCCGTGGTGCGAGTCTCGCTGACATCGTGCCAGCATGCGCCGAAGGGGTGGAGATTGTTTTCAATGCCCTTCCACACGAAGTAGCTGTAGGATTCTGGCGCTGGCAATCCGTCCAGCAGCTCGAAACCCTTCGTGCCAACGACGCAGTGAGCTGGCCAGAAGAGAGGGGCCTCAACCACGCCTGTAGGCGTTGCCACCAGGGAAGGGTCGGTGGTGATCCAAGGCGCATTTGCGGCATGAGCATCTTTGGAGCCGATGCGAACAGAACCCAGCAGCGCCATGGCGTTGAGTGCATCTACGATCTGATCGCCCCCAGGCACTGGCAGCTCATCAGGCATCAAAGGAGTAAATGATTTCTGCGCGTCGACGTCGAAGGTGGCTGTGATGGGCTGTTTGTTATTCATGGCTGCTCTCCTGTTATGAGTACAAAGGTATACCTAGTGTACTAACCAGTCAAGCAGTAAATAGAATACTTTGTAAACTAACTGCTGGGCCCGTCCCTAGAGTCCGAAATCGTTGGACTTTTGTACAGGTCGGCGCTCGTAGTCCAAGCCTTGTGAGGCCATCAGTACCTTGATTACGCCAAGGTCACTGCAGCCTACGTCTCTGGTGAGCTCTGGAAACACCATCGGGCGCTGCGGCAGGATCAGCACTGTTGGCTGAGCATTGCGTAACCGCACGATTGCCCGCTGCTCTGGGCCAAGGGTGCACAAGGGGCGGAAGCTGTTGAAGAACTCCCCGGTCTGAGCATCATAGGGGAAAGCCTCGTGATTATGCCCCGTGGAGCAATACTGGGCTATCTGAGCTAGCTTGTCGCGTGACTCTTGGCGATTATTCCAACTCCAGCTGTCGGTTTCGTAGATGAATAGGGTGATGTTGCCATTCCCCGGCTCGATGGGAGCCGATGGCCGCTTGATGAAGGCATGCCTGCAAGCTCGATCATGGAAAGGGTGCTGAGAATAACGAGCCTTCTTGCTGATCTGCTTGGCCAGGTCAGAAAACTCCGAACTGCCCTTGAAGTCGAGATCTTGAAGCCCGTACATGGGCAAAATCATGTCGTGAGCGATTAGCAAGGTGCTCGTCGCTTGATAATCTGAGTAGCTAAAAGACAGGATAGGCCTGCAAGTGGATATCGACCTGGCACGCATGGATCGATCATGTTCGTCCCAATCGCTGGCGATCCATGTTCTTGGGCTGTCACAGTGGACACTGGCCTGGAGGCCAAGCCAATCGAGACAGCTATCGTCCAGCTTGTCGATCAACGCATGGTTTACGGCGAAAACTACTTGAGCGCCCATTCCGGACTCCTTTCAGGCGTAAGGCCGCGACCAACTACATAGCCAAGACTTTGCGCGATGGCATTCATGCTGGCGAGCTCGATGGCGGTGTCGCCATGGTTGTACCGATGGCCTGCAAGGTCTTCTGCCATCTTTGCCTGCTCGTCTGCTGGAATGCTCAGATCCCTGAAGGGTAAAGCGAAGGTGTTAAACGAGTTCCGCCGCATGGTGAGTAGGCAGGTGGTATTTGCGGAAAAGGTACCCAAATACACGATCCTTGAGTAGCGATCAAACAGACGCGAGTTCACCCGACCGGTCAGGCAGATGTCTAGAATCGCCGGCACAACCGAGCTGTCCTTGGAAATATCCTGGAAGTAGTCGGTCAGGTAACCAAACACCGAATAGCTTGACTGACAAGAATTGGCCACCGGGCTGGGTGAGGCAGCTTTCTGCAAATGCACAGGATGCTTTCTGGGCGCGTTCTTCACCCAGCCGCGTAGGGCTTTGACGATCGTTTTCGAATCATGCGGGGCATAAAGATCCTGGTTGCTCTCGCGGCGCGATTTTTCTTCTGCTTCCATCGCCGACGGCAGATTGAGGCGGTAGGGAAGCCTTGCCATCCACTGGTTTGTGAAAAGCAGGTCGGCGCCTCCATCAGCATGGTGGTAATAACTGGACAGGATGCCCGGCACATCAGAAACAGTGCAAAGTTCAGGGAGCAAGAGATCGGAATGCTCTGAGACCCGAAGATCCCTGTCGTTGTCATTATGAAGCCTGCCGATAGTCTCGAAATCAAGACCACCCATTGAGCCGACTCGATCATGACTGATGCTGAAAGCCACCATGTTACCCATGGGTGAAAGATCCTCGAATGCTTTCACTCAGGCTAACATGCGCCCCACATCCTGAGCTAGCGGCGACGCAGCAAGCCTTTGAAAATACCGCCAAGCGATCTTGGTTCCGCGAGCGTTTTGCCGGCGCCGTATTTGCGTTCAAATTCGCACAGCATGCCCAACAGAGCTGGGCTGTGCTTATTGAGCATATTGACAGCCTCGTCGCGCATTGATTTTGGTATGCCGTAAAGTGGTTCAGCGATCGATCCGGCGATCGCCAGCAGGGTGTCTGTATCGCCCCCCACGTATAAACCATTTCGCATAACCTGCTCGAAGCTATCGGCCTGCATCACGCAGGCCAGAGCCACGGGGAGAGTACCCTGACAAGACACATCGAAGGTGTACTCCTCGTGCAGGGTTTTCAGATCCGTATGTTCCTCGTACTCAAACCACTCCAGGATGGTTGCGTAGATTTCTTCTTTTGGAACACCAGTGCGCGCCATGTAGATTGCAAGTGCAGTTGCTTGCGCCCCGGAAATGCCGCTCGGATGTGCGTGAGTGATGCATGCAGATTGTTGAGCTTCCAACATCACGCGCTGAGGTGTGTCGAAGGCCCATCCTATTGCCGCCACGCGCATGGCAGAGCCGTTTCCCCAGCTGTAATTGGGCGTGATGTAGTTGTTGTGAACGTGCGCCCAGTCCATAAAACTTGGGCCGTACCCATATGTCGGGTAGGCGCGGCAGTACCGCTGGTAAAGGTCAGAATAATGTTGAGTGCGGAGAATGGCTTCCGCAGTGGCGATTGAGAGGATCGAGTCGTCAGTAATCGTGCTCTCGGGCCTGAACAGAGGCCCCTCAAAGTCTTTCTCTTCACGAAATTCGTGATAAGAACCTACGATATCCCCGATAATTGCACCAATCACGTTACTCACCCTTTTTGTTATTTTAATCAAGGATAAGAATGAGCATCCGGGTTGGCAAGCTATTGATGTTTCGTGCTAAAGGCCCAGGTCACTGCCAAACTTGTGATCCCTTACCGACGCCGGCAATCGGCCCAGCATGCTGCTGGGGATGAACTCCAGAAGGGTTGTGCCTTGATCGTGACTCAGGGTCGGTAAAGCCGCCGCAAAGGCCCCTGGCTCCTGCCCCAGCGCGACTTGCAGCAAAGCCCTGCCGTTCTTGATGCCCGGCAACAACGCCATTGTTTTGAGGAGGTATTCGGCCTGCTCATCCTGATCAACCAGGCAGAGATTGAGTCTTGAGCGCCAGTTGAAGTCTTCGCTATGTGGGCAGTCTTCGCTGAGCTCGGTAAGGTCGGGGCACTGGTGTGGATCGAAGAACCAGCCATCATTTTTTGACTGCAGGGGATCCAGGGCGTCGCAAGCATGAATTCTCGATATCATGGCTTCGGTACCCTTCATGCTCTCGATCGCTCGGTAAACGTCTTCGCGCTCCTTACCCGAGCTAATCCGCAGCCGCAAAGGAGCGCTGGTGCTAGACAGCGTTGATTTTAGATACTTGGCGACAAAATCACCTTTTGAGTTTTGGAGTACAACCGAAAGTTTGAAGGGTAGGGTGTCGTAGATGGCTGCGAACTCCAGAACATTCTTAGGGCCTACGTAGCACGCATATTCCTGAGCCAGTGAGAGGTAGTCACTGAACGTGGGAGTTACCTTGCTGCCGCCTTGTCCTGCGATCCAGAACCCTTCGGCTATGGCTTTATCCAATGTAGCCAGGGGGTCGAGGGCGATCATGACGCTGGCCAGGGTTCGGCTGATCAAGCGTGCCTTGTTGAAGGACATCTCGCGTAACGCCTCTCGAAGCAGCGTACGCTGATCCTCAGGCATCTGTGGCCACAATGGGAAGTCAGTGATCGGCTCGCCGTCGAAGTGGACGAGCTTGTGGTTCGACAAACCCTGCTGAGACAGGTTCTTGAATTCTGCATCAGAGGGTAGCTTGTAGGTGAAGAGCCCGGCAAGGGGTCGCAAGCGCTGTAGGTCTTTCATGAGTTCTCCTTTGACTCAATATAGCCTGGGAACACAAGAACGATCTATCCCTGCCATTTGCCCTGCCGACCAGGGCGCTGATATTGTGGAAGTACAAATACTCCAAGAATTGATTCAGCATGCAAAAGATCAGCCCCTACCGCTACCCCCTGATCAACTCGTTTTTGACTGCAAAAACCAGCATGGATCTTTGGGATGAGCTTTCAAAAAACAAGCCCGAACACCGCACACGGCTTGATCCACTGATCGAGCGCATTGGCCCCACGGTGCTTAATCGTGTACTCCCCATGCTGTCGCTGTCCATTAACGACCAGCCTATCCACACCTGGGCAAAGCTCAAAGAATTGCAGAAGGTGCATCACATGCCCCTTCAGGTCGATCATGAAGATGAAGATCCATGGAATATTGCTGGGCGTCCTGTAGAGCTCACCATGATGCTCACTATCGCATTTTCGGCCATTCCAAAGGCGGTAGACTGGAACACGCTGCAGAGCCTCTACGAGAGCTTGGGCGCCAGCGATCGTAATGACCTGGCCATGTTGTTCGACGAGTACTATGGAGTCGACATGAACTCGCTTTTCGACACATCAGCCTATTTGTGGGCTGAGCCTGAAAAGGTTGAGGATATTCCAGGAAGTAGGGATATTCTAGGTCAGCAATTTGTGCAGATTGAAGACACCAAGTGGAAGCGTGTGGATCGAGTTGTCAACGCGCACAAGGTCTACCTGGTCAAAGCCTTTAATGATTACGACGAGGAAGACCGTTCGAGCCGAGTGTGCCTTGAGCATGTCCAGGTAGGGTGCGCTGCGACCTTGGAGGGCGCCATTGAGGTAGCTGCCAAAATTGTCGACCAGATCCCCCTGACCTATAGGCTCGATAGGGATGGGTTCGTTGAGCGCGAGTCTGCCGACTATAGAGTCCTGAAGATCTGCGGGCAAGACGGAACAACCCTGCTGAGCGCCAAACTCAAAGAACCAGATGCTCCCAAGTTGTCTACTGAATCGACAGCGAATCACTACGATGCTCTGTGGAGTTTCCCTTACGCCAGGAATGAGGTTGAAGAGGTCAAGGCAAGGATCAAAGACCTCTACGCCGAGGCCTCTGAAGAAAGCAGGTGGGACAATTTCAGCACGGCGCAGGGTCTTCGCAAGAAGGCCGAAGCCATGGAACGCAGGCTACCATCTGAAAAGCATGATTCCTACGCTCTGCAGAACACCTTGAGAAAGATCATGGCCAGGATTGGGAACGATCGCCAGGCAACTGCACTGCTTGGAGTCGATTTAGGCCTTTAATTGTTGACGGCCATAATAGAATAAGTATACTCGGTATATCTTTTATTGGTTCTGGGGTTTGGTCATGTTTGAGCGCGAAGACTGGATGCTGTTTCGCAACCTGAGTACGCTCACTCAGAAAGCGGGTGTTCCACAGCACAAATTGGCCATTTTGGCCGCGAAAGAGCTGGTCGACAACAGCCTCGATTCAGCAAAAAAAGGCCAGTCTGCCGCTGTTGATCTGACCGAAATCCCCAGTGGATTCATCGTGCAGGATCTGGGAGCAGGCATCTCGCCAGACCCTGAGGTAATCGCCAAGCTGTTCTCTATCAAACGCCCACTTCTTTCCTCAAAATTGATCCGATTACCGGCACGTGGCGCATTAGGCAATGGTTTGCGTGTCGTTGTGGGCACTGTTTTGGCCTCCGAAGGATCCATGACAGTCGAAACCTGCGGAAAACGCTTTGATCTGTATCCTCAGGACACCGGGGAAACCCTGGTCGAGACAACAGACTCTGATGTCAATATTGGGACTCGGATTACCGTGCAATTCGGGCCGGCACTTGCCAAGCAGAAAAACATGCTGAGCTGGAGCGAGTTCGCGATTTCGATCGCCGACCTTGGTACTTCGTACGGTGGCAAAACCTCGCCTTGGTGGTATGACGAAGACGCCTTCTTTGAGCTGATATTCAGCAGCCGTGTACCGCTGGAAGATTTGCTCAAATGTTTTCACAAGGTGTCGCCCAAAGAGGCCAAGGAAATCGCTGATCTTATGCCAGGAGCGATCAGTCGCCCCGAGGCTCGCAGCTTGCTCAAGACCCTTCGTGATTTCGCCCCGGCGCCAAAGCCAACGACGCTGGGTAAGATTGGCGACGTGTTTCCAAACTACGGCTACTGCAACGTCACGGGTACTGTTGAAGTTACAGGTCGAGGCTTGTCAGGCGAAGTGCCCTACAGCATTGATGTTTATGCAAAATGCAGCGATGAGCTTGAGGAAGATTCCATCATTATGATGGTCAACCGGACAATCATCACTGGGGAAATGCGCTTGATGCGCCAGAAGGCGCACGAGCTTGGCATTATCGGGTCGGGCTTGCGCAATCTCTTTGATGTTGGTAAAAAGAAAGTCGAGCTGATCATCAACGTTTGCGTTCCATATTGCCCGATAAAATCCGACGGAAAGGATCCCGACCTTTTGCGATTCCATGATCCCTTGTCCAAGGCGATCAAGAAGGCATGCAGTCGAGGGCGTGCGCTGGCACCCAAGGACGAAAGCAAGGCTTCCCAGAGGGCTGTCATCGAGCACTACCTTGAAGACGCCATCGAAAAAGCGAGCGGCAATGGCACCTATCGTTATTCACTGCGTCAGCTCTTTTACGCAGTACGTCCTAGCATGCTTGAAACACTTGGCAAGGAGCCGGATTACAACTATTTCTCAAGTGTAATCACCGCCATCGAGGGGGAGCGTGGTGCCGACCTGCCAGGAATTTATCGCGACAGTAGAGGCACTATCTACCACCCACATACCGGAGAGGAGATCCCCCTCGGCACATTGAACGTTGAGCGCTATAAAAGACCTCAATATACAATTAATTCAGTGCTTTTTTGCGAAAAAGAAGGTCTTTTTAGCATTTTACGCGAATCTGGTTGGCCTGAGCGCAATGATTGCGCACTTGTTTCCAGTAAGGGGTTCGCATCCAGAGCAGCCCGAGACGTTCTGGATTTACTCGGCGATTCCGATGAACCGATCTATTTTTACAGCCTTCACGATGGTGACAATGCCGGTGGCCTTATTCACCAGTCATTGATCGAAGAAACCAAGGCCCGGAAGGGTCGGCGAGTACACATCGTGAATTTGGGCATCGAGCCATGGGAAGCTGTTGAAATGGGCCTTCAGGTGGAAACTCACCGAGAAGACACAGCAGGAAAGCGCCTTCTTCCCGTCGCCGATTATGTCGCTGCGAAAGATGATGGCTACTGGGCTGATTGGCTTCAAACAAAGCGGGTAGAATTGAACGCGATGACCTCTCCCCAGTTCATTTCGTGGCTGGATAGCAAATTTGAAGGGTTGCAGCGCAAGCTGGTGCCAGATGAACGGGTAATTCGCCAAACCTTTAATCATCAGAGCGAGGAAGCGATCCGTCAGGCTTTGACTGCAAAAATCCTGAAGGAGGCAGGCATCAACGACCTGGTCAATGCAGCCATGCAAAAGCTGCAGGGCTCGATCGAAGGGCTCGACCTGACTCAGATCGTGGAAGATGGGCTGGCGCTGAACCCACAGCATCGCTGGGACAAGCCTTTGGATAACAGGGCTATTCAGGAAACACTGAAACTGATTGCTGGCGATAGTCAGTGATTTAAAAACAGGGCCAGGTGATACTGGCCCCCTTTGATGGTTTGGACAGGATACGTGCCATGGGCAAGCTCTATTTTCATTGTGGGGATCACGCCGGGGCACCTGAGGGTGCTGAGATTCTGGGCCATCTGACGCTTACGGGTGCCGAGATGTCAGCCATTGGCAAAGCCCTTCAAGCCCCAACAGGGAATGAAGCAATCAGCGTCTTCAGCAATTCCAATGACGTTTTCAATGGCGCACGCCTTGCCATTCGCAATGGAAGTCTCGACCCAAAGAATTTCACCTTCGTTTATCACTATGCTGGGCTCAGCAGGGAGATTTCAGTGGGTAACGATGGTGATCTCCTGGACATGGCGCCTGGGTTCTTCGATCAGTCTGAAATTGATCTTCTGGAGCTTTTCTAAAAAGACTGTGCAGCCTGCGCACAGAGATGTGTGGCGGAGCCTCAGGTAGCTGCCGGTCTGCAGCCCTTTTTCAACAGAGCCTTTGACCACTTCAAGGGTCACAACCACCAAGGTTTCGAGTATTCACGACTATGGCAAAGCAACCCACTGAAGCGTCAGAAATCGAATTTGCGTTTCTTCGAGGAATGGACGAAGAGGGCACTGTGGTTGAAATGAGTATCAAGGCCCAACCCGAGTACGATGGCGGCATGACTCACTTCATCGGTGCATTCTGGCCTTCAGACCTGGTCATGGACGAGGTGATGGAGAACACGTTTGCCTTTGACCTGAGTGAAGAGCTGGTGAAGGATCGCCTGGTGTGTGCCGGCTTTGAGTTCTCGCAGTCCTATCAAAAAATTCTTGATGAAGAAGCCCTGTCCTAAGCAATTGATCGCAGTGGCGTCAATTGGCCATAGTTTCGCGCATATCTTATTTACGTCATAATTGCGGAGAACGACTAAAGCTTGGAGCGTATTTGTGACCGCTTACGCAATAATTGAAAATCGCGACAAACCCTTCAATGAGCTTTTCGGGGAAGATGGAGAGGCCATCCAGCAGGACATCATTTTCAGCAGCCAAGTACATTCATCTCAGCGACTGCCCGAGGGCAAATGGGAGTACCGCCGATATGCAAATGGCGCCGTTGCCTTGGTGTGTGCGGACACCCGATCGAAGATTCCTGTGGAAACGAATGCTGGAGAGGTTTTACTGGTCTCGCCAGAAGCCCTCTCGTTGTCAGCCAACCTCATGGTGATGCATGAGAAGGCCCATGATCATGGGCAGATCAAGCGGAGCCTCTGCGTGATGCATCAGGCTCTGCATGAGGCCATCATTAGGGACATCCCTACAATTCTCATCACATCAACAACACCCGAGGTTGAGACCCGAAAGCCTAACGGCAGAGAAGTCCGGGTTATTCCTCATGAAGAGGCACAATCCATTGTCCTTTTAGCCTGCTGACCTTGTTGGCACGCGCTGCTCTCAGGGTAAAATACATCAATACATAGGAGAGCAACCCGGTGTCCACATTATTCGAATCCTTTAAGCAGCTGCTGAGAGACAGAATCGAGGCAACGCTGGGCCCAAACCCGCTGAACGAGATCCAGTCGGTTGATGTGCTTCTTGTCCTGGACACCTCGCCCGCCAAGATCGGTTCAATAAAATCCATTGCCAAAGCCTATTTCGAATTGGCCAATTCTCGCACTGACCTGATTGAGTTCGCCAAAACGGGGCTGGACATGTTTTGGGCACCCACTGCGAGCATGGAGCATCCCTATGGAGCTGCCAAGGTGCTGGGATACCATCCCTCCATCGTGAGCTCCCCGAATGGCTTTTCGGTTTTCATGGGTTTTCCGCAGGAAGATCAGTCAAGGCTGATGGCGCTGGCCAGAGAGCGAAATCCCAAGGCCTATGCAGGTACCATGGCAAGATTGATGTCAGCCGGCACCTTGAACGCCTTCCATGCCCTGTCAACGCTGAACGCTGATGACCTGGCTCTTTTCAATCAGCCTGAATTCAAACAGGTGTTGATGGACATCGTTCAGTCCAAAGATGGTTCTTTGGCCACCTCTGCTCGGAACAAACACTCCATTGCCGAGGTTTTATGGCTAAACGGCCATCGGGCTTTGGCCAAAGAGCTGATGCAGGCGCAAAAACCAACACCTGGCCAACCTCAGCAGGATCTTGTGGTCAGTTTGCAGATGGCGCTTCAATCAGCTTTCTTGACCAAGGAAGACACCCATCCGGACAAGATCATTGAAATGGCCACTGATCTCTATGATGTGGGTGAGCAGAGCAGTGTCTACGACCAGGCGCTTTCAAGTTTCATCAAATCTCCCTTGGCGGATGCGTCAAGGCTTGGATCAATGCTTCTGGATAGAGCAAGGCAGGCTCATGAATTAGGAGAGATCGAGAGAATCAGGGCTTGGTTGCCAGATTACCTGAGCCAGCCCAATGATGAGATCAAGAACATTCATGGATCCCCCTTTCTTTGGGCGGTGTTGGCGCTCAATCCCACTTGGATTGCCGGCATGAAGAAATTTAGTGAATCGATGGCCGATGCCCGCTTTCTGCGAGCGTCTGTCATCTTTACTGATCCACAGTCCTGGCGGGAGCTTGTGGAATTGTCTGCAGCAAAAGGCAGCGAGATGTTTTGGTGCCTTGCCAAGCTCGATCCTGAAGTAGTCAATGAGCTGAAACTGGGCCCAACAGTAGTATCAATGTTCCTGGATTCTGTGGAGCAGGGCAGGGAGCAGTTATCGACACTCGGAACTGACCAGAGCAAGGTGTGGGAAAAGGCCAGAAAGGCGACCACCACCCTGGCCTACAACTTGGGTAGCTATTGCCGCCAGGAAAAAAATGCACAGGAAATAGACGCTGTGTTTGAAGTTCTGGGTCAGGCTGAGTACAGGAAGGCCTTCCTGGAGCCCCTGCCGCGCTTTCCACGCCTACTGGAGCGCTTGCCTGCCCATGAGATGGACAACCTCATAGGCGGCGATCTGGGACTTTAGGGGAGGTCGCCCTTAGCTCCGGGCACCCCGGAGCAGCTGCTTCGTTTTTGCTTGCAAAACATCAAGGTTCTGGACTGGTCTCAGGCTCAATCTTGACCAGGTCGACAGTGTTAACGTAACTGCGATCACCTTCAGCCATGTCGATCAGCCAGAGTTTGCCATCTTTCCCACGCAGGAAATCCACGCTCCAGTAGCCGCCCAGGGATTTGCTGATGTTCTCAGCGTATCTGGTCATGTACTGGAGGTCTTCTTTCTTTGGGGTCTTGATCGTTGCCAGGCGCGCTTCCCAGTCTTCAACCGAAGGATTTTTGATCGCTGCCACAGGCCAATAAGGCTGGTAAGCCTCAAGTTTGCCATCACGGACAAACAGCCTGAACTCTTCCGTGACCGGCATGCCCATGAACGCCTCGAATACAGGCTCCACATCAATCATTTTGCGGACAATGAGCTCAGGGGTAAACATGTAAGGCGAGCACATTGCCTGGTACTCGTGCAGGTTGTAGATCTGCTGCATCACAGTTTCGCGATCTGCCGATGCCAAGCGGCAAGTCTCTGACCAGTAGTGCTTATTTGAGGTGAAGCTTGTCTTGATGAAAAGCGGAAATCCCTGTTCTTCACCAAATTTTTGAATGGCGGCAACCAGGGCATCTACTTCAGGGTTGGGATCTTCATCGATTGGCTCGCCCATCAGGGAGGCCTGTAGGTTGATCGAGAGGGGAAGACTCAGCGTGACAGGGTAGTTGACACCCGATTTCTCGACCGCATGGAACCAGGAAGCGAAAGCATTCTTGCTGGCCTTGGCATCATCAAAGGCGCGCTCTCGGTAGTTG
The DNA here is from genome assembly GCF_014842095.1 of Pseudomonas sp. CFBP 13719. Taxonomy (NCBI): domain Bacteria; kingdom Pseudomonadati; phylum Pseudomonadota; class Gammaproteobacteria; order Pseudomonadales; family Pseudomonadaceae; genus Pseudomonas; species Pseudomonas sp. CFBP 13719. The sequence goes on along the minus strand of NZ_JACYVB010000002.1, from coordinate 277,707 downwards.
GGGTCAGGCGTGAAATCTGGAAGGGAAATTGCCATCAGGTCGGGATCGAGCGGGGTATTGGACATCTGGAGGCTCCGGGTCTATGGTTCAGAACAATATGTGATTGTCGCATGCGATATGCGACTTATCAATATATTGATAGCCCGGATGGCAGGAGTGGAAGCAAGGGGGAAATGGTAGCGAAAAAGGGGATCGAACCCTTGACCTCGGCGTTATGAGTGCCGCGCTCTGACCGACTGAGCTACTTCGCTAAAAAACCGAGATGCAATTGAAGTTGGTGACCCTAGATGGACTCGAACCATCATTTGATTCTTAGGAGGAAACCGTTCTATCCCGTTGAACTATAGAGTCTTTTTACTGGATGCGGTCTGAGGATTAAGAACCCAGCTAAACAGGGAATGAACCCTGTGGCATCACCAAACCGCCGAACCCGCATAAAAAAATGGTGGGACTTCCTGGGGTCGAACCAGGCGCCTGAACAGGTTATGAGCCCGCCGCTCTAACCAACCATGAGCTAAAGTCCCAGAAAAGCCGTTGTCGAGCTATTTTCTCCTTGATAAACATGCAAGAACAGCTAATCGTAAATGCTATGTTGATCCGACAGTCACCCAATGGAGAACAATAAGAGATGCGGATCATTACAGGCAAAGCCTACTTCAAAGAACAGCTTAACCTAGAGCATGGAGCGGCAAGCGGGTCTCGAACCCGCGACCTCCAACTTGGAAGGATGGCGCTCTACCAACTGAGCTATTGCCGCAAAATTTAGCCCCTATGAAGGAGCAGGGCTTGTAACCCCAAGGTGGTGCGCTCGGCGAGACTCGAACTCGCACGTCACGTGGACACATCGACCTCAACGATGCGCGTCTACCAATTCCGCCACGAGCGCTTAATCAAATACTACTCAATAATCAGGGTTAAGTAAATAGCCTAATCCATTGTTTGTTATGTCTTTTGTGCTCAATCAACTCTTTTCAAACGCCAAGGAGAGAGCAACAGCGTCAAGGATTCTTTGTTTGCTCAACACACCACTTTTGAGAGCCCCTGCAATGCGCTGAATCCGCATTCCAACCTTGTTCAGGTCTGTATCGGAGCAATCAAGAAGCATTCCACAAAGTAATTGATGCTCTATAGGAGACCGTGATGGATCCTGATCACCATCAAGCACGTAATCATTAGCTAGCTCATTTGAGCCAAAAACGTCATCAAGCCTGATCCCTCGCTTTTGACACGCCAGGATAAGCGCCTCAAAGGGTATCGCATTTCTACTTTTTCGCTGAGAGTAGGCCGATTGCCTCAGATCGAGAGCGCTGAGGATCTCGCGATCACTCACAGCGTCGATGAGATTACCAAATCGGGCCATAACCCTTTCAAAATCCAGCTCTGTGTCTGACATGATGACTCTTCAATGACAAAATCGCATGTCAAACTAGCATAACAATGCGCTCGTGTAACGCATCATCACAAAATGTGGTCGGGGTGAGGGGACTCGAACTCCTGACATCCTGCTCCCAAAGCAGGCGCGCTACCAACTGCGCTACACCCCGAAGAAACAGCAAGAAAACCTTCAAACTGCAATTGGCCGCGAGTACACCGCCTGCAATCTTGTGCTTCCTATGCTGCCCAGCCCGAAGGCCAGTAGGCTACTATTCAACCTCAGTCAACCGGCTTGTTAAAAGTCTACCCTGTCCGAGGCCGGCAGCCCTCGCAGGGTGTAATGACGTTACGGTGCCAAACCGCCCGACCCTAAAGCTTCAATGAGGCTGTAGCCTCTCCACCGACCGGCTAGTGCCAATCCAGAGTCCCTTCACGAGATCAAAAAGCGTCACGATAAATAGCGTGAGGTGCTACTGTCGCCTATCCCCCTGGGAACACCAGAGAGCAACTTTGAGGGAGGGTACTTACAACCCTCTGCCAGGCCATAACCGAAGTTATGACTAGACTATGGTGCCGCCAACAGGGCTTGAACCTGTGGCCCATCGCTTACAAGGCGATTGCTCTACCAGCTGAGCTATAGCGGCTTAACAATTATCAGCTGATTTCGCTGATCACAACTTAACACATGGCGGAAAATGAAGGATTCGAACCTTCGTGACCGTTAGGTCGCACCGCTTTCGAGGCGGGCCCATTTAGCCAGGCTCTGGCAATTTTCCGTATCTATCTAAATTATCAGAAAAATCTCTTAAGCCACTGATAATTAAGTGATAATGGCGGAGGCGAAGAGATTCGAACTCTTGGGCAAGGTTTCCCTCACCATCGGTTTTCAAGACCGGCCCGTTAGGCCACTCCGGCACACCTCCAGTAACTTCAATATATTGCTAAACCGTTCGTTCGTCAAGGGTATTTTTCCTTTGTCTTCAAACCCTTGAAGACGGTAAATGGTGCGCCGAGAGAGACTCGAACTCTCACGCCCGGAGGCACTGGCACCTGAAGCCAGCGTGTCTACCAATTCCACCATCGGCGCATGTTGTTTGGTCGGAGTAGCAGGATTCGAACCTGCGACCTTCCGGCCCCCAGCCGGACGCGCTAACCTAGCTGCGCTATACTCCGTAAACTTTTTTAAACCAAGAGCCCTTGCAACTGGTCTTGTGAAATGTGGTGCCGAGGACAGGAATTGAACCTGCAACCTTCGCTTTACGAAAGCGCTGCTCTGCCAGTTGAGCTACATCGGCATGACTACCAGGCTTACCTGGGCGTCTAAAAGGTCACAATATCACCGTAAATTGCTTGATATTGCGGGTGGGGCGGCAAACCTTGAGCCCTGTACTCCCATGCTGGCCCACAACCCAACATGAATATCTCTCATGTTGGTACCCAAGAGGGCACCACGACCGGAAGCCCGGTCACGCGAAGAGACACCACCTGCAACAGTGGAATTTGCCTGCAAATTGGCGGTGAAGAAGGGATTCGAACCCTTGGTGCCTTTTAAAACACTCGACCTTAGCAGGGCCGCGCCTTAAGCCAACTCAGCCACTTCACCAAATAAAACTTCTTGCTTCCACATTTTTAAAGAGCGATGGGCAAAAGCCCGAAACTGGCGGATAGCATGGGGCTCGAACCCACATGTCGCTTGCGCAACTCCTGCTTTCCAAGCAGGCCCGTTGACCATTCCGGCAACTATCCAGGTGATTCAAAAATCTTGAGGCATAAAAAAACCCGGCTCAAAAGTCCGGGTTTTCTGGATTGCTAGTCCCGGACTGCGCGTCCGAGAAACGAACACGCGTTAGCTTGCCATCAGTGATGGTGTCGGCATGGAGCTGGATAGACTGAGCGTGTTCATTTGATGTTCCTCGGTGAAGTAATTTCATCTTATGGGTGCCTTAGCTGACTGTCAACAGCTTTTTTGAAGGAAATCAAATATTTTTCACTATCGTGTCTGCTTGACCTTTGCTTGGCATTAAGTATACTGAGTGAACTATATGGAGAAGTGCTCATGTCCTATATCCGCCCAGAAAATCTGTTCTACCATAACGACAAGGTGCATGCCTTGGATCACCTGCGTCAGCTTGCCCTTAATAGCCAAGGCGGCGATGAGCGCATTCGTGCCAGCATTCTGAGCAAGATCGAGGCGATGGAGGCTGATCTTGCCTCTCGTGTGAGTGAAACGACTCTGGCGGATGGAACCGTGCGAGTGCGACATCCCTCGATTGGCACCGTTACGTTTAATCAGAAACTGGAAATGGAGCCACAGCAGCTGTTTGGCTCTGCTGTCAAAGCATTGAGCACCTTCAATGTAGAGATCTCATTGGCTGACGCTGTGATCTCTCCGGACGGTGTGCTCACCTACGAGCCTTATGAAACCCTGGCAACGTTCAGACTTTCCGAAACAGCCCTCTCTGGCATGGTCACCGACATCGGGGGCGGCAGCAACCCGATTACCATCCATTCAGCAAAGGGCTACGTGATCGAGCCATACGTGCTCGACACCATGACCAACACCGCTGCAAAGATGCGGGAGCATCTGGACAATACCCTTGAAACAACGGCTGCTCGCTTTGAAGAGTTTTTGACCGACGTCGACACCGAACTTGCCAAGGGTGGCAAGCTCAGCAAGAAGACCACCGAAGACCTCATTCGTGAAGCAACGAACCTTCCGATCGGCATGGCAAACAATCCGGCGTTCTCTTTGAATTGCCTGGGTGAGTACAGCGACAACGTGCGCATGAGCGCCCAACTTGAGATCGAGGCTGCGATTCGCCTCTCTCAGAAAAAGGAGATCCAATAATGCGCTACGTAAACATCGCCTCGGTTTATCAACTGGGTCTCACCGAAGAAGAAATCAACTTCCTCAAGCCTCTGGCACAACAGCAGCACGATGAGTTCTGCAAGGCCCATAGCTTCGCCGGTACGCGTAAATTCAACGACAACCTGTACACAGGCTCCAAGCATGGATCGCTCGGCAAAATGGATAGCAAGGCTTTCGTAAATGCCGAAGTCAATCATTACCTGTGCAACTGGGCACCCCAAGACGCAAAGCGCGGGGTCACTGAAGCTCGTTTCGATGATCAGGGCTTTGGCCTTGTGCACAGCAGCTATGGCTCGGTTGCAGTATCCAAGCCTTCAGGGAGCCGCAATGACCTGGTGGGCAGCGCCTCTCTATTTGGCTATTACCTGGACATGCGCTTCAGTTTCGCCGAGGTGAACGTGCGTGATGTTCGGGAGCCTCATCTGTTCACAGGAAACGAGATGTACACCTGCTCACTGAGCAACGAGCAATTTTTCACGCTTCTTCGTACCAATAATCAGCCCGTACCATGCCGGGTTCAGCAAATGGTCGAAAGCTACCCTGATCGCCCTCCTGTCCTGTACTCCACACAGGCAAAAGAGCGCGACTACAAGGCTGAGCTCACTCGTATCTGCGAACCACTTTCTGAGTGCTTGCAGCGCTTCAAGACCCTCCTTGAGGCTGGCGTATCGAAGAAGGCAGAAAGGGAAGCCATTATCGAGGTTATGCAGGAGGCCAGATCACGGTTCATCGACGCCCGTGCCGAGATTGACGCCATGACAGGTCAGGAAAGTCGTAAAGAAATCCAGCGTGTTGAGCGTCAGTTTGAGGTGGAAATGAGTAATCGCCTGAAGTCTTTGGGTCTTGAGCATTTGACAGGCCAAGTCATGCGTCTTCGCCACTAGCAGAATTGGCGCCCGTTTACAAAATAAGCGGACGCCATCAATGCATCCCGGCATACTGCTATTGTCAGCAATTCAAAACGGAATCGATCATGGATCTGCAAAGTCTTCCTCCTGTCCCGGACTCGGTAGTCCTGAGAGACGGCGTGCCTTGCTGGGCCAGCAACATGGCTGAATCCATCGAGTTTGCTCAGAGCAAAGACTTTCAGTTAGCCCAATCCAGGGTTGGTGCCTACAGCATCAGCACGGTGCTTCTACCATGCCATGTCAGCCCTTTCGACGAGAGGCATTCCAAGGTGCTCGGTCAACCTGTGGCTGGCGCATGCTTTGAAACCAAAATTGATGCTGATCTCACTCCAGGACTGGTGGGTGATGCGAGATGTGAATTCCCAGATTTCCGGCGACACGCGACAATTGATGAGGCGGTACGTCACCATCTCAATGTGTTGCAGGAGCTTGAAACCAAGCTGGGTGGGACTGTTCGTTGGGAGAATACTCCTTACCGGGTGCCGGCGCATGGACAACCTTCTGAAGAGATGAAGGTTTTGCTCAAGGGGATTGCAGGTGAAGCGTAAGCCAAAATCAATATGGAGAATGCTAGGGGAGGGTCTATCCTCCATTGGCGAAGGCTTTTCGACGTTTACGCTATGGCCGTCTACGGACTATGAGCGTTACATCCGTGATTTTGACAAGCGATACCTGGAAAAGGCCCCTGGCTACGATGAATACCTTCAGGGCTTAAATGATGCCAGAAAAGGCCGATCACAAAGTTGGGCTCAGCCTCTTCGGGGCAAGCGGTCTCCACACCAAGCGCCTGGCAAACCTTAAAGCCCGAGATCGGCACCGAAGTTCTTCTCGTGGAGCTTTTTGCTCACCCTGTCCTTGATGCATTCAAGGCGAACGATACGGTAGACCTGGTTGGCCTTTGGCTCAGTGTCGGCGTAGGCCATGATGACCTTCAGAGGAACGTGTTTGAGGATCTCCCCGACCAAGGCCTGGTTTGATGTGCGCAGCCCATGCTTAACCAAAGCTTCCAGCTCTGCCACTGGATCCTTGGTTCTTGTTAGAAGCCCCAGGTAGACATGGCTCCCCACCTGGCTTTGCTGCAGGCCAATGTACCAGTCGGCACCGTCGCGCATTAGCGCACCCACATACTCCCGGTTCTCCGGGCTGTCCCAGTAGCTGTTCTTGATAAAAAGTGCGTGAAAAAGCTCGTGACCCACAAGAGGTGTCAGCGCTGGCTGGTAGTAATCTGCCAACATGCTGGCCAGGCTTTCGGGGCCAGATCCTTTGAAGGCTCCCACATAGTCGTTCACGTCGACGGCGGATGCATCAATCGGCTTGTTGGCCCCACCGATAGAAGAAAGAAAGCTGTTGGGGACGGAAACTCGGTGATTGCGGGCGAACTGCATGATGCTTTGTATGCAGGCGCGCTCAGAAACCGGCTTAATTTTGATGAGCTGCCGGTAAGCCTCTAGATCGTTGTGCTTGGCCACCGACAAGAGGAGGGCATCGATCGACAGGCGCTCGCGCAGCAGGCGCTTTAGTTCCGAGTTAGCATAGAGCTGCCCATCACACTTGCGCACCAGGCTTTGGCCATAGTCTTGTTTGTTGGCCAGCGCGAACAGGTCAATCCTGACCTCACCCTTGATTGCGACTGCCATTACACGCTCATGATGGCAGGTACCCAGGAGTAGGGCGGTGCACGCCTGTATCTTGCTTGTCAGATGATTTGAAGGATTTCCCATCATGCCTGCTGTATGCACCTGGTAGAGCTCTGGATACGCTTGACGCAGTTCGACGGTGATCGCAAGTTCACTTTTTCCCTCTTCAAGCCAATCCAGCACCAAAAGAGCCGTATCTTCGGTAAGAGGCGTCTTGCGCGTCCCGAGTAGGCTGACCAGGTCGGTGGTACTGAAATGAGGGTAGCTGTTGGCAGTCATGTATTTCTCCAGTCTGATAGTCAGCATACCCAAGAAGGTGCCTTTCATGCAAAAGGAGCTAAATTGACGTAATCTCAATATACGGGCCATTGACATCCAACGTATACCCAGTATACTAACCCTATACCTAACCATCACAGGAAGTACCGCGATGAAAATGCTCAAGATCCTGGCTGCTGCCTCCGCCATTGCGCTTCTGGCAGGCTGTGCTGGCACTCCTCCACAGACTGATGCGGGCCAATATGCTTATGACGGCATTCCGGATCAGATGATCGACGCTTGGGTCGGTGCGGCTACCCCGACCGGGGAGACCACTGGTTGGACGTTCGCAATGGATCTGCGCAAGAAAGAGCTGAGTGTGGCCACCTACTACTCGCGTGATTGCCAATCCATGCTCAAGTACCAGCGTACCGAGCCCAATGGCGGCGTGCTGCTGCTGGAGCAGGGTCGTACTGGCAAGGCGTGCTTTGCCAACCACTATGTGCGCCTGACCCAACAAGACATCAATAGCCTTTCGTACGCTTACTACACCATTGACGGCAAGATGACCGCCGAAGGTACCATGCGCCGTTCCGGCACTACCGCTTTCAAAGTGAACATGAGCCAGGCGCTGATCGGCACCTGGAGCGGCCCGGTAACGCTGGCCAACGGCCAAAGCACCACTGCCCAGGTCTCGATCAGCAACGGGCAGGTCAGCTCGGTCAAGTACGCCACGGGCTGTCAGAGCCGTCTGTTCTATCGAAACTTCCTTCGCGCCTCTGTAGCCTTTGAGGAGCAGGCCAGCGCCGGGCAGCAAACTTGTGCCGGCGCAGTCACTACCTTCTCCGTGGCTAAGGACGGTCGCCTATTGCGCAGCAACCTCAACGCCCAGGGTCAAAAAATCTCGGAAACCTTCCTGAAGCGTGTTCGCTAGAAAAGAGTCGCTCTTCCCGCAGGGGCTGCTTTCAAAAAGGCCTGTCGCAAGACGGGCTTTTTTGTGGACAAAGATTGACAAGAAATGCCACCTGGATGACAATAGTTTACAGAGTGTACTTATTAGGGGTCGGCCATGAAAATCGCCTTGTTTGGATCTGCTTTCAATCCGCCATCGTTGGGCCATGCTGACTGCATCGAGCAGTTGTCAGCCTACGTTGATGCAGTGTGGCTGATTCCCTCCTACAAGCACGCGTTCAGCAAAAACATGACGGACTACGGCCTGCGGTGCGAATGGGTCGAAGCCTTTGCCAAAGATCTACCGTATCCGGTCGAGATGATGGCGGTAGAGCACGAGATTGCTCAGCTGACAGGCAGTGATCGTCCTGTTTACAGTTACGAAGTGGTGGAGCACTTGTGCAACGCGTTTCCGGAACATCAGTACCTTCTGGCCATTGGCCCTGACAACATGCAGGCCTGGAGCCGATTCAGCCACATCGAGCAGATACACAACCGCTGCCAAATCTTCGTAACACAGGAGCGAAAGCAAGTGCGCAGCACCGGTATCCGCAAGGAATTAGCCTTGGGATATGTTCCGCCAAGCATGCTTACTCCGAACGTTCAGAATTTACTTAAAAGCCACAATCCGTGGGAGCCCCGCTATGTTGCATAATCCAATCCTGACCATTGATACCGTCATCTTTCACTGGAACGGCGAGTCTCTGTGCGTGCTCCTGGAAAAGCGTGACAAGCAACCGTTCGAGGGTGTCTGGGCGCTGCCTGGTGGCTTTGTTCACACAAATGAAGATGCAAACCTTGCCGCAGCACGCGATCGCATCCTCAAAGCAAAGGTGGGCTTCACCGCGCCTTACTTTGAGAAGGTCGATTCAATCGGCGACGCGACCCGCGACAGCCGTGGCTGGGCCGTTTCAATCATTTATCTGGGCATCCTTGACGCGTCCAATCCCAATGCCAAGAAGGCCAGCGATCACCTGAAATTCGTGGATGTAAACGATGTGATCGAGGGCAATCATCCCTTGGCATTCGACCATGTGGAAATCGTGCGCCTGGCTTTTCAACGTCTGGTCATCAGGTGCGGCTATTCGTCGATTCCACTTCAGTTCTTGCCAACTGAATTCACCATTCGTGAGTTGCTGGACATCCATGCAGCTCTGATGGGCAGCGATCCAAACAAGGTGAGCGTAACCAAGCGTTACGTCAACACAGGGATGATCATGCCCGTGATCGACCCAGAGACCCAATTGCCAAAAAAGATTTCTCGTCCAGCTGGCCCCAAGCCGACAATTTACGAGCATAATCAAGTGAAGCCGGTTAATTTTGCTGGCGTCATGGGCTCGGCTTAAAGCAGCGGATGTACTAAGCAATTTGCTGGAAATTGAGCCCCGGATTGATTATCCGGGCCCATTCACGATACCGCCGAGGCGGGGAGTCGTCATTTTGAAACCCAACTGATCGAGAGTAGACCCATGACCACAGCTACAGGTGCCGGCCCCAGAATCAAGACCTTTGCAAGAAACACCAGGGGTGTTGACTATGCACTGGGAGATATTCACGGCTGCTATAAGCACCTGGCTAAAAGGCTGGAAAAGATCGGTTTCAATCCAGATTGCGACCGCCTATTTACCCCAGGTGACCTGGTTGATCGCGGTGCTGAAAATGAGTGGGTTCTGGACTGGCTGGGGTTACCTTACTTCAACGTTTGTCCTGGAAACCATGAGATCTTCATCAAGAAACTCTACAAAGATGGAGAGCCGAGCGAAGACGTACTGAGAAAGTGCTACGCGTTCGAAAAATCCGGATTTGAATGGTGGGAAAAGACGTCCAAGTTTTTCCGCCGTGAGTTCATTGCTCGTCTTCAAAACCTCCCAGAAGCCATGGAGATCGAAACCTCGATAGGCAACGTGGGGCTGATTCATGCGGATGTGCCTGTAGGCTACAACTGGCAAGATCTGCCAGGAATCCTGTCTATGGATCTCGATGATCCACTGCGGAAAAAACTCTTCAGTTCACGTGATCGTCATAACAGCCAGGATGCGACACCTGTTGGTGGTGTCGAGCGCGTGTTTGTAGGCCACAACGTCGTGCGCAAGGTTCAGCGGCTCGGAAACATTGTGAATTTAGATACGGGCGCTTATCGGGGCCGGGGTCACCGCTGGCCAGGCGAAGGTGCCTTGTCCATCGTGCGGGTCGATGCAAGCTGGGCCGACCTGCAGACTGCCATCAACGAGAGCAAGCCAGGTAAAGGCCTCTTGCTGGTTTGAGATATTGTCCGAAGCTGCCCTGTAAAAAGGCAGCTTAAAGTACATCCCATACACCCCACCACTCCTAATGGCTACATACCTTTTCTTTAGGTGCATACGTAAGGGAATGCTCTCTGTATACAGTGCTTATACTGCTACGTATGCAAAAGGGATCTCATTCTGCATACCTTACTTTCAAGGAAGCGCATACGGATTTTTTGGTATGCGCATACATCAGGTTGTGACTAATGTCTGTCCTGGGCGGTAGGTCAAGTACGCAGTCGATCTACTTGCTCTTGTGCATGCACCACAATGCGTTCCACTTGGACAACCAGGTCGAGCATGTCTTCACCCACTTGAGTGAAACCCTCGGCCAGGCTGCGCTCGATAAGACCTGCTGCCTGTTCAAGAACTGTGCGTAGCTTCCATAGGGAGACCAGGTCGGCAGGGGATAGCAAGCCCAGGAGCTCATGTTCAAGCTGAGCACGAACTCCGGACAAGTCTAGTGAAAGCTGGCCAAGCTTGAGCTCGTAGGCTGTTACACCCTGTGATTTGGACTTGGCCTGATTCATGGTCTCACGGCGCCGGGGTAGAAGAGGTGGCAGCTCTCTGATTCAACCATTCGCGCACCAAAGTGAACGACAATGCCAGAAATACGGGCCCCAGAAATAATCCTAGAAAACCGAACGACAGCACGCCGCCAAATACGCCGATCAACACGATGGGCAACGGCAATACGCCGCCTCGGCTGATGAGGATAGGCTTTAGGATATTGTCCACGCCACTGACGATGAAGATCCCCCAGATCGCCAGGAAAATCGCATAGCCAACCTCACCTTGGTAAAAAAGCCATCCAGCAGCTGGCAACCAAAGGATGGGTGGCCCCATGGGGATTAGGCTCAGAAAGAAAGTGCCTACGCCTAGCAAGAGGGCGCCAGGTACGCCGGCAATCCAGAAGCCGATCAGGGCTAAAACAGCCTGAGCCAGAGCGGTACCGATAACCCCGTTGATCACACCACTGATGGTGTTGCGAGCAATTTCCCAGTAACGCGAAGACGCCTGACCGATGAGTGCATTGAGCGCCTTATGAGCCAGCGTGGTGATTTTCTCACCTTCCAGGTGGAACCAGAAAGCAAATAGGATCGAGAGCCCAATTTGTGCAAGCACAGAGCCTAGAACCCCGCTCTTGCCCACGATCACTGTCAGGATCTTGGTCAGGTAGGGTTTGACGTCCATGAACCAGGTAGGGCCTTTGGCGTGCCATACAGCCCACTGCTGATCGACATAGCCCCCAACCCAGGGGAGTTTGGCCACCCAGCCCGGTGAGTCGGGCAAGGTAGACTTAGCCAATTCCATCACCCAGTGAGTAAAGACTGTGGCATCCCCGGCAAAGCTGAGCGTTAGGGCCACTAGAGGGCCGACTACGATTGTAATCAGCAGCAGTGAGATTACGGAGGCTGCAATCCAAAGCCGCCCAGTCAAACGCTCAAGCCATTTGACAGCGGGCCAGGTGGCAAACGCAATGAGCGCGCCCCAGGCCAGGGTGATTGCGAACGGGGAAAGCACGTAAAGCGCGGCCAGCAGTACACCGACAATCAGTGCGATTCCAATCGGCTTTTCAAGCTGATTGATCATGGTATTCCTTAACGGATAGCAAAAGGGAGAAGTGCAGCCCAATTTATACCTAAATCGAGCTGCTTTGCCAAGCGTTACAGTCCCAGATCAGCACCAAAATAGAGATCTCGATAGGGCTTGAACGCTTCCCCTTTCATGCCTACGGCTCTTGGAAAATTGGCGTGCAACAGCAGTTTTTCGACATGAGCGGTCAGTGTCTGGTTTTTAAGGCTTTCAGGGGCCCCCTCTGAAGCCGCCTTGATGATGTCCAAGCATACGGCACAAACATGATCTATCAGTTCCTGATCGACCTCGCGACCTTCAAGGTACTTCCTGCTTTCCAGCGACAGGCAAGTTTTCAGCTGGTTGAACCCCGGCGCCATGAAACAATGGCTCAGCATGGGGGGAGGGATCGTGAGATTTTTGCTGTTCAATGCAAGCTTGATCAGAGGAATCATGGTGTTGGTCGAAGAAAACCCTAAGAATGAATGTCCATCCTCGCGCATTTGATCAAGGCTTGACCTGGCCAGGTCGAATTGCTCACGGTTAACGTATTGTTTGAAGAGGTCTGGGGTGATGGGCATTGGGGAATTCTCCTGTATACAAACAGTGTATCAGCTCCACTGTCTGAGGAGTCCAGAGGGAGGTTTTGGGCACAAAAAAGCCGGCACTGGGCCGGCTATTCTGGACTTGATCGATCAACGATCATCGTCGGGATAATCTTCGCGCTGATCTGCAAAGTCCGGATTTCGAAAGCGACTGCTGCCCAGACCAACAGGCTGCTCAATGGGTTTTTCTTGTTTGACGGGCTGCTGATGATCAAGAGGTTCTGATTGGCGGCGCATGACGTAGACTCCTGGATAGAGGATAGGGGACATTGATGTATTTAATCGTATATTGATCTTGCTTGCAAGCAGCACAACCTTCAAAAAACCCTCTATATATAGTCGCCTTATGGTACAATTGATTCATCAGAGGAGAGGCAATATGACCACCAAATTTAACGAATCCATGAGCATGATCATCGCCATGCTTAAGGACGTGGCTGAAGAAAATGCCGAGCTTTTGCTGGCCAATCCGGAGCTGCAACACCACCTGGACATCATGCACAAGCACGGCGTCAATGCTCGTCTGAACGAGCTCAAAATCAACGCACCGAAAGCTGCGGAGCAGGCGCCTGGGCTTACGGTTAATCAGCTGACCATGCCGGAGCGTTATCTTTTAGCCCAGCTTAAGCGCTCGGGCGGAAATCTGGCTGAGGCAATGCTGGGTAATGACATCCAGCGTCTCCTGGATCACGGCTTCGTCCTGCGTGAAGGCTCTGAAATCCAGATTACTCAGCAGGGCCTTGATATGGTCAAGCCCGCCAGCCGCTCGTCCAAGACGCTGACTCCCGCCAACGTCCTTGTACGCTGATCACATGCCCAGGTCGGCCTGCAGGACTCTGTCCAGGCCGCTGGGATGGATTGTTGATATCTCCTGTAGCGTCACCACACCCTGGTGATAGGCTTTGGCCAGGCGAGAGTTGTTTTTGAAACGGCCCCTCGTTGTCAGCCCTTCGATAATGAATCGCGCATCAATCTTGCCTTGGAGCTTAAGCGAAATCAGATATTGTGCGGTTTCATTGGAGATAACACGCTGCATTTGCTGGTGAGCAAAGGGCCTTACGAGGTGATCCGGGATAGAGGTGTGGCAGATCTGACCTTCTCTGAGCGCCTCTGGGAACGTTTCAAACTGCTGATGATACTGCTCGATAGTGGCCGGCAGTCGTTCCTTCACCGCCTCACGCCATTGCGCATGCCGACAGATCTTCGTTCCGATCAAGCGCACATCTTGTGAAGGTAAGGCTCGACCCCAAGCCTTGCAGACTGGCGCCAGGGCGTAATCCAGGGTTTCAAGATCCAGACTGGCAATGTGCTTACTGAAGGCTTGGTGAATAATTTCCTCATAGCCAATGCCCACTCGCTTGCCCAAATCTGGGCAGTGAGCTGCAGCCAAGAGTAGATTCTGATTCTCGTGAACTTTGCCTAGGCTCAGGGCATGCTGAGCATAGCGTTCAATCATGAGCTCCTTGAGTGGATGCTTTTCGTTCCGGGCCAGAAACATAATAGTGCTGGCCTCTATCTGTGCGGGATGCTTGAGTGTTTCGTCCAGAAATAATCCGAGATTGTGGATCTGGCCAAGTTCTGCCACGTAGCCTGCAACCGCCCATAGGTGCCTGGCAATGTGGGCCCAGTCAGAGTTCTTGACCCTGTCGCTGGCAAGCTCTGGGTAAGTCTCGGTAATGGCGCCCATCGCCTTCGTCAGGCGAGTGACCTTAGAGCCATTGCGCTCAAGTTTGTCTACCTTTGGAGCAAACGTCATCTCCCAGCAGGCATGGAGAGGGTCGCGCTTGTTCGACAGCAGCGGCGCGAAGCGGCGGTGATGCTCGGCTATGCTCTTCTGATCGAAGAGTACACTGTGTTCTGCCGAGTCGAGGATGACAATCGCGGGTTGGAGCAGGGGCGAGGTTGCTTCGAAATCAACCCCCCAGTCGAGCAGGTCGAAATCACGTATCCGATCTTCATCGTAATTTCTCAGTTCATCAGCCTGTGCGCTATTTAGATGAAAGCCTGAAAGCGTGGCCAAAGGGTGGAGGCCATCCTCCAAAAGAGCAGCGACACAAAGAGACATCACTGCCTCATGAGCAACGTCAGGCTTGGCCTGGTGCGCTCGGGTCAGTTTGTTCGCAGATGGGGTGAATGAAGTCGCCTTGTGCTGCTCCTTGACGACCGGTAGGCCATGAAACATCTCGTGTGCCAGTTCACGTGAAGAGGTGCCTCGAAACTTGGGCTCAAGTGCACGATTGAGCATGGTCGTCAAAGAAGCCTCGACCATTTCAGGGTGAAGCTCCATAAAGACGGTCTTGATCAGCGTGAGGCGATCAATTACGGATTGGGGCAGGTCAGTGCGTGGTGTTATCAGCAAGTTCATACAAAATCTCCTTGCCCCATTCTCCCACGGTCAAAAACAGAAAAGCCAGCACTAGGCTGGCCCTTTGGCGATCGATGCTGATCAGTCTTTGGAGGCCAGGCCCATCAGGCTAAGCAAGCTGACAAACAGGTTGTAGATCGAGATGAACAAGCTGACCGTGGCTAACACGTAGTTTGTTTGCCCGCCCTTGATGATCTCGCTGGTCTCGTAAAGGATCGCTGCGCAAGAGAACAGCACGAAGCCTGCCGAGATCGCCATCGTCAGCCCAGGGATGTCAACGAATAGGCTCAACACCACCGAACCCACCAGCACGAAAAACCCTGCCACCAGAAAGCCTTCAAGAAATTTCATGTCACGCTGGCTTCTCAGCACGTAGGCGGAAAGGCCGGCAAACGTAAAGGCCGTCAACATGAAGGCATTGCCTATGATTGTGCCCCCATTTGGCAGAGAAAGGTATTTGTTGAGCAGTGGGCCAAGGGTGTAACCCATGAAGGCTGCCAGGCCAAATGTCCAGGCAATGGCCGAGCCGCTGTTCTGCTTCTTGTGGATCATGAAAAGGATCCCGTAGAAACCCACCAGGGTCAAAAGCAGGCCGGGGTGGGCAAGCCCCATGCTTTGGCTGACGAAAGCAGTGATGCCACTGACAGCCAATGTGGCAGCCAGTAACTGATAGGTTTGTCGCAGCACACGGCTGGTGACATCAGCTGCGGGTCGTAAAAGGCCTTGGTCTTCTACACGGGACATGATCGGTCTCCTTTGTTTATCAATATCTCTCATATTCGATTATGAGGGGGATCCTGGGTCAAGTCCATTTCGCATCTGTGTCAAAGTGCTGCCGAACCTAATCGGTTTGCACATATATTGTCTTTGTGGCAAGATCCCTCGCATATATTTTAGGGAAAGCGTCATGTCCAACGAAGTCACGATCTATACAGACGGCGCCTGCAAGGGCAATCCCGGCCCTGGCGGCTGGGGCGTTATCTTGTTGGCAGCAGGCAAGGAGCGAGAGCTTTACGGTGGCACGCTTGAAACCACCAACAACCAGATGGAATTGCTGGCGGCGATCGAGGCATTGGAGGCTTTGAAGCGCCCCTGCTCGGTCAAACTCTACACCGACTCCCAGTACCTGATCGATGGCTCCAGCAAGTGGATGCATGGCTGGAAGAAAAATGGCTGGAGAACCAAGGAAAAGAAGCCCGTCAAGAACGTGGACTTGTGGCAGCGCATAGACGAACAGCTAAATCGACATGACGTTAGATTTGTCTGGGTTCGAGGGCACAATGGCGATCCTCTGAACGAGCGGGCTGATGCCTTGGCCAATCTGGGGTGCAAGCCTTATCTGGGCCAAAAGGAAAAGGCGCCTGCAGCTTCGGAGCCGGTGGGTGGTGACGTCGCTCAAGCCTTTTTGGATCTTGCCCAAGATCAAAGCAAGATTGCGGCCTCAGGGCCTGCAGTGGTGGCCTACACTGACGGATCTTGCCTAAAGACCAAATCAGGTGGGTGGGGCGTCGTTATCATTGATCAGGGATCTGAGTACGAGCTGTCGGGTGGTGCCAGCGGCACTACTAACAATCGTATGGAGATGATGGCGGCTATTTCAGCGCTGGTCAGCATCTCTCCGGAGAGGCCTACGGTAATCGTCACTGACTCCGAGTACTTGAAGCTGGGTATCGAGGAGCACATCAAGGTTTGGAAAGCCAAAAACTGGCGCAAGGCTGATGGTGGCCCGGTGAAGAATATTGATCTATGGAAGCAGCTTGACGCTTTGTGCCTCAATCGCATGGTCGTCTGGAAGTGGGTGAAGGGTCACTCCAACGACAAGTACAACGATTGGGCCGATAAGCTGGCCACCGCAGAATCAAAAGCCATCCAGGACGCCGCACGCGCCGCCATAGCCTGAGATTCTCAAATCGAAGGGGAGGTGTCGACTTCCCTTTCTACACGCTCCACCAAGGGCTTGACCACTGGCTCAGGCACAGCGTCCCATTGGTACCCGATGCGAGGCTCTGGGTATTCGGTCATTGGCATCTTGGCATCAAGCCGCTCCTTCACGATTGCACGAAGGTTGGGCATATGAGGCGTCAGCCATTCGGGGTAGGGAAGAACGGCTCGCAGGTTTTCCATGGTTTCGGCGCACATGTTGCCCTCACCCCAATTGTCATACACGAAGATGCCCAGGTCGTTGTATGACACGGTCGCGTAGAAACAATGACAGCCCGTTTCTTCAGGCTTGCCTTCTTCGTTGAAGCTACTGAGCATGAAGGGATCATCTACGATTTTGAAGTGATCGAGCAGCGCATGACTGATCGCAACCAAGGGGTGATGCCAGCTGGCAATTTCTACCTCGGTCGCTTTCTTGATGTCATCAAAGCTCAGGGGAAAATCTTCACGAGCTTCAGAGATGGTCTTGAACCAAGCATGAGCAGATTCACTCAGCTGTATTTTTTTGTCACTCATCATGGGCACCTTTTTTATTTATTCTGACGGTTGCGCGCATGCCTTGTCACCTGCTTGTAGTGCCCCAGAACTCTTAGGTGCACTGTCCAAGGCACCAACCCATTACAAGCCCAAATCACCACCAAATACAGTGTCACGCATCGCTTGGTTCTTCCAGCTGATCCGCGTTGCAAACCTATCTGCATTAGGAACCCCGAGATTTGTGTTTTCAGCAGCAATCGCGCAATAGGTGCGCATCTTTGAGACGCTGCTCAAGTCGAGTGCCTCAAGGTACTCTTTCGCCTTCGCCATTTCGGTAAATTCGGTCAGAAGGGCTGTGTCCAGGTTTTCGATATGACGATCCGACAGATCATTGCGGCTGGCAATGTCGACGAACAGCTTGCGGTACTTGAGGATGTCAATCACGGGCAGTGGCGCGATGAAACAGGCCACTTCCTGCATGTCAGTCGCCGGCAAGCTGCAAGCGGTAGCCAGGTTTTTCCAGCACTCCTGAAACAGGAACTGCTCAACCTTGCCACCTGGGCCCGAGAAAACGTCCATGATCTCAGCCACAGGAGTCAGCTTGATGATCAGGGCCGCATCGAGGGTCAGGGAATGCTTCTTGGCTAGGATATCCAGCATAGGCTGTTCGGCCATTTCATAGAGCGCACCATAGCCTCTCAACGCCGAGTAATCGAACTTTGATTTGATCACGGCGGGGAAAGTGCCATACAACACCTCGGCTGGGATTGAGCCCTGAAGGATCGAGTTGAAGTAAGACTCATGGTTGAAGAATTTGGGCGACAGATTCGAATATTTCAAATCACCTGGTTCAAACGGGTTATAGGTGGGCCCAAAATGGCTGAAGCGCCCTTGCTCATTAATCAACTCGCCCAGCAGCTGTGGCTCCTGCTGACAGTGATCCATGATGAGTCTGGCAATGCTCAAGCACTTGGGCGAAGGGTAGGCGGCAATGGAGCGCTGAACCACCTCAGGCCACTGCTCCTCAACCAAACCAGGAAGGGCCTTCATTATTTCAGGCCAGATCCGCGCCTTGAAGGCTGCCAGGTTGTCAGAGGATGTCTGAGCACACCCCAGATAGCGTCCCGCCAGTGCCGAGACCTGGTCGCCGGCATAGGATTTGTTTTCATCCATTGCAATACGCTTAAGGCCTGCCATCAGGAATGGCTCGAAGATTTCGCGTGGGCATTTGGCGACATCTTTCGTCGAGCAAAGCAAACCCAGCCTGTGGTGATCGACCATTGGCTCGTAACCGGAATCGAGCAGCTTGCCCAGTGTCTTGAAATTGCGGTTGTCGATATACGACAGGGCAGGCTCAAATAGGTAATCGCGCCCTCGGGTCATCGTCATGCAGTCTTTTATAAGGCCAGACTCAATCAGTAGCGTAGGGGATGAGCACATGTAATTGCCCAGCATCACAGAGCATTCGTTCCAGGTCGTTGCCCATTGCGCCAGATCAGCCTGGTTGTCGATTCCGACACCGGACTTGAAGTGATCCATGCAGTAATCGACCCCCTCCTTGACGATTGCAGTCAATTCTCGTCGTGATGCGCCTTTTGATGAAAAGAGTTTTCGCTCAAAGCGATTAATCATTTCCTCCATTTTGGGGGTTGTCTGGACAAGGATCTTGGTTATCTGGGGGTTCAATTCTAGAGGCATGATGGGCAGTCCGATCAATCCAGTCCGTTTGCTGTTTGCAGGTCAAGGTCTACCGTAGCGTCGTGCTTGTTGGCCTGGGCACGCATGAAACGCTCCAGAACCAAGGAGGACTTGTCTGAGGCCTTGAGGGTGAGTGTGTCGTCGCTGCCAAATACGAGTTCGGTCGGCTTACCGAAATCGACCGCAATACGGTCAGGATCGGGATGTTCGGTCTCTTGCCGGCTGGGAACCTTTACATAAGGCTCGATCAGATCAAAGGAGGGGTCGCCAAAATGACGCTTCAGGTCAGTGAACAGTAAGCCTGGGTCATTATCAATGTATCTGCCGGAGTAGCAGAAATCATTCATCTCAACGAGCGCGGGGCCTTTGGGCGTCATGCAGAAATCTGCAACAAACCCCTTGGCCATCTGAGCGTTGGCTACCCCAAACGCTTCGGCGAAATCACGGATTGAGCCAGGTACCTCGCAGTGATCGTAGTCCAGGTAGGCAGAAATCGAGCTCATCTGTCCGTTGATGAAATAGGCTCGATACTCTCCCTTGTGGCTTTCCTCCCTCAGAATCTCCATCGGATCAGAGATGATCAGCCCTTCCTCCAGGGTATCCAGAGAAACACGTCCCGCAATCATCTGATCGCGATATTCGCAAAACCAGTCCGGCTTCTTGAGAACCAGGACGGCGGTGTCAGCAAACAGACCCTCAAGCTCCGCACCCTTGTGCGGTACCAGTTGGCGAGCCTGTGAAACCGTCATAAGGCTCTTGTTGAGCTCATCATGGCTGTAGATGACCTGATGAAAGTCAGTCTTTTCAACGGTCTTGAAAAACAGTGGAAGTGACAACGCCTGTGCTTGAAGCAGCTGGGCAAGCAGGTCTCGATCGATCGTCATCACATGGCGTTTGAAGAAATGATCAGCTTGAGCCACGTTCGATGGCCAGTGATTTACGGCTTTCATCTCATCAGGGGTCAGCCACTTGGGAAAGCTGGCGATAGATGAGGGAAGCCTGGCGTCAGGTTGGCAACGAAGCACAAGGGTGGTGTCTGCAGGTAATCTTTTAAGGTCACAATTGGTGTCGATGACGCGGTTGTCACCCAACACATCCTTATTGATTACCACATAGGGTATGCCATGCTCTCGGCACTTCAGCACTTCCTGCGCTTTTTCCCTGGCCACGCAGTAGCCGTAGTCCTCGTTGCGAAATTCGTTGTACCACGTGACGATACCCAGCCCTTGAGCCAGGCTGTCTTTGCTGCTTTCCTGAAATACCACCAGCATGGCCAAGCACCTGTTTTTATAGTTATTGGAACATTATGCACAGAGATCCAGCGCAAAGTCATAGCCCCAGATCAACACCTATCATTTGCTCAGCCAACCTGCTGGTAATGTGTGGGCTCAGGGATTCGCGTGGAATCTTAAGACGACTAACCGCTGTCTCAAGTTGAGCCATGTCCGAGATCGATTTTGCAATATCTTTGATATCCAGCACATCCGCTTCAACCAAATGCCGTATTGCTGCCGCCAAATCGTAGTGACCGGACTCGTTGCCACCAATCCGAGCGACAAGCTTCTTGAGCTTGGGCTGGATGAATGTACGCATGACATCGGCTTGACCAGGCACTTCAATGATGAAGGCGACCATTCCTTTCAGGCCATCACCTCTGCGGCCTTTTAGCATAGAGGGTAAATCTCGCCATAAACGATCGACAATCAGCTGCTGAACATCGGAGGGTAAGCGCTTGAACAATTCGACCTGCCCCAGGCGCTGTTCTTCACTGAACGCTTTGGAGAAGGTGCTTTGCGAGAACATGTGCTCTATGCATGCTTCATTCTTGAGCGCTCGTTTGAGCACGACGTTGCCTGGATGCTCCATGACTTTGTCAGCAAAATCTGAGCGCCATCGAAACAGATAGTGCGCGATGAAGCTCTTGAGGATATTTTTGTTCAGCGCGTTTGGTGCACCCACCATCGACCTCAAAGAGAAGGCCGGCTTTTCGCTGCTGGCCATAACACTGATCAGCGCCGGCACTACCAATTCGTCTCGGGCACGAATGGGTTCTCGGGTGACATGCAGCTGAACAAAACCCTCATTGGCGTAATTCCCCACCACGTACATGGCGTGAGCAAAGGCTTTGCGCACAGGACTGAAGTGATCGCTCACATAACCTACCAACTCCGACCGTGTGATTTGGTAGAGGCTGGAGCGGGTGTAGCGCTCCATTGAGGCCTTGACCCTCTTTGGGTCAAACGCTGCGGCCATGATCAGCGTGATGCTCAAGGTCAGCAGTGAAGGGCGATCGCGATTCTTCAGGTTGGGGTCAAGACACTCATACAGATCAGTCCCACCCTCAAGGCATTCGAATGTATCCAGCAGGCTCTTGGAAAACATCTTGTCGCGGTATTTGTGCTCAAGAAACAGCAGGTCTACCCAGGCATCGGTCATCTCAGGCGATGAGGCAACAATCAAGCCCAGGCGCTCCAGTAGAATGTGCCGCTGATCAAGACTTCCCCCAATGAATTCTGGGCTGATCGGCAATGCTCTTGACCTGGCCAGCTGCTCGCAGACCTCTTTTGCGGAGAATCGCTGCGTCAGGGCATGAAGAACAGTCTCATCAAAATCCAGGTGGCTTTTGAATTCCCAGTTTTCCAGGGCTGCGCTCAGCAGTGAGCGGGTGCTCGAATCAAATCGATCGTCTGAAACCTTGACTTCAAACCAGGGAATCCTTGTGTCGCTGATCAGGGCGCATAGGTCATCGGCGCCATGCATGAAGACCGATTTGCCTTTGACTTGAGCGTAGGAGGATGAGGTGACTTTGCGAATGCCGTCCTCGCCCGGCTTTTCAGCCAGGATGTGCTCAAGGACGGTCTCTACGAATGCATTGCTCACCTACATCTCCTGCTGAACCTGAATGAGCCGAATAAAAGGACTAATCGGCTCACTCAATGAGCCGAATGACAGCATTACACCAGTTCATCATCAGTGTAGAGCGGTGATCCTATGCGTTTCCAGTAGGTGACGCTGTACTTCTCCCTCTGGTTCATCGCAGCCATGTAATAAGTCGCACGCAGATCGATGAAAAAGCTTTCGGGCAAATTAGTGTCGACGACTTCATCGAACTCAACCTGCGAGATCAAGGCGAGGTCAGCCAGAGGGAGAGCTTCCGTCCACAGTCGAACACCACCGATAACGAAAGCTTCGGAAACGCCATCAACCTTGGCCAGAGCCTCTTGCAGCGTGGCGACACACTCAGCGCCTGGGATGTACTTGAGCTTGGAGGAAACGATGATGTTGCGCCGATTGGGCAGCGGCTTTCCGAGGGACTCGAACGTAGTGCGTCCCATAATAACGGGGCGCCCGGTCGTCGTGTCCTTGAAGAACTTGGTTTCCTCCGGGATTTTCCATGGCATGGCCCCGTTATGGCCGATTTGGCCGTGTAGCCCGCAGGCCAGAATCAGATTGAGTTGCACAGGGCCAGACATTTCAAACCTCGTCAGAACAGTGGGAAATTATGTGCCAAACCCTCGTCTCGCACTGAGAGCATGCGATTGACCAGGGTGACAGGGTTGATGGGGCGAAGACGCGGCGGCACGTATTCATTGTGAATGAAGGTAAGAAGCATCCCTTCGATCACTTCATGGGTGAGGCCGTCCACGTCCAAGATCACGTCCACTCGAATACCGGTATCGTGATCGTTGCGAATCTCGAAGCTCTCTTCAGGCACCATGCCCAACCGGTCGAGCAGGGCGGGGATGATTGCCAACCGCTGACCAGGCTGCTGACCCAGCTCATAGGCTGCCATCTGTGAAGCCTTGAGTTGTGCTGTCATGACATGGAAGTCATAGAGCACATCTTCATTGGTGACCGGCAATTGCAGATGGACGAACTGCGTTTGGGGGCCTTCCTGAACCTTTGAAAGCCATATTCGATCGGGACTTTCGCTCAGTATTCGGTTGAACACCCGCTTGACGTCGATGGCACGCTCTTCTCTTGATTGCTCAATCCAGCTCACTGGTCTTGCTCCGCTTAGAAATAGGCTTGATCATACCACGGAATCGACATTTGTCCCTATATTGAGTTCGCTCGTATTTTCCATCGGAAGGGCCGGCAAATGGCGCCACTTCTGGGTTTCCAGTACGGGTTGCAGATAGTTGAGTTGAACCAGTATCTGGACGGTATCGGTCGAGAGATGTTCCATTGCGTTTGTTGCTGACACACGTTCTTGGATCAGGGCAGCTCTGATCAAGGCATTGATATCACTGTGCTCAGCCAATCGAGCGGTCAATGCCGAATGCCCCAGTTTCAAGCTAAGGCCAATCAAAGTGTTGTAAACATCGTGAAGCTCAAGCCAGCCAAGAGTTTCAGCCAAAGGGCAGGCAGCCCATGCGACCGGCATCTGACCCAGTGCAATGCGTGAGTCATAGGTCAAGGGCGTACCCCAAAGCACCTGGCGTAACTCTGGATTACCTTGGGCCTGGAGAAATGACGCCTGGTAAATATGAGGCGTGAACAGCTCGATGGCCAGCTTGTTGAGGCGGGTATTCTGAGCCGCCATGTCTTCAAGCAACCAGCCTAGAGCTTGTTCCACCCTGGTATTCATCTCTGGCATGTGCACTCTCATTGCCAGAAGGATGTCGTCGAGCTGCTTTTTCCTGAACGCTGAGCGCAGCAAAATCTTGAGGCTTACAGCCGGGATCTTGTCTTTATGATCCAGGCTCATCAGCTGTGCAGCCAGCGGCGCCGGTTTCCATGAATAGGCGCAGATGTCTGAAAAGAGATCGATGTAGTGCTTACTCCAAGTCATGGGCACAACCATGGGCGGGCGCAGTGTCATCAGCTTGGTGACCACTCGCTCAAGTGGCATACCCCATGAGCAGAAGCAGTGGAAAATAAGAACATGCCCTTTTTTGATTGATGCTGCCGACAGCCAAACAGACGGGTCACCATTCATGAGGGCTCTGTTGAAACCCGGCTTGCCAAAATAACCCTCGATCTGATGCTCGATCGTTGCGAGAAACTCAGGATCAGACACACGGGAAGGGGTAACTGAATCAAGCAAATGCTTGATCTTCGACGCCGAGAATTGGGCGTCGAGCTCAAATTTATGTGGCATGTGACTACCATCTTGTTTTTATTTTTTGTGCTATCAATTTAACACAAAAAAGCCGATTGCATAGGTCACATATCGAAGTCAGTGTCGACCTCTTGGCGAAGGCGTTTTGCACGGTGGTAACCCGCTTTAAATGCCTTGCCCTCATCACTTAGAGATGAAAACGGAAGTGGGCCATGAAGGCGTCGCACTGCATCCATCAGGGTAGTGGCAAGACCTTCTCGACGCTTGTCTCTGCACGTGTACATCTCGGAGACTTCATCAGCGTCCACGCGGATGCCGGCGACAGCGCGATCGCCCTGGTGGATTTGGTAACGTACACTCCCGCTTTCGCTTCGAATGACCTGCAGGCCCTCATCATTCAGGCCCTCATCGCCCTCAAGACCCCAACTGCCCTGTAGGAGCGGATGGTTGGCAGGCAAGAGCAGCCGCGCCAGCGCCGAAGATCTGTATTCGTCCCAGTCTGGCGGGTATTGCTCGATGAAAGAGGGGACTACCCCGTCGGGAGTGAAGAAAAACTCGAACCCGGATGTCTGAATGAAGTAGGCGCATTCCGAGCCCACCTCAACCCGATAAGCGCCAGTACCAGGGTCAGAGCAGGTAAAGTCATCCAGGGATTCGCCTTCTTCGAGTAATCCTGACAAATCACAGGCATCTTCGAACTCTTCAAGGGGCACCCGCTGAGCATTGTGCATCAGTGTGGCCCAAATCTGAGGGCCATCAGCGGTGCGTTGCTGGAGTCTGTCGCATTGAATTGCATATTGGAAAGTAGAAGTCACAAGCCTAAATCTCGCGAAAAAGAGGCATCAATGTGTTCAGGATAACGTTGGAGCATCTGGTTTTTCATCCTGGATCCGTGAAAAAGGCTGATCATGACTGATGGATCTAGCCCCTGGAGGCGACTGAGAAATAGAGGCCTGTGAAAAAGAGCCTCGATGACCTGAGGCTTTCCGACAAAGGCGGTCAAAGTGGTAGCCCATGTTTGAAATGACTGATTCTGAGCCTCGAAGCTTCTGACAAAGAAATCTTTGAGCGCCATTTCGACCTGTGGCGTGTTGGGGTAGTCACATCGCTCAAGTAGCTTGATGAAATGCTTCCAGGGCGACATATCCGAGCGATTAACCATCAGTTCCGCATAGATCTGCAGTGAGCGCTTCAGATGAGCCGGCTTCTTGAATCGACTCGTCGTGATGCAGGGAGAGATTTTCTCGAAATACTTGCTAAGGTTGATCCCTGCCTCGATCAGGCCTGCAAAACCCATCTGACTACTGATGACCGCATCGTGAAATGGGCCGTCTTTCGTCGTGACGCAGTCATGGACAGAGCCAGCCACCTGTCGGTAGAAAGAGTCCTGACTCAGCGCCTCATCCCCCAGGTCTCTGAAGATCTTTTTCCTTTTGAGGTGCACAGGGCTCTGATTGAGATAGTCCAATGTCAGCGCATGCGCCAGTCGATGCAAAGGCCGGAAAGTCGATATGGCCCCGTAAGCATTCTCGGATTGCACGTGGAGCACCATCGTCCAGGCAAGGATCGTGTTATCGCTGTGGCTGATAAGCAGGCCTGCTGTATTAGCATCTGGGGCCCGAAAATAGCTGGGTTCACCTCGGATGAAAGACAGGATCATCTGGCCTGCTCTAGCCCTAAGAAAACAAGCCAGGCGCTCGCATAGCAAAGGCATCGAAATCACATTGACCAGCAAGCTGATAGCCTCTGCAAACTGGATGAAGCCACTGCCCGTCACGCTGTCGTCAATTCTGAGTTCAAGCTCACTGCGCTCAAGCAGCCCTGCATCACCTGAATCCAGGTATAGCAGCCATTCCGGGATGTAGCCGTCGACTTTGAAGGACATGGTTTACTCCACTCGATTATGTAGTATATTGTCGTTCAGCCAATCAGAAAATGAAACCAGTTCCGGAGCTCCACGTGAATTTTTCAGTCAGCCGGATCCAGCGCACATGGTCAACCAGCTTCATCTATTCAATGAGGCGGGCCGGCAAGATACTGGAGTGGTTTGTGCTTGCCAGCTACTGTGGACAAACCCTGCGAGTATGCATTCAAGGCTCGGAGGGAGTTCGTAGTTTGAGTTTGCCAGGCTTTAAGCCATCCGAGCTTCAAGCAGTCAAGCGCATCAAGGCTGCTGATCTGTGTCAGAAAGCTCAAAGCACCTGCTATCCGCCAGAGCTCGACGTCAGCCATTATTTTGTCACTGTTTTGAGCAACACCATCAATATGGGGAGGGCAGCTCCGATATCTGCCGAAAGATTGATGGAGATCATGGAAGTCGTCAGCGATTTGCGTGAAAGTGCCGATCCAGAGCGGTTGCACGATTACCTGGCAGCGAGTGAACTTTTGGATCTTGAAGACAATGCCTGCACCTTTCGCCCCTCAATGAACGAATTTGAGTTCTGGGATAATCACTGGGCCTCTATTGCTTCAAGAATACTTGAGGACTTCAAGCGTGCAAATCGAGGTTCAAAGACGTGATACAAATCATATTGACAAAATGTCAAGTGAACTCGATAATCGCGGAATACTACCTGGGCAGACATTGATCATGGAAATGCGGCACAACCCCTCTCGCACGGAAAGCCTAAACGCCAGGGCCGAGAAGGCTATCGAGAAGCTGCAGGGGCACGTCAAACTATCCCAAAGCCCGGAGCTTTCTGTGCTTCTTGGGCAGATCCAGCCGGGGCAAACCCTTGTGGCAACCCAGACGCTGGTCGATGTTATGGACATTCTGCGGGATTCCATCATCAACTTTTCCACCCTGGAGCTCGATGCAGCTCAGGACAGTTTCGCTGCAGAAGAATCTCATCTTCTGAATGATCTGATCCGCGAAAGAACCAGGCAGTTGTATACACTCATCGAGATCATCCGCGAGAAGATTCCAACCACCATTGCTGAGGTGGAAGGTATAGAACGAGACCTTCGGGCCAGTCATTCAAAAATTGGCTGATTCAAAACCAAGGCGCTTTCTTCGGACAGCGCCTTTTTTGCGTCCAAAAGCTTACATGACTTTTACCATAAATTGACTGACAAGGGCTTTTCTCATCAATATGATGTCTTAAAACAACAAGAAAGGAGCAACACATGAAGCTGCACTTGAAATCGTCCCTTATCGCTCTGGCCTTGGGACTGGCTGTGTCAGGAAGCTCATTCGCTGCTGACCTTACTCCACCTCCAGCAACGCCTGGTGCAGACCAGCATGACTTCAAACCAGGGGAGCACCCTGAAGGCGCAAAGCCACATGGTGATCGCGGTGACCGTCCACATGGGGATCGTGGCCAGCCAGGCAAGCCTCGCGGTGGCCTGGAAGAAAAGCTGAACCTGGACAAGGATCAGTCAAAAGCACTGCGTCACAGCATGCGTGAAGACGTCTCCGAACAGCGCGCCATCGTTGGAAGCTACCTAAAAAAGCTTCCTAAGCCTGAGCAGGACGCGATGGCTGCTGAGCTCAAAGCCAGCCACGACAAGCACTTCAAGGATTTCCTGGATACCCTGTCGCCAGAGCAACAGGCCAAGGCAAAGGATCTCTTCGCGAAGTTCAAGGCTGAGCACCCTCATGGCAAGCCTGGAGCCGATGGCAAACCAGGTGAAGTCCCGGCTGCCAAACCGCTGACTCACTAAGCGGCACGAAGGACTGGGGCTTAAAGTCCCAGATCCTGGGCCATCGCATTATCCCTCCCCGCAGAGGGAACATTCTCAACTTCCTGAATCGTCAGAACGCCCAATGCGAGGCATCCCAGCGTGGCCCATTGGGGAAGGCGCTCTCTAATCTTGGCGAATCCCTTCGGATCTGTTGCCTTGATGGCTTTCAGGATGTCGCGGCCATGAGCACACTGATCAGCGCCAGCAAGACCCCAAAACTCCGTAGAATTTGAGTCCTCCCCTTTGAAAATTCGGATCATGTCTTGAACCCATTGAGAGGCTCTCTCGTAAGGGCCAGCCTCTCTATAGCTGGTAAGGGCAGGGGACAGCCGCCAGTCATAACCCGCTTGAATGTACAGGGCTGCTGTTTTTTCGTTTTCAAGGGCTCTTGGTGCGTATTGATCAGAAGCGTGAAGGAATATGCCTTGGTTTGTCAGCATGCGCAGGTAGTCCAACTGGATCGAATATACCTCGCATTGCCTACCTGCCTCAGAGCGATAGAAGTCTTCGAACATCAGGGTAAGTTTTTGCGAATGCTCAGTCTTTGTGCCAACTTGGGCAAGCCACTGCATGCCCACGCTGTTCTTTGCGTCGTTTTCAAGATAGCGCTTGTAACCTTCAAGATAAATACTGCGAAAAGGCTCCCGATGCACAGGATAATCGACTTCCGGAAGCTGCTCGTTCAAGCCATTGACGAGGTTGCTTCGGTACAGCAGGCGAGCGATCTGGGGTGCTTGAGCGACCGTAATATCGACCAGGCTTGGGTCGTACTCGACCGCTTTGGCTATCTGGGCGAAAATGTCAGCAGGCTTTTCCATGCTCGCCAACTCCAGCAAGCCTTTCTCGCGGCGAATGAGGATCGCCATGGCACCCAAGCCATTCATTGCTGCTGTGGAGCCAGGATAATGCCCAAGCAGTGAATCATTAACACCTTGGGTAACCTCATCAAGCGGATATCGAGACCAAAACACCTCGGGTGGGAGGCGTCTACTTTTCAGCGAGGACTGAGTGCCTGCGTCGAGTTTTTCGCCCTTTGCTTCGAATTCAACCGGGTTGCTGGAAGACCCCGTGTACTCCAAGATCTCATCGCCCTTTACCCTGGCGATGAGGAAGTCGCTGAAAGGTTTTCTTGGCGAGTTTTGAATAGGGGCCAGCTTGCCGGCAGAATCGACCACGATCGATTGTTGAAAAGCCTTGAACATAGCGTGATCCTTTGCCGCCAGCCTCGTCTTGAGGGGTGGTCAATGAGAAAGTATTGATCCATTGTATGGCGAGCTCGACGCCGGTATCAATCTATCTGCTGAGTGCCGGATCAGTTCGATTGTCGTTGTTGGATTGGGGGAGGTCAGTCTAAAATAAAATATCATCCGATGCCCATTCAAACGTCTGCGACATATCTGGACATGATCATCGGCGAATTACACCTCAAGGTTTTCCCATGCCAGAATCTGAACTCATCAAATTTACTACCCAGGCCGTCAGCTATCGGTACACCTCCGAAGGGGCATTGCCCTATGAGGACATTCCTGGACTGATGAATGGTGAGCTTCAAGCCCAGTGTCAGCAAGCATTTAGGCAGTATCTGCTGGCCGGAGAAACCCCTCTTTTTGTTGCCGCGACCATCAATTCCCAGGCTCTGGAAAGACACGAAGCCTGGCCCATTGTTGCACTCAATGCAGCCTATGCCATCAGCGCCCCCTGTGAAGACATGGCCGATATCCTGGCATACGCAAAGGCTGTCTGCGACTCCTGCGGAGAGGGGTGCTTCAAAAGCGCCCAGAAGACAACTCGGCGCCTTGTCGAAGCACATCCGGTCAATCCCTACCTGGTTTTCAAACAAAGCTCCGTAGAGCAGTGGGCAGTCTTGGAGGAGGCTTATGGGGTTATTCGAGATGGAATTCTCATAAACCTTGCCGTGCTTTTTGATGACGCCAATATGGTGAAAAAATATGCCCAATTCACTCCAACGGGATTTGTGAAGGATCTATCTCTTGCCCTTGCCAAAGTGAAATACGACCCTCTGGCCAATGTCAGGTCGTGGGTTGATGCCCCCAATGGGCTCTCGATGCTGGAGGTGGAAAAGCGGGTAAATAGCCAATTCAACTCTGTCCGCAGCCCCCTGGACAGTGACTATTTTCTGAGTAAGACTCATCCTGAATTCGCCAAGGCCTCTGCTTTCATGCAAGGCCAATTCGACATTGAAACACTGAAATTCGATTCGACAGACCATCATCTGCGTCACCTGCCCAGGTACTACAACTACCTGACCCAGGAGCCTGAAACCATAGGGCGTGCCGTCCAGGATCTGTACGTTTTATCTAATGGCAATCCACATCGAAATACCCTGGCAACAGTGCTCATCCAAGACCTTATAAAAGCTGGCTTGACCCTGACTGATGTGCATTTCAAATACTGCAGGCGTCTAAGAACTGGGGAAATCATGCACCTGGCCGATCAGGTGAATCTTGAAGAAACGATGGTGCTTGATTTACTCAACGTCTCAGAGCATTTCTATGACATGGGCGATACCGGGCGCTCCATCGCGCTGCATTTGTTGTCGTTAGCCCCCAGTGATCTGGTCAAGAGGCTTGCCACTTCCGATGCACAGATACGTTCGGCCTATATGGCGACCAAAGACCGTAGCTATCTGGAGCGCCTTTCAAGTGTCGCTCGGGACGCCTATATTGGGGCGGATCTGGGGCTTTGAAGCTTGAAATGGATCTTGGGTTGGACGGCTGATCCAGCAGGTGTTGTGACCAGCGATGTGCTGGCATACCCATCGTCACGTGGCGTTTTTCCAGAAAAATTTCACCGCAGATCATCCACCTGAAAAAACAAGCCTGCTGAGGCATCCAAGTTGTTCCGTGGCGACGTCATAATCGCTTGTTAAGCATATATTGACGGTGATAGCCTATAATCATAACTACAATGAAACTGGTGATTCAAATGGAAAACCTGGAAACCAAAGTGGCTGAGCCTTCCCTGCAGGCTTCCACCGATTACCTTGTTGCGCTGATGGTGCTCAAGGAAGTCGAAGCCCAAAACGAGCTGGATCCTCTGCTCCATGGGCTCAAAAGCCGCCTGGACAAATCCAAGGTAGGTGCAAACCCGTATCACATGCTCAACACTGCGTTCAGCCAAGAGGCGATCGTGGAGTCGAAGGCTGCCTACGCCGAGATCTGGGAACACATTTACAAAGAAATTGCTGAAGCGAGCATCAAGTCTTCTCTGCCGCACGCTGGCTACACGCAGGACGAGATCGATTCGCTGCCTGAAGAAGTTATTCAGCACTTCAACACGGTTTCCCTGTTCGAAGAAAAATTCCCTGACGAAGGCTCTAAAAACTTCCCCCTCCTTGAGCGTTTGAAGGCCGGCAAAGACATGCTCTTCGACGCCCTGGGTTCCGACAAGGGCAAGGCGGCATTGAGCGCTGCAAGCTGGGGTATTTCACTGGCAACCGGTGGCATCGTGACTCGCCTGGCCATCAAAGGCGGCGCAGCACTGGCCTCGCGCTTGATCGAAAACGAATCGGTTCAGAATTTTGCCGGCAAGATGCAGCAGCGGGTCACCAACTTCCTGCAGCGCACTGGCGTTCCGACCGGCACCATTGCAGGTCACTTCCGTGACTTCAAGGACAACGCCAAGAGCGTGATGGCTTCTCCTACATTCCAGCGCTATGGCAAACCAAGCCTGGCCCTGGCAGGTATTGCCCTGGGCGCGATCATGGTGGGTAACCTCAACCACGACAAGCTCGTTGAGCTCGCATCCACCAGCTGGAGCAAAGGTGCAGACCTGGCTCAATCTGGCGCAGACCTGGCGACCGAAGGTTTCCATGCCGCCAAGGATCTGGCCAGCACCGCTGTAGACCACACTGTTGACGCAGTCAGCGATGCCGGAACCTTTGTGGCGAACACCGCCATCGATGCTTACCAGGATCCGGTTGCCACCCTGCAGCAGATTGCAGATACGGGCCTGGACGTTGCACGTGGAGCCAACGATCTCCTCGTCGACGCTGCCTCTGGCACCATCGATGCGGTGACACAGGCGCCTTCCTTCATTGCCGACGTGGCAAAATCCGGCTATGAGTCAGCGACAGTTGCTCTGGGCGGCGCCGCAGAGGCCGCAGGCCATGCAGTCGACAGCACTCGCCAATTCGTCGCAGACGGCTTCCACGGAGCAGGAAATCTCGTAGCTGGTACTGATGCGGCGCATGTAGATCCATCAGTGGATGCTGGCATCGCATCCAAAGATCTGCTTACCGATGCTGATGTAACTGCGTCCGTCCCATTGGGTGGTGCGGCTCCTACTGCAAGTGATTTGAGTCATTCAGTTGCTGGCCCAGTTGCTACTAATTACGAAATCCACAAAGGGGACTCTCTGTGGAAAATCTCGAAGGAAGCATTCGAAGCCAACGGCATCGAGCCCACCAACCACCAGATCCACGAAGCGACCCAAAAACTTTATGAGGCAAACAAAGACCTCATTGGGGCAAATCCTGACAAGATCATGGCAGGTGCCGATTTGCGGGTTGATCCTGCGCTTTTCACTGCGAAGGTCGATGCAGTAGTCGAAAACGATCATCTCAAGGCCATGGGTGACATGATTGGCACCAAGGCTGGCTTCCCAATTGAAACCTCAGTGAGCCAAGTTACTCCGCCAGATCTGAATGCTGCGCCTGCAGCAACGGATTTCAAAAGTGACCGGGCAAAACTCGGAGACCTTCTGGGAGTTAGCCCTAAAGACGGTGCTGTTTCCTTCGGTGAAGCAGTGAAGCGCGTTTCTTCTCGTGATGTTGGCAGCGATTCTACGCTGGGCATGTAATTCAGCAGGCAAAGAAAAAGGCATGATTTCTCATGCCTTTTTTGTTTCTCTGCCTCATGCTTTTATCCATTCAGGGGTGGCCAAACCCAGCCTTCTTGTTGAATTCGTCGTTTGCTCTAAAATCCTTGACCAACAGGTTTTTGAACTCCTCGTCGCTGAGCAAATACTCAGCCAACGATCCAGCTTCTACGGAGCATGCTCCCTTATCCAAGCAAAGGTGCAAAACCCTTGGCATAACGTTGGGGCCAGGGTTGCTTGGGTAGGGCAGATCCACACGGCGCTGAAAGAAATCACCGTCTTCTTTTATCCCATAGTTCACTATGTAGCTGAGGGACATTGCACGTGCCAGAATTTCTTCAAACATGGCTATCGATGCGCCAGGCGTTATGGATTTGTCCAGGTTGACCACCTTGTTTAGCTGTTGACGATAGCCATTTTCAAGCTCAGCAGAGCCTATTCGGCAATGCATCAACTCGTGCATCAGCGTTGCGCCTATAGTGGCGCGTTTCGGATCAACAAAGACCACCTTGCAAACATTTCGAGCCGCGCCCTCTGGCAAGGATAGCTCATACTTGGCGAATGCCACAGCCCGGCTGTTCACGTTCACATTGGCAGCCTGCAAGGCGCTCTGGCTTTCACCTGACAACACGTCGGTGCGCTTGGATTGATCGATCTGCTCGTAGAAAAAGGACTTGTCCTTCGCCATGATGAAGTAGGGAGTGACAGAAGCCGGCAACACCGTCTTTGCATAGGTGGCCAGCTCATACCCTTTTGTGCCCTCGCGGTAGATGTTTTCCGCAGAGGCCCATATCGAAAAGGTCGAGAGGGCTATCGTCATCAGTAATTTTGAAAGTTTCATGGCGAAAACCTTGTTTGACCGTTACGACCAGTATACCCAGTACACCAACCATGTCAAGCGATAGATTGCCAAAACGTCAATTTATATGAAAGCCGCTACCTTCACAGTTTCTTGTACTGAAATCCTACCCATAGGGGGCCCTTGGCCCATTTCTACGCGTTAGCGTGGCTTAACGGCGCCCTCTGGTTCCACGCGGTACCAGATTCGAGCAATCCCACTTCTACGCGGTAGCGTGGCTTAAGGCGGTCAAGAGGCCTGCCAAATTTCTAGTTGTTTCGCCACTCAGTTCTACGCGATAGCGTGGCTTCTCTTGATTTACGCCTGGCAAGCAACACCGCCAAGCGCCCAGCTCTTTCTACCCGCTAGCGTAGCTCAAAGTCCCATGTCGGCACCGAAGGCCTTGTCGCGTAGCACCGGACTGGTTTGCAGCAATTCCTGGCGACTGATCCTCATGCCTAAGAAAAGCTTGGCTGATACTCCCTTAAGGTTTGCTGGCATCAATCGATACAGCTGGCGCACAGATCTCTCATCGAGGACGGGAGGCGTGTAGTCCACTGCATAGTTTCCCAGATCCCCCTTTACCCTAAGGGTCTGAAGTGAAAGGCCCTCCAGAGAAATCCCAAATTCTTCAGCACGCGAAAGGGCAATCAAGCTCATCTTGATGACAGAATAGAGATACCAATGCTCAGGGTTTTCGACTGGCGAGTGAAGCATGATGACCCCAAGGAGCCTGTTCGGCCCAATTGGAATGTGTTTCTCGAAACCTGAATATCGGCTGAGCAATGTCCCGGCAATCATGTCGGCATTTTCATCAGTCCAGCGATCAATTACTGCGTGTGGATCCTTTCCGCCATGGAACATGTCCAGGCCCAGCAGCGGGGAGTCGTGTGCAGGCAATTTCTCGAAGAATCCTTTGCAGTCCATGTGCAACTGCATCACCCGCTCAGCGTTGAACCTGCTGATTGCAAGTTTGCCGTATTGCATGGAAGCCAAGCGCATGAGGTCATCTCTCACATCCTCGCCAACCTTCATGACATCGGGCAGCGTTATTGTCTCAAGGTCATAGACGTAGTCCAGGTCATCACTACTGATTGGGCTGTATTTATTCCACTTGTGTTGCGTCATCTCTTCCCAGGTGATCAGAGGCGCGTGCCGATCCAACCGATCCTGGAAATCCCCTTTCTCACCATCAGAGGTATCAACCAGGCTTTTAAGCACCGACTCCCATTGCATGCTCGAAAGGGGAAGGCCATGAGTGGCAACGACCAGGTCATCGATAATTGAACCCTCAAGGTCTTGAGCCCCCAAAGATGCTGCAATTGCTTTGGCATATGAAGCTGCCGGGACAGCGTCGACCAGGTAGCTCGATTCGCCAGGCACCCCTCTGGATTGGCAAACATGGCTCTCGCCGAAAAGCGATTTGTTTGTAGGCAAAAGATCAAAGCTTTTCATTACTGGCGCCCTGCAAAGCTCGCACACCTTGAGCAGCGCTGAGCGAATATGAGCGTCTGACACTTCTTTAATTCCAGGATCACCCAGGTCTTGATAGGAGTTGGCAATGATCGCGAACATCTCCAGGGTTTCAAGGCCTTCGGCGAGTCTCCAAGCATTCCTGTCGTTGCCGGCAATGCGATGTTGGTGCAGCGAGTTTAAAAAAACCCAGCTTGCTGCGTCCCGGTCATGGCGAATTCGAGCCAACATGGCCAATAGGATGGACTTGTTCTCTTGCCAGGTGTCGCTGACGTCATGATTCTTGAGCACCCTTCGAAAGTGATACATGAAGGGCTCATCCATACCCTCATTGGATTTGCCGACACCCTGAAAACGAGTGAGGTCAGACAGGGAAAAGGGGCGGATGACTGGCTGCGAAAGGTCTTGGATGCAATCGATCCATTGGCTATCAGAGTGAGCAGGGGTCAAGTGGTGAAAAGGGATGTTCAATGGTAGCTCCTAGAGGCCCAGATCGATGTTGAAGGAGCTGGCGCGAAGCGTGTGGCCAGCAGCCTGTAATTGTTCGCGTGTCAGTGAAAGCCCTAGGGATAAACGTGCTTCAGGGCCCTGCAGATGATCTGGCATGCGTCTGTATGCGTCCTCTAGGGAAGCCGCCGAAGGCCAGGGATCATCGATGGTGTCGTGAGCGGCGCACAAGAGAGTTCTCACCATGCCCATGACCTTGAGTACATCTTGCTCAGGCTCGTTGTCCCGGAGAAATTTTAGGGTCAGAAGCTGAATGCTGACAATTGCATGGCAATAAAGGCCTGTCTGCTTGTCGGGATCGGTATGATTGATGATGGCCAGAAGGTCGATGCCGGCTATTGGGGGTGAGTAGCAAGGCGAAAAGGATCTGCTGATCAGGGATGAGGCAATCAAGTCTTTATGGGCATCGAGGTGCTTGTCGATCAGTTCAAGGGGATCGATCTCATCACTCATGAACATCATCTTGCCGACACCCTCGACAGGGCAGTCCTGTATCCTTTTCACGATCTTGTCGCTTTCTGGAAAGCCTGACGCATACCCTCGATCTATATCTGAAACGTGATAAACCATGGCCACGGCAGATCTGATTTCATCGAACACTTCGGGATCAACATGGGCTGCCAGCTCAAGAAGGTTTGCGCTTACCCTGACGTCTTCCTGATCTATCCAGGTGCTGGGGTAGAAGGTGTTCCAGGAGTGGTCAGCGAGCGCACGCCAATCGGCAACGCCTGCAGATGCCTCCCTGGCCAACCCGTCCAAATCAAACTCAGCGTCATCTGATTGCATCTTCTCAATCTGATCCTGCACGCCGCGACCCATTGCCCAGACTGTCTTGATCCAAAGCGTCGACGCAATAGGCAAGTTCTTCATGGCCTGGGCATGGTGTGCGCGATCATCAGGGTCAAGATGGCATGAGAGGTGGGCGAGCACCGTGCGGGGGAGGGTGTTGAGGGGGCTGGCTTCTAGTTGCACAGCACTGACGCCCATTTTGCCTGTAGAGGCAATTGTGTTGTCAGCGGGGGTTTGCAAAAGATTTTCGTTGGTAGGGAGCCACTCAATTTCGCTATAACCCTTGCAGAGCTCCCTAATCGAGGTTAAGGCGTTATTGAGAACTGGCATGTGAAACCGCTTGATATCATCACAGCCCCAGAAGCTTGCCTGTGCTGCACAGAAAGACAGTTTTTCAGCGACCGACAATTCTCGTATAAGGTCGAACAGGTAGGCATCATTTCCTGCCACATGCATTTCACACAACACCCCATGAAGGCACCAGTTCAGCGCATCTTCATCCTGCTCCAGTCGATACAGCAGAATGGCAGAAAGCTGCCCCTTTTCAATCTCAGAAAAATCATCGGACGCACTGCGCTTCAAGGCCAGAGGGGTTTGCACCTCAAAGATGTCCTCCAGATTGCCCATTCCAGATAATAATGCAATTTGCTCGGGCGCAAAGGGCTCTGTCAGTGGGCCCCGGTGCTTCATTAGGAACGTGAACAGATCCTCAAAGTCCCCGCTGGAGAGTGATTCAGTAAGCGTTGCGTGCATGGATTAATTTCCTGCGTCGGTTTGTACCATTATTGCTGGTTTCCAGTCTTTATATCGATGTTTTTTTGAGGACGGAATGGCCCGTTTGAGGTATGCTGGGACAAAGAGAGGTGCACACAATGAGATGCTATTTGGTTGGCGGCTATGTCCGCGACAAGCTGCTTGGTCTTGATCCATCCGATCAGGATTATGTGGTTATCAATGAAAGTCCGGATTCCATGCGCAGTCGTGGCTACACGCTGGTGGGCAACCATTTCCCTGTGTTTCTTCATCCTGTTACGGGTGAGGAATACGCCCTGGCTCGCTCGGAGAAAAGCACCGGCAAGGGCCATTCTGAATTTGAATGCTCCTGGGAAGGCGTTACCCTGGAAGAGGATCTCTTCCGTCGTGATTGCACCATTAATGCCATGGCCGAGACAACCGATGGCGTATTGATAGATCCTTATGGTGGTGCTGACGATCTCGAATCTCAGACCCTGAGGCACGTATCCCCACACTTCGCTGAAGACCCCCTGAGGATCTTGCGCGTAGCGAGGTTTGCCGCCCGGTTAGGCTTCAAGGTTGCGCCAGAGACTTTGGCCTTGATGCGGGCCATGGTGCTCGACGACATGCTTGAGACTTTGCCTTCAGAGCGGCTGTGGAAGGAGACCGAGAAAGCCCTTCTGACTGACAAGCCCTGGGTGTTTTTTGAGGTGCTGGATGCCTGTGGTGCCTTGGAGCGGGTCTTTCCAGAGCTGACGGCGCTGCGTGGCATTCCCCAGCGCGCCGACTACCACAGCGAGGGCGATGCCTTCGTGCATACCTTCATGGTTTTTGAAGAAGCCGCGCTTAACAGCGCGAAACTGGACGACTCCCGCAAACTGCGCGTGCGCATGGCGGCATTGCTGCATGACCTTGGGAAGTCGCGCACAGATCCCAAGCACTTATGGGATGAGATGGGCAATGTGCTGGGTAAACATCCCGGCCATGAAGATCCGGCGCAATTTGAACCTTTGCTGGACAGCCTTGCTTTGCGCTTGAAGATGCCCAGCTATCTGAGGGACTTTGCATACCGGGTGGCTCTCGTCCATCAGAACGTCCACGCCATCTTTTCGGCCAAAGGGCCGGGGCTTGTACGCATTTACGAGCGTCTGGATGCTGCTCGGGCCTTGCGCCATGACGAGTTCTTTTTGGAAGACATTGCCATGGCTTGCGAAGCGGACAACTACGGGCGGCTGATCCTCAACCCGGATGGCACAACCAAGCGCCCAGACAACTACGCCCAGCGTGATTACTTCTGCAATGCGATGCGCAGGATCTATGAGGTCGCTCCAGGGCCAATCATCCAGGAGCACATGGCGCGGGGCATGAAACTGGAATCTGCCAAAGAGAAGGTGGTAGCGGCGCAGCGCAGCTCGGTTCGCCCCATGATCAGTGAGCAACGTGCTTTGACCCAAGAAGCCAGAGAGCAGCTTCTGGGCACCCGTGCCTGAGGTCGACGATGAAATTGCTGTATTGCCTGGACTGCCAGGATGTCCTCAAAATCATCAACGAAATGTCCCGCACCTGCCGGTGTGGGGCTAGCACAGGTGTGCTCGATGACGACGAACTCACCGCAACCGTGACAGGGCCTTGTCAGGTGTTGGGCTTGGGCTCCCGTTCCGTCAGGCAGGCCGCACTGACTCAAACCCAGGAAGGTGATACGGGCTTGCGCAAAATGGTCAACCCTGCGGTGAAGAAGCTTAACCAGGTCAGGAAAGAAGACCCCGACCTGGCTATGATGATGGCCATGATGCTTCCGACCTCCGCCTACCGGGGCGCCCTGAAGGGTCGAAAGGTTGAGGCTTTCGTCATTCCCTACAAAGCTGAAACGGTCGTTCGCAAGTCCATGCCTCCAAGGGACTACAACCCTGCCTCCCGCACCCCGTATGATGGGAAGAAAAGGGCAGAGTGTGAACATGAGCAGCAATTGGATTGACCAGATTCAAAATGTAAAGCAGGCCAGCACCTCTATCAATCTTACTGCCGCCGCAAGAGCAGCCCTGGCCGAGATCTACCAGGAAGTGCAGTCACAAGGCCTCCTGAATGTACTGAATGCCGCGTCTGAAGAGGGCTTGAAACGCACAGACATCCTTGATTGCGCCGCTTATATGCTCACTCGGCATGCCATCCGAGACCAAGAGGAAGCCATCGAGTACTTTCGTTCGGTTGCCGATGTAGCCACCCAGTTCCCAGACCTGATCTATGCCGTAAACAAGGCGAAGCTGACAAGCGCTGTAAACGTCTATCCAGACATTCCGATGGATCAGGACTTCCAAGCCTCACTGGGAGTAATGCTCATTGGCAGCTTACCAACTGGCTCAAATCTCAAGCTGGAAACGATCGAGCAAAGAGTGCCATTGCTCAAGGAAATGCTGCGTCTTTATGACAATGAGCACATGTCAATCCAGCGTACGATTTCGATCAATAGCTTGCGCCGAAATATTCTCGATTTCCCATACTCTCCGGAGCGCCCAGCACATCTGGGGTTGCGGCGCCTTGCCTTCAGTGGTCAGGTGAGCGGTAATGAAGAAAGTAGAGAAATGCTGGGATCAATGCTCAAGCGCATGCTTGGGGCGAAGCCGCCAGCGCCTGCTGAATTTGCGGCAGAGATTGAGCGGCTGGAGCTCAATCCAGCGTACTTGGCAAGGTACTTTGAGCGAGACCTTTGCCACCTGCTTGATGGCGTACACGGGGAAGTATACGAGGAGCAGGAAAAAGCCATAGGCTACCTGACGAAACCTGAAATTCTCGAAGTATTTGGCCAATTCAGGAGCTTCTTGACCAAACATGACATCGACCCCATCGAAACAATCTGGTCTTTGTACACAAACAAAAGCCCAAGCGAGGCTCAGGATTGCGCAGAGCGGCACCCAGAAAATCGGGATTATGTTGCTCACCACATGATCGAATGGCTCGTAAACTCTGATGGTTTCGGGGGTGCAAAAGACCCTGGGTTGGTTTTCGCCACACAATGGCTGAAATCTCTGGAGCCCCGTGAGGCTCTAGAGCTCAAGCTTGATGACAAGCAACTCCTCAAGCTTTACAGCATCCGGGGCGAGAACGCCCTGGTGAGCAAGCTCAAGAGTGCGCATGCTCGTGACAAGGCGCTGGGTAGCGATCTGGGGCTTTAGGCCCCAGGAAGGCCCTGAAGCGCCTCTACGTAGAAGGTGCTTCGCCCACCCTGAGTCGCTCGTATCACCGCATTGCCCAGATGATCAAAATCCCGACCATACACCCTGAAGCTGTCCTGGAAGCTGCCTTTCTTGTCATCGGCATCTCGGTAATCCGAGATCGAAGATCCGCCCAGATCAATCGAGCGCAGCAGCATGGCTTTGATAGCCGGCACCAGCAGGTTTGCCTGAGCTTTCGTCAGATCCCTGGACAACAAGAGAGGGCTGATTCCACACTCGTAAAGCACCTCATTCACGTAGATGTTGCCCAGTCCGGCGATCTTGCGCTGATCAAGCAAGAACACCTTAATTGGGGTCTTGTTAGACGATGTCATGGCCAAAAGACCTTCAACGGTGAAAGCGTCCCCAAGCGGTTCGGTACCAAGGTGCCGAAGGTACTTGTTGGTGGCCAGGCTGCGCTCGAAAATGACGAATCCAAATTTGCGAACGTCGTTGTACACCAGCGAGGTGCCGTCGTTGAAAACAAACCGAATGCGATCATGCTTTGCTTCGACGGCATTGATGACCAGCTTGCCAGTCATGCCGAGATGACAAACCAAGTGACCATGATCAAGCTCGATCAGGATGTATTTCCCCATGCGCCTTATCGACACAATGGCCTGACCTTCCAAATTCTGAATCAGGTCTGGCTGGACGGGTTCTCGCAAGCGCTCATTCAGAATCGCGCCTGATGAGAACACCTTGCCTACCAAGCGCTGAAGAGTATTGATGACACACTGTACTTCTGGCAATTCTGGCATTTTCAACCCTAAGAAGCCCGTCAGCGACGAGCTTTGAACAAATAACGAAGACCCCCATCACAGCCAAGATCACAACTTGGGCTGCAATCGGGTACGCAGTCACCGTGCGGCATTTTTGGCATCCGTGGGATGCAATCTCCACATTCAAGCAAAGCCCACCCATCAGGCATGCACTTGCCATCATCGCGACTCCCACCGCAACATTTCTCCTTTTTGCGGCGTTTCTCTTCACGCTTGCGACGTTGCTCTGCGGAATCTGAGCAGTCGGCAAAGCGCTGGGAGATCAGGTTGTAGCCGCGCATCAAGCCGTGCTCCTCAAGGATCTGGAGTACAGCGCCGGAGCAGCCCGGCCCGCCATGCTCCAAAGAATGGGCGCAGCGGTAACCCTTACGAGGGGAGATGATTTTTTGATAAAAGCCAATCCCGAGGCGATAGAACCATTTCACTGAAGATGCTCCAGATAGCAAGATCGCCCCAATTTATCACAAAGTCGAGTTGTGTCAATATATTGCATAACCACCGCTCAATTGCGCGCCAAAAAGAGGCGTAGGGGGTGCGTCAGGAGCCTCCTTGGATGGTTGACACCCAGCCCAGCAAAAAAAGTTGATAAAAACAATACATTTAGTCATCATTGCGCAACTAAAAATTGGAAGCTGGCGCCATGGCAAACAGGAAATGGACAGA
Source organism: Pseudomonas sp. CFBP 13719 (assembly GCF_014842095.1). NCBI lineage: Bacteria > Pseudomonadati > Pseudomonadota > Gammaproteobacteria > Pseudomonadales > Pseudomonadaceae > Pseudomonas > Pseudomonas sp. CFBP 13719. Next base: position 236,180 of record NZ_JACYVB010000002.1, on the reverse strand, counting down.
TCTAGATCCTGAGACGGTGCTGGGCATCATTCAAATGTCCAACAAGCCTATTGGCTACAAACTTCTTATGCAAAAAACAAACTGCATTAGCAGGCCGCAACTAACCACCATAATCAATGATCTTTTGCGCAAGGGGGCTATTGCCACAACATATTCAGAGCCACCCGAATTTTATTATTTGAAACCTGACTCAATAAACTTCACCTTGAAAGCGGAGGTGTTTCTTGCCCCTGAAAACTTTATTGAAAGGGGCAGGGTGGATCCGGAAATTGTGCTTGGGTTGCTGCAAGTGGCAGGTACCTCTTTGACGATAGATGACATCATGGCCGCAGGAAAGGTCTCTCGCAGAACCATGGTGAGCACAGCAATCAAGGAGCTTTTGAAGGCCAAGCGAATAGCAAGGGTGGCCAACAGACCTGGTCATTTCCTCGCCACTGACACGGAGCCACCACGTCACGACCTTAAGGCCGAACAATTTTTAAATAGAAGTTGGCCAACTTCCGGCAACAAAACAATTTCGCCCAAAATAATTCTTGGGGTGTTTCAGCTTTCTCCCAAGCCCCTATCACTGGACGATGTGCACTTGGAAACTAAGGTTATCCGCAGCATATTGAAATCCGTACTGATTGGCATGGTTGATTCAAAGATACTGTTGAAGCTGACCGGCGAGGATGAGAGATACACAATACTCAGTGCCCGCGTAAAAGATTACAGCCAGGAAGCCTTGGCATTCATAGAAGCCAATAAAAAGCTACGAACCGAGCTTCTTGTGATGAGGCTGAGGTCACGCGCTAAATCCAAGTTGAAAATAGGTATTTGAGATTCACAGTCCCTCAAAACCGATTAGCCCACTGGCGTTGCTCATCTTGGTGGGTGAATCTGCCATGCCACGGCTGATCTAGCTGGAGCAGTTTACGGGCTGACGGTTTTGACGTATATTGACCCGATCTCCAGGAGGCCCTATGTCAGACTCACCTGCGTTACCTGATGTGAAAAAGCAGCGCAAAGCCAGCGACACCAGCATCATCAGTCTGCTGCCCAAGCTCATTGAGCGGATGCGCTGGAGTGACAAGGATCAATTGCGCGAGGTGCTGACCGAACTGTCCAGCAAGACCGAGCTTGCCTACCCTGCCATTCACAAGCGGATCGAAAAAGAACTTCGATACGTGATGACGCCGACTGAGCTGAAAACGCTACCCAAGAACCTCGTTGAGCTCTGCACGCCAATGCTGACACTTGATGATGTTGTGCTTGAAGATGCCTTGTTGGCTGATGTCAAAGCGATCATCGAGGAGCACGACAGGCATGACGAGCTGGCGGAGTTCGATCTCTACCCTCGGCACAAGGTGCTCTTGCATGGCGCACCCGGCAATGGCAAAACCATGCTCGCAGAAGCCCTGGCGTCGTCCCTGAACATCCCGTTTGTGAAGGCCAAGTACAGTGGACTGGTCGACAGTCATCTTGGTATGACTGGGCGCAACATCGACACTTTGATGCAGTACGCTGCTTCAGCGCCCTGCCTGCTTTTTCTGGACGAGTTTGACTGTGTTGCAATTGACCGATCTGCAACCGGGGATGTCACCGAAATGCGCAGGGTTACCAATCAGCTTCTGCTGTCCCTGGACAAGCTGCCGCCCCATTGTGTGTTTGTTGCAGCCACCAACAGTGAAACGCTGATCGACAAAGCGGTCATGCGCCGGTTCGACTTTGCGTTGGCCATCAATGCACCAGGTGAGGCGCTGATTGAACGCTTGGCTCGCAAGGAGCTCGATCCTGTGAGAACTCCAGGATCCGACATTTCAGGTCTTGCCGATCGGATCGCAAAAATAGCCCTCAAGAATATGAACGAGGTCGTCTTTCTGTGCCGGCGCATCCGCCGCGACCTGGTGCTCAACAAGGGTCAGGGCATTGAAGGGATTCTTGGCCTGGCCAAAGCCGCACAGGAATAATCAATACATCAGTAACTACCAGTCCATGGCTAAGCCATGCACCAACACTCACCACTCTGCGGAGAATGGATCATGCGCGTTATCATCACTGAAAAACCATCTGTCAACGATATGCTTGCCAGAGTGGTTGGAGACGTCTACCCCGATGAAGAGATTTACTTTATCGAGGCGCAACCCTTTTGGTTGAACAACTTCAGGTTTCCCAAGGGCCTTTCGCTTAGCGAATACCCTTTCTTTGGCCATCCGGTCTACAAACGTGATCAGCCATGGGGAACCCTCGCCCGGCGCCTGTCGAGACTTGATAAGGGGCTCTGCGTGCGCATCACTACCATTGATCTTGATGGCGCAAGAGAGGTCATGCTCGAAGCTGACGAGGTTATCTGCGCCTGTGATTGGGATCACACCGGGATGTGGGGTTTTGACCTTTTCATTGAGCAAACCCTGGGCGGTGAAAGAGCCCCCAGCTACCCCGTCCTAGCGCTTAAGGGTGGCCTTGATCCTCAAAGTATCAATCGCGCCTTTCGGTCAATGATCACCACCGATCATGAGAGCTACCGGGGTTTGCTAAGCGCCGGAAAAGCCAAGCGGCTATTCGAGTACAGCTATGCTGTTAACAGCCTGGCCATCCTGGGTAACCTGTATCGCAAGCTAGCGGTCACTCAAGAGCCTGTGTTTGTCAGCAAATATGCACTTCAGGCATTGATCTGGCTAGACAAGAGCCCACCAATGCCGGTGTGGAAGCTGCATGATAAAATGGGAAAGGACTGGGCCGGTACCGGGAAATACGCTAAAGGCAAAATGGGGCATCTTTACGGGATGGGCTCTGCGGCCTCGCGCCAGAGTATTCTTCAGGATCTGGTGACTATCGGGCTTCTAAGCGAATCTGAAAAGGGAGTGGTTTCTATCACAGAGCTTGGCCGCGCCTATGTCAGGGCTTTACACCCAGACTGTAGTGATGCAGACCTACCTTTTCGGTTGGACGCCTGGATGACTCAAGGGATTGAAGTTTCCGAGCCTGCGATCAAACGCTACTTGAATACTTTCTTCGGAAAGCAGGCGCGCCATCAATCATCCAGCACAGCAAAATAATCAGCTTCAGAAATGTGTCTTCCATCTTTAAGAAATTGATGATTTGAAGTCAAGCAATGCCATAAACTTTGTCAAGAATCTAGGCGTCGGCTTGTCAAAACGCAAGCCTTAAAATACCAAACTGACTCGAACGCATTGGCTGGAGGATAGTTTTTATAAACCTTATGGGGGCGGCGGCAAGCTTTCTGCGCAAATAAAATCATCATGAAATAATGCTAGGCTTGGATAATAAATTGTGCATCACCACTGTGGCTCTTGAAAAACGATAAAAAAAAGACCATAATCGATAAAGATTAAGGTAATAATCTGAAAGCTTATGCTTTAGCAAATAACTTTAAACAGACCATAGGGGGATTAAGGATGAAATTCAAATCTCTAGGGGGTGCAGATTTGTCAATATCAGAATCTGACATCATTGAAATGGTAGAAGGCCTTGACATTGATGGCAGCCCTACGCTTACAGCCTCCAAAAGAAGATCCATAGGTTGTTTCACGGAAGCAATCCATGTAGTTATGTGCATTGTTGCATCAAAGCCCAATTTTTAAGGGGGGATGAAACATGGATTTTGTCTTATTTACACGAAATAAAAAACAAGTTCGCTCACCTTGATCAATTTAAATTCCCTTCGATTCACCCAGAGAATATTTACGGAATCTTTCTGTCTGAAAAGGATCAGGACTCAAGCTTTACTCACGAGTCTGCCATTAAAAAGACACGTATTTATTACGTAATTGACTTAATTGATGCGCTGCTCTACGGCGGCACAATTGGCGACTTTATTGTGAGAAGAAAGAAGCCAAAGTTTCATCTTTCATTCAAAATAAAGCCTTTGATTGAAGTGGGTGAGGTTTATGGTTTTGGAAGGAAGATTGCCTCAATAACATATTCTTCGAGACTTAAAAGTTACGAATCCAATACTTGCTTTTCCGAATACATGGTAGCTTTTAAGGATGATTCTCTCGATATTTACAGTCAGTTAGAGAAATTTAAGCATTTCGGGCTCTACGCTGGTGAGATAGTTACCTTTTACAAAAACACAAATTATAGTATGAATTCCAAATTTTACCCTTTGCTCGCCCTGTCAAAATTACACCATAAAGACATTTCTTGCAGACTTTTCTCATATCCTTTTCTTCTTGTACAAATCAACACTAGTGATTATGAAAACAATAACTTTGGGTATAGGATATATGTTCCTCTAGCTAATATTGCTGGAGGCGCTACAAAAAGCTTTGATTCGGATAAGCAAGTTATTGAGCACGTTGTTTCCTTTAATAAAAATGATCATGCTGAAAAGTCGTTAATAAATCTTGTCAAAATTGAACAAGCCAATCGTGATCTCCTTTACAAAAAAATGGCTCCAGCCTTGGATGCAACAAGCAAATTTCTTCATGACATGATTCGAGGATGGGACAAAAATCTGTAGGCATTTACTCATAATGGCAAGCACTTAAGTGCTTTTGTAGTTTAATTTTTTCGGCATTTTACTTGTATTCATACCTGGCGAAAAATCGCCAGGAATTCTTTAGCGCGAGAGCTCAGAAGACTGCTTGTCATTCTTCTTGGAGGCATCTTGGGAGAACGTGGCAAAATTCTTGTTGCTGGAGGGTAGGGCGCTACCACCTTGCGCAGCTGAAAGCTGAAATTTGCTGGTTACCGATTCGAAATCCTTGTCACCGGAAAGGCTGTCGGCATCAGCAAGCATCTGCTTGGTTTGAGCGTCGCGGGTTTGAGCAATCTGCTCCTTTTCGGCGGAGAACTGGGTAAACCAAGGCTCTGTTGCGCCACCTTCTTTAGCGATCTTGGCTTCGAGGTCAAAGCGAATCTGCTCATCCAGCGTCAGATCACCATTGGTCATTTCAGCCTTCACAGCTGCCTGATACATGGTTTTCTGGTCGTAAGCCTTACGATCTTCAGGCCAGTTCTGACGGGCAGCACGATCTTCAAGGCGCATCTGCTGCGTGAAGTCCTCCTTGACCATGGCCATGCGGTCACCCACTTCTTCCATTTTGAGCTTGACGTTTTTTTCCTGCTCTTCCTGGATAAAAATGTAGGTGTTACGCGCCTGATTACCGACCATCAATACGCCAAACACAGGCGCCGCCACCGCAACGCCGACTACAGTGCCTACAATCTCGGCTGCATGCTTACCTTGTGAGGAAGATTTTGAGCCTGCGCCGGCAGCGGAGCCGACTGCAGCCTGACCTACCAGACTGATCACGCTTGCCTGCGGGGATAGTGCGATTTGACCCAGCGTGGCGGCAACCTTGCCAGTACGCATCAGTTTGCTGTCACCATCCTCTATGCCCACGACACTGTAGGCGGTGGTGGAAGCTGCTTCATTAGCTGTTTCCTTTTTGATGCGCTCGCCAGCATGAGCCTCTAAGCTAACGCCTCCCATGGCGACTGTAAGGGCGGCAGCAAGCGCAACCCCGCAGGCTTTGCCAATTGGGCCCCTGGTAGGCACTGCAGCTTCCCGTACACCCAGACCCTGGAGCAGCTTGGACATCCAGGGTTTTTTGATTTCACTCATTGAAGTGGCTCCCGCCCTTTGTGGGAGGCTGGGTCTTCAAAGTGTACGACCATAACCTCGCGTTGGTTTTTGGGGTCAATCACGACCAGAGGCAGCTTGGCGCCGACAGCGTCAAGGCAAGCCTGCTCAATTTCCTTTAGAACGACGACACCGTCAGGCCCGCTAATATGAAGGTCATCGCCCTCAAGCACATAGTGCTCAGAGGTGATAATGGATTCGCCACCGACGGAGACAGAGTCTACGCTCAGCACCAGGCACACCGGCACGTTCTGATCGTTCAGACCAAGGGCCAACGCGTAGCTATCTGAAGCGTTCGTGTAAAATTGGAGTGTCATGAGAAATACCTGTTGGCTCAACTACATTATTCGAAGTGCCAACATTCCAAGTCAAAGAATTTCAGCGATATGGTGCAATTTAAACACGCCTTTGCCATTAATTGAAAGCAAGCACCTTAATCCAGCGCTAACGTGTCAATCTCGGCGCTTCAAGCCACCCTTTGCCTCAAGGAGAGTGGCCCGCAAAACACGGTGCGTTTACGCCTGGATCTTCGCAACAGCCCCAAATCCTACCGTGCGGCCACCCTCCCGAACAGCAAATCGAAGCCCAGGCTCCATAGCAATTGGGGCGACGAGGGTGATGATCATGGTAGCGTGATCGCCAGGCAAGAGCATGTCGACACCTGGCTCCAATTCGAAAACGCCGCTTACGTCAGCAGAGCGGAAATAAACCTGGGCCTTCCATCCATTGAACACGGGAGACAATCGACCGCCTTCAGCGTGAGAAACCAGATAGAACTGAGCCTCAAATCTTGTGTGTGCTGTTATCGCGCCTGGCTGTGAGAGAATCTGGCCACGATCGACTTCATGACGCTTGATACCGCCAAGCATCAGTGCAATTTGCATACATCCACCTTCTTCGTTTGAGCTGGAAATCAGAATGAAAAAAAGCCGGCGATGCCGGCTTTCTTAATTGCGCTGGGTTGATCAGGTGAGGATCTTGGCCACGACGCCGGCACCAACGGTGCGACCACCTTCACGGATGGCGAAGCGCAGGCCTTCTTCCATAGCGACCGGAGCGATCAGGCTGATGCTCATTTTGACGTTGTCGCCAGGCATCACCATCTCAACGCCTTCAGGCATTTCGCAGTTACCCGTTACGTCGGTGGTGCGGAAGAAGAACTGTGGACGGTAGCCCTTGAAGAACGGGGTATGACGACCACCTTCTTCTTTGGACAGCACGTACACTTCAGCTTCGAACTGGGTGTGTGGCTTGATGCTGCCCGGCTTGGCCAGCACCTGACCACGCTCGACATCATCACGCTTGGTGCCACGCAGCAGCGCACCCACGTTCTCGCCGGCACGACCTTCGTCGAGCAACTTGCGGAACATTTCGACGCCGGTACAGGTAGTCTTGGTGGTCGGGCGCAGGCCGATGATCTCGATTTCTTCGCCGACCTTGACGATGCCGCGCTCGATTCGACCAGTGACTACGGTGCCACGACCGGAAATGGTGTAGACGCCTTCGATCGGCATCAGGAACGGTTTGTCGATTTCGCGCACGGGGTCATGGATGTAGGTATCCAGGGTCTCCACGAGCTTGCGTACAGCCGAGGTGCCCATGCCACCTTCATCACGACCTTCCAGCGCCATCAGCGCAGAACCGATGATGATTGGCGTATCTTCGCCAGGGAAGTCGTATGCGCTCAGCAGATCACGCACTTCCATTTCGACCAGCTCCAGAAGCTCAGCGTCGTCGACGATGTCGGCCTTGTTCAGGAACACAACAATCTGTGGCACGCCGACCTGGCGCGACAGCAGAATGTGCTCGCGGGTTTGAGGCATCGGGCCGTCGGCAGCAGAGCAGACCAGGATGGCGCCATCCATCTGAGCGGCACCAGTGATCATGTTCTTGATGAAGTCAGCATGACCTGGGCAGTCAACGTGAGCATAGTGGCGAATGGCCGAATCGTACTCGACGTGGGCGGCGTTGATGGTGATGCCACGCTGCTTTTCTTCAGGCGAAGAATCGATCTTGTCGAAGTCGACCTTGGCTGATCCGAACACCTCAGAGCACACGCGAGTGAGTGCTGCTGTCAGTGTGGTTTTGCCATGGTCAACGTGACCGATGGTGCCGACGTTGACATGAGGCTTATTACGTTCGAATTTTTCCTTGGCCATGAGCCAATGCTCCTAAAATAGAAAAACAGCCATGATTGGCTGAGAACCAATAATACCAATATTAGCGAATACGTCAATATCGATATAACTGATTGAAAAATATTTGTGAGAAAAGAAAAGGCACCTCTAGGGCGCCTTTTTTATGAGGACAGCTTGTTACTCCAGGTCTTGGCGAAGGAGTGCGCGAAGGTTGGCATCTGCCTCGATCTTTGCTTCTGCCTCGGCCAGCGTTTGACCCAGAAGGATAGTGCCGTAGCGGAAAAAGCCGTTGTCGACTTCGATGACACCCAGATCGACTGCCAGGCCCACAAGGCTTCCTTCAGGGTTGGTGTCTTCTGGCTCACCTGAGCTTGAAACTACCCGTGCTTCGGCTTGCACTGGAGGCGTTACGATGATGGCCGATTTCTGTACCGTCGCTTTGGTCTGCGTTGCTTCAACAGCTTCAGCTTTCTCAGCGGGCTTGGCTACAGGCTTTGGCGCAGGCGTCTGGGCCGCAGGCTTGAGTGCAGGAGCTGTGGGAACAGGCTTTTTGGGCACTGCCGCGATATCGGCGACCTTGGGGGCTTCAACAATGCGATTTGGCAGATGCTTGTTGCGGATCTTGGTTTCGATTTCGTCGGCAACCGATGGGTTATCCAAGAGGTACTTGGCGGTGTTGGCTTTACCCTGACCGATCTTCGCGCCATTATAGGAATACCAGGCACCGCTTTTCTCGATCAGGTTGTCAGCAACGCCCAGGTCAACCAACTCGCCGTGCTTACCAATTCCGTTGCCATACAGGATCTGGAATTCCGCTTGGCGGAAAGGAGGGGCTACCTTGTTTTTGACAACTTTGACACGGGTCTCGCTGCCAATGATGTTGTCGCCGTCTTTGACCGCACCCGTACGACGGATATCCAGGCGAACCGATGCGTAGAACTTCAGCGCATTGCCACCTGTGGTGGTTTCAGGGCTGCCGAACATTACGCCGATCTTCATCCGGATCTGGTTGATGAAGATCACCAGGCAGTTTGCGTTCTTGATGTTACCGGTGATTTTGCGCAAAGCCTGGGACATCAGGCGGGCCTGCAGACCTACGTGCATATCGCCCATCTCACCCTCGATCTCGGCCTTGGGCACCAGAGCTGCCACCGAGTCGATTACCAGAACATCGATCGAGTTCGACCGCACCAGCATGTCGGTGATCTCCAGAGCTTGCTCGCCCGTATCGGGTTGAGCGACCAGAAGATCATCAACATTCACGCCAAGCTTGCCGGCGTATTCTGGATCCAGGGCATGCTCTGCGTCGATGAAAGCGCACGTGGCACCGGCCTTTTGAGCTTGGGCGATGACGGAGAGCGTCAACGTGGTCTTGCCCGATGATTCAGGGCCATAGATCTCAACGATCCGGCCTTTGGGAAGACCGCCGATGCCCAGGGCAATATCCAGGTTCAGAGAGCCGGTGGAGATTGCGGGAATTGCCTGGCGTTCGTGGTCGCCCATGCGCATCACGGCGCCTTTACCAAACTGCTTTTCGATCTGGCTCAGCGCTGTGGCCAGCGCCGCTTTCTTTTGGTCTGTAGACATGTAGGCTCCGAGCGCCGTGGTTAGCAAAATAGCTAGAATAAATCCTCATCCCATTGTGCCAATAACCAATAAACACGGGAAGAGGCGTTCGTCAGGAGCCGATTGTACACTGAGTTTACTTTTGTGTGAACTGTCTTGACTGTCTGTCAATTGTAGGTATATTCGATTCATTGAAAAACAAGGATTTACAGCCATGATCCAGTCATTCACCCCTGCCAGCTTCTTCGCTGCTCTGAACAAGATTCAGATTCCAGCGATCAACGAGATGAACGAGAACGTCCGGATCTTCAAGACGACCGGATGCCGCAAGGCGCACGATGCCTGTGTAACGGCAATGCTCCCTATGGTCTACAACCTTGCGGTCGGACGTCGGGGCATTGCTGAAGTGGATGACATGTTCCAGCAGGGCGCCCTGGCGGTCATGGATGCGTTGCGCATGTTCGATTTCAAAGACGGACTGAACATTCTCTCTTGGACAAAGCTTTACGTTTCAAGAGCCATCAACAGCCACTGCGTCTTTGGTACCAAACTCATCCGAGTCCCTGAGACCAAGACCATCCGCTTGTGCTACCGACGCATGGGCCTGTACCTCAAGGAAGGGCCTATTACAGAAACGCGCAGCCTTGCCCTTGCAAAGGAACTGGGCGTCTCCCTGGAAGATTTCAAGATCGCTCGTGATCTTTACTCCAGCTCCTTTGAGCCGATGGTTTCCTCATCTGACGAGCCCTGGCAGGGTCATGAGATCACCACGGGGGAAACCCTTGAGGATGCCATCATCGTCGAGGATGAGGCGATTCATGTCACCAAAGTCGTCGGCAGGCTGATGTCTGTGCTCAACCCCAAGGAATCAGAGGTCATTCGCCTTCGCTGTCTGCAAGAAGAACCCGTTCAGCTCAGGCTGGTCGGTGAGCAGCTTGGCTTCTCTACCGAGCGGGCGCGCCAGGTCGAGAACCTTGCCAAAGACAAGATGCGCAAGGCAGCCTGATCAAGACTCACTCATTTCGAATTGCTGGCTGATTCAGCCGCACCTAAGGAAAACATCATGATTGGTTGCTGCGGCGCAGAATCCTCCAAGTTCAAAGACAAAGATGGCAACATCGACCAGGAGCGTCTTAACGAAATTGCTGCGAAGAAAGAATCGCAGGGCTGGGCTCCCGAAAGTGCCCTGCGGCTACAAAAATGCAGCTGCCCCTGCCACCAGGATGGCATGCACGTAATGTGCTGACAGCAAGCCTTCTAGAGCCCCAGGTCAGCTGAAAACAAACTGTCCCTTACAACGCCGGGGCAGGGGATGCCAAACTTTCGAAGCATCTGCCCATCGATCCTGAAGATATCCACCAGCATCGCCGCTGTCGCTTTGGCATAGGGGCCTTGCAGGGCATCCGAAGCCATTGCTACCCGCAGAAGATCTGCTTTGCCCTCGAACGATCGCACGAATAGCGCAAGATCGCCGTAAAGCCTTGGCGTTGGCACTGCTCGTTGCTCGCTGACAACAGTATCCAGGCGGGTCGAGAACATCTTTTCGATTGCCTTCTCGCTATAGGGGCTAGGCAAGATCGAGGCATAGAACACAATCCTGTTGATTGCGTCGGGGGACTGATAGGGATTGAGCACCAGATCATCCATCAGCGGGGACTGCAAGGCAATGTTAACTTCGTGCGCCTGGCTGATGTCGGTGATGACCTCCCCAAAGTCATCTTCATCGAGCAACAGGGTGACCGCTTCGCCCCCCATGAGATGGCTGCTCATTGCAGATGCCAATGGAATCTCGCCCACAATTCGCTCAAGACCCTTCCAATGCTCAGTGGCATAGCTGCTTTCATAGCTCCAGTGAGCGCCTACAGGGCCTTGTATGAAAGCAGGCAAGGGCTTGTTCCTAAACATGCCTCGCAAAGCGTCTACGGGCGGAAGGAGGTCATCCAGGGTGCAGTCTGCGGCTTTCAGGGCATCAGGGCTAACGGAAAGCGCGTTAATCCAAATGTGTCTTGCAAGAACTGGCCGATCCACTGCCTCGTAACCTTGTTGCTCCAGAATCAGATCGATGATGGGCTGATACTTTTTCCAGAGTTCTTCAACTGCAACGCCATGGAAAATCCAGGTCATTACGTTGTCGTAGACCAAGCGGATCAGTAGTTTGTCGATCATAAGGCGAGGGCGATCATGATCCTCGTCGTATTCAAGCATTTGCACAAGATTGCTCAACGCTTCACGGTAGGCCGATTCCCATTGCTCTTGGGATGCAAAATTGACTCTTGCTGAGGTTGGATCTGCCGGCTTTTCGAGTGACCAATCCGCAAAATCACTCAACAGCGCAAGATTGATGGGCTTGGCGGTTGAACGTCTCAGGGGGTGGTACTGAAATTGGATGGGCGCCTGCTCGCGGGGGATTGCGCTGACCTCAGGATGGATAAATTCGAGCAGGGCCATCATGTAGGGGTAGATGTCAACGCCAGCATTGAAATGCAGCCGAACCGCGAGGCTTGCAAGCCCCAGATCCTCGGCATCTTTAGCCAAAGCGCCTTTCATGACGATATGGTTATCCATCTTGGGACTGACCCTGCCAAAGCCAGTAGCACTCCCTGGCTCATCAGGAGCATCAACAAGTCTGCGAAGCAGCATGGGCGCTTCCAGAAGGCATGCGGTGACGAAATCCAGAGCCTTCTCGCCAAAGAGGGCCCTGTTCAGGTCGTTACCCATGATGTCGGGCGCATCCAGCCCCAGCTCGTAGATGCAATGAGCCAAATCATCGGCGTCCAGGTTATTCGTTCTGCCAAAGGAAGCCTCACCCAGCACACGAAGCATTTTATCGATGAGCACAAGCCTATCGGGGTGAAATGCTTTTCGTGGGGTTTGGGTGAAGATCCATTTGGCCATTTTGATTGTCTCCGTCAGTCGACAATAGAAGGAATTCGGTTTAGCATTATATTGCATTTACTGAGGCCCGTCATGCCGAACCGAGTACGAGTATACCGAAATATCAATAATGGGTTGCTCTCGATCCAGGCGATCGACAGCGGACTCATCCTTGCGCATTGCCAAGCGCTGCAACTGCAGGACGCGGTGTTCAAGGTCAATGAGCAGGGGAGGCTGCGGGTGGTTCAAAGCCGCAGAAAAGCGGTGCACGCCCATGTAGAAGGCTGGCTTGAAAGGGTAGAGGGCCTCATTGCCTACAAAGGCAGAGCCGTGCCCGAGATGCTGACAGCGCCAGATTCAGATATGGACGGACTTAGCCGAACTGTGCGCTACAACCCCTACAAGTGGGCTACCTTCGTCGATAATCACCTGCAGCCAGTCACTCAGGCTAGGAAGATCATCATTCAGGCAAGCGGTACCATGCTCGCCACCCAAGCCTGATAGGTTCAAAGTGATGGACTTGAGATCTCAAGCTCCTGCTTGTAGCTGATTACCCCGTCAACCATTTGCAATCGAGCTGCCCAAAACTTGGCCATGCCAGCAAATCTTGCCGAACCATCCCCGGTTTTGAAGTTAACCAGGCACCCCTCGTACTTCAACAGACCGATGGCCAGCAGCGGATCGCCATTGGCAGCCTCCAGCTTTTTTTTGATCGACATAATGCCTTCTCCGCTAAATGCACGAATAGCATGCACATTCTCGCGGGTGACCCCAAAATAGCTCGGCTCATGGGGTTGTCGCTGGCTATCGTCCAACTCACTCATGGGTGGGATCAACTCCTACCTGGGCTTCAACGAGGTTGAGCTGGGCTTCTTCCGCCTCTTCCTCCTTTGTGGCAGCCTGGATCTCATCTGCAGTCAGCTCAGGCGCTGTAATGAGAATAGGGGCAAGCTCAATGAGTGCGGCTTCTTGATCTGCATGCGCGCAGACGCTGACCAGCATGAACGAGGCAACAATCACTTGAATTAGGGTTCTCATCAGGTATGCTCACGGTTGTATTTGTTCTGGATCAATTATCTCATTAATAGTCGATATGGAAAATCCCTAGGTAGCCTGTAAATACCCTATTTCAGGGTTTTCGAGGTGCTATTTCGACGATCAGAAAGTTCCAAGCACTATCGAGTTTCATTAACCCTTTCTGGATGAGAGGCATTCTCGGGAAGACGCTTGCGGCTGTGGTCGATGAGACCGGCAAGATCGAGCTCAAGGCTGAGATACTAACGTTTCAGGAAAAAGGCCAGTCAGTCCCTCCTGGCACACGGGCACAACCACGCTACCGTGCGGCATGTGCAGTTGGATCAGGATCTAGTTGCTTACAAGCTCAATCGGGCCAGGGGAGACTTTCTTTGCACCTGCGCCTCAGGCAATAATGGTAACCAATGGTCTGGCGTAATTGTCAGCGCTTTAGCCGATGGCCATTGTGGATCATACGCTCCAAAAGTCCGCTGCAAAGCTTGCTTCAAGCTCGCAAAAAGATTCCAGACACCCTTGCTTGAGCCATAGGGCTGGGCACGAAAAAACAAGGATTCCCCATGAAAGTTGCCGTAAGTGATAGCGCCAAAGCCCTGATGGCTGAGATTTTCAAGGTTGACGAGACCGGGAAGCCCCAGGCTGAATTTGAGATTCTCACAGGCCCAGCGCCTGGCAACGATATCCTCAAACAACACCATGCCCTAAAAGCCTTCCCGGCTTTGAAGGCTATCGATGATTACATTGATGACATCGTGGCCAACCTTGGTGAAAATGGCAAAGACGTCGGCCAGCTGATGAACGATTGGCAGGTTTTGTCGGCACACGCCTCCAAGGTTATGGGTCAGGCGATCTACCTGGATACCAGTGATCGCAACTCATGGACATCCATTCGACAAACAATGGTGCACGAACCTGGCAACGAGAAATTTCAGAGCCGATACTCAAAAGAGCTTAGAGATTTCTGGCACGGCAATATGGATCGGCATCTTGAGCTCAGCGCTCCACAGCAATATTTGAGTCCTGGGTTGTAAGCCTGTGTAAGCAATGCCTGGCTGTGGGGGAGGTCGCCTTTCTGCACGGCTCTGCCGGGCAGGCTGCTTTTAATCTTTGAGAACAAAGGAAGCCCCTGTGAGTATGGATCTGCCCCAAAAGCTAGGCATTGCATTGGATCGCTCTGATCTCAATGAGGCCATCTTCCTAATTCTCGATTTCAGAACCCGCTGCGGGTTCAACCGCACCCAGCAGCGCATGCTTTTTGACGCGTACCGTGTAATGTTTGCGTGGGCAATTGAACAGAAGGTGACTCTGCCTGGAAGCCTTGTCGACACAGACATGGATAGCATAGAAGGGCAGATCATCAATCAGGCATTGGTAGAACTCGTGATCTGCTCTGCCGGGCCTGGGAACAATGACGCCTTGGCAGAACTCTGCGCTCAGATGTGCCGGGGTATCATGCGTCATGGCAAGCCCATGAGCGAGGTCGTACAGAGGTGGCAGCAACAGGGCATACCACCCCTGCTGTTGGCCAGATCAGATTTTTTTCACCAAGTGAGAGAACAACATTTCGCCGTGGATTTAGGCCTTTAACCCATAGATCGTTATTCGCTAATCTAAGTCTAGTAACTTCAGAACGCATTCCAAAAAGTAATCAAGAAGAGGTGTCAGTGCTGGCTCAACCAGCTCAACAATGAGATTTCAGTCTGCTGATACCTGCCTGCGCTTCGTGTTCTTTCAGTTGCATTGGGCTCTACGGTTTGCTAATCCATTAGCCTAGCCAATATACTGATAAAACAACCATGCCATTGAGGCTCCATTTCATGTCTTTGATCCTTGACCCCGGTAGTTGGCTGAAGAGGGCTGTCATCATTACTTGTACAGCAGCGGTGCTGTCGCAGGCATTGGTCATGCCGGTTCAAGCGATCGAGCAGCATCTGCGAGACCCTGCAGCCGCCGTGCTGCAAATAGAAAAAGCGGGGCCCCTGCATTCCTTCAAATCAAAGTCCCTATCAGGCGATGAGGTGGTTTTCATCAGCTCAGAAAACCTAGCCGTCAAAGAAATCGATCCAAGCCTCAGCCAATTCCCTGCCGCCAGCCTCCTGGACAATACCGCTGGAGAGGTGGTGTGTGCGGTCTCAGATAATCCGGGAATGGCTGCCAACCTCGGCAACCGAATCATCCAGATCGATAACACGAGCAAAGGGGCCATCGTAGACGCGGGTCTAACCCGCTTGGCCACCTCTGGACATGAATATGGGCACTGCCTGGACATCCTGGCGCGTAAAGACATCGGCCCCATGCTGAGAGCTACAGGACTTACGCCCTATTCAGTGCCAGGCGCACTGATCAACCATGCAATGCAAAATGAATCGGGCACGTTGGATTTCAAGTGGATGATGAACCAGTCCCCGAAAGATTTCATGGCGGCTTCTGATGCCGGCAAGGTAGTTGATCCTCTGAGCTTCTCACTACTGGAAACCTACGCAGATTTGCATGGAGCGCTTCAGACAGCTGCTACAACGGGGGATCTTCGCGGGTTCACTGAATTTGAACTGGCCATCCGACTGAACAATCTGGACGGCTTGACCCACACCTCGGCCATGGCTGTTGCAACTGTGCTGAAGGCTGAGCAGGACAAAGGCTTTTCTTATGCCAGCCTGCAAGGCTCATCACACGAAGTGGTGACAGCCAAGGTCAACGAGATTTTCATGCGTCACTTCACCAAGGATGGCGAAGTCTCTATTCATAGCGATGGCTTCAAGTCCATGGTCAAGGAGTTTCAGCTCAAAGAGCAGCTTGGGGTGAAACTGCCTGCTGAGTTTTCTGAAGCCCTGCATGCTTTGGCGCAGAAGACTGATGCAGTCCCTGGCCCTCAAGAAAAATCCATGTATTTGGAAATGATGCAGGCAAACGTCGACCATCAGGTCAAGCTGGTGGACATGGCACCCGCTGGAAGCGATGAGGTCATGAATGCGCAGGCGATGCTGACCCAGTTGCAGACCCAGGTAGATGGCCACAAAGCTGCATTCGGACTGGAACCCTCAGCAATACTGGGCAATTTGATGAGTGATTCGGGTGTTGATGCCAAGACTGTGCGCAACGCGGCAACCGATTTTCATGTAAGGGCGATCAACCTTGGCAAAGGGCTGGAGTCGAATACCTCAAACATCAGCAAGTACGTCGAATCCACGGTCAAGAAAATTGCGGATGTCGCCCCGGCGCTCTAATGCTGCTACCCCTAAGCATAGGGCAATAGGCCTGACACCAGGGAAGGATGAGCTTCTATCGAGAAGGCCATCCTGGCGGCATCTTCAGGGCTTCGCAGAGTAGCTCCGAAGCCACACTCGTTTCTCTGGCTCTGCCGACACGCATAGAGTCAATCATGACCAGAATACCGTAAAGAGTAGGGTCTGCCAGCGCGGCCCGAGGTGCACCAGGATGAAGGGGCGAGATACTGTAGCCCACCTGATCACCTAGCTGGGTTGGCCATACTGGAATTCGAGATCCTGCACTGAAGAGACGTTTGTTCATCGGTGCGGCAGCGTGCGCAGTGGGCAGCCCACGGGTTTCCAGCCCTGGAGATACAGGGAATAAATGCCGAAACCCAAAGCGCGCCAACCCCATCAATGCATATTTGTTTGCTCTGATAGAAGTGTCTTGGTGCGAGAAGATCAACCCTGCAACCCTTAGCCGCTCAAGGGAACCCACCACTTCAAGTCGAACCAGGCCAAGAGCATTGGCAAGAGAATCGATTTCCAGCTGGGCCAGCAGCATCTCGATAGCAGGTGCATCCTGATCAACCTTTTCTTTCTGCAGGTTGATGCTTAGAATCTTGAGGACTACTAACGCATCCTGGCTATTCATTGCTGCCTCGTTTCTATGAAGAAGCGGGGGCCAGGCCCCCGCTCTTGTTACGACAGAAATTGCTTGGCTACACGCGATGCAAGGCCCTTGTCGAACTGACCGGCGAACTGGCCGTTCAGATGCTTCATCGCCTCGCCGATGTTACCGGGTTTGGCATCAACCAGAATCTTGAGCAGCTGATCCTCGGACAACTCCTGCGGGAGAAGGGTGCGCAGCACGACGTTTTCTGCATCAAGCTTTGTGGCGCCGGCACCGGAGGTCAAGCGAAGGGTTTCCTCATTGCTTTTGATGAGCTTCTTGGCCACTGATACCACTTTTTCATCAGTGATCTGAGACCCGTCTCGCTTGGACGCGGTTTCGAGCTCACCCACCAGAAGCGTGAGAATATTGAAGCCTGCCACCTGGGCAGGGTCTTTGCGCAACGTCTGACGCTGGGCTTGTACCTCTTGGAACAGTGACATGATAGATTCCTTGTTTACGATCGACGGTGTGGAATACACCAGGGTTCAGAGCTAGTCTCTGGCTAGCCGGAAGGTGATGTTAACACAATATATAGCTAAATGGAGCGTCCTGCCGGAGTCGAACCGGCTTAACCAGGCTGGCAACCTGGCACACAACCACATATGCCAAGGACGCAAAAGGTGGGGGCCAAGGGCCCTTCGAGACATCCCGGTCATCCGAAACGTCATGATGTTGGTGGAAGCTGTCAGTATCGAACTGACTACCTGCCCCTTGTAAGGGGGCCGCTCTACCGAGTGAGCTAAGCTTCCGTAAGTTGGTGCAACGTATAGAAATCGAATCTATAACCTCGGAGTTAAAAGCTCCTTGCTCTACCAATTGAGCTAACGTTGCATTGCATTTGGAGCCGACAGAGAGAATTGAACTCTCGTAACGTGGTTTGCAATCACGTGCCTGGGCCACTCGGCCATGTCGGCGTAACTTATTGTGCTCTCGCACATGTCTGGCGGCCCCTGCGAGATTCGAACTCACGCACCCTGGGTCAAAACCAGGTACCCTGCCACTAGGTGAAGGGGCTAACAATAATGGGGTGACTGAAGGGACTTGAACCCTCGGCCTCCTGGTTCACAGCCAGGCACTCTAACCAACTGAGCTACAATCACCACTAACTGGTGCCGACAGCAGGGATCGAACCTACGGCCTAGTCCTTACCAAGAACTCGCTCTACCAACTGAGCTATGACGGCGATTAATCTTTTGCACCCAAAAAAAACGGTGCTATATTTCAAATGGTGCATCAGACTGGAATCGAACCAGTGACCTTCAGCTTTTCAAACTGACACTCTACCGTCTGAGTTACTGATGCATATTTGGTGGAGCAGGTCGGGTTCGAACCGACGACCTCTTGCATGCCATGCAAGCGCTCTTCCCGCTGAGCTACAACCCCTTATCACTTAGACCCCTTATCCATTAGGAGCAAAACTGGTGCCGGTGAGTAGATTCGAACTACTGACCTATCGCTTATCAAGCAATTGCTCTAACCGCTGAGCTACACAGGCAAATTCTTCGTGGCTGTGGCAAACTTCACCACCATCATCTACACTTACGCCAAGAAGGCGAACTGCTAAATGTGGCAGCCCCGGCAGGACTCGAACCTGCGACCCCCTGAGTCAGAGTCAGGTGCTCTACCAACTGAGCTACAAGGCAACAAAACATGTACATCACAAGGTGGTGGGTAGGGTAGGATTTGAACCTACGAACCTTCCGGGGCGCGTTTACAGCGCGCTGGCTTTGACCACTTGCACTACCTACCCAAAAAACATTTACAGCTAATATGGCTCCGTAAGCAGGGTTCGAACCTGCGACTCTCTGGTTAACAGCCAGATACTCTACCGACTGAGTTATTACGGAACAAACTTGGTGGGGCATGATGGATTCGAACCAATCGGCCAACCGGTTAAAAGCCGGTTGCTCTACCGCTGAGCTAATACCCCGTGAAACTTTTTAAACAAATTTGGCAGCCCCGGCAGGATTTGAACCTGCGACCCCCTGATTCAGAGTCAGGTGCTCTTCCATCTGAGCTACAAGGCAACTACATATACAACTTTCAAAGTGGTGGGCAGGGTAAGATTTGAACTTACGAACCTTCCGGGGCGGGGTTACAACCCGCTGGCTTTGACCACTTGCACTACCTGCCCAAAATCATTTAAAGCTAAACTTGGCTCCGAAAGCAGGACTCGAACCTGCGACCCCCTGATTAACAGTCAGGTACTCTACCAACTGAGTTATTCCGGAACAAACATGGTGGGGCATGATGGATTCGAACCAATCGGCCAGCCGGTTAAAAGCCGGTTGCTCTACCGCTGAGCTAATACCCCAAAATCTTCGAACGCGCTTCCCGCCCCGTTTAGTGACTGGCCCCTGTACCTCGCCGTCACCCTAGCTGAATCATTGTATCCAGCCCCCATCCCCCACTAAGCCATCACTCTTTTATGGCATGTTTGGCTCCGAAACCAGGGCTCGAACCTGGAACCTAACGGTTAACAGCCGTTTGCTCTACCCATTGAGCTATTTCGGATCTTACTTGGCGGGCAGCCAGGGATTCGAACCCAATCCGCACGGTTTTGGAGACCGGCATGCATGCCATCACAACCGCTACCCGTAACTTTTTCATCAACTTCTACTGCAACTTTCTGGTGGAGGATTCAGGATTTGAACCTGAGAACCACTCGGGGGCGCATTTACAGTGCGCTGGCTTTGACCACTTGCCTAACCCTCCAAAAACTACCCACCGAAGCGGGGTAAAACTGGTGGAGCAGACGGGACTCGAACCCGTGACCTTTCGCTTGCAAGGCGAATGCTCTTCCATCTGAGCTACAACCCCAATATTGGTGCAAACAGGGGGAATTGAACCCTATCCAACCTCCCGATTATCGGTCGGGCGCTCTCCCAATTGAGCTATGCTTGCATTTGAATCTTTACCTTCTTACAGGGTGGAGGAGGGTGAACCTTCACCTTACCCTTCAAGAAATCCTTCTCTCAAGCCCCATTAACATGAATCATATTCATGTTTATCTCTTCTCCACCCCTCGGGCTCTCATCCCTTTCAAGGTCTCTTTTGGCAATAATCTTCACAATCATCCTGCTCATTAGCCGGATTTGATGGTGAGTGTTCAGCTCATCAATCTTGCGGTTGGTACCCCTAAGGAATCTTATGGCATCCAATGCCACCAACTTGAACGTGTATCTGTCTTCGCCGCTTCCTCTTTTACTGCCAGGCCTGCTTGACCCTTCAAATCTGGTGGAGTGGGTAGGATTCGAACCTACGCGTCTCTCGATCCGGGTTTACAGCCCGGCGCCTTCAGCCTCTCGACCACCACTCCAAAACAAAAACCCCGGATCCTTGTTAGGCTCCGGGGTTCTGAGAATCCCTTTGTTTCGAGCCTAACCTTTGCTTTCGCTAGGTAGACTCTCTTTTCAGATCATCTACCGTACAGACACACACCACACGGCAAAATAATTCTTGCCTTGCTTATTAATCTGGTGATTGAAGGTGTGTGCGGTCATTTCGTCTGTACTCTCGTTTGAAAAGCTTGTTTGCTGTTGATGATTTAATTACACCCTATCCGCAGAACCCCGTCAACCCCCAATCTGAATTATTTTCATCTTTTCTTCAAATTCTTGCTTTCCTCCTCGCAGCCTGAGTGGGGCCAATGCATTTCACTGAAGGAGGCCATTCGCGTCATCCCCAAGAAAATCGCCAATGACGGTTTTCTTAGAAATTGCTAAGCCTATCGGAATGCGATAAAATTACGGCCAAGCAGAGTAGCTAAACGCATCGGCCTAAATGGCTTGTGGCAAACCTCACGTGGTGCATGCACCTTATAGCTATGCACTGTGTTAAGGGTTCCTTCTGCGCCTAGCCTGATCCTGAAATTGTGGCGGCAAACCAAAGCTCTCCCTGAGCCAGGTCTGATGCCGGTCTTCACCTGTATAAAGAGGTCGACGCGATGTTCTCTTCATCTTCTGTTCCCTGTGCGATCACACGGGTTTGCCGACACACCGAAACGGTCTGCATTTCCTATCGCTATGCCAGGGAAAAAGAGCAGGAACGCAAAGAGCTTTCCAGGATGCTGTGCACTGAATGCGAGAATAGGCTCAAGACGTTGTTTGCTGAACCAGGGGATACCATTTTTGAACTGGAGCTGCCCCAGCTACGTGGTAGCGACAAACAGATTTCCTGGGCCCACAAGCTGCGTGCTGAGCGCTGGAAGCTCTATGGAGTGATGCTGCAGACCGTAAGCCTAGAAAACCCAGAGGATCCACTCACCCTTGCAATGTACCGTGCACTTCTGGCCTATTTTTCGATGGACGATGCTAGGTACTGGATCGACCTGCGCGAGATGAAGCCTAATTTCTGGAGTCTCAAAACAGACGTGGAGTTCTGTCTCAAGGCGCCTGGCTATGGGGTGATGGTCGGGGAGTTCTCTCCTTATGGCAGACTTCAAAAATTCAACCCGTCTTTGCTTGGACAAATTCTGCGAGCCATTCCCCCTCCATCAGGCGACGATGCCCAGTCCAAAGCCGGTTAAACAGAGATTGCGAAAATGACTCAAGACCGATGGCTGCTGTTCATGCAGCAGCAGCTGGCACCGCATGGATTCCTGCTTGCGCAGATTCAGGGTTTCGGCTCATTCGAGCTTGAGGAAAATCATGATTTCATACAATGGCTTTTCCCTTGCCCCGAGCCTTCCAAGGTAAACCCTGAGGCGCCTCTTCTAACGGCTATCCACTGCGAAGTGATTCACATCAGCAAGGTAATGAAGAGGGAGGTGGGGAAGAACCTTGACCTCATGCTGGGTCACTGGGGCATAGAGAGACTTGGAAGCACATTTGCCAGGGCCGAGAATTTTGATCTCAACTCCAGGTACTGGTGCTGTCCTATCGACCACAATCACCTACGAATAACGCGAGTGCTGACGTTCCTTATGCTCACAGGATTCCCTTCTGTGGCCAATGCACTGTTTGATTTCCTGTACCAAGAGCTGCTGCAGGAGGTTCTGATGGATATTGGTGCTCTAGCTTACTGGTCACAGGCGCTCCGCCTGGAGCCCCTGATCGGAAGCGTTTAAGCTATGCAGATGCTGAGGCATCCGCCTCCTCATTGATTTCCAGGCGCTTGATCTTGACCAATGCGTGCTCAGCTGCATGTCTGGCGTCGATATCGTCTGTATCCTCGTAGATGCGCTGAAGCGCAGCCGTAGCGATTTCAATCTGCTGGGTGAGGAGGGTTGGAGTGGTCATAGCCAAAAGCTCTCTTTTTGTTGTCAATATAGGTAATAATAACACATACTGTCTGCATGAAGCGCGTTCAGAAGGTGACGCTTGTCAAGAAATTGCCCATTTGTGGGGCACTTGAACGCAAAAAAAGCTCAAACCAGAGCGTTATTGGTTATATTGGTTTGAAAAATGCGCATATAGCATGAAATAATGACTTATATCGAACAATCGGCGGGACAAGCCGGGCGGCGTGACGGAGATTGGATGTGAGACAGGCAAATTTGAATGCTTTAGCGACACAAGGTGGCTGGACGCTCAAAAAGCGCGACGAGCTTATGGGCTTGTGTCAGCAGTTCGGCCAGCAGCAACGTCATAGCTCCCTGACCGCCTCCCTCTACAAGCTGCAGCGCATTATGGTGCTTGAGGGGATGACAGGGCATGAACCACTCATCCCGATCATCATTCACGAATCGCTCAAGAATAAGGTCAGTCAGCAGCAAGTCGAGCAGTGCGCCGGCACATTCGAAGTGATTGATCCTGATTTTCGTCAGACATTTGCCATTGGCGTATCGTTGATCAGCGCCCATCTGTGTCGCGATCTTGAATGCGCCAACTCTACCATTCTCCAATTCTACGTCTCTGAAGAGCAGGCGCTGGAAAAGCTTTTGGAACTGCCACAAATCTTCCGGGGCGAGCAATGGGCTATAAGGCTCCGACCCTTTCTGTCCCCTGATAATCAACGCATGATCGAGGACAGAATCATAGGACTCAGCCCCTCCCTTGGGACAGAACCAGGACAAAGGCTTTTTAGCTCGCTGACAGCTTATTTGAAATTGGCATTCGATCAGGATGTCATGCCCAGCGAGATCACTGCCAAGCCCCGCATGGGCTTGGTGGCCAAAACAGTGGTCTCGTACCTACTGTGCGCAGACCGCATGGTCTACAAGGCCAATGAAGGCCTGCTGCGCATGCTGAGCGGTTGGATCAGAGACAATATTTTAAGTCTTGACGAGGTGTCACATCCATTCGCGGCGGCTGATCGCGTGAAGCAACTTTGCCCGAGACTGTTACACGACCCTCGAAACTTCCCGGAAAGCTGGAAGAAGACCCTATTGGTCAGTAGCGATAACAGCATCTCCCGTTGAACCTTTGAACCCCGGCGCCAGCAAAGCGTTCGGGATGGCATCAAGCACCTCATGATTGGCCAGCCAGAGTCTGTTCTCCACACCCTTCATATGATGGTCAGCGGAACAGTCGACATTCCACTGCCTCAGCGTATATCCGACCTCTGCCCATCGCAGCGTCACCGTCATAGGGCCTTCGCTCATGCCATAGTCGAGCCTGGTGACCTCAGGTCTCGGTCGGTCAGGATGAGGTACCAGCTTCAACTCAACAGAATTTGACCATGCCGCATCGAGATGTGATTGCTCATAGGGCTCCATTTTCTCTCTGGTCAGCACTTGAGGGCAGAGGATTCGAGTCAGCACAAAGTCTCGGAACTGCCTGGCTTTTCGATCGTAAGCCCGAACGTGCCATCGCAACCCATTGTTAACCAGGGCATAGGGCACGATTACCCGCTCACTTCTTTCTCGCAGCGACTCGTATTCGATAAGTATCGGGTGTTGTCCGTGAATGGCCCTAGAAATTGACGCAATGGTGTCGGTTGAGGGCTGACACAGTAGCAGGGGGGCTGAGAAGGGCACGCCGATTGCACTGGGCATCCCGTCTCCACGTCCTTGGCGGTGTGTGAGCCAAGCCAATGCCCTGGAGGGCTCTACCTCTATGATAGGAGAGAAGCGGTCAGTTATTCGATAGTGCTTTGCGGTCACATCATACAACAGGTTGTCCGGCGCTATGGTGCGATAGATCTTAATATCCCTAGTGATCGCGTTGCCGTGCATGCCTTGCTCATCGGCCAATACATGCCGGCTGAACCCACCCATGAAACGCAGATTCATCTCAAGATGAATCAAGCGAGCCTGTTGGGCAGGGGACAAATCTTGGATGGCGGGATGCATGCTGTTTGGATACCGGCTGGCTGTCTCGGGGCAACAGGGTACACCAACACGTCAACCGATTCGATAGGACATCCTGGCGCACCGCCAGCCATCGTCTTGCAGAAATGTTTCAGCCCAATTATGGGGAAGGACTTTCCATCTCTTGCAGTTTTGCCCTGCGAATGTCGACTCCGTAGGAATTGTCCCAATCAGTTGCCAGCCGTGTCGCGATTGCCTGATGATTTTCTTTGGGCACTCCCAGCATCAGTCCGTCGCGCTTGGAGACATCATCAACATGAGAGAGGAAAAGGCGGGTCAGTGCCTCAACAGGCTTGGGTTCGCTTTTCAGAATGGCGATGGCTTGCCGATGCACGTTCAGCTCGCTCGGTAGCTCGGCATCCAGGATTTCGTAGACAGCATCGATCTCATCGAGCATGTCGGTGTCTGTTGGCATCAGGGTGGCAGGCAGTTGGTTTCGGGGGGTGATCATGGTCATCTCGGCACTCTCTTTTCTTTCATTCCATCACTGGAGAGGGCTTTGCCTCAAGCCTTTATTGTACGAAAGAGGTGGGCCAGGATAGCAATGCTCAGAGTCGTTACGCCCAATAGCGTCCATACCGTGAATGACACACCCAGAACCAGATGATCATTCTGACCACAAATGCCACCGCTCATGAACACCTGGGGCCACCAATCCTGCAGGGGCAAGGCCTGACTGTAAAAAGGGAAGGGAGAGCAGGAAAATGCCTCCAGAATCCCCTGCTCCAGGAGAACCAGCTTGCCGTTGAGGTAAGTGGCGCCAAGACTGAATAGCGTCATAGGCGCAAGGCCTGCAAGTGAAAGCTTGCCGGGCAAAGCGAGGGCAACAAATCCAGCCAGGGAACATGCGGCCAGCAGGAACCTGATCTCAACGCACATGGTGCACGGATCCCACCCCCAACCAAACTGAACGCCCAGCGCCAGGGTCAGCATAAGGAGAGGCGATAAGGCCAGGAGTAGGGCACTTCGTTTAAGGGAGTTCATGAGGCATTACCTTGAATGTTTCCCTGATTTTACAATATATTGGCCAAGCTCTGTAGAGGGATACCAATCATTTTCCGGGATCCTGCATAATGGTTGAAACACTATTAGTGATCGAGCCCATGAGCCGTGCCATCAGCGCTATAAAAAGCCATTATGAAGCCAGCATTTCTGGCGTTTCAGAAGACCTGACCCTGGGTCAGATCCTGACACGCTATGACAGCTTTGCAGACAAAATTCCCGTTTCAATTCCCCGAGAGCTTTACAGTGGGCTGATCAACGAGCTGCGCTCTGAATTGATGCAATCAAGCCCGACCACTGTAGGTGAGTTGCTCGCCGTTCCTACCCTGAAAGCGTGGATTGAAGAAGGAATGGGGCTTGCTCACAGCTTCAAGCTCGAAGGTGAGTCGCCTACCTTCAATACAGGTCATCCCTACCCAGGAAACCTCGCCCAGGACAAATTCGGCGACTCGCTGCTTGAGGAGATGTGGCGGTACATCGAGTGGAAGCCCAAGTCCATTCCTGAGTCAGCTGTTCGTGGCATTCTTGGCGATGAGGGGCTGATCACAGATTTGGCAGGGATAGTGACCGGTCTGTCGCCGATGTCTCTGGCCAGGTGTTTTGGCAGGAGCTGTCCCTCGATTTTGGAAAGTCGAAATTGGCATCACTTTGAAAAAGCTGCTCATGGTCATGAGAAGAGAAAAGTAAACCTGCGCTCGGGTAGAACCCTGGCATGGCTCTGCATTTTGAGTTTCGACAACCTGGGCCTCAAGGCTTACAAATCCAGCGCCAACTATGCGCGCAACCACAGTGGGTACAGTAAAGATCTAAGCACCCTTGATCTGATCATCAACAAAACCTCAACCCCAGAGGACACTGATCTGCTCGACGCTTTTGTTGAGCAAGTTGAAGGCGGCTGGAGTAGCTTCAGTCTGAATCGGTCATTGATGGAGTCCATCGATGCCAATACATTCTGGCGACGCCGGTCAGCGCCTGAACCTCAGCTGCGGGCGATGGAGCGCTTCTGGTTATCCAGGGCGCTGCGATCACTTGAAGGTGACAAATTCCATGCTGGATGGTGCGTTAACCTTGCTGCATCGATTTACAAAGGGAGCTGCCCTGAAGGCCAGTCTGAAGAGCTGATTGAGCGTTTTGGTCACTTGTCTAAGGTCATGAGCCGCAATCCAGAAATGACCCAGATCTTCGAGTATTTGAATGAGAATGCGGGCTGGTTGATCTCCTGCACTGAAAAACATCAGTCAGATACCACATGGGCCGATGAAGCATTCCTGTCACTGTTGGACGATTCTGCCAGGAACCTCTGGCTTGATGCACTCAGCACTCGGGTCAGTGCAGAGATCATTCGTGGCTTCAAGCGCAATCAGAGCAATTTTCAAACCGAAAGTCACATCGCCTGGTTCTACAAAGCTCAGCACCCTGACTATGCGCGGTTGATCTGCGACAAGATGCTCAAGACCCTGTCCTTTGGCCGCATGAGTCGTGATTATCCGACAGCAGGAACGTTTCTCGCCCAAATGGCAACCTTCGACCTGAGAAAGCCCGAACGCAAAGAGGATGCTATCAACTTGGTCGAGTCTGTGCGCAGTGAAAAATGGAAGCTGTTCTTGATTCACCATCTTGGTGTCTCGCCCAGCGATGTGAAACTGACAGGGCGCCAACGAGATACCGTTTTTGCCGCCAATCTGGGCATCTAAACCACCTTCAACACAACATTAGCCTAGGCCGGGAGCCTTAACTATGGACATCATCGACAGCATCACCAAGCAGGTCATTCAGGAGGGAGAGCCCGTTGTGCTCATGTTCCTGATCAATAGCCGTTCCGAAAACAATGACGTAGGACTTCTGACACGGCTTCACGACCAGTACAAGCTTGCCAGCCTTCCCATCAAAGCGGTTTGGGGTGGTGGAAGATTCGAGAACGGGGCTGAAGATCAGTTCGCGATTCAGAGCCTGATCAAATCGATGGCTGATCCACAGGTGTCGTCCCTCGGGGACTTGGTTGAGAAGCTTTGGGATTATGGACATCAAAGCATCGAAAAACCGCACTGGAACTGCTCCAACATGCAGGAGTATTCCCTGTTTGCTGTGAAGCCTGCCACCCTGGACAAGTTGGCCAGCACCTCAACCATCCAGGCAAATGTTCCCATCCTAAACGCAAAAGAACATCTGCCGGCTGCCATTGCGCACGCTCATACGTACATGACCCATGCCAAAATCTCCAACCATGATGTTGAACATGAAAAGCGTATCGACCATTTTATGGAGGATGATCGGCTCAAGAGAGTTTTCCACCTCAAGAGCTGTCACGGCTACGACGAAGACTATGATACGCCCCTGCCATACGCCGTGTACGCGTTGAATCGCTCATCAGAATGCCGGTTTGCTGGAAAGCTTTTGTCAACCTTGCATCGCGAACGTTTTGCACTGGAGTCGGGTGAGTTGGACATTGATCGCTATTCACAATTCTACGAGGGCACCCACCTGGCAACTGCAATTGTGCATGCCCTAAGTTTTCTGGACATTCCCCTGGCGCCTACTTACTGGGCCCAGTCTCGACGCCGCGAGGTTGCAAAGATGGAGTTCATGTCCAAGGTGCTGGTCGAAGATTTGAACGCTCATTGTAGCGAGACGCGAGATTATGACGATCATCCGGAAAAGGTTGTCCGTGATCTCATCAGTCCTCTCAAGACCTGTGTGAGTGATTTGACCAAGCTTCAGTTTCGCCTTGAAGATGCCAAAAGCAAAAGTCGATCCTGATTGCCTTGGCCAGGCGCCCAGAAATGAGTGTACAGATCAGCGCCAGGCTCATCGCACCGCTGCGCATCCAGCGGGGCTGACCCGACTCATCAAATCTTCACATCATAAATCGTGCGAACCGAAGGAGGATTCAGGGTAATACAGCCTGTCGGTTATGCTGTATATTGAAAGAAAAGAGTTCGCCTTGATGGATAATTCCCTCAGTACCCCCGACATCCCGACAGCCTCCGACAAGGCAATGCGTCCTCGGCGCCTGGCCCAATTTCAGGGCCAGCCTCACCTGATCGATCAGCTGGAAATCTTCATTTCAGCCGCCCGCTTGCGCGGCGAATTGATCGACCACTGCCTGTTGTATGGCCCTCCCGGCCTTGGCAAGACGACGCTTGCCGGCATTATCGCAGAGGAAATGGGCCAGCAGTTTCTGACCAGCTCGGGCCCGCTGCTGCAAAAGCCTGCCGATGTTGTGGCTTTGTTGATCCAGCCCACAGCGCCGAGCGTAATCTTCATCGATGAAATCCACCGCATGCCCACACATGTCGAAGAGCTGCTGTATTCGGCAATGGAGGATCAACATGTGGACATCCTTACCGATGATCGAAGAAGCATCAGGCTCACCCTTGAGCCATTCACGCTGATCGGCGCCACCACTCGCCAAGGGAGCTTGTCAGCCCCTCTACGCGACAGGTTCGGGATCCATCTGCGTTTGAACCTCTATGGGTTGCCTGAGCTGGCAGGAGTCGTCTATTCAGCTGCGCAGCTGCTGGGGCTGCCGTTGCAAGACAGTCAGGCAATGATCATTGCCAGTCGTAGCCGAGGTACGCCTCGCATTGCCTTGAAAAACCTTCGCAGGATTCGAGACTATTTCCAGGCGCGAGGCGAAACCGATGGCGTCGACGATCGCACCATTGCAGAGGCACTCACCTTCATGGGTCTCAATGAAAACGGGCTCAACCAGTCAGACCGCGACTACCTGAATGCTCTGATCAATACCTTCTCCGGACGCCCTGTGGGCCTCAACAGCCTTGCAGCAGCTTTGGGCGAGGACATTGGCACCCTTGAGGACTCAATTGAGCCGTACCTGATTCAAGAGGGCTATGTCTCACGCACGAGCAAGGGTAGGGTGGCCATGCCTAAAGCCTACAAGGCATTCCCCCCTCAACTGAACCTGGTGGGCTGACCATTTGGGCCAAGGAAAGCAGACTGGATGCCCATCGCTTTTCTTGATAATTGCAATCGTTAAACTGTTCCCTTTTGGTGGCAAAGACTGCGGTATGCTCTTGTTATAACCTCCAGAAAAAGACCAACAAGAAAATGGAATATCTCCCTGCCGGCACCAAGTGGTGCCCGGTGCTTGCACTCGTCCTGCTGTGCGCCTGCTCCGCCCACAATGCCTCCATCCCCGCCAGCAACCCATCGGGTCTGTACGCCGATGCCATCAGCGAATGGGAGCCTTCTGGGTATGGCTGCAAATGGGGCCCTGATAGCAGTGGCTTTCCGGCTGAGCACATCATCGATCAATACGGCGTTTGCGGACAGACCCGGACTAAAACCATCACACCGATGAAACTGGATGTCCAAAGTGGGCAGATGCTCAAGTCTGGAGATGCCTACCAGCTTGTTCAGATAGATGATCCTGCACCCTCAAGCCGCAGGATCTGGGCGGATTTCTTCAAGAAAATCTCCCCGATCAATTCGGTAAAGAACGGTGTGAGGTATGTGGGAATTGCGCCTGGCCAATCCTCTACCCCCATCGACAGCCAGGGTGAGCTGTTTGCATACCTTGCAGGCAACAATGCGGGGACTGTGGGCATACTAGCAGCCAGCGGATTTCCCAGTGCTGGGCTGGCAGCAAACTGGCTCTCGCGCTATTCCCTCGTGGACTTCACTGACAATGACGGCAAACCACTTGCCACCTTCGCCATTGCTTTTTCAGGTAAGCACTCAAAAGATCAATATCCTCGACTGTCAACGCTAGCCACCCAGCAAATACCAGAACGTACAGGACGCTGGGTCTTCCTTTCACCCATTCAAAATGGCCAAGCGATTCAGGAATTCTACGCAAAGTGGCGTAAGGCGCCAGATCTAGTCGGCGGTATCCGTCTGCATAATTGATCAGGCATCCAGAGCAGGAAGGGACAGCCAAGAAAAAAGCCAACCGTAGGTGGCTTTGATACAAGTAGAGCAGGGTGTAGTCAGCCCAGGATCGAGGTGTACACAGCTTCCCATAGGAACGAAAAGCAGAATAGCAGCACAAAATGGCGCCAGCCCAGTACCCAGATGCCGAGGTTGCAGGCATTGAGCAACATCACCCATACGATTATGCCAACCAGTTGGCAGAACATCCTATCGCCGATGAGATCGAACAGATAGAAACCAAGCACGAACACTTGAAATATAACGCCCGCAATGATCGCAGAGTTGATGTCGGAGGCTGCGGGCTTCTTGAACTTATCCATGCAAAGGATATAGCGGATTGTGTTGTTCACATTGACCTCCAGGCCCGCATCAGACGGGCCCTTTTACATTAGGCAGATTTGAGCAGCTCTGGCTCAACGGCGGTGATGACTTCCTGCTGGGTGTACCCTGCCAGCAGCTCTGGACGCTGTGTGAAAAAATCCTCAACCAGGGGAATGGCCTGATCGATCGTCAACACGTAGTCGTTCATCAAAGCCTCCACCATGGTGTCAGTAAGAGCACGGAAGCTGCTCAGCACACTGACGGTCTCGTGATAAAGACGGCTCGACAGATTCTCGATGCTTGGCCGCAGTGAATCAGTTTCCAGCCCAGACTTGGCAAGAATGCCGTAGTTAAGCTTGGCGGACTGATAAAAGCCGACATCCCGGATCATCAGGGTGATGATTTCCGTCACCTTCTGAATATCGTTATGCGCACCCGCTGTAACGCCGCCCAAGCCGTTGTAGAGCTCTTCGTTGGCCATGCCGCCGTACAGGTGCAGAACCTGGGCCTCGTACTCATCACGGGTCATCAGAGGCGCATCCTCAGTCTTGCTCAAGACGAAACCCAGGGCCCCCAGCTTCGAGACCGATTCCGTGGAGATCTTGATCACCGGCAGGGTGTCGCGCAGGATGCTCACAGCACCTTTTTTCTTGGTAAGCGCACTGTGTACCTGCATCAGGAAGTGACCGGCTTCATGGATTGCGATGACACGACGCTTCTCATCCATCTTGTCGGTGGTTGCCCGGTCAGTGAGGCCTACCGCAACACGCTCGAAAGCATTGAGCAAGCGCTCCTGAGTGACCTTGTCCTTGGCTTGAACAGCCATCAGGCTGGCACGGCTTACAAGCGTCTCCAGAATGGCGGGACTCATGCCGGCTGTCACACCAGCCACGTGAGTCAGGTCAATGTCTTTGGCCAGCTTGTCAGCCTCCAATTTACCCACCAAACGTAGCAGAATCTCCTTTCTTTCTTCCAGATTCGGAAGTCTGAACCCAACCTTCAGGGGGAATCTTCTTAACATCGCCTCGTCCATGGATATCTTATGCTCGTCCATGTTGGAGGCCACCAGCCAGATCACTTCACGGTCTTTGGACTTCACGCCATCAAGCAGCGACAGCAAGGTGTTGATCGTGTCCTTCTCATAATTCTGAAGGCCTTGCGGCGAGCTCCGACTTTGCAGGATCGACTCCGCCTCATCCAGGAAGATGATGGCGCGCTTGTGCTTGGAGGCCATCTTTGCCAGCTTCTTCAGGGTGCGAGGGCCACCGCCCACATAGCCACTTTGCAGGCTGGCTGCAGAGGCATAGTACATGGGCACGTTCAGGCGCTTGGCCAGGCAGCGGGCGATCTTGGTTTTGCCCACACCAGCAGGGCCGGTGAGCATGACGTTGAAAGGCTTGTCCACGGCGTACTGACGGTAGAGCTTGCGGTTCTCGATCATGTCTTCAAGCTGGAGCAGTTCCTGCTTGACGTCATCAAGCCCCACCAGGTCATCCAGGGAGTCGGTCAAATCCTTGGGATCGATCTTGTCGATGGTGTTGGTCAGGGCTCCGTTCTGCATGAACATCAGCAGGGCGAAGATGCCGACGAACAAAAGCACCGTACCTAATGTACTAAGCAGAGACTTGGTCACGTCTCCCAGGCGGTTGCTTGCAATCAGCTCGGTAGGGTCATTGACCACGCCGATGCGCTCACCGACACCGGTCAGGCCTGACATGAAACGGAAGTCGACTTCAGGGTGCGCGTCAAGGAAAGGCTTCAGGGTTGCTTCCTGGTACGCCTTGAATCCTTCGTAGCCCACGTCGCGGTAGATGCTGACATCACGCGAATCCTTGAGCTTGACGACTACCGTTTTGCCTTCAAAAGCCGCGTCTCCCGCGACGATGAAATGGGTGATGTTGTTCAGCGCATCGCCCTTGATCGCGAAGAGGCCATCGCCAGGTTTGACTTCGTAGCTCGCAGCTTTGTCGCTTTTGAGCAGCTGTTCCTTTGCCTTGTCCTTGACGGTGAACACCGTGACAAGCATGTAAGCCAAGGCCAGCGAGATGGCAATGATGCCTATGTTCTGGCGCACGAAACGCCCGAACGATTTGATTTTGGCCCACAGACCCGACATGGAAAAATCCTCTTTAAAGCCCAGAACAGCGTTGGTTCAGGACAATATACCAATATTGATGTAAATCGTCATTGCGTTATCGCACAACCACGGGGTCACAGATCCGGAAATTTTGAACGGCACTCAGGGTGCTCGGCGAGCAAACGGCTCAGTTGTGGCTCAATCGCAACGCGAATGGCGGACTGTTCGCTCACTGAGCAGCTATTGCTGCTCGAAGATCGTCGGCTTGGAGTGTTGACCGAGGAGCGGTAGGTAGACGAGCGCCGGGACGAGCTGGAGCGTGAGCTGCTTTTGCTCTTGGCCATCAAGATGGCCGTAGAGGTGATGCTCGCTCCAGAGACACTGACAAAAGGGTTGGCCTTTGTTGCAACTGATGCCTGGCTAGGCAGAGCGGCGAGGCTAAAAGCCAGGGCGGCTAAGGCTAAGGCGCTGGATCGAATATTGAGCACGGAAAGTCTACCCCATTGGTTTGATTGCACGATTATATCTATAATTGCCAAAACGTAAAGGGGTGATACACTTCACACGAACGCAATTGATGGATATTGCAATTACCCGATAGCTTTGACCTTTACCGGATGATTTGGATTTGAACAGTACTGACGAAGTGAAGCCCTACAGCGCTACCTACAGAAAATTTATACCTATCGCTTTGCTTGCTGCAGGGGCAGTGGGGATCACGTTGTTGATCATCAATGCGAATTTAGCAATGAAAGCTCCGGCAAGGCCCTATCAGGATCTGTACGCCAAAATCGCGAGCATTTCCCCGCTGCACCAGCAGGTTCTGGGCGTTTATACCGAATGCCGTGGCCTTCGAGGCACTTGGTCGCAAAAATTTGAAGTCATCGCCCACGACTGCCTCACAACCACCATGAGAAAAATGGACAAGCTGAACCTGCCTCGCGCCGAGCTGTTTGGCATTGAGCAAGACATCCGCAAAGGGGAGTGGGAGTTATCAGAGCGCATTATCAACACGCCCTGAGCATCGCCGGGCTTCAAAGCCCCAGGTCAGTGGCCATCCTGCTGTCCCTGACATAGCTCGACATCTGAGCATGCTGTGGGCTGACGCCAGCATCTACCAGCACCTGGAAAGGTTGTTGAGCACGCATGCCCTTGATGCACCTATCCACCAGAAGCCCAACATGCCTGGGGTGGAAATTTAGGGTGCCAAACTCAAACTCTTTCCCGTCCAGCGCCAGCATTTCGGCAAGCTTGGGCAAGGGGAATTCATTGAACTGCACATCTTCTGGCAGCTCGGGCATTGTCAGCAGGTACAGCGTGACGCTAGTGCACAAATTGTCCTTGCCGGCGTTGTATCGGGTTCTGGACAGCCATTTGATTGTGCTATCAGCCGGCGTCCAATCATACTTGGCCTTGTAGTCATGAATGCGCGTTGGCGAATGACACTCGGCATACTCCCGCTCGATGAACTGATGGGCCAATGGCAAATGCCCCAGCGCCATGAGGGTGTCGTAGAGTCGAGCTGACGCATCAACTGTGGGCTCGTAACGACCGCCATCACCGAACCTGATCGGCTCGACCATGTTGTCCAGAAGGCTCTGGATGTGTTCTCCCAGAATACCTTTATGATCCACAATGACCCCGGTGTCGAAGCTGCTCACACTCGTGATTGCTTCACAGCGTTGTCCCGCCCATTCAGATCCGTAGAAGAGGCCTTCGGAGAGAAGTTTCCAGTTTTCCAAATCGCCGTCCTTGGCGAGGTTATTGAGCATCGTTTGCCACTCAGAATCCTCAGTGCCCGCAAAGGCTGCTGATTTCAGCGTGGAGTTCACTACCAGAGTATTGAGCTCTGCATCGCCGAAGATATACCAGGCGCCAACCTCCGGCATGACCGGAAAGCGCACCAGGTGTTTGATTAGGTCATCTGAGGTGATCCCTGGGCGGCGGTTGCAGTTATTGGGCGGGGTGAGAATGTTCGTCACCTTCATCATCAATCTGCTCAGGTGCCCGAATTCGTGATGGTGATACAAGTCATCCAGTACCGCCACGAGCTGGTCGCTGGCCTCATCGTATTCGTGAGGGGAATAGCCCCGGCTATAGAACATGTCGTTGATGTCAGCGCAGATTTTGATGCCACGCTGTTGGGCAGCCTTGGCTTGGATGGCGTTCATAGAATTCTCCTTTGGATCAGTGTCTCAGGTGCCACGGCTCACCGGCAAGCCTGCATCCACGGCGACTCTGGCCGAAAAAGCAGGAATTATTACGAAGAGGCTTTCTTCTGACGAAGCTCATTCGTACAGTTAGAGTAATAAAAACAAGGAGATCCCTATCATGAGCACTAAATCACCTGAAAACTGGGCGTTCATTCGCTTTTTTACCAAACCAATGGCCATGGGTGGGCTGAACGTTGCCCTAGGCTTGATCTGCGCCTTGGCCCTGTTTTCAAGCCTATCCTTCCTGGGTGACCTCCTGGCAAGCCCCCCGGTACCGATCGCGATGTTTACGGGCGCCGTAGTTCTTTTGTGCTGGGTCATGCACAAGCGTGA
The DNA here is from genome assembly GCF_014842095.1 of Pseudomonas sp. CFBP 13719. Classification (NCBI taxonomy): domain Bacteria; kingdom Pseudomonadati; phylum Pseudomonadota; class Gammaproteobacteria; order Pseudomonadales; family Pseudomonadaceae; genus Pseudomonas; species Pseudomonas sp. CFBP 13719. The sequence goes on along the minus strand of NZ_JACYVB010000002.1, from coordinate 201,007 downwards.
CAAGAAGCAACCCATCAATCCGGTGGACATGAACTACACCGTGGTCATCGGCACCTTTCTGTATGCAGGCTTCTGGATCACTTCAACGCCAAGCTTGCTGTCTGCTGTCTATGGCCAGCCTTTCGTAGTCGCGGCGCTACCCATCATGGTCGCCCACCTGATCGTGACCCAGGTTAGATTTGGCTGGGGCCCGACCAGACAACCGCAGGCGTAAGCACCAAGTAGGCGGCTCAGTTAGCCCAGGGTCGCCCTATTTTGCTGGTTGAAACGGGCAGTGCGTTCTATGTTAAAATCAGTTATCAACCATACAGGGCCATCATCATGAAGACTTTCATCGAGCGAAACCCGAAAGAGAAAGCAGTGGAAGATTCCATAAAGGATCTTGCCAACGCTGGATACATCAGCAAGAAAGCAGACCCTGCCGACTCGATCTTTGAAGTCGCTGCTCGCCTCAAGCGCCAGGGCAAGAGGAGGCACGCACATGTCGATTCCTCTCCCTCCCTCTGAAGAGTCGCCACTGGCAGTCTTCTACGGGGGCACCAACGGCTCAGGGAAGAGCACGTTGCGTGGTCAGTACCAAGATGCGACGATTGAGCTGCATATCGACCCTGACAGCATTGCCAAGACTCTAAGCCAAGACGATCCACGGTTTATTGACCAAAGAGCTGGCCGCAAAGCCATCGAGTTTTTCAAGTTTGCAATCGACGTCCGCCAGCCTTTCAGCATGGAGTCGACCCTGACAGGGAAAAGCATCGTTAAACGGATGCAAGAAGCCAAGGAGGCGGGCTTCAACATCGAGTTGCGCTATGTGGGTCTAGAATCAGCAGACCTCAATGTCCAACGAGTAGCTGAGCGGGTCGCTAAGGGCGGTCACAATATCGAAGAGCACGTCATCAGGCGTAGGTATGAAGACAGTCGAGAAAACCTGGCTGCCGCAACCAAAATAGCCAATCGTGTGGTGATATGGGATAACTCCGACCCAGAGCCCAAGCTGTGTGCCACAATCACCGAGGGCGTGCTCGAAGTACGCGATGGTGCCAAGCTTCCAGGTTGGATAGCTGATGTCATCCATCAGATCTCTCCAAGCCTGAGCAACAGCCCTGTGGATCTGCAGAAGCTATTGGGAGCACCATTAACCACTGGCAGCTTTAGCGATGCTGTGAAGCGCATAGAGACTTATAAATCCAATGATAAGGGCACGGATCGCGAACCTTGAGATATCCGGCCAGGCGCAATGCCTTAGGTCGACATATCCATAAATTGTTGGTTTGAGGCTGATCCACCAGGGTACAATTTATTGATCACCCAAAGAGACATTTGCATGACCATCCAAAAACCTCTCAAGCTGTATGCCATTGAGCTGGCGCCTCGGGATTTTTCCCTGACCCAGTTCACCCTCGACAATTGCCACGCCTATTCGGGCGTGCGTCTTTTCGACACCCAGCAACTGGCACAAGCTGACATTGACAGCGATGTTAAGCAGGCCATGTTAGAGCGTGAGGATCTTGATCCAGGCGATGAGGACTACGAAGACGAATATAAGTCTGACGATGAGATTCATGATGAGATGGGCAGCGTAGCTCCATTGCTTATCACTGCCGATGGTCAGGTGCATGACGCCTTTGGCCAAGACCTTTCGGGTTTTATTGGTCGATCCGAAGACCAGAGCCCTAGCCAGGTCGCTGAACACATCAAGCAGCTCTACGCCCATATGTTCGAGCGCCTCAAGAAACAGCGCAGCTACGAGAGCAGTGGCCTAGGCCTGTAAGTTCAAGCAAACGTGCGGATGAATATCCGCGCCTTGAGCATACAATCTATAGCAAAAAAGCCGCCTCTCGAAAGGGGCGGCTTTTTCTTTGTAGGGTGGCCAGCAAAGGATTGAGCAAGACAGAGCATTTTTCCGGATGTAGTCCTGTTCAGCATCTGGCCAATGGTTTGACAATATTCGGTAAAGACATCGAATCTTAAAAGGATGTAGTCCTCACCAGCATTCAAACCAAATTTGAAAAGGGTGGTCAGCAAAGATTGGCCAAGACATTCAATATGCGATGTAGTCCTGGCCGGCATCTGACCGATTGTGTCGACAAAAAAGGAGAGAGTCAGTTATCCCAAAATGATGTAGACCCATCTCAACATTCGACGCAAATTGTGAAGCCGAGTGAGCCGCCTGGGCATCTCACGAAAATTTAGGGGTGCCAGCAAGAGGGTTGCGAGACTTCTCCAATGTAGTCCCGACAGGCATCTGGCGTAAGCTGACAAAAGTTGCACTAGACGTTTCCAATGTAGTCCAGCGCGGCATTCAACTTAAGGTTATATTAGCATATTTTCCAAGATGTTCAACCTATTTTTAGAGAAATTAGTGAAACTTCCCTGTTTCTCCAACTGCTATAATTGCACAGCTTTCACTGCATCAACCTGTGTTCCAGATCCTTCCAGAAACTGCGCCATCACCCGGAAAACCTCGTCCGAGAAGCCGCCAACACGCAGGGTGTCCTTACGCTCAGCCGTAGCCGAGAACTCGTTCGGCGTGATGTCCAGGTTGATCATGCGCGCTTTCGGGAAGCGGGTTTTGTAGCCTGCCCACAGCTCCGAAAGGCTTGAACGATAACCATCGCGCCAGGATTCGTTGTCTGACACGACGATCAGGTTGTCCAGCGCAATACCATGCTCATTGATGTACCGCAGCACGCTACCGCAATCGGTACCCCCCCCAGAAGTCCCAATTTTCTGACAAATCGTCATGATCTTGGCATTCGCCGCCACCTTGACCTCTCGGCAGTTGAAATCGAACGTCAGGATGGTCGCCTTACGGTTTTTACGCCGCAGGGCCGCACCCACCAAAGCCGCCACATTGATGCAGGTCACCGAGCTGGTGGCGCCTTCACGGTAACCAGTCGAAGGCGAACCCATCGAGCCAGACACGTCGATGGCCACGACAGTGCGCCCACCGATCTCAGGCACATTCTCCAGCGCGATCTCCATCGCATCTTCCAGCGCCGCTTTGACTTTCGCCGGCACATCGGAACCTGCATTGAGCATCGCAGCCATCAGCTGATAGGGGAAGGCGCGGGCAGACAGTACGTTTTCACGGTCTGCCAGGCGCTCAGCCACCATCGACACTATTTTCGGATCGCGAAACACCCCATGACGCGAAAAAGTATTCAAATTCATTCTCGTCATTTGCCACCGGGCGTTGGTCGCAATACGAGTCCAGTCCTCGGTCGACAGGGGTAAGGCGGTCAACTTCTGGAAAGGCGCTTTCAGTGGTGCCTCACGCGTCTCACCTTTGGCAAAACCCTCGTAGGCCTTGATGAAATCAGGCAGCAGTGCAGCATCGCATGGCTTACCCATCACGTAGGCGTACAGCGCGTTGCGACGCTCATCCTTTGCTTTTGGATGGGCAAGCTTCAGCACATCTACAAGAGATGGATCGTTGCCGACCGAAGCCTCCCACAGTGCGTAGTCCGACAGATTGGCTATAAAGCCTTTAACCAGGCGCTTGGCCTTGGAGCCCAGGGATTTACGACCTACCACGCCACCGCGCAGCATCTGAACGAAGTTGCGCAGCATCTTGGCATTGTCGATCACCCGAGCAAAGACGGTGTCCGCGTGCTCGCTACCACGGGCAACAAGCAAAGCACACAGCAATGCCGGCATGTCCTTCATGAAACCATGCTCACGGGAGTAGATGGCAAGCTTGGCCAAGAACTCATCACCGACCTTCTGAGCACGCTCAAGCACCTGCGCAAGCTGATCCTCACCTTTTACGTAGAAGGTGTTGTTGAATGTGCCCGTCATCACGAACTGGGCCAGTGCCTGCTCATCCGACTTCTCAAAAGCTCGCCCGCCCGCATGGTTTTTAACAGCAGTGTTCGAGGAAAAAATGTTCTTGTTAGCCATGGTGCTATGCTCCGTATTCATTCTGATTTTTCAGACAAAGGTCTTATGCTTCGTGTCAGCAAAGAGTAGAAATGGAGAGAGGAGGGCTTTTGACGCCACGCCCCATAACTCCTGCTAGACACAGGGCCTATTGCAGGAGGCGAGCCAACTTTTCTCATGAAAATAAATAAAATGCCAAGTCATTGAATTACATGGCTTTTTCATCTTCAATCGAGTTATTGATGCACTTGCAATTCATCGAATAATCAATGACAATATATCTCCAGAAATATCATATATGGTGAGCAATATGTCTCAGTCGGTCATGATCTCTTTCCTTGGCACTGCACTGGATGCAGGCTTCAAGGAAAAGCGCAACACGCGATGGAGGCCCAACGTGGGCATTGCGTTAGCGTGCGAGCCGAAAATTGACCGTCTGATTCTGCTTCACGAGAAGCAGTATGAGGCCCTGGCCAAGCTGGTGAAAAAAGACGCCATTTCTCTGCGTACAGATTTTGAAGTTGAGCTGATGGAAGTGGAGTCAGATCCCTTTGAGCTCAGCTCAACATTCCGGATGACCCTGCAGCTTGGCGATCGACTGGCCTTCAATCCGGACAACCGCTACTACCTGAACATTTCAACGGGCACACACATCCATCAGATCAGCATGTTCATGATGGCTGAAAGCAAGCGTTGGCCCGTGAAGCTCGTTCAGTGCGTGGATGCAAAAAATGGCGATCAGGCGTCCAAGATTCTAGTCATCGACCTGGACAAGTCCCCTTACGATCAGGTGATGAGCCGTTACCCCGTAGGTTCGGCGGATGATGTTGATCGCCTCAAGCACAACATCCCGACTAAAAATGCTCAGTACAACCACCTGATCGAAAAAATCCAGACGGTGGCATTGCGCTCACGTAGTCCTATGTTGCTCACCGGGCCAACGGGTGCTGGCAAGACTGCCATGGCGCGACTACTGCACAATACCAAGAGTGAGACGGGCTTGCTGACAGGTCGCTTTGTAGAGGTGAACTGTTCAACCCTTCGGGGCGACACGGTCATGTCCACGCTTTTTGGCCACAAAAAAGGCGCATTCACCGGAGCTATCGCCAACAGAGAAGGGCTGCTCAAGTCTGCTGACAAAGGTCTGCTGTTCCTGGATGAGATTGGTGAATTGGGTCTGAACGAGCAAGCCATGCTTCTTCATGCTCTGGAGGACAAGGTATTCACACCCCTGGGATCTGAAGAAGTCATCAGAAGCGATTTTCAGCTGATCGCAGGCACCAACCGTGATCTCGATGAACTCGTAAGCCAAGGGTTGTTCCGCGAGGATCTGCTGGCCCGAATCGACACGTGGGTCTTCAAGATGCCTTCGCTTAGAGAGCGCCCCGAAGATATCGATCCGAACCTGGATTACGAGCTGCGCAAGGCGTCCAATCCTTTGCCTGCCGAGCGTCGTTTTCTGGCTGCTGCCCGCAAGATGTACCTGCAGTTTGCAGTTTCGCCTCAGGCTGCGTGGTCAGCCAACTTTCGAGATTTGTCCGCTTCTGTTGAGCGCATGATCACCTTGTCCAAACAGGGTGTCATCGATGAGGAGGTCGTCCAGGAAGAGATCCGGACACTGCAGCGCAAATGGAATGGCCACACTTCAGCGCAAATCGCCATGAAGTCTACGGCTGCAACAGCACCTGATGACCTGGTGGCGTTGGTTTTGCCTGATCACAGCTTGAACCTGTTCGAGCACAACCAGCTCAACTTCGTGCTGCGCCATAGCCTTGAATGCCCAAGCTACGCTGCGCTCTCAAGGCTTTTGTATGGGGATAAGGCCGGGACTAATGCTGCGCAGAAATCCAGAGCCTATCTACTGGGTTACGGGCTGGAGCTTGGGAGCGCCAAGCGGGCAGTTGATGAGCTTGCCTAAGAGAGGGTCGGGTATTCAGCCGCAGGCTGGCTGCACTGACCTCCAAGCACTGTGCCCCCCTAATCACAAGCCAAGATCAAATCCTATGGCAGTCTCGCGCATCGCCTCATTACTGTTCTCAAGTTTATTGATCGGCAGTCCCGATCTCACCAGAAAATGGCGCTGATCCTCAGACAACTGCTTTTCGAACCCCCAGTCGAACTGCTTGATCTTAAGAGCCTCATCTACCAGGTACCTGTAGGTGTCGAGAACGCTTGCGCTTAAGAAGTCCGGGGCGATGCGCATATGCTCGGCAGCCATCGGCAAGGTTTTTGACAGATAGCTTCTCAAAATGTCTGGCTTAACACGTTTGTCACCTGATTCGGGGGTCAATTGTGCAAGGCATAATGGAGTGGTGAGCAAGCCTAATCCAAATTGCTCATCAGGAGCCGCCAGGAGCGATTTGAGCACTGCATTAGCGAGGTCATGCCGGTAGGGCAGGAGTGCTCCACCAATGCGTGGACAGGCTTGCTGCAGGTCATCAAACCCAATAGGTGCGCGGGGACTTCCAACAATACTTCGCCCCAAGGGGCTGCGGGCAAGGCTCAGCAAGAAATGGGGAGTTTGTGTCGCCGCATACAGGTCGGTGCCGGCAAATCGCTTCGACAAGAAAATATGCACCTTATCGACTGAGGGTTTTTGCCCTTGCTCGTCTTCATCCTCTGCAATGACAAGACTGTTTAGCATCCACTGCAGCTCGGCGCGATGCAACTGAACGTAAGAGGGGCTCGCAACGGTCTCCATCACTCTCTGAGAAACAGGATGCGCTTTGCGGCCATCTTCTGACCGAGCCGTCGCCAGGAGCACAATCTCTTCCCACCAGCCGGCATTGGCACTCACCTTGTTCAACAGTGCGGGCTGAAACGCGCCTATTGCTCGGATGTAGTGTGCGGCATTCTGATTGGGCAAGCTGTCGATGTCATTGCAATGCTCTGCAAGCCAGCCAATCATCGGCAACCGCTCATCAAGGTTCTCATCAGCAAGGCCTTCAGCTTGTGCTTTGCTAAGGTAGTCGCTGATTGCGTGCTCCGCGATACCTGAGGCCATCATGCCCGCCAGAGAGGTCGTGTCTTGAAAACCAATCTTCAAGGCGATGGGTGTGATAGCAGGAGGGGCATAAGTCGCGGCTTTGAACAAGCTTTTCTCAAAGAAGGAGTGACTGAGCTGATGACCCCTGGCGCCTCTAATGCTCACCATGCCTGTTGCGCTGAAGACCTCAAACAGCTCGGTAGGATCCAGGTCGATAGCATCGTAAACCTCCGCCATACTCGCATCGTTTAACTCGTGCAAAACGGCCACCAGGAACACCAGGTCATCTACGCACAAACCCGTGAAGTACTCGTTGTTGTTCATGTTCAACGAGAAGGTGTGGGTTCTGCCATGCTCATCTGCCTCAGCTTTGTAGGGTGCCAGGCTGGAAAGAAGCAACGGCATCTGAGTCGAGCCAAAAAGGGAGAAGTGCTTGTTGATCAGCGCGCAGATTTCTTTGTCCATCTCGGTTCTTTTCACAATCCAAGGTCTCTGCTGAACACATCCGACATCATTTTATCGGTTGGGTTTTTGATGTTCTTTAGGTCAAGGCCCAACTGGATGAACAAGCTCGATTGTTGTGCCGACAAGTCTTTCAGGTATGGGGCCATAGCCGCCTGCACGCCCGGCAGGCCAAACAGGTAGGACAAGCCATCGATGATTTCTGGCTTGTCCTCCTTGTAGTGCGATTCATTGGCGTTGGACGCGAGCCATTGCTGGTGGTGAACCAACACCTTGTCGAAGAACTTGGCGACCCTAGCCGGATCGACGATCTGCGGGACACCTTGGGCGTAAATCTGCACCAGGCGAGGCAGTCTGAACATGGAGACTCCTACGTGATGACTCGGCACTTCCAGGGCTTTTTCAAGGGTTGCGCTGAGCAGATCTGGGCCATAAGCGTCGAGCTCGTCGAGCAATGGCTTGAACAGGTCGACATGCAAATACCCCGCACGGTTGCATAGAATCGATTCGCCCACCATATTGAGCATCACATGCGGCTGTGAAAACATCTCTTTGAGCCTGGATGTGTTTGCCACTTCAAGCAGGTGGCGGTACAGAGCAGGATTTTCACCGAACTCGTAAAAAGACAGATCAACAATGTTGTTGATCAAGCAAGCCACCTGATCTTCAAACTCGGACAAGAACTCGTCCGAAAGCAGGTGTTTGAGAACCTGGTTCGCGAACTCATTTCCCCTGAAATCGCTCCCAGCGGTGCAGATCAACTGTTCCCAGGCGCTCTCGCACGGGTGTGTTTTTCGAAGGACTTCATACTCCAACAGGCCCGAGGATTGTAGAAACTGGTCAATCGAGCGATTGGGCAGATGATCGAGGCTTTCAAGGTAGGTCAGTGAACCCAATGCCAAGTCGTTGAAGTCTATCTTGATCCGTTTGGAGCGAAGATCAGAGCGGAATACTTCTGCGCAAAAATCACCCGCTGCACCCGAGGCCACAAGGGTATTGAATCGCATGTACGAGTGGTGCGCGGTGCTCTTGAAGCGCTGCAGGGCGCGAGGGTCGAGCGCCACTCCCTGGAGGGCTCCAGCCGACAAAGTCAGAGGGTCAACGCGCTGACCAGAAGGGGTGATGTGGTCGAAAATATCGATCCCCTCAAATGCGTCCACATAATCATCCATACTGATGTTGAGATCAGCGATGATGGTGCTGATGTCGAAAACGTTCATTTTTTTGATGACCGCATGGCTCAAGATCAGGCTTGGCAATGTCATCTCAAAAAGCATTTGCTCATCCAAATACAAGGCGTAATGCTGGGTTTCGGCATCATCATTGATATCAATATCAGCATTACTCAATGCTTCAATATTCTCGATAAGCTCATGCAGATTCCGGGCGCCGAAGCGCCGCAGATGTCTGTCAATCTGGTTGTTAAGGTCGATTTCGAACAGAATCTGTTCCTGGTCGTTGGACATTATTGCTTCCTCTGTTCTGCCTCTTGCACCATAATCATTGTAGAGGCGGAAACCATGAATAATCAAACTGCCAGACGCTTGTGCGACAGTGACATTGTTGACATTTTCAGAAACTTCGATGCCCAGCGGGTAGGCGAGGTTTTTCGTGGTTCCAATCTTCTGGGTATGCACGAATTTCTCGTGGATATTTTCCGTGAGAGTCAATGGTCAGACCCTGCCTGCTACATGAAGCGCAATACGCTTTTGCTAACAATTGATATGGCGCCCGTAACGCCAGATCAACACCGAGCACTTTTCCTGGCCATTGCAGAGAGCGGCGAGAGTGTGGCTGCGGGGGAATATCTCGACATGCTGGGCGGACGCAATCAAGTCCGGCTTGCCGATCGTAAGGGGTTGTTCAGTGCGATCGATCTCCATGCTCTCATGGCTCAAGTAGGTCTGGGCATCGCTGGCAATGTGGATCTGCTGATCAACGCGATGACACCCGACCACTGCGCTTCTATCCGGGCACTTTGGGGCTTGATGCGTAAATTGCATGAGCCCCGACACGAGCATGCGGGCAAGTGGCTGACCGCCATGCAGGTATTGGTCTGCCAATTTGGATTACACACCACCGGCTTGGGCGTGGATGATGTAGACAACGAGCCCTGGATCAGTCTTTTTTTCAATGGACGTGACCAGGGCACTGTCCAGATAGCAGGCTCTGTGCTGGCAAGCCAACTGGCCCGCAATTATCTGACGACCCAGACGCTGATAGACAGAGCCTGTGGGCTTGGGGATCAGATTAGGCTGATCAAGACATTTGATCTTTCACCTCATACCTTCAGCTTCCAGGTCATACGCTCATCGCACGCGCACAGGGCACCTGACTACGTGTATTGAACAGCCCAGCGAAGCTGGAATAGGGGCGACCAGCATTTGCCGATCAGCCTTCCTTTTGGACGACTTGGGTTTTATGCACCAACCAGCCGCCAAGGTTCATGATTGCAACGTGGATCGCCCTCAGCAGGTTAAATAAAAGCCTGCACAGCATGCCAACAACCGCCAGGATCAGAATTGTGACCGCCACCAGAGAAATGCCTAGCATTGGGATGTGGAAGAACTTGTGGAGCAGTGGCCAGGTTTCAGCGCTGGGAGGGGCTGGCCAGGATGTCAGGATCACCACCAGGTGACCAATTCCAAATGCAGCCAGATAAACCCCGCTGACGATCCCCAGAAAAAGGATCAATCCAAATAGGTACGGCACACGCTTTATCATGCTTTTCATCAAAATCCTCGCATTGTGTTGCTGTGAAATAGCCAGAAGGGCGTTGAAACACTCAGAAGCTCAGCCCAAAAGGGATGTCAAGCCAGGTCAGTCTTTCTGAGAGAGTGTCCTGGTTTTATTGCGGGTGCGCTTTTCCAGCCATCGCCCCAAAAAGCCTGTCGTCGAGCGAAGTCCCGACCAAAACTCAATCAGCAACAAAAGGGCTGCGACAAGGGCCAACGCCCAGCAGAAAAGCCCGCCCCAAACCTTGAGGCCAATAAGCAGTAACGATGCCATGCTCAACTCTTGAGTCGGAATATCACCTAACCACTGGCAGTACCAGGCATAACTCTGGCCGGTGCCCAGCAGAACCATGAAGACACTGAACAAGCCTGCGATAAGCAGAATGGCTCCAGCGAAATGAGGGTGACGCTTAATTGTTGCATGCATGAAAATTGTCCTGAGGTTGCTGCGTTTTTTGGGCGCGGAGTGTTTGAAGAGCCAGGGCAAGGCCGGCAAGCCGGAATGGGGCGACTCCCCCCTGCTGCTTAATCGGCAGCCTTCATCCGCTTGGCAAGCCAACGGCCCATCCTTTGTGCAGCGGCGTACGACCCAGTTGCCAGGTCGTTGAGGCAAAACAAGGCGGCGCGACCCACGTAAGACGCGGCGATCACCCCAACAAAGAGTCCAACCAAGCTCAGAATGCCAACGAGGGGAGTTGCAAACAGCAAATTCATGATCTTGTCGGCTTCATTGGCCGCAGGCTGAACAGGCGAATCCTGAAAATGCTGTAAAAACCACACCACCCCCATGCCCACGACGAGGACAACAAGATAGAGGGAGCAGGCAATGCCCAGCATCAGAACGGCGCCGAAGAGGGCAGGGTAGCGCTCAACTAATTTTTTCATTGTGTTCGCTCAAAGGATTTATACATATGCCAATATACCAATTAATCGATCCCTGTCAAATAAGGCCGGTGCGCCTTCAACTGAGCCCAAGATGGGCATTTCTCAATATATTGACAGCCTGCTCCCAAGCGCGGATCATTCACCTTCGTTCCGAATCCAAGAGACATGGCCATGAAACGCCTGATTGCCAGCCTGATCCCCTTGTTTCTCGTCAGCTCATTGAGTTATGCCGAGGAAAAAAAGTCCCCTGTAGCTGATCAACCTAATCAAGCCACGGCCACAGATGCTTCCAAGGACAGCGCCAAGGACGCCAAGCCCGACCCCAAAGCGCCCTATGCAGCGGCGCTTTTCAAATTGATCGAAGAAACCCAGGGCACCATCCATGATGCCATGCAGCCGGTTGAAACCGAATTGGCCAATGAAGTTGAAAAAACCAGCAAGCAATTGTTGGCCGACAACGTGGTGTATGGCGCGTTGCTCAAGATGGCCATGTATCGGGATACCCTGAACGGGGAAGAGAGCAATCCTGAGCGGGCAGCTCGATCAGCGATGGGCAGCCTTCAGTCGATGCTGCGTCAGACACCTGGGGTCATGAGCAACGAAGCCTTAATCAATCGCGCACGCCTTGTTGCTCAGGTCTCCAAGTACTACAGCAAAAAAGACCCTTCACTGTGTCGATACTACCCCCAGGATTTTTCAATCCTGCTCAGTGTCGATGCCCCTTGGCTCACCGATGTGGACGAAGATGTAGCACGCCAGGCCATGAGTGATGAACTCAAAGCCATCAAGGCTATGCTCGAAGGCATGCCGCCCTTGATCATCAACGATACCGATGTTCAGACAGTCTTCTCCAAGTTTGCTGGTGAATGGCTTGGTGGCCTGGACAAGGATACGGTGAGAATCATTGCAGTGGCCAAGGCTGAGGCAAACTATTGCGAGCTCTGGCGCTATATGCTCGAAGACGTTTCAAAAATGACAGAGGCCTATCCCAGCGCGGGACAGAAGCTGTTGTTGCCCATGCTGACACTTCCTACGAGAGGCTGGCTTGATGTTGGGCAGTGGTCTTACCGTGTAGGCAATCAAAGCCAAGCAGCGCCTGATGACGCTGCCGGCTCGGAGGCCAGTGATTACAGTTCGGGCTGAACGGATCTGACTTTATCCTTGCCGGAGTCATCAGCAGTGCGGGCCACAGCCTGGGAGAAAGAACTGCCAGGTAGCGTCATTCTGGTCGACAACACACGGTCGGCAACAGACTGAGGCTTGACCAGCACGGGTAAAGTAAAAGTCGACCTGAGAAGCTGGTCTGCCACCGTTGGCTCTTTTGACGGTACATCGACAGACAGATCGACATCAGCAGGGATATACGCAGGCTTCGGCTCCTCAGGGCGCAGAATGGGAAGGTGCATGGTGCTTCTGAGGATTTGATCTGCAACGGTCAGCACGGGAACCGGTTGTGGCAACACCATTTTCGAACTGAGCAGAGCGCTCGCACCATCAGGCTGCGGCGCCCGCAGGTCGCTCAAATCCAGATCTGCGGGGATGAACGATCGGGTCGGTGTCTGGTTTATCATGCCAGGTGGCGAGAATGGTTGGGACAGCAGCTGATCGCCAGCACTATGCATTGGGCTAGCGACCTCTGGCAGCCGCATTTTTGTTTGCAAAACCACGTCCGCAACGGTAGGGGTAGTCATCTTAATAATCTCTTTCCGGGACTTAGCCATCTTCCAATACAACCATAAATAGCACAGCCTGCAGACTCCAGCACCTTGTCAATAGTCGTTTTTGTGGTATATTGTAGGCATCCATTCAAGGGCATTCTGATGAAACAGGATCTGCTGATATTTACCCTGGGGACACGCGAGCGCTTTGCCGTAAACGTCGCCAACACCAAAGAAATCATCACCCTGGGTCACCTCAACCAGATGCCTGGGGCAAGCTCATGGGTGCATGGCGTTACCCGCGTGCGCGAGAAGGTCATTCCGGTCGTAGACACTTATGGTGTTCTGTTCGGAAAGACCCGAGAACAGACGCCAGTGATGGCGATTGTGTTAGACCTTGAGCATCCCATTGCCCTGGCGGTGTTTGACGTTAGTCATGTTCACAAATTTGACCCGCAAATCCAAGCCCACGAGGCAGGGAAGGGTAATTATGTGGAGATGATCATCCAGGATGAGCATGGCCTGATTCAGAAGTTGCGCGAAGCCAACCTATTTGCAGGCATCAGCCGCGCCCACCATCAACTGCAGGCAGCAGCATGAAAGCATTAGCGTTAGCATTCGCAGCATTCGCTTTGGCCGGGGTTTCCCAGACGAGCTCTGCAGACCCTGCCGGCATCGCAGCTGCTCAGTCAGGTTTGGTGTCTTTATCCGCACCAATAGGGATGACGTTTATCTCATCGTTAGGCACCACAGAGTCGATCTCTGGCAATCCCATGAAGATTGCTTCAAGAGATGACGCGGCCTTGTATGTTGCCTCGGATGGCGCCGAAGATCGTCCTGCACTTGAAATGGCCTATCGCCGATATCTTGAGCAACCTCAATCAGTCGAAATAAACAAGATGACGTTCGCTGTCGGCCTATTGGCGCAGCAGTGAGGGTGCGACCAAATGTAGCAATAAGCCGCCAAAAAACGGATTGCAGCGTTGACTTGATGCTGCTTTTCGCATAATTGGGGAAGTTCGTCCATGTCAGGCGTCGCTTTAAGCCTACAATTGTCGGGCGGGTACTCCATTGTGTTGACTTTCATACTTAATTGTCGTCTCATAGGCCTCCCCTCTAGTAGTGACCCACGGGAACGCCGCTGTGACTTCCAAACGTACCTCCATGATTTTGAAATCTGCTCTTGCCCTGTGCATCTCCACCTGGGCAACCGTTGCTCACTCTGAAGATTTCGACCTGGCGCCATCGCTGACGTTGGCAGATACAAGCCTGCCGGCGAATCCAAAGAAACACGGTACGGCAGTGACTGTTATCGATCGTCAAATGATCGATGCCAGCGGGGCGCGTTCGCTTGGTGAAATCCTGCGAATCGTACCGGGGGTTACCACTGGTTATCGTTACGGTCACTCTTTGTCTATTGGCACCCAGGGGGGCGCTGAAGAGTTCGCCAGACGCATCAGCTTATTCGTCGACGACAGGTCTGTGTTCACACCTACGAGTGGGGCATTGTTTGGTTTCAACATGGTGCCTCTGGAAGACATCGAGCGCATTGAAGTTTATCGGGGCCCCGCACACAGCGAGTTCGGCTCCAACTCCATGTTGCTGACAGTAAAGATCTACACCGCCTATGCCGCTGAGCGGCAAGGGACGAAGTTGAGCTATCGCCAGGGCAGCAATGGGATCCAGGACACCTATTTTCAACATGGCGGCAAGGCTGGTGAAGTTTCCTGGACAGCCTCGTACAACGGCACTAACGACAATGGCCTTATTGGCCGTCAAGATGACACTCATAAGAAGCAGGTGTTTGCACGTGCTGACTATCAGTCTTCGACCGAAAACCAGTTCAGTGTCACCATGGGCGCGGCTAAGTCGGACATCGACTACTGGCTCTCGTCAAACTTGACCAGCGATGACCATCGCGCTGATGACAGCACCTGGTTTTTGAACTCTTCCTGGACACATATGTTCAGCGACAGCATGTATTCAACAACCAATCTGTCCTACAGCAATCTTGACCGAAATTCGAGCTATACGGCTGCGCCGATCAGGGGTGTTGGCAGACTCAATTACACTCCCGGCTACACGCTGAAGACCACAGCGATCGATACCAAGATTGTCAAAAACTTCTCTTTTGTTGAAGTGACTGTGGGTGGAAAATACTCATTCGATGACCTGGCGGGCGACTCCCTGTTCAAAAAGGATCAGTACAACATCGAAGATCGCTCCATCTACTCTAATCAGAAATGGCACCTTACCGACAGCACCACGCTGCATACCGGTTTCATGAGTGAATCCTCGACCTTCTTCGAAGGAAACACGTTTGCCCGTAATGCCTCGATCGTTCAAGAAGTCGGTTTCCAGAACTCGTTTCGAGTTGGCTATTCCGAGGGTACCCGATTCCCGCTTGTCTATGAGCAGGAATCGGCACGTAAAGCAACGCTTTTGGACATGGGCAGACGCCCTGTGTACGACATCTACAACGTCAATCGCCTGAACCCAGAGGAGATGCGTCAATACGAAGCCGCCTGGATGTTCGGGACTTTGGACAAGACGCTGAACACCGAAGTCAGATTATTTCTGAACAAGTACGACAACGCCATCGCCTACGTCACGGCCCCAAATCCTGGCGTTTTGAGCCAAACAGGCAATACTGTAGTGAGCGCCAAGAATATTCGTGACACCTCGGACGTGAAAGGCGTGGAGGTCAACGTTGACTGGCGCCCAGCACCTGGCGTGATGATTGTCGCGAGCGGCTCGTACAATGACATCGACTCCCACGTTGCCAAGGATACTTACACCAACAACATTGGAGACAACGGCCCATCCAACGTCTTCAGTCTGCTTGGCCAGTACTCATTCGGCAACCAGTGGCGGGTTGGTGGTATGCTCACCCGCGTTCAATCTTTCAACTGGGCCAACGCATGGACGTTGGAGACTCAGAAAAACCTGGATATGTACGTCGAGAAATGCTTCGGCGGACTGGTCGGAACCAAGGTTTGCACCAAGCTGGCGGGAAGCAACCTTTTGGGCGATGAATCAAATTTCCGTCCTGAGGCAGAAACACCCCGCACGTTCTGGGCTGAAGCCTCCGTAAGCTTTTAAAATGCCATAGAGGGCGTATGGTGCGTAACGGTCTGATAAAGCAGCTGAGAGCCCTTCTATGGGCTCTTCTGGCTTGTGTGGGGGAGGTTGTCGCAGGCGACCATGCTTCCACGCCTGTCAGGCTTTTCTACAACCAGGATTCCCAAGAGCTGCGCAACCTTATCGAAGGCTTGAAGAAGGCTGGTCAGGACAACATCACCCTTACCAACAGCGTCAGTCCGGATGTGTGTGCTCAGCCTGGAAAAATCATTTCATTCGGTGGCGACATCACTGAAATGCTTGTGGCTGCCTGCCCCAATACAGACCTGGTCTTCATTGGGTCGAATTTCTACTACGCCAAATTCAAGTCAAAGCTGACTAAGGGCAGCTGGGGCTACTTCAACGAACAACCTTTGCTCAAGCAACTGATGCATGCCGACAGGAACATGCCCTCGATCAAAACTCTAGGGGTGCTCTACAAGGACAACGACGGAGATATAAATCAGATACAGGGGCTGCTCAAAGCCAATACTCGGATTCAAGTAAAATTGGTCAAGATTGAGAGTGGTCAGGTCATTGCCCAAGTACTTAGGTCGCTGTACGAACAAGTCGATGCAGTACTGGTGACTTCGAACCAGGAAATATGGTCACTACAGGACTTTAAGACTTACTTGTTGCTAGGCATGCGTCAAGGAAAGCTGATGATTGGCGGGCACAGTCAGTTCTTCATTAATCGAGGTGTAATCAGCTCTGTCCACAATGACTACATTGCCTTGGGCGAACAGATGGGCAAAGAGCTCACTGAAGATCATCATGAGCAAATTCGCTATTTCGACAAAACCAATATCGTCACCAATCAGATGCTTACAGCCCGCTATGGCATCTACATTGGCGATAAGAAAGAATAGCGCGAAGCCTCATACCCTCAGCCAAACAACGAAAGATCGTCCAGTCTGATGTTCTTCGAGCGATCTGCCTCACCAGGCTTTCTTGCAGGGGTTCCGAGAGTAGTTGATCGGCCAGTGCTGCGAGATTGCACAGTCAGTGCGCCTTTGGCTTGCCGTTTGCGATCTGGTGCGCGGTAGCCTTCTTGGAACTCGTCTTCTTTGATCGGCTCGTAAGTACCGTTCTTGACAGATTCTAGGTAGGCCTTGTAAGGGTCTTCTTCGCGTCCTGGTTTAACCAGGGTGGGGGAGGCTGTCAGTGCTTTCTTAATTCTTTCCGGCTCACCTACGTCTGCTGCGTAGAGACGAACTTCATAACCGGTTTCTACTTTCTCTTGAACTCGCTGTGCAAGCAGTTCACGTAATGCATTCTTATCCATATGACCTGGATCCTTCGCGTTCAGATTTATTGGTACTTATAATGAGTGTCTGGGTGCAGCGTTGATGGTGTCAAGCATACAGGATCGAAATGATGACAAGAGGGTCTTGAGCCGGTTATCGCCAACATTGACAGAAACTTTAGCCGAATTTGCAAAAAAAACCTCCTCGCCCTGCCTTATCCCGGTTCCTACCTTGATTTTGGAGCGGTTGGGTCAGGTATGTCTTACTTTGACATGTGATCCCGATGATCACAAGCATAGCTTGCTATGCATTCCTGACCTAATCCCAGACTAGGCCACAATCACCAGGCCGTCAATAACGCTGCGCACGGTCTCTACTGGGCCCATTGCGTCAACCTCATCGAAACGGGGCCGTACCGCTTGATGCATCTGGCGGTAGAAGTCCAGAACCGGCAGTGTCTCCTCACGATACACACCCAGCCGCTTACGCACAGTTTCTTCCGCATCATCCAGACGCTGCGTCAAAGGCTCGCCTGTTGGGTCATCCAGGCCTTCGATCATCGGCGGGTTGTGCAGGATATGATAGGTGCGCCCCGACGGGGAGTGGAAACGGCGCCCAGACATGCGCTCAACTATGGCTTCATCATCTACGTTAAGCACCAGAACACGATCGATAATGACCCCGGCATCAGCCAATGCTTCTGCCTGGGCCACTGTGCGCGGGAAACCGTCAAGCATGAAGCCATCTGCACAATCTGACTCAGCCACGCGGCGCAGCAACAAACCGATCACAACATCATCGCCAATCAGCTGTCCTGTAGGCATCAGTGCTTCAACCTGCAGGCCAATGGGCGTTCTATTGGCAACTTCGGCTCGCAGCATATCGCCTGTGGAGAGCTTTGGGATTTGTAGTCGCTCACACAATAAACTGCCCTGGGTGCCCTTACCGGCTCCAGGTGCACCAATAATCAGGATTTTCATACACGGCCCTTAATTCCAATGAATTGTTATCATAACCGGCGTTGCTCAAGGGGTGAAGCAATTTCCGCATAAGAACACTTTGAAGATTGCCCTGAACAGATCAGAACAATCCCCCAGTTACAATCACATCACCTTAAGCAGATGGAGCGTTCCAGCCCATTGCTTCATACAACTCATAACGCCAGAAACCAATCTGTTCATGCATGAAGACATCAACCATGGCGAGGTTCCAGGCGCTTGGCAATAGTGACTTCATGCCAAGGGACTGTTCTGAAGCCTCAGCTTGGGTGGGTAGTGAGAAATGAGCGAAATATGCCTGGCTTCTCGGCATGTGCAATAAGGATGTCACCAGGACAGCAGAGCTATAACCATGCTCTTTCGCCCATGCGCTTGAGAATTGCGCATTCTCCCAGGTGTTATGGCTTTTCTCCTCCAGTTGGATATGCCCAATCATGTCAGGAGCCGAAGTCAATAGCCGTGCTTTATAGACCTGCGCTTCGGTTTGAGCACCTTCACCTGTAGCACCCCCCGAAATCAAAACGGCGCAATCAGCTCCCTCAAGGGCCTGGCACTTACGGTAAACCTCGACAGCTTTGAGGATACGGGGGAGGGCATAGGTGGGCACCACCGGGTGGCCATCCTTCACCTCAAATCCCAAGCCGAGCAATACGATTAGCTGGCTCCCTGACTTTTCTCCTGCGGCGGAAGGCTGCTCATTTTGAGCCCATGACTCCATAGGCCCGTTTAACATCCCGGTGCTTGCTACATAGATGGAAGCAGCCAATACAAGACTAACCCCTCGCCGCCAAGGCTTGAGAGCCCATATCAAGGATACGAATGCGACAAGGAGCAAAATCAGAACCGTCATGTGAAATTCTCGATCGATAAGACAGAGTGCGATGATGCCACACCCCTCATCCTGCCTCCAGCAAAGTGGCTTCCGGGTTTTGATCCATATCCACAGTTGCGGCTCCTCGAAATTGGTAAACAATATTGGTTTTAAGGCTCCTCAGGCCCTATGATAAAGCCATAGGTGCAGCGCCCACGCTGGGAAACCTTGACCAAACCATAACAAGAAGAAACTGACATGATCGACATCTCCAAAAAGATCTCGCTGTCCAAGCTGACAGCCAAAACCCACATCCAGGTTGCAGGCCTTGACCTCAACAGCGCACAGGTTGTGGTGGTTCTCGACGCATCCAAATCCATGCACGCCCAATACAAGGATGGTCGAATCCAGAGTCTGCTTGAGCGCCTGACGGGTCTTGCGATGGCGCTGGACAAGGATCAGAGCTTTGAGCTGTATCTGTTTGGCAGCGATGTAGCGAAACTACCGGCGCTTGATGCGCAAAGCGTTTCTGGTTACGTCGAGCGCGAAATCATCGGCAAATACCGCATCAACCAGTCGACCAATTACGCCCCGGCCATCGCCCGCATTCATGACGACTATTTTGGCTCCAAAGAGCCGGTGCTGGTGATTTTCATCACTGACGGCGACGCCACTGACAAGAAGCAAACAGAAAAGGTGATTACCCAGGTATGCACCCAGAACTACTACTTTCAGTTCTGCGGCGTAGGCGGTGAGCGTTTCGCCTTCCTGGAAAAGCTCGATACCCTTAAGAATAGACCTATTGACAATACAGGCTTCTTCTCGGCTCAAGCGCTGGATGGCCTGAGCGACGAAGAGTTCTTCTCAAGCCTGCTGGAAGAGTACGCTTGCTGGGTACGCGACTACGTCAATTGATCTGACGACCAATACCAGGCACATCCCACAGGGTGTGCTTTTGTCGATCAAGGTGATAGTAAGATAAGCCGGCAGCCTGGGCACCGCCGACATCATCACGAAGCGAGTCTCCGATCATGAGAACGTCAGCGGGAGAAAAGTCCAGGTCTGTGCAGGGCTGAAGCAGGGCCTTCGGGTCAGGCTTTAGCAGCCCAGTCACACAGGAGAAGCGGCACCTAAGCGCTGAAATCCCCAAGGCATCAATCAAAGGCTGGCAGTACGGTTGAGCCAGGTTGGACACGATAAGCCATGGAATTCCGAGATCTTCCAATCGCGACAAAAAAGCTTTTGCTTCATCAAAAGGCTTGATGCTCGATACCTCAGCGTTAAGAGCATCCAGGATGTTCGACACCTCAGCACAGGGCAAGCCCAGTGGTTCAAGAAGCTCTTTAGCGGCCAGGTCTGTAGTCAGGGCGCGTTCATAGAAGTGACGCCGCTGAGCCCTGTCTTGCTCGCCTAAGTGTCGGAAGGGGTTTCGCTTGTCGGTGATCTGTACCAGGGTTCCATACCCATCCAGCAAAATGGCTTTCATGTAACTCTCTAGGGCTGCTGAAGGCTGCGTACGTAGGCATCGAATGCCAGTTGATTGCGTGATCCTATCAGAATAGTACCCCGACCTGAAAACTTCAGTACCACGAACTCTCCGGACATAGCGGTGCTTGCTAGTCGACCCAGAATGCCTTTACGGCTTGAGGCGGTTCCAACCTTATGGTGCAGTGAGCTATCCCAGGCAATGAGGTGGCCATTGTCGATGACGATCTCATCGCCTTCCCTTACTTCGACGACCTGGATCTGTCCGAAGCCAGAAACTGCAAGCTTGCCTGAGCCCTCGGTCTCCATAATCACAAAGCCGCCCGTATCGCCCAGCAGCCCACTGGTTATTGAGTTGAGCTTGTTCTTGATGGTTACCCCCTCATCACAAGCCAAAAAACAGCTCTGGTTGACCACATACTGAGCTTTGCCCACATCCAGAAGGTGGATATCACCCGGCATTGGCGGAGCCAGGATGATTTGTCCCTCACCGCTCGCACGCGTGCCTTTGATCTCCTGCATGAAGAACGACTCATCGCTTGTCATGCTACGAATCAGCGATGAGAAGATCCCGCCACGAACGACACCCTCTACCGAAACGCCGCCATCGTTCATGACCATGGCATTCGATTCGGAATAGATTCTTTCACCCATCTTCAGAGTGACAGAAAGCATTGGGTCGCGCCCGCACATCATTTCAAACTTTGCCAATTCCAGCACTCCAAAAAAGTCAATATAAGACTAAATGTATAGTGAAGGAGGGATTTCCTCAATCTCGGCCAGTGTTTTTTTACTGCCTGGCGTAATCATCCTGCAGCCAGTTGAGTGGAACAACGCACAAGCGAAAGGCCCTCAATAATGCAGATGATAACCATTCAGGAAAATCTTCATGGGCTGGTTTGATCCCTATAGATGCTCGGGCACCCTCAAATGGAGTTAATCGCTGCAACGCAAAAAAGGCCAATGCACACAACGATGATGGCGTTTTGGCTAGCACCTTGAATCAGATAAGTAAAGGCTGCTTATCGGATCAATTGAGCATTCACATTTTTTGGAAAATTGATGAGCTAGACGATGATAAATATCTATCGCTTATATTGACTTAACCCCCGGTTTGTAGTCTTATTGCACCGCCCTGAAATCCAGGGACGACCAGGTTCTGAAAACGGATTTAACGATGTTCCAAAGCAGTCCATCCCTCTTGAAATCCGTCGGCTTGACGCTCCTGGCGCTGCTGCCACTGAAAAGCTTTGCCCATGAAAATTATGAGGCTGGACTTACCCTGGCAAATGCCACGCTACCTAACAACCCTCGTACCAGCGCCACCGCGTTGACCGTTATCGACAAGCAAATGATCGAGGCGAGCGGTGCCCGGTCAATCGGTGAGGTTCTTCGGATCGTGCCGGGGGTGACCACAGGCTATCGCTTTGGCCATTCCTTCTCCATTGGCTCTCAAGGCGGGGCAGAGGAGTTCGCACGCCGGGTACTCGTTCAGGTCGATGATCGCCCGTTGTTCACGCCCTCAGTAGGCACCGTGACCAGCTTCAATATGGTGCCGCTGGAGGACGTCGAGCGCATCGAGGTTTATCGAGGGCCTAGCCATAGCGAGTTCGGCTCAAACGCCATGCTCCTGACCATCAAAATTTTCACAGCCTATGCTGCGGAGCGCAAGGGAACCACCCTGAGTTCCCGCAAAGGCGGCATGGGTATCGACGACCTATACGTTCAGCATGGCGGCAACATTGGCTCCATGGACTACACGGCGTCTTATACCAGCTCACGCGACACAGGGCTCAAACATCGGGACGACAGCACTAACAAGAAGCAGTTTTTTGCCCGAGCCGATTTTTCACCCACCTTGTCTGACGATGTAATGGTCACATTGGGCGCTGCGGACTCCGATATCGACACGTGGGTCTCTTCGAATTTGAACAGTGACGATCATGACGGCCAGGACACGAGCTGGTTTTTGAGCTCCTCCTGGACGCACATGTTCAATGACACAACCTATGTGTCCACCAATCTGTCCAATACTTACTATGATCGAGACACACACTACCTCACAGCCCCAGTCAATGCCCAGGTTGGTCGACTCCTATGGGATGTGGGGTACAGCTACAATTCAACCAGCTTTGCCAGCAAACTGGTCAAAAACACAACACTGGCTGATTTGACATTTGGCATGAAGTATTCCTCGGATGTCATCAAGAGCGAGTCCATGTTCAAGGCTGATAATTTCACGGTCACCCATGGTGCTTACTTTGCCAATCAAGCCTGGCACCTGACTGACACGACCACGCTGCATACCGGGGGCATGATAGAGCAAACCAACAGCTACAAGCAGATGCCGCTGGCCTACAATGCCTCCCTGGTGCAAACCGTTGGCAATCAGAACACTTTTCGTATCGGATACTCCACCGGCAGTCGCTTTCCCTTGGTTTATGAGCAGAAGTCGGCCCGCAGGGCGTACCTGTACGACCAAGGCATGAAGCCTGCCTATGATGTCTACAATACTGAGAATCTTGATCCAGAACGCATGCGGTCTACAGAGATTGCCTGGATGTATGAAAGCTTGGACAAATCAATCAGCACTGAGCTGCGCCTCTACATGAATAAGTACGACAGCATGGTGGGCTACGCTGAAACCCCTAATCCTGGAGTGCTCAGCCAAAACGGCGCCACGGTTTCCAGCGCCAAGAGCTTCAGCAACACGGGTGTTGCAAAGGGCCTGGAGGCCAGCATCGATTGGCACCCATCCTCAAAATTGTTGCTGACTCTGAGCGGCTCGTACACGGATGTCGACAGCTATATCCAGAAGGGTACGTACACAAGCAACATTGGAGAATCTTCACCCTCGACAATCGTAGCGGCATTAGGGCACTATTCATTTGAGCACAATTGGGCGGTCGGTGGTATGTACAGTTACGTGTCATCATTTGCCTGGAGCAATGGCTGGGAGTTGGACTCTCAGAGCAGTTTAGATCTGTATGTTGAAAAGTGTTTTGGCGCGCTAGGAAGCACGAAGGTATGTAGCAAGGTTGCAGGGTCAAACTTGCTTGGCGATCAACAGAACTTCCGCCCAGAAGCCTCATCCCCTCGAACCTTCTGGTTCGAAACATCGGTGAAGTTTTGAGTCTATATGGCCTAGGGATTGGTTATGTCACTGAATTTTCAGCATATCGCGCCGATCGCGTCTGTTTTATGGCTGATCGCATTGTTGTTCCCGCCCGCGCTAGCACAAGCCCAGGGCGAAGTTACACGAGTAATTGTTGTCGCTTCAAAAGACTCCCCTGAGCTGCAGAGCCTGGTTCTGGGCCTTCGCAGCAATGAGAGACTGGATGTTAAACAAAGCGCTCATTTAGCCTTGAGCATGTGCGATGACGATGCAACGATCGTTGCTTTTGGCGCGGACATGGCGGTAAACCTGACCATAGCGTGCCCATCCAAAAACATTGTTATCCTTGCATCGTCATATCGTTACAACTTCAAAATCAGTCGGCCAACTCAAGGTAGCTGGGGGTACTTTCTCGATCAGCCCCTCGCATCTCAGGTGCGTCATGCCTCGATGAATATGCCGAGTATAAGAAGCCTTGGAATTCTCTACAGTGACGATGACGTCAACAAGGATGAGATTGAAAGCATTGCGAAAGAAAAGTGGCGGGTGAATATTCAGCTTGTGAAGGTTAACCCAGGGCAAGTGGTCGCTCAAATCATGCGTGATCTCTATCAATCGGTCGATGCGGTGCTGATCACCGGCAATACAGAAATCTGGTCATTGGCAGATTTCAAGACCTATCTGGTCTTAGGAATGCGCCAGGGCAAGATCATGATTGGTGGCTACAACTACATCTACATGAATAGAGGATCTATCAGCGCAGTGCACTCTGATTTCTTCAGCATGGGGGCTGATGTTGGCAAGCAAATCCTGACCCCAAGCTCAAGGAGCGGAATGAGCTTCTACAAAACTCGAAAAATCGTGACCAATGATCTTTTGGCGGCTCGCTATGGTATCTACATCGGCAATAACAACGAGTGGTAGTCACTGCTTGCGTAACTGCTTGTCATAGTCACGGCTGTCTAGACCAAATCCCCACAGCAACAAGCCTGCAGCCAGCAAGGCTGCAGCCAGCAAGGGCGTAGCAACAACGATCAGGATTGAGCTGATCAGCCCTGCACTGCGGCCTTTGTTTCGTTTGTGCATCATCAACTCTCCTCATCATGTCTTTGAGCGGGTGCCGGAATGGCAACTCCACAGGCATTCTTCACGTCTCGACGGATCTTCAAGCCCAGCTCATAAGTGTCGTTGCGCACGATGCACTGCAACCAGTCTGCGGCTTCGTGGATGACCGAGAGCGGCGCGTGCACGAGCGATTGGCCTTCTTGCTCAGCCAGCAAGGCATCAATGCTCTTGGCTAACAGAGCCTGGCGAGAAAGATCGCGATACGAGCTGTAGCTCAGCCACCCCGAGCATTGCTCAAGTATCTGTCGATCAAGCGGTACTGGTTGGTGATCGACGTAGTCAAACATCTCAAGGCGCTTGCGGTAAGCCGAGCCATCATCAGGTTTGAACGTCAGCTCTTCCAAGCCAAAAAGGGCTCTGGGATTTGCTGTCGAAGCCGCGCTTTGCAAGGAGTGCTTCAAACCCGCAAGCAGCGCCACTCGAAGTGGCTCGCGCAACGCAGCATCCAGCGTGAGCTCCAGCGCGCCACCAGGAGACTCAAGTTGATCGAGCAAGTCAGACAGGTCAGTAATCATCGAACCCAATACCAGCAGTGGAGGTGCGTTGGCGCCCTATGGTCGGGCACTCCCAATGGACACAGATACTATGTCAATATATAAATAAATACAACCTACTAGGACGCCTCGATGGCCCGGCGCAAGAAGATCTACTCAGAGCAAGAGCTGATAGAGATGGACATTGACGAGCTCGATGAAATCGCTTTCGGCTACACCAGCGATCAACAGATTTCTGTCGATCCAAAATCACTCCACATCTACCTGACCGACATGGAGAATGCCGAGCACAAATTCGAATTATGGGGAATGAAGTGGGTCAAATCAGTTGACCTGTCAGAGCCCATTCAGGTGTCCGTAAGGGGTGACGGAAGGCTCTGGCTGGAGGATGGTCATCATCGAGCCTTCTGTGCCAGGATTCGTGGCGAGAGCCTTCAGGCGATCATCGAGATAAAGGCAAATCCGGTACTTGCCATTCTGAATCGACAGAAAGAAGCCATTATCGCCCTCGACGACTCGCCCAGCCCCTAACGGTTGAGCACCTTGACCCTGATTGTCTACTCAGGATGAATCAATTGATTCAATCTTGATTCAATTATTGAACAAAAAGCATATTTCCTGATCTCAGGTAACTCATGATCAGATTTGCGTTGTTGTCATGCCAAAATCAACTTCAAGAAAACAGCTCACCGAAAGGTTTATGTTGCGCATGACCCCAAGTCTCAGGGGGAAGGTGGCTGAAAACGCTCGGCTTAACCACCGAAGCATCAATTCTGAAATTCTGCACACATTGGGCCGCGCCCTTGGAAGGGCACCTGGAGATGTGCGCTTCAAATCAGAGGATCAGGCGCATTCGGAGCAAAAGCTCATTGAGATCGTCAAAGCCCTGCCGGCTGAGCAGCAGCAAGCGCTTATCGACCTGCTTGATACTGATGATCACGAAGAGACTTTGAGCTAGCTCGGCATAGCCGCTTGAGCCAGGCCTTCAGCATGGCGCTCCAGATGGCGAAAGGATAGACTGAGAAGACTACCAATATACGCCTAAACCGAGACAGTCATGAAAAAAACTACCGCCCTAGCGCTTGTTCTCGCCTTGGTCTGCCCGTGCATCGCAACAGCCTCACCGCCCTCTACTGAAACGGAGGAATGTGGTTTGGGTTCATGGCAGGAGTGGGCGCCCGGAAACCCGGAATATCGAACCCCGCGCACACTCAGAAGCGTCCACAGCACTGCGTTGGGCGTCTTGTTTGATGAAGATCATTCCGAGCTGATCTACAACAGCCTTCAGGCTGGCGACTTCCTTTACACCAAGAAATTTGTGGTGAGCAGCAACGCCAGCACCATCAGTTACGACCTGTGTCGCACCCACTCACCAGGCGGTGCTTCCGACACCTTCGATCCTCCTTCCCCCAAGTGGCTGGAGTCACAGATAGAAGCTGGTGACCTGCCCCCGAGCGAGGGCAAGACCAAGGTGAGCAAAGCAGGGGGCTTTGATTGCAAAAAAAATGGATGGGGCGAGGCAACACCAAGCCCTTTTGATTTTCCAGAAGGGGCTGTGGTCTTGATTCGCTTTGGCAAGGCCAGAGTCTATGAGGACGACGGCGTCAACCATCGCTCTTTTGACAGCTATGAGTTCCAGGGTCATACGTACACCAAAGACGTCCGGCACAAGAAAGACACTGGGTATTCGATGGACTATGGCGTCTGCAAATCACGATGATATTTGGCGACGGCTCGCCTTGGCGCGGGCCTTCTGCCTCTCGTATAGTGGTAATTAAAGCGATATTCGAGATTTCGACCGATGAAATTTACAGAACACAAAAAACCCACCTATCCGCCTCGCACCCAGCACAATGCCCAGTCCGCTGACTTGACGGTGGCCTTTGCTGAAAAATTCGATTCAGGCGGTGAGGTTCTCACCCATTCGATGGCTGGCGATCGCTATGTGGGCATCGCCCTAAAGAAAGCGCCTCGCGACGCGGCGATTGAGCTTTTTCGCGCCTGCAAGAAACACAACGCTCAGGTGCTAAACGTCGCCGGCAACGGTATCTACACCCTCAAGGATTTTGACTGGACTCAGGAAAGCCTGAATCTCTGGGCGTTCCAAGTAATGAAGTTCGTTCATGACCACCATCCGTTCAAGAAGGTCATCTCTGGAGGTCAGACAGGGGTGGACTGGGCAGGTGGTGTGGCCGCTGAAGTGCTGGGCATTCCGGGTGAGATGACCTTTCCAAAGGGTTACATGCAACGCACCCTGACCGAATTCAAGCTGATCCAGACCAAGGATGATGTTGAGCGCAAGTTCGAAGATGACGTTCGTGTTCTGCGCGGAATGCTCGTCGAGATGGGCATCAAATTGCCGGAGCCCGTCGAGAAAAAGCCCGAGCCTCCTGAAGATCTGTTTGAGCTCTGCTAAGGCTGCGTCCTACCCGCAGATGAACTAATCACTCAGCGGCTGCAAGACGGCCAAAATCCTCACGTCTAAAATCATCTGGCTCTTCGCTGAAGAGTCCGGTGAGCATGCGGTCTCGGCTAAGCCCTGAAAGCACTTTGAGAAAGCAGCTTCGACATAGGTTTACCTCGTAGCGCTCCACGGCGCCATCAGCAGCGGCGGGCCAATCGCCCAGTAGCTGGCCAGCTCCAGTGCCTTCTTTCACAGCTTCGAGGCAAACGTCGCAACAAGGATCAATTTCCACAAAAGTGTCTGTCATTGTATAGACCTCCAATTTCCACTTCTCCAAAGTGTAAGCGTTGAGAGCACACAGGCGCAAAACAAGGCTGCCCATGGGTAAGCCATGCCTTGAGACCCAAACCGTTTTGGGCGAAGATTGCATCTCGGGCCAAAGTGAACACTGCGTTCAAGTCATTGTCAGGAGCCGGCATGTCGATCCTCATTCAGCGGTATTGTCACAACAGCGACCGTCTGCCCGCCAGCGGTACCCATACTGAGGGGCAGGCGTTATGAACTGGCACTTGATCGATTCCGTGAGCCTAGACAAACCCGTCTATGGCGACCCCTGCAACGGTTGCGGGGTGTGCTGCATCGCCAAAGTCTGTGAGCTTGGTGAAGCCCTGGGTGATGATCAAAACTGCAAAGCCCTGATTCAGAATACCGACAGAAGCTTCTCCTGCGGACTGGTGGTCGACCCTTACCGCTTCCTCAGCGAGGAAAGCCTTGATGTGTGGCAAGCGATCGATGCCATGAGTGACGGGAATGCGGGCGAACAGGCTCTCCGGGAATCCAATGCTCAAGCACTGGGGGCGGGGCGGGGATGTGACAGCGATGATGACGCCGCCCAGGAGTACATCGACGAGGCAAGAGCCCATCTTCAACTCTCCCTTTCACTCGTCTGAAAGTTAGCTCTGTCGACCCTGCCGTATGCTCCAGCAAACACTGGCTATCGCCCTTTGAAAAGCACAAAAGCAGCCCGAAGGAAGGGACGACTCTCTTCTTTGCACTTGACGAGTGATGGGTAGAACTGGATAGATATACAGCCATTCACCAGTACTGCCATCATGTCGAAACCCGCCCCCTTCTCAAACAAACGTCTGGAATCGCTGGCCAAGCTACCCGTTGCGGTCAAGATCACCGGCTTTGCCTCGCCAGCTACAGGCTATGAGGCTCACGGGCTGTCGATTGATGAGATGGTGGGGATGGGTGCGCCCCACATCTACCTCTGGAAGCTCGACAGTGAGGCCCTGAGCGGCTTATCGATCTATCCCGATGATCTGCTAGTGGTAAACCGTGGCGCTAAGCCTTGCGATGGTGCCATTGCCGTGATCATCGTTGATGAGGATCACCGCATTTGTCAGATCGCGGGCAGGGCGCCGAATTTCACTTTCTGGATTGAGCCTGTTGCTGGCCAGCGCGAGGCCATCGAAAGCACAGAGTCGATTTCATTGTGGGGTATCGTTGAGCGTGTCGTCAGGGATCTACGGGTGTTCGCGTGAAACGCATTGCCCTGATCGACGGCAACTCGTTTTATGCGTCGGTTGAAGCCCTGTTCAGACCAGACATTCGGGATAAGCCAGTGTGTGTGCTGAGCAACGGGGACGGTTGCGTGATTGCCAGGAATGCGAAGGCCAAAGAGCTAGGCATCCCTATGGGCGCCCCGTTTTTCCAGATCAAGGACTACGCCCGCCAGCACGGAGTACAAATGTTCTCCAGCAACTACACACTGTACGCGGATGTGTCCCGGCGCATGATTCAGTCAATCTTCCCTCATGTCGAAGACCTGGAGCAGTACAGCATCGATGAGTGCTGGGCATTGATGCCAGACGCTGAATCATTGCACGATTATGGCCTGGCTCTGAAGGAAACCGTGCTCCGTGAAGTGGGTGTCCCGGTCGGCATGGGAATCTCTACCACCAAGACCTTGGCCAAGCTCGCGCAGTGGGCCTCCAAAGAGTGGAAGCAGACAGGAGGGGTGGTTGACCTCACCGATCCGGTACGTCAGCACAAACTGCTCAAGATCGCTCCCGTGGCCAAGATCTGGGGTGTAGGCCGTAAGCTTGAAGCTCGACTTGGCGCCATGAACATTGTGACAGCGTGGGATCTGGCGACCTTTGATCACAAAACGTTGCGCAAGTCGTTCAATGTGAATGTAGAGCGCACAGCCAGGGAGCTGATGGGCGAGGTGTGCTTGAACATGCACGAGTCGCCTGATCTGAAGAAGGAAATCATGAAGTCCTGCATGTTCGGTGTGCGGGTTCGCGACCTGGTAAAGCTTCAAGAGGCCGCTGCAAGTTACGCTTCAACCGCCGCCGAACGGCTACGCAGTCAACGCTCGCTCTGCCAAACCCTGACAGTGAGCGTGCAGACCAGTCAGCATGAGCCTCAACACCAGCGCTACTACAACTCAATCTCCGTGCAGATGGTCAACCCTACCGATGACACGCGCCTGCTTATCAGGGCGGCGCTTCAGGGCCTGGAGAGTGTGTTTCGACCAGGGTTTGCCTATTCAAAATGCGCGATCCTCCTGACAGACCTGCATCAGAGAGGCACCTTCACCCAAGATTTGTTCGCCGAGCAGCAGGATGAGGCTACCGACCGCTTAGGTGAGCTGATGGACACCATCAATCTTCGCTACGGAAGAAACGCCATTCATTCGGCCAGGGTCAAAGTTGATCCTGAATGGAAGGTGCGGCGTGATCTCCTATCACCCAGCTACACCACTAGCTGGAGTGAGTTGCCGGTGTGCCGGTAGGGGAGTCGTCATCTTCCGCGAAGCGGTCTCGCCTCAAAACTGGCCAATGAAGAGCCGAGGCATTGTCCTCGCGTCAGAGGGGTCAATGGGCCTCACCAGCATCAGTGCCGGGCGCAGGCTTCTTGAGCAGCATGGTCAAAGGGACACAGATCAGCAAAGCTCCACCCAGCATCCAGAACGTTTCATTGAAGGTCATTACGGTAGCCTGGGTCTTGATCTGGCCAGTGAGTTGGGCAAGCGCCTGTAGCTGCGCATACGCAGCATCCGAGCCTTTGCTTAAAAACGAGGCTGCTGACTGAGCAATCTGCTCGTTACCGATCACTGAGTTTTCGCTCACCGTCTGAGCGATCTGATCAGTATGAAGCGTGTTACGCCGGTCGATAAAGACACCAATGAGTGCAAGGCCTACAGAGCCGCCCAGGTTGCGGGCCATGTTGTAGAACCCGGCTGCATCAGCTGCCTCCTCAGGCGCCACCGACGCCATCGACGCTTGGTTGAGCGGCATCATGCACAACACCTGACCGATACCCCGGATCAGTTGAGACCAGGTGAAATCCGAGCCAACACTGTCTGTCGTGAGCCCGCTGTCCATCAAGCAACTGATGCCAAAACACAGAAGGCCCAGGGCAACCAGAAGCCGTATGTCGATCTTCCCAATCAGCTTTGGCAGAAAGGGCATCATCAAGAACGCCGGCACGCCGCTGACGAGCAGGACAAAGCCGGCTTGTTCCGCGTTGTAGCCTGCCACCGAGCTCAGAAACTGCGGCAGTAAGTAGGAAACGCAATACAGCCCCATCCCCACGAAGAAAACCGTGAAGATGATGCTTGAGTAGCTGGTGTTGCGCAGCAGCGAGAGCTTGATGATCGGTTTGTCGGCTGTGAACTGGGAAACTGCAACCATGATAAATCCGATGGCCATCAAGACCGTCAGAGCAACGATCATCGTTGATTCGAACCAGCGATCACGCTGACCTTCCTCAAGCACTACGGTCAGGCAGCTCAGTGCCATGGAAATGCCTACGATACCCAGCCAGTCAGCCTTGGCAAAGAGGCTAAGGTCACCCTTGTCCTTGGGCAATCCCATCAAGAGCAGTGTGATCAATAATGCCGCCACAGGTAGGTTGATGTAGAAGCACCACGTCCAGTTGACGTTCTCAGCCAGCCACCCTCCCAAAACAGGCCCCAGCAGCGGCCCCAGGATGATGATCAAACCAAACACCGCCATGCCGATCGGCATCTGCGCCTTGGGCAAGCGCATCCGGATAATGGTCTGCGCAGTCGGAATCATAGCGCCCCCGGCAAAACCTTGACCCAGTCTGCCCAGGATCATGCCTGACAAGCTTTCTGAGAGGCCGCAGGCCACTGAGAAGATCGTGAACATGACTGCCATGCTCAGCAGGAAGGTACGCAGCCCCATGACCCGTGACAGCCACGCGGCAAGAGGAATCATGACGATCTCTGCGAGCAGGTAAGCGGTCGAGATCCACGTGCCTTCCGTACCGGAAGCGCCGATCTCCCCCTGGATCTGGGGAAGTGCCGAGTTGGTGATGGAAATGTCGAGGGTCGCCATCAAAGCGCCCAGGGAGCCGGCAACGACCGCCACCCAATCAGTCACTGAGGCTTTGCCAGTCTTGTTCATTGTGCTGCTACCGCCTGGCTGACCTCGGGCTGATCGCGAGTATCCACTTCGACATCAATGGACATGCCACTGGTCAAGCGGGCCTGTACTGCATCATTGACCTGCAAGCGGATCTTGACCGGCACCCGCTGGACGATCTTGGTGAAGTTGCCGGTGGCATTCTGCGAAGGAAGCAGCGCGAAATCAGATCCGGTACCGGGCGAGAAACTGTCCACTACACCCTGCAGAGGTTGGTCGGGGAGAGCATCCACCTGCACGGTGACTGGCTGACCCGCTCGCATGTTGCCGATCTGGGTCTCTTTGAAGTTGGCTACCGCATAGATCTCATCAGTCGGCACCAGGGTCAACATCCGGGTACCGGACTGGACATAGGCGCCAACCCGTACGCTCTTGTCGCCCACACGCCCCGTGACTGGGCTTTTGATCTGAGTATCGGCCAGCGAGATGCTTGCCTGTTCTGCACTGGCCTTAGCCTCAAGCAGATCCGCCTGAGCCTGAGAAAGATCGGCCTGCAGAACGGCCACCTGCAGCTGTGCTGATTGAGCAGCGGCTTGGTCTGCCATAAGCTCGGCGGCGCTGGAGTCACGAGTCCTCTTCAGCTCTGCAAGGCTTTCACCACTTTCGATGTTCTTGGCCACCAGGGGTTGGTGACGGTTGTATTCGTGTTTCGCGTGGTCAGCATCGGCCTTGGCGGACTGAACAAGTGCCTGTGCCTGCTTGATGTTCTGTGACTGCTGCACCAGGCTCGCCTGGATCTTGGCCACCGCCGCCTGCTTGGAGGCCACACTGGCCATGCTCTGTTCAAAGGCTGCCTGGTAAGGACTGGCGTCGAGTTGGGTGATCACAGCTCCGGCCTTGACGTACTCATTGTCTTTGACCAGCACTTGGGTCACGTAGCCCGATACCCGTGGGGCGATAGTGGTGCTGTCGGCTTTCAGAAACGCATCGTCAGTGCTCTGGAGATAGCGACCTACCTGCATCCAGTAGCCCGTAGCGCTTGCTGCAACAGCAAGTGCAAGGATAGAAACGCCAATCAAAAGGGGGCGTTTGGATTTTTTGACAGGTGCGACGACAGCTGGGGTGGCAGTAGGGGAGTTCACGAGATGTCCTGATTTTTATTATTGATCTGTAACAATTATCTCTGTTGGAATAATTGTGTCAACTGATATAATCGACTTATGCATAAATTGAAGGAGCCTTCTCATGACCGAGATGGACAGCAAGATCAGGCGCACCAACCGTCAAGCCTACCAGTGCGGGGACGATACTCGCACTCGGATCATCGAGGCTGCGATCGATGTGTTTGCCACCAAGGGCTTTCAGGCAGCCACTACTCGACAGATCGCTACCCAGGCCGGAGTGAATACGCCCGCGCTTCAGTACTACTTCGAGAACAAGGAGGGGCTGTACAAGGCCTGCGTCGAGCAGATCACCGAACAAGCCAGCGAATATTTTGATCCCGTGCTTGAGCGAATCAAGGTCAGCTTGAGCGGCTCATCTGAAAGAGAAAATGCTGTCGGACTGTTCTGTCACCTGCAGGGCGCCATCGTTGATCGGCTACTGACGTGCGGGGGTCTGGATGACCCGAAACGCCTGTTCATGTCGATGTCTCAAACGGGCCAGGGTCTGGAGTGCGGCTTCCGACTGATGCGAGAAAAGGTCGCGGACAAGATCGATGCTTGCGCTCAGAACCTGGTCGCGATCGCTTGCGCACTGCCGCCAGAATCGCCGCTAGTGAAGGTGAAAGCCATGACCCTGCTGGGCCAGGCCCTGATCTTCCACGTCGGACGGCATTACACGCAAGCCGCACTGAACTGGGCAGATATTACTGACAGTGAAATCAAGCTGCTCAAAAACGTGCTCAAGGAGCATGCGACTGCGGCATTAACCCAGATCGGAACCCCATAAGCACTTGTACTGCCTGTGACAGTTGGGCGCATGCCAGGCTCTTAAAGGCATCAAATATCCCATGGCATATTGAAATACCATGACCTCTAATCAATCGTAGAACAAATGACCATGAAATCTTCAAGACCATCAATACGCGCCATTCTTCCTCCGCTGGTGCTTCTACCCTCGATTGCACTGCTCTTGAGCTTCGTCATGACGTGGGCAACCCTTGGCATTGGCCCAGACTTCATGACCCGATGGGGCCGCAGCTTCCTTTCTACCCTGATAGTCCTGCCATTTGTACTGGCCTTTCTTGGGCTGCTGGAAAAGGCAGTCGACAAGGTCGTTGGCGATATCGGAGAAATCGCAAAAAAGCTGATCGCTTCAATGGTCACTGCATGCTTTATTGAAACGATCATTGCGTGTGCGGTTACGGCAGTGAGCCATCCCTTTGACTCAGCGTTCGCCGGCAACTGGTGGCTCGTATTCAGTCGCTCACTGCCGGTGGGTCTGCTCATTTCACTGTTCATGTGCTTTTACATGAAGCCTAAAATTGATCGCATGCGGCACGCCGCTCAAGCTGGCGCGCTTGCTGATCCAGCCTGAGGCCCGCCAGCTTAGGAAGACGGCACCAGGAATCCAACAATCTTGTGTTGTTGGCTCATCCCAGATCGCCAAATCCAGCAAGGCTTAACCGGAAGAACTGCTCCACGGCAGGTGAGTTTCGATAACCAATACCACATCCTGAAACACCTCAGGCTCCGCCAGCTGTGGATACTGCTTGGCAAGCTTACCGCTAAGCTTGCCCTCATTCTGGCGCACCGAACGAATGATCGCATCGATATCTCGATCAGGCCCCTCAAGCACCTCCTTGATAGCCTGGCGAGCCCGGTAGTGAGAGCGCAGGATGTCCGCCTCTGCTCGCATCTCTTCGTTGATAGTGATCTGCACCACATCCGCCATGTACTCGGCGTGTACGGTCATGTCGATATAGCGCCAGGCCGGGGCTGTCTCTTCATAGCCATCGAAATGAAGGTTGTACTCGGTACCGTCAGGGGCAGTCTGTTTGCTTCCAAAACGGTATTGCCCACTCAGTGAGTCCATAAGGGGCCGGGAGAAGCTTTCCAGCACCTGATCATAGTTACGGGGCCTTAAGGAGTGCTTTTGCAATACGGAGGAAACCGGAAGGATGTAAGGGGCCGGAATCGCCTTATCGTGGCGCAGCACATCATTTATCAGAAACCGGGAAACCCGCCCGTTGCCATCAGACATGGGGTGGATATACACAAAGCCGAACGAAATGGCAGCAGCTCTCACCAGTGCGGACTGCCCCTGCGTCTTGAGCTCAAACTGTTTGAGTCCACTGAGCATGTGCGGCACCTGATGCCATTGCGGCGCCAGATAGTGCACATAATCCCCATAACCCGTGGTTTCACCCACAAATACAGGGGACTGACGCAGGCCGTAGCTTAGAGCCGAGTCACCCAGGATCTCGCGTTGAAGGATTTCGATATCCGTGGCATTGAGATGCACCGATCCCTTGCCGCAGCGGCGCTCCATCACGGCAGCAAAGCGCTGGATACGGTCGACCTTTTTAAGCTCATGCTCAATGGCGAAACTCGACCGACTTTCTTTGAGCGACAGCCACACTGAGCTGCGCATCAACGTATCCTCACCGAACTCGGCGCCGAGCCGATCGATCTCAAGGGCAGGGTCGTAGGCAAGCGCCTGCTTTAGCTTGGGGGTCAATCGAACGGTAGGGCAGAAGTCGGGTACGCCCGGCAAATTGTCGCGAATCCGCCAGCGGGCATTGGGGATCGGCTGGCTAGCCACCAAGTATTCGTCAGGATCCAGCGCATTCACATAATTTGACTGGGTAAGTCCTGGGTGATCCAAAGACCTGTCAGTCAGCCACTCGTAGAAGAAGCAGGCTTTGCGGGCGTACTGGCCTGTCGGCTCACTGGTGATCCAGGCGAGGAGTTCGGCAGGATCCAGTTTTGAAAAAAGTCTGGCCATCAACTCAAGGTGCAAAGGCTCGCGCTTCAGAGCAAACGTCAGGTGAGCGCGCAAGGTAGGCTCTGGTAGGTACTTGGCGGTGTAATACTGGTAGGTAACATCCCCAGCACCGCCCGACTTTTGAGGATTACCCAGCCCGCTGACAACGGTGAGCGGCTGCGCAAGCGTCAATTCATACTGATCAGCCAACCATGCGTATCCCATCAACTCACTCATGGCCTGCCTCACAAGAAAAATCATTTTAATAGAAGACAAATCATTACATATCCGCATTCCTACGTCAAAATGATTAAAACAACACCGAAAACGCTAGGGGTGTGCTCCGCAATCAGACCGATATGCATTCACAATAGTCATGCAAAACCCTCACCGAAGCAAACGGTAGGGAAATTAGCTTTATCAATATATTGAAGTCAAAATGGACACATACATGGCATGTAGATATAGTGAGTTGATCGCATAACCCAATGATTTTCGAGTATTTTATGACATCACTTCGGCGTTCTCTTGCCCTGGCGGCAGTTCTGGCATTGTCTGTCGGTACCGCCATGGCCGATCCATCTCTCAACATCATCCGCATGCAAGCGCCTATCGCTGAAAGCTCATCGTGGGCTGCTACTAGCCCCCTGCTGTCCGCCTGGGCAAGCTCAGGCGCTGCTTACAACTGTTCGAACTGGAGCCCGTCTCCAAGCGCGGTCGCCCAGGGGCAGACCTTTTCGCAAACAGCTACCGACTGCCAGCAAGAACAACAGCGCACCAGTCAACCCAGAGAGCTGAACAGCAAAACCCAAGCGATTCGAAACGTAGGGGCTGCTTCGATCGAGAGCAAAACAGTCGGCGCATCGTTAACCCGAAGCGCTTTGGGCACGCAAGCCGCGCCAGTGATCCTGGCCAAGGAGGGAGGATCCTTCACGCTGGCCTCCGCAGCCACAGTTCGATATGGACTTCAGGGTGGATCTGCATACTTTCAGAAGTACTTTGAGCCAGGATCGTACGCCTGCAGCAGCGCTGTATTCGGCGGTGATCCTGCTGGAGGATGGGCAAAGCTCTGCTTCATCCCATGATCAAATGACTGAGGGCCCTATGGGCCCTTCAGTTATCAGTACCTGGAAAACTCGTTATTTCTGCGTGCAAAATGCTTAAGATCTCAGCCTTTCTGTCAGAAATAATTATGAGCGGCAGTCGACATAAGCCGTAATCGCTATCGCATTGCTTTAACGATAGAGAGTCAGTGCGCGGTTATAGGGTTGATGCAAAAGGGTTTGCTCGATGGCAATATATATCCAAATCAATCGACAACATGTGCGAAGGACTCATCACAGATGGACATGCTAAGAACATTGGCGCTGGCCGCAGTTATGGCGGCAGCCTCAATCAATGCTCATGCATCAGAAAATATCATACGAATCCTTGCTCCGATCAGCGGATCCGCAGAGTGGGCGCTTAGTGAGTCTACCGTCAGCGCCTGGGCTAATACAGGAGGCCTATACGACTGCGGGACACAAGCTCCCTTAGCGAGCTCAATTCCAACTGGCCTGACATTTACGCAGACATTCTCAGGATGCAGCCAGGATCAGGAGCGATCCGTTCAGAAAAACAGGGTCAACCGCCATACTGGTGAGCTGCAAGCGTACGGAAGCCCGGCGACTGAGCGACAGGTACTGAAAGATCAACAGGGAAGTGCTCAGCTAGTCGGGACAAGAAATGTCGAGACCTTCAATGCTGATATTGTTGCCGGCATATTGGATGGCAACCGTGCCGTTGGCTACAGACGGCAAATTGGCGGTGTGTACTCTTTCGGTACCTCCATGACCGGGAACGGATCACTGCCTGTCACCGCAGGGTTTGTCTACTACGCAGGAGCCTACGGCCTAGCTGTCATTGCGGGCACTGAAAACCTCGGCGCTGCCGATTGGCTGGACACCACAGAGGCCAATTATTTCCTGTCATCGTATACCCGAGTCAATTTGCTCTCCAGTGACGGGGCAGTACAATTTAGCTACGCTCTTCGAGCTATAACGTGCCAAAGGGGTTACTGCGCTCGTGATGCGATCATAACCCCAGCCGAATTTAGCCGTTGGTATGCTCAACCCAGCCTAGTGACTCGGGTTCAGCTGGTGAAATAGTGCTTCACCCCATTTCCAGGCATGCGGATCAAGCTGCCTGTTTGGCTTCGATCCACGCCAAAGCCAATCTGGCCATGCGGGCAACACTTTCATTCTGAATGGCCAGGGATTCAAGTTTCGGCCATTCATAACCATGGCATTCTTGCTCGCTGATGGTCACAGAATCACTGCAGCTGGCCGAAATCAGGTAGCGAACATCAATATGATAATGTTCTTTCTCACCCTTGCGCGGGTTGGATGGGATCTTGTGAATGTCGATGTCAAATATCTTGGGAGACAATAGCTCTCCAGCAATCCCAGTCTCTTCAAGGGTCTCGCGCAGAGCCGCCTGAACTGGCAATTCACCAGGGTCAACATGCCCACCTGGCTGAATCCAGATACCCAGCGCAGCATGATGGATCAACAGGGCTCGGCGCTGCACGACATCGGTCACGAAAGCAGACCCCGTGATGTGACCCGGCAGCGTGGAGCGCGCAAAAGGATCCAGCGCGCTGTTCATGACTTCATACGCAATTTCTTCATTATCCCTGTGATTATTCGCAAGGAAAGCCTTGATATCATCAAAAATGCACATCGGTATCGTGATCTCTGCTCATGGATTCTTCTGCGATTATCATACCACGACCTGAAGTCAGAGAGTGACTCGTCAATATAGAAGTTAACCGATTTAAAAGCGCTGAAGAGCACGTCACTACTGGCTTTCGCGATATCTCTGATCGGCAGAAGTAGCGCTTTAACACTACGGGATTTTCCGATAGGATCGCACCCTCGAATGCATGAGCGACCCGAGGGTCAACCCGGCAAATCACCTAAAAGTGGAATGCGTAAAACCAGGTCGAGCTGATGCAAGCAAATGGTCTGCCAAAAGGAAGAGGGTGTGATGAAGATTATCGCCAGCGATGCAGCGCAACACAGGGTTGAGGAAGAGACCTTCGGGCGGCTTCAAGAAGAGTTGCGTGATTCATGGCGCGCCTACCGGGGATTCACGATCAGCGACTCCAAGGGCCCCATGGAGCTGGATCTGGTCATGGTCACTCACGACCGAGTGGTGCTGATCGAGGTCAAGCACTGGAACGGCAAGCTGACCTCTTATGATGGAAACTGGTACATCGACGGTCAGATTCGGGGGCGAAGCCCGGTTCACCGCAAGCGAGACCACGCCTCTCGGCTTATCGCGATTCTCAAGGAAGAGCTTCAGCACGCACTGGGATACTTCCCCTTCGTTGAAGCACGCGTCCTTTTGTGTGGAACATCCACAACCGAAAACCTACCGCCTCGCGAAAAGCGCTGCGCCCACAGACTCGAAGATTTCCTAAAAATTCGTGAGGCCCAAGGCTATGAGGCGATCCTTGGGGAGCAGCAGGTTCGTTTCGATGAAAAACGACTGAGACCCAATAGCCCGGAAAACCTCAAGCATTTCGACGAGTTCTTCACCCATCGCCACATCGCTCAAGAAAATGTGCAACAAAAAAATCAGACCGCAGCACCAGAAGCGTTGAGCCAGTAAACCCCAGCCAGGCTCGGCGGCACTGCTGTCAAGTCTGAGCCACAGGGCCGTCAGTAGATCGTGTCGAGACCGGGATGCCTAGAAGCTCCCGGATAAAAGGATAGGCAAGGGGAGCAGCATGAAGATTGTCGTCAGGGGTAAGGGGCTTCACGGAAGTGAGACCAAAGCGGTAGCTCGCATGGAGGCTGAGCTGCGAAATTCATGGCATGCCTACGCATCGGTATTGATCTGTGATTCGCAGGGCGGGATGGAGTTCGACCTCATTCTGGTCACCCATGACCGCATCATCATTGTTGAGCTCAAGAACTGGAGGGGGAAGCTGACCTCCTTTGACGGCAACTGGTACATCGATGGGAAGTACCGCTCCAAGAGCCCGTACCATACCAAGCGCGATCAGGGTTACCGTCTCGTCAATATCCTGAAGACCGAGATGGGCCACAAGCTCGGCTATTACCCCTTCGTCGAAGCCCATGTCGTTCTGTGTGGTGAAGCCACGCCAGAACACCTGCCCGTCAGCGACAAGCCTTTCGTTCACACCCTTGACGAATTCATGAAGATTCGCGAGTCCGAGGGCTATGACGCCATCATCACCGGGCCGCAAAAGATCAAGTTCGATGACGTCGGTCGTCTACGTCCCAACGATCCAGCCAACCTCAAGCACTTCGACGATTTCTTCCGTGGAAGTCGTGTAGAGCTGGCCACCTTCAAGGTCAAGGGCTTTGAGGCATCTGAAGTGCCTGATCACCAGCACGAGAACAATCTCTTTTCTGAATATCCCGCGCAGCACGAGAAGTACCACGGCCAGCACGCCATGATCAGACGCTGGGATTTGACGGTATTGGGCATCGTCAATCGCGAAGACAGCATCTGGCAAAAAATCGTCACCCGCGAAGACCATCTTTATCGCACCGCTTCGGCTACCAACAGCCCATTGCAAAATTACATGCTGCGCCCGCTGGACTCTCCGGACGAAGACAACATCGGTTCAGATTGCGTGGCCATGTATGAGGTGAAGAACAACACCCGCCGATTGGGTGACTACATCGCGCTCAACGCCCACAAGTGGGGCAAAGACCAAAAGCTCGATATCGTCCGCGCATTGCTGGCGCCGTTTGCTGAGCTGCACAGCATGGGCGCCGCACACCGTGATATCCAGCCGCAAAACCTGTGGTACGCCGAAGACAGCTCCTACATCCTGGCCAGCGGCTTTCACGCATCGTTCCTGCCTGAGAAAGGCACTGTCCGCGATCTGAGCAAGTTGATCAAAAGCTCATCCTCAATGCTCCCTGAGGACGTCTATGGCGAGGCAGGTGATATCACCAATCCGTTCGCACAGGACGTTTATCTGCTGGCCATCATCGCTCACAAGATCTGCTTTCCTGATCAGAAAATGACCGAAGAAAACGGGTTGGCCATCTGGCAACCTGTGGCCAATGACCCGTTTGAGGGCAAGCT
This sequence comes from Pseudomonas sp. CFBP 13719, assembly GCF_014842095.1. Taxonomy (NCBI): domain Bacteria; kingdom Pseudomonadati; phylum Pseudomonadota; class Gammaproteobacteria; order Pseudomonadales; family Pseudomonadaceae; genus Pseudomonas; species Pseudomonas sp. CFBP 13719. The sequence continues at coordinate 160,167 of NZ_JACYVB010000002.1, read as the reverse complement.
TGACGCATTTTTTGCCAAGGCCATGGATCTTGAGCACCAGAATCGCTTTTCAAGCGCTGCCGAAATGCATGCCGAGTTCAACGCTATCTCGCTGGGCAAGGATGAGCCTTATGACGACGCTCATACCGTCATCGAAGAGCTGGGCAAGGGCGATTTCATTCGCCGAGACCTGAGCCCCTTTGCGCTCATGGCCCACTTTCCACCCATGCCAGGTGAAGCTCCACCCCTGTTTGGTGAGAAGATCGCCTACCGGTGCTTGGTAAATGGCGAAAGCGGTATGTTCAAGTTCTGGCAGAAAGCGGCCATCGACTTGAAAAACCCCAGCGCCAACCGCCGCCTGCTGCGTATGCGCCGCCGTATTGAGAAAGCCGTTCAGGCAGATCTGCCAATCACGAAGGTGATGCAGTACGGACTGTTTGGGGAAGGCTCCGGCTTGTTTATCCTGACCCGCTATGAAGAGGGCATCACCTGGAGCGAGCATGCTAAATCTCTGGTGACGACAGAGGAAAAGCTGCAAAACGCCCTGGCCCTTTGTGAGCTTGTGATTCAGATTCACAGCAGTGAATTTCCTCACGGCGATCTGCATCCGGAAAACATCCTCGTGCGACCGGAGCCGGAAGCCACTGAGGCTGGCGACGAACCTGTAGCACGGATGGTGCTGATCGACTCGTTAGATTGGGGTGGGCACAGCGAGCCCTACAACACTGAATACGGCCCGATCAATCCGACGTCTGCCGACAGCTATGGTCGGGACAAGTTTGCGGTCTACCGCATGGTCGAGGAGCTTTTTGGCGAAGCGGTGACCACAGACCTGCGGGCAGAACTTGAAGCGGCAGCGGGGCAGCCAGACGGCATTCCCGTTGATTTAGTGCTGTTGCGCAATTGCCTCAAGGCAGATATCGAACGGGTCAATGCGCCGCCCAAGGTTGCCCAGGCGCCCTTGCGCTTGATCCACATGGACTCACACCTGCCTAACATTGCCATGTTGCTGCAGGACGAAGGCCTTGAGTATCAGCTCAACGTCAGTATCTCGTCCAAGAACAAGCAAGAGCTGTTCTGCGTGATCACCGCGCATTACAAGCGACTCAATGTCATGCTCAATCCCGAGCAGCGCAGGATTTCGGCTGCCTGGATCAACGATTCTGGCCTTAACGACTACGCCCAGGCAGCGCAGCGTGCCATCCACAGCTTCACCACCCCGATCAGCGTCGAACGCGGAATCATGCCTGCCGGCAAGCCAAACTCGTTCATTGAGTTCCTGATGGGGCAGGATGCTGTACTCGACCTGCTTGAGGAAATGTTCGGCCCCGCTGAGCAGGAGCTCAGTGAGCCTGTAGAGCTTGAAGGGGGAGTTGAGCAGACCGTCAAGCCTCACCAGATCTGGCAAGCCCTGATGGACTCGGAAGGCGAACAGCGGCTGAAGGTGGAAGTGGGTAGCGGCGACATTGAAGAAAGCAAGTCGGGCGCCTGGCTGATCCCTTGTGTGCTCAAGACCGGCAATGAGCTGGAATTTCCCTCGGATGAAGACGAGGAGATCGGCATTTACCTGGCTGATGAGCCTCGCCAGTTCGGATGGGTCATTCCTGAAGAGTCCGGGGACGAAACCCTGGCGGTCAGACCCCAAGGCGAATCCCTCTCTTCGTTCAAGAAGAAAGTGGCAGAGGGCACCGAGCTGTTCTTTGAATCCAAACGCAACCACGCTTCTCGATTCCGTCGCCAGAAAGCCATGGACAGGGTGCTGACGGGCAACTCACGCATTCACAACTTGCCTGGCTATTTCGATGAGGAGGGCACTGCACGCTCCAAGGTTGTTCAGGAGGTGCCGAGCGAAGAGTCGATCCGCGCCCGCTATGACAACTTCAATGGTTCTGAAGAGCAGCTCAACCCAAAACAAATCGTTGCCTTTCAGAAGGTTGTCAGCCAGTCGCCTATCAGCGTGTTGCAGGGCCCTCCTGGGACAGGAAAAACGGCGTTTGTATCAAAATTGATACACTATCTGTTCGAAAACAATCTGGCGCGCAATATTCTCCTTGTGGGTCAATCACATACGTCCGTCGACACTGTGGCAATCAAGGCCAAAGAGCTGTGCGAGGAAATGGGCAACCAGATCAGTCTGGTTCGCCTGGGCCAAGAGCACTTGATCGACGAGAAGCTGCTGCAATGCCACTCCAGCTCTATCCAGCGCAAGATGCGCCACAAGTTCCAGCGTGAGTATGAGCAACGGATCAACGCACTGGCATCACGCTTGATGCTCGATCAGAGCTTCGTCGAGGACATTGCCAAGCTTCACCGCAGCATCAGCCCTTTGCTGTCGCGCATTGCGGTGCTGCTGGGCAACATCAATGACCTGACCGAACGCCGCGAGCACAGTCCGGATCGCCAGGGCCGCATTGATGAGTTCAAGCGCAGCCTGGATGAGTGCACCCAGATCGTCGACAACAACATCCGTACCCGTGGCTACGAGTTCAAGCTGCCGGAAGTGACCGATCCGGAATACTGGCGCGAGCTGGTTCGCCAAATCGCCGCCAATCACGGCGTCACCAATCAGCTGGCCATCCAGCGCCTCAATCACCTGATTGCGATCAGCAAGGATTGGATCGACGTCCTGGCGTCGGGCTCTGCAAGCTTTGACCGTTTCTTCGTCAAATCCAGCCAGTTAGTCACCGGCACTCTGGTGGGCATGGGCGCAAAGTGGCTCAACATCGAAGAGCAGGAGTTTGACTGGGTAATCGTTGATGAGGCCGGTCGCGCACAAGCCTCTGAGCTCATGATCGCGCTTCAGTGTGCACGCCGTGGCTTGCTGGTGGGCGACCATCGCCAGCTGTCGCCGCACTACGAGCAGTCCCTGTTGCGCCACGTATCGCGCAAGCTGGGCGTGGATGAAGCTGAGGTGCGCAAGACAGACTTCGAGCGCGCCTTCATCGCCAACGATGGCGTTACCCTCGACACCCAGTACCGGATGGTCGAACCCATTGGGGAAATCGTCTCCCATTGCTTCTACGGTGGCCAGCTCAAGAGTCATCGCAAGGAAGCCGCCTCCTGGTACGCTGAACTGCCGTACCCGATGAACAAGCCCGTCGCCTGGATCGACAGCGGCAGCGGTGAGCGTGCGGTCTATGAAGAAGATACTGGCGGCGGCAGAGTGATCAACCGTCATGAATTGGCGGTATGTATGCACCTGCTGCGTCAGATTGCGACCTCCCCAACGCTTGAGCATCTGCGCGCCAGCAAGTCGGAAAAGCATCCGTTTCCCATTGGCATCATCGTCATGTACAGCGCTCAGAAGCGCTTGCTCGAATCCGTGCTCTCCAGTTCTGAGTGGATGGCGCCGTTGCGTGACCTGTGCGACATCGCAACAGTAGACAGCTATCAGGGCCAGGAAAGACGTGTTGTGATCCTGTGCCTGGTGCGAAACAACCCAGAGCGCAAGCAAGGCTTTCTGGTTGAGCCTTCCCGGATCAACGTTTCGCTTTCACGCGCCCAGGATCGCCTGGTCGTGATTGGCTCCAAGAACATGTGGGAAGCCTCCAACAAGCAGTCATCGCTGGCCGATGTACTGACCTATATCAGCGAGCAGACCGCCGCTGGCAATGAAAACTATGAGTTGGTCGACGGTACCACCGTAATTGAGGGCGCACGAAATGCATGATGAAATCGAAATGATCGAAACCAGCGGCGTGCGGCTGTGCAACACGATCTCCCTTTTGATCCCGGCGTACACCTACCACATCAACTGCGCCTGGACTCAAGAGATCCCCTTGCCTGCGATCGAGGAGTTCACCTGTCGATTGCTGATCGCCCTGCGTGAGATCACCCCAGGCGAGGTTCAGCAATACTTCGGACTCAGCAAGCGTGAGTGCGAGGTGCTCATCGAGACGCTGGAGAAGAACAAGCTCGTTACGCACAACAACGAGGGCATGCTGGTGCCCACCAACATGTTGATCGACCGCACCAAGGACAATCCCGAGGTGACTCCAAGCCTGACCAAGTACGAGGTCAAGACCGAAACGGTTGTGTTTGAAGCGCTCACGGTGTCCATCATGCCGTCCAATGCCTACAACCGTAGTCGCCATGGCCTGCCTCAGCTGCCGATCCCGGACGATAACCACAGCCCGTCGCCGCAGTTGATTACCGAGCTTTTCGGCAGTCAGTTCAGAGCTTTTCTGGACTACTCACGCCGCCCAGAAGTCGAGACCAAGAAAACCCGCCTGTACAAGGTTGATGGTTGCAGCGCCGGCAAGTTTGTGCAGATTCCGATTGACCTGGAAATCTGGCTGAGGCCAACCAAGGAAGGTGATGTCGAGGTCATCAAGAAGGTGGCTGAGAAGTCCAGCGGAGGGCGCCAGCGTCCTTTGTCTATGGGAGTGGAAGCAAAGATCTCTGACTACCTCAATAGCCTGCCACGTCCCAAGAAGGGCATGACCATCCTGGGCTACTGCAAGATGTTCGACGACCACGTATTGGATCAGTACATCGACGACCGTGGCCTGGATCTAAACCACTGGCTGCTCGACCATGCCAATCGCAAGACCGGTTACGGCACACCGACGACCCGCTCGATGATCGGCCCAATATTCGATCGCAACAACAAGAAGACCCTGGATCGCATGATTGATGAAGTATCCAAGGACTGGAAGGCAGGCGAGGTGCACCGCGCATTCTGGCTGTCGAGCTCAGCGCCGCTGTGGGGCGCCAATGGCTTTCTCATGAGCGACTTCTGCAATGAGATCTCACGCCGCCTGGCTGAAGACCGCCAAAGCAAGGGGCACGTCACTGCGATCATGCCCTATGACGACGTCAAGGAGCTTTCGGTTCTGAAGCAGAGCTTTCACACCCGTATTCCTTGTGGCATCGCCTACAAGGGCGCCGACCTGCAAAATCAGGTGGAGATTTTCCTGATACCAGGGCAGTTGGCGGTGGTGCAGTATCATGTCCAACCCGATAACGCGAGTGCGATCACGGTGCCGGTGGGTTACGTCACGGTTGACCAAGAGCGCATCGCCAAGATCGAAACGTACCTGGACAACCTGGTCAAGTCGCGTGGCAAGCCTGAGCTTGCCTGGAGTGACAGCACCTCAAGGGTTGAAGACCTCATGGGTGACTGTCGCACGCACTTCTGTGAAGCCAATCGCAAACCAGTGTTGAGCCTGGCTAACAAAGTGATCCAGGCACCGACGCCAAACGGAAATCACCCATCCTGACAAAAAACCGACCTAACTGGAGCCCTAGGGCTCCAGAATTTCAGGTGAACAGTTTCGTTTTTCTTCACCGATGAAGATGCCCTTTATGCTGGTGAATCCTACCAGATTGCAGGGCATCGTCCCGTTCGCTTTTCAATGCGATTCTCAGCCCATCCACATCCCCCTGGCAAAGCTTGGTGACTGCCATCATGGCTCGACCACCGAAGATCAACTCAATGCGATCAATGAAAGAATGGGTGAAAAACTCAGGCTCTATCTCAAATCCTTTAGGCGCATATCGATTGATCCTGATCAGGCGGGCTTTGTGTAGGTAGAAAAAGCCCGCGTGCATAGAAATAAGATTTGCTGCCCTATCGATCCTGTAAGTCCTGCGACCTCTGAAATGATCCTCAACAATTTGACCTAGCAGGAGCTGACACCTCCAAGAAAGTGAGTTCGCGGCCTTTGCCCAGTTAATGAGTGATCGAGAAAGCTCTGGCTCCTCTTGCGTGTTGATATCAAGGACACCTGGCAGACTGTCCATCATCCGTTCTTGCCAATGCTTTGTGAAGCGCAAGGACTGCATGTCCAGATCAGGGCGGTAAGGCCACCGCTGCGCAAGCCCTTGGCTCATAGGGTGTCCTTTGCCCAATACATAGTGCTCATGACCGTTTATGCGGTAGAGATGCTCAGAGCAAGTCAGCGCTACATGATCAGTGTTCCAGAAGGTTTCACAGTCGCTGTCATCATCCACCACGTTGTAGATCGGGCTGAAATGCCCATCAACGTGACCTTCTCGAACCACCTGCTTGCCACAACCGGGCTTCTCACATACACCTTGAGATCTGTAGAAAATCTCTTTTATAGACCCAGGGTGAAGAGCACACGCTCTCGATGTCCCGGCATTAAGCCGCCAGCCTAGCCCCGCAACTTTGATACCAAACGGGTCATCATCACTCAAGGCTGGCAGGTTGAGGGGCTCCGCGATTGGGGCGAGGGCGTCTTGCTTGGCCAGGGTGACCGCCTGGATGCCGTGAGGCCCGAGCTTGATGACGTTTTTCTGATGAAGATTGGCTTTAACCTGATCAATCATCATGGGATAGGTCATGAAGATAATTCCTTCATCAAGGTAAAGCCGATCGATCATTGTCTGATGCGCCGGATGGTGACCCCCTTGATTTCCAACCACCAGAACATAGCCAATCTCAATCTTCACAAGCTTGGAGGGTTCCCCATCCTGGCCAAATATTGGAACCGGGTAGCCTTCGAACAAAGGCTTAATGCTATCGAGCAGGGCTTTCTTCATGTAGTCAGGTCGCATCCGCTCTCGCCAGCTTCTGACTTGATTGATCGCATCTTCTGCTTCGAACAGAAACGTAGAGCGACTGAGGAGTTTGTTGTCAAAGACCTTTTTGGAAGACTTTTCAATTTCTACCAATGTGATCTTCACGACTGACCCCTGCACCGTAATGTAGGTAAAATCCGTGGTCAGCCGACAGGGCAGCGTGTATTTATTAAGAAGGGCATCCAGATACAGCCCCCCGGCGTATAGCTCGGGGGTATGGAGTAGATAGGGGTGAGCAACGATCATGTCGTGCAATGCTTGCTCTTTCACCGCCTGCCCTTCGCCATCTACCTTAGGTGAATTCCCTGTATCGGCTTGCCTGCTTTGGTATGCAAGCCCTTTGCGCTTGATGGGGTTCCTAAGCTCCGGCTTTGAAGACTTTTGCTTATGGTCTTGGATTTTCTTCCGGATCGGCGCAGGGGCCATAACGAGATCTTCGAAATGCTTGATGATTTCACGTGGATCGGAAGATGTGATCATGAGGGTGCTCTCCGGGCTGACAGGATGTTCTATCAGCACCCTGAAGCAGGGTCAACTCAGCGCGCAGGAGGCTAGCTCTTTCTCAGGTCAATAAAAGAAAACCTGTCGTTAAAATAGTTCCGGCTTGCGCACATCAGAGCTATTCAGCTCAGGCAGCTCGTTGAGCGCGCAGACTTGGGTGAACATTGGAGACATGCAAGCGCTCTGGGCGGCTGGAGCTGCAGCCGTTGCGAATCTTGCAATGGACATCGAGCACATCGCCCACAATGAATTCCTGATCCATCTCGACGGCCAGGTGGTGCTCTGGAACCACCAGGCTCTTGGCGTACACGGCCACGCGAGCTTTGTCCTGGATTGCGATGGTCGACAGCTCGCAGGCAGCGCTCAACCAGTTTGCAGGATCACTGGCCACGTGGAAGTAGTCGCCATCTGGGCACTGAAACTCGAAAATGGATTCGGTGGTTTGAGGGCGAAGCCACATCTCAACGCCCTCGGGGGTGCGGCGCATCAACATCCACAGGTGGTGCATCAGCATGACCGTATCCGGGCTGTCTGGGTAGCTTTTACGCAAGAGCTTTGGAGAGGACAAGGTGATATTCGAACCCCCTCTGACCTGCAGTATGCTCTCGCGATCTGCGGCAGCGCCGGCTTCACTCAGGTGAGAATGCTGGATTTTTGCCATGCTTTGAATTTTGACTTGGACAGCCAAAATGGTCGAGTTCGCCTCAGGCATATTCGAATGGACAATCTGGGATAGGGCACTCAATGCCTGTGATTTGAACACAAAAAGCTCACATGGATTTGCGGAAACGACTGATATTACTGAGCTTTCTCCATCCTGTCAATATACGCATAAGTCGAATTCAAGCTTCCAGTGCGCTTGATGAGAGGGGCAGCACGACACCTGGCAAGATCCTTAAAGCTCAAGTAACCAGCACAAGCCCTCTAAATCGGGGGTTAAGGGTTGAATGCCCAGGGTTGCCAAAAACCCTATAGGTGATAAGGTCGGCTTCATCTCAATTTAAACTTCAGCCAACCAGGATAAGGGTTTGAAGCATGGTCAAGCGCCCCAGCCCAACCCAAAAACAGCTCAAAAAAGGGCATGAAGAGGAATCGATCGAAAGCGCCCGGTTTTCTGATCTGCTTGAGGGTGTGGTGACAGCTGCAGAGCACCCTGTGATGGTGGATGGGCCAGCAATGCCTGAAGGGGAGTTTATCACTGACAAGCGCGAACTGTTCAAATCCGTTTTCCGGGGGAGAATCGATGTTTACCCCACACGATGGACATCCCCCGATGGCAAGAGGGGCGGGTACTCCCCAGCATGCGGAAATCTTTTCAAAAAGGGCGTGTGCAACATCAAGGTAGTCCCTTGCGATGCTTGCAGCAATAGGGATTTGCTGGCCTTAACGGACGAGCGAATCTCAAGGCATCTGAAAGGATTGGGAACAACACAGGAAAACAAAGGGGCTATCGGGCTTTTCCCACTGATGCCTGACAGCACCTGCTACCTCCTGGCTGTCGACTTTGACAAAGATAATTTCAGGCAAGATGCTTTGGCATTTTATGCGTCCTGCAAGGCGCTAGGGGTGCCGGCATCAATCGAACTGTCTCAGTCAGGTAATGGCGCCCATATCTGGATTTTCTTTGATCGAGCAGCGACAGCCAAGATGGCTCGACAGCTAGGCTTTGCCATCATCAGTCACGCCTGCTCGAATAATCGGCAACTGGATCTGAAGTCCTATGACCGGCTATTCCCCAATCAAGATGTCATGCCCAATGGTGGATTTGGAAACCTGATTGGCCTGCCATTCCAATATGAGCCTCGTGAGCGAGGCTGTAGCGTATTCGTCAACGAAAAATTCCAGGTCTATAGGGATCAGTGGGCCTACCTGTACACGATCAAAAGAATGCGAGTCGACGACATTCGGGAGGCCATTTTCAACGCCGTAGGTGACGCCGACCCCCTAGACATCGAATTCTCAAAGGATATCGACGACGAGAGCCCTGTTGACGAGCCCTGGTCACCCAAGAAAAAAGACTCGGTCTTGCTATCAGGCGTGCTGCCAAAGAGTGTGACTATCAAGCAAGGCAATATGCTTTGGTTCGAAAACAGCCTGCCATTGGCTTTGAAGAACAGGTTGATCAGGCTGACGGCATTCAAAAACAAACAGTTCTATTTGGCCCAGGCGATGAACCGATCGGTATGGGACATCCCACGACTGATCGCGAAATGGGAGCTGGAGCGGCAGTACTTTGGAATTCCTCGCGGCAGCCACTCCTCGGTTATGGATCTGCTGGCTAAAAACTCGATCGAAGCGAAGGTTGAAGATGTCAGGTCGCAAGGAACGCCCATCAAGGTCAGCTTCAAAGGCAAGCTACGGGACGACCAGTCCGTAGCATTCAACAAGATGATCGAGCATGAAGATGGCACGCTAATCGCGCCACCGGCATTTGGCAAAACCGTCCTAAGCTCAGCTGTCATTGCGCATCGCAAAGTCAACACCTTGATCATCGTGCACCGCAAAACCCTAAAAACCCAATGGCGTAAAAGCCTCAAGCAGTTCTTGGGTCTGAAGGATCATCAGATTGGTACCGTTGGTGGTAAAGATGCCAAGCCCAGTGGCTTTATCGACATAGCCCTGGTCAAGTCGCTGCATGCTGAAGAAAACCTGGCGGGGATCATCGCAGAGTACGGGCAAATCATGGCCGATGAGTGCCATCATGTCACCTCAGCCCAGTTTGAAACGATCATGCAAAGTGCCAATGTCAGGTACGTTATGGGGATGACAGCAAACTCAGAAAAGCGTCAGGGTGATGAACCGATTGTTTACATGCAATGTGGCCCGATACGCCACGTTGCGCAAAGAGCCGAAAACGCCCCTAAAGACCGAAGGGTTGTCCCAGTACCCTTAAACTTCGAGGTGCCGTTTGCTGATGATGCTGATATCCAGGATATCTTCACTTTCCTGGCTGAGAGTGAGGAGCGCACACAGAAAATTGCTGAAGACGTCCTGAATGCTTACCGCCAAGGCAGAAAGATCATCCTGCTGACAGAGCGGGTAAGCCACTGCAAAAGACTGGCTGAACTGCTGAAGCCGGATGTTGAGGCACTTTTTCTCTTGGGCAGCGGGCAATCGGAGAAGAAGAAAGAAAAACTAATGGAGCAGCTGGAGGGTCTTCCCCCTGGCACACCTCATATCATCATCGCCACCACCAGCCTCTTAGGGGAGGGTTTCGACCACCCCCCTCTGGACATGATGGCGCTGGCCATGCCGATCTCCTGGAGAGGTCGCGTAGCTCAGGTTTCAGGCAGGCTTGATCGCCCCTATGAATCCAAGGTCGATGTCATCATTCGCGACTATATCGACACAGGTCACCCTCAGCTGCTCTCGATGTGGCGTAAAAGGCGAGCAGGCTATGCCAAGATCGGTTTCAAGGCGGTTGGAATCACCCTGGGGCGCACGCCAACACGACCATCGTGCATTGAGGTGACCAACATTCCCGTCCAGCAGAGCCTCGGCCTATGAACACAACAAAGATTCCCTTTGGGCTGCTCAACGGCGATCTCAAGCGCGCCATGGATGTCCCCAATGGCTTGGCGTGCGGCTGTTTATGCCCTGGCTGTAAATCACCCCTAATCGCAGCCAATAAGGGTGTTCGCAATGTTCCCCACTTCCGTCACGCACAGGCCGTCGACTGCCAAGGGGCATATGAGACTGCGCTGCATCGCGCAGCCAAAGAGCTTCTTGTCGAGAAGATGTTTGTTCAGACCCCGGATTTTGACCAGTACGTCACCGCTGGAGGAAATCACCTGATCAGCGGGAAGCGGGTATCGATCCCAGGCGCACTGGTCAGTGCAGACCAGGCTCAAAGTGAAGTCACAATGCAGGGTGTTGTCCCGGACGTCGTGTACACGGTTGGAGGACATCTACTGCTGATTGAAATTCATGTCTCCCACAAAGTCGATGGCCGCAAGCAACAAGTGCTTCGTAGCATGGATCAGTCCAGTTTCGAAATTGATCTGCGACATCTGAAGATCGAGTCTGTGGTCGATCCCAAGGCATTCGAACACGAGGTACTGCACAACCCTGAGAACAGGCGCTGGCTTCACTCGCGATTGGGAGCCAGATTGGTCAGCAGGGCGCTGACAGAATTGACCCAGGCAAGAGAGCAGCAGCGTGAGAAGCAAAGGTTGCGTGAACTGGAGCTGACCGAGCAGCGTGCCAGCGGTAAGCTTTTGCGCGAGCTTGAAGCCCAAGCCAGGCGTCAGATCACCAGTGAACAGGTTGCACAGGCACACGACTCCCATGAGGCCAAGGTTTACCGTGAAAACATGGGGGAGCTGCGCCAGCGTATCATGTGTCGCGCAAAGGCCATTGCCCGCACAATTGAAAGAGCCGTTACTGAGCATGAGGGGCAGGGTGCACAGTGCCAAACCTGCTGGATGGTCAACGCCCCCGGTGATGTTCGCTGTACCTACTGCCAAAGCACAACTCTGTCTCAAGTATCGTTCACCTCTGACTATGCCAGAAATGCAGAGGCCAGGATGCGCTGCTCTACAAAGCCCGATGAGTCCATCAAGCGGGTTCCGAACCTTGAGGCGGAAGGTGAGGGTTTATCTTGATTCAATTTGTCAAATAACCGATGATTGAAGCCTGTGTTTTACCTTTGTGCCCGCCTAAAAGTGGGCTTTCGTGATGACTTGAGAAACGTGATGAAGCTCCTCGATACACTCCAAAAGAAACTGCTCTGTGCCCTGCCCAAGGGGCTTGATGCGCATCACACCTTCTTGGGCATCGAAAAGATTGGGGATGAGATTACTTCCCCTAACCAGTCAAAATATACCTGCCCCCTGTTTCAATGAACGTCCATTTTGAATGCGGGCAACGGGATGTGACCTTGAGCATGCTCAGGAAAAACTAGAACGTCACGCTCGCAAGCGGGAGCTTGGGGCCAGGAGTTGGATGATGAAGGTATTAATCGTTGGCGCAGGCGGAAACTTCGGCAGTATCATCAGCCGAAAGCTCTCCCAGATTCCTGAGATAGAATTAGTCCTTGTGGGGCGATCGGAACAAGCCAAGGATCTGGCCAAAGAACTTGGTGCAGAATACTGGCAGGGCGATGCGCTTGCTGATGGCTTTGCGCAGGTGTTGGCACAGTACGCCGTCGAACTGGTCGTTCATGCAGCGGGGCCCTTTCAAAATCAATCTCTGAATGTCGCCAGCGCGTGTATCGACTATGGCTGTCACTATTGCGACCTGTCAGACGCTCGTGAGTTTGTTACCAAATCCAAAGCTTTGGACAGCAGTGCTCGCGAAAAAGGGGTAGCCATCCTTAGTGGCTGTAGCTCAGTCCCTACGCTATCTTCCGCCGTGATTGATGCCTACCTGGCCAGCGAGCCTAAGGGTACTGTTCTCACCTCCATCCGGCATGGCATTAATTCGTCAGGAAAGATGCCGGGGTTATCTACGGTAGTAGGCGTTCTCGAATACGCAGGACGTTCCATCCCCCAGCAGCGCAACGGCGCGCTCCATCAAGTGCCGGGCTGGAAAGATCTTGAGGCCGTCAAAGTCGCGGGCATCAGTGGTAGGCGCCTGGTGGCTAATGTGGATGTCCCGGACATGGATATCTTCCCTGAGCGGTACGCCGTAAAGGACATCGTGTTCAAGGCTGGGCCCGGCGTGGCGATGGGTGCGCTGGCCAACTACGCACTGGCCACGGTAGTGCAGTGGGGGCTGGCGAAGTCGACTTTCCGCGTAGCGGGCTGGCTTCACAAGTTAGGCCGGCGCTTTGAGTTTCTGGGTGACGGCAAAAGTGCCATGTATGTCGAGCTCAAGTCGCTGCTGCGCAGCGAAGAGACGACTTACCGCTGGGAGATCCTTGCGACGCATGACAAGGGCCCGCAGATACCTTGCTGTGGTGCAATCGCCTTGGCGCGCAAGATGGCTTCAGGCTATAGACCTGATTCTGGAGCAAGACCCTGCGTTGGCGAGATCACCCTGGGTGAGTATTTGTACGAGATAGACCCGTCTTTTGTGACCATTACCGAATCTAAAAGCTAACGGGGCTGAAGATCTGAATTCACGCGGCCAGGGTGGAATTATTGGTTTTCCATAATTCGACATAAAAGGGCCGACATCGCTGCCAGCCCCCTGTTTGCTAGTCGCGTAGAGCCCCGTCTACGTACTCTTCATGGTGGTCATCACACAGAAAGCCCAACTCGACCTCGTGTTGGGCCGGCTCACCACAGTGCTCGCAATTTTGTCCATCCAGGCTGAGATTGGAAGAACAGTCTGGGCAGAGCGGGTGGGTCTCATCGAGTTCGTCATCTACAAACTCGAAGTCCTCGTTACTGACCTGAACCCCGCAGGACTCGCAGTTTAGATCATCCATTATGCCTGCTCCCGACGAGTAAAAAGGAACGACGGAGTACGCATCTCGGGCTTAGAAACGGCGATGTGCTTCTCGGCCAGGCGGCGGAAATTCGCATCGAGCACATGATTGATCAAATAGTCATGACCCACCATGCGAGCACCATTGCCGAAGAAGTCAACGTGCAGTGATGTGGTCTGCATGACCTTTTTCAGAATCGTTCGGGAGTGATATTGGCCGCTGTCGATGGAAAGTAGTGCGCACTGAAGCGAACCCAGATAATCCTCCTTGACCAGAAGAAATTCAGCCAGGAAATTCAGGGCGTCTGGGTGTTCGTTGCGGTAGGCATCGATCAGGAATGGAATGCACTTTGGGCTGTAACCCCCTGGATAGGTGCCCGTCAGCAAGCCAGCAAGGTACTGGGAGTAGACGTGACCTTCGTTCGCCAGTGACTGATAGGTCTGCAGCGCTTCATCAGAACAGTCCATGGCTGCGTGGGTGAAGACATTCTGATTGTGCAGGCCCAAATCGAAGCGGCTGCGGATCATGGGGTGCTCTAGCGATGTATCTTCAAAAGCTGCAAGAAAGCGCTCCATCAAGCGATCCTTTTGGTCTTGCAACAGTTGCGTGTAAGGCTTTTTAGCAACCTTTCTCGCATAGAGGTCGTAGGCTTTGCTGATCTTTTCACCAGGAAACTCAAGCAAGGCAGCGGCTTGGAAGTCCTTGACCTTCATTTCTCCCGAAAGGAGCAGGTGCGGCTCATTGAGCAGGATCGATTGATTTTCGAACGCCTTGCTGATGTCGTTGAATTGATGATCACTGCCAAAAAAACTGACATCCAGAGAACATAGCGGCGTGCGGAGAAGGCCTGCGCGTGGATCAGTGCCGGGGCGAGGAGTGGATGCCCGGAATTCCTTGCGCTGAAAGAGCTGGCGGTCGACGGTGTAATGCTGATTTCGCAGCAGGGTGAGGGTAAAGCTTTTGGTGTCTGTCATTTTGAACTCTGCAATCAGTTGATCGCTAGCCCAGCCGCAAACAAGCATGAATCAACCTGGCACAAAAGCTCTGGCTGACCGAGAAAACCTTGATTACAACGCCAATCTTTCTCACAGGCGGCTGGGAGAGTGGGAGGCAGGGCCCGAGGCGCAAGTTAACGCCAGGCCCAGATTCTGCCCGTACCAAATCTTAAAATCAACCCCCATGAATCAGTAGGTGCATTAGGAGGCCAGGGAGATTTCTTCAGGAGAGCGACGAATGCGTGGAGCATTGGCTGAAATTTGATCGTAGTCAGGAACGAACTTTTTAGCAGCATTCTTGAGGGTGTTGTAGGGTCGACCCATCTCCCGAGCCGCTTCCCAGGCCGGTACGCCAGCTTTACGCAGTTCAGCGAAGGCATGAGCCTCTTCGCGGGTCACAGGCGCAATCCGCAGAGGAGCCGTCACGTCAGTCCCTTTCTTGACGCGCTGGCGCAAAGTGGTGGGCGGCAGACCAAGAGCCTGAGCGTGTGCCGCGAGCGTTCTCCTGAGTCCGTTGATCTCATATGTGCCACCCACTTGCTTGGGCCAGTCCATGTCGAGCACTTCGATGATGGTGTCCAGTTTCGATTTGTCCATACCAAGTGCCAGGGCAGCTTTGGTGCGAGAAATCCCGGACTCTTTAAGTCGCTTGAGGTCGTCTTCGATATTCATGATGCGCAAAGCGTAGTGGGTATGCACTATTTTAGGTTTGTGCGGGCAGGGCGATGCAAGTACTGATGCATTTTCGCATTTAGTGAAGCCTTTCGTAGGATAGGCCCTATTACTCGATTTGAAATTTTGGACACGGTATTGGCTTAGCTATATATTGAAGTAGGTGCTTAGGGCACGTGCATTTTCTACTGAGAACGAGAATAAATGAAAAAGCGAAACCTGTTTGGCCTAACCCTGGCCGGTGCCATAGCGGCCTCAACGTACGCCCAAGCGCATAACGTTATCCGGATGCAGGCGCCCATCGCCCAAGGTAATTTTTGGGAGCAGACCCAAGACTTTGTCTCAGCCTGGGCCCCTGCAGGGCAGATCTATGGTTGTTCCGTCTGGACGCCTGAAGTTAATACCGTCGAGAGTGGCCACTCGTTCACGCAGAGCGCCAGCGACTGCCTTCAAACCCAGGAGCGAACGATCCAGCCTCAAGAAACCCACTCAAAAACCCACGCAGTACGAAATGCTGGCCAGGCTTCCACTGAGAGCATTGTCAGAACAGTCTCCAGCACCAGGGCCGCGATCGGCACGCTGATCATCTGGCAACAAGGGTACAGCAAAGTAGGTGAGTGGGTGAATGCCACAGATCCCGCTGCCTCCAGCTCATGCAGCTGGACGCCAGCAGTCAGTGCCGTCGACAAAGGTGTTTCGTTTACGCAGACCGGCTCCAACTGTCTCTACACGCAGACTCAAAATGTTCAGCCCCAGGAGCGAAACCCGGTTACAGGTGAAATGCGCGATACCGGTACCGCCAGCTCCCTTACCCGCACAATGGTAGGCACAGCGACACGTACCGCAGTCGGCACCAAGGAGCCTGTTGTCATACCTGGACTGCCTGCCAATGAGGGCGGAACATTCACCATCACTTCTCCTGCCACTGTCTACTACGGGGTGAAGGGCACCACTCGCCTGACCAGCAAAACCTTTGCGGCTGGCAAGTACAGTTGCTCGAATGGAGTATTTGGCGACCCAGCGAGCGGCACAGTAAAGACCTGCTGGGCAAACTGAGGGCCAGGGGCGAGGAGACTCGCCTATGGCTCAAATTTGAAATTAGCGCAGACATAGGTTGATTAGGAAGCTTGCGCTTGAAACAATGAATTGAGCTGTATATTGATCAACAGAGGTCACAATGATTCTAAAAAAACCCTCTCGCTTCGTTGCTTCCGCGCTTCTGGTGCTGTGTGGCACGATGGCTATTCAGAATTTTGCGAATGCTGCAGGCATGGACTCGCAACCCACTGAGCAGGAGGTGGTTCAGGATATAGCCATGCTCAAGTCCTCAGACTTCGGGCGAGCTCGCACCATGGCTTCAAAAAGCATGGATGGCCAAAGCATCAGGTTTCTGATCGAGAACGTAGACATCACCTACGAGGGTCTCCCCAATGTCCCCAGGGCCACGCCGGTCGTGATGGACATGAAAGACCCTGGGTGCGTCGTCAATATGCAGGACAAGGGCTGGGTGAAGGCTGGAGATGACCTTTCGTTTCATGGCGCACGCGGCGATTTGCTTCTGGTGAACGCTGATCTTGCTCGCATCAGCAACACAAACCACGAGATTGGCCACTGTATCGACTTCACCGTCATGCCCAAACTCAAAGCTGATCTTGCCGGCACAGGCGCCAATATCAATTCCGTCGTCAACATCGCCATGACGCAAGCGCTTGAAAATGGCGGCACTGTTGATCTGGCAGGAGTCGCGCAGAAGGGCGCTGGCTATGTCCTGGAGAACCGAATGGCCTCCTACGAGGCTGGCATCTACTCGACCGCTGTGAAGGAGGCCTATGCCGACCTGCATGCGGTTTACCAAACGGCAGCACTCACTGGCTCGTTCGACAGCTTCTCTGGGGTCATCAACAACTACCGCCAGGCAGTCAAATGGGACATGAACCATGCTGACGATCTTGCGGTGTACCGCATCCTGGCGCAAGAACAGGCAGCGGGGCTCAAGCCTGGCGACCTGATTGGTAAATCCCATGAGCAAGTCACCGAACAGGTGAATGCTGCTTTCACCAAGCACTTCTACCAGGATGGAAAGCTGTCAATTCACTCAGGTGGCTTCAAGTCTGTGGCAGAAGAGATCCACATTCGCGCCCAGGTGACGCCAGGTCTTGAGCAAGCGCAGAAGGACATCATTGCAAGGTTTGACGCCAAAGTGCTCGATGGAAGCCTTCAAGCATCCAAAGTCGAATTCATGTCACTTAGCCAAAAATCCATTGAAAGCCAGCAGAACCTGCTGAGTTCCGGCAAAGTCGCTGCAGAGCATCTGGATCAAGCCAAAGAGGTTGTGGCAAAACAAATGGGCAACCATGCTGCAGCGCTAGAGATCCTGGGCGTGTCTTCTGTAGAGGTTGCCAGCCACATCGCAAAAGACCCTGGCATGACGAGCCTTTTTGACAAGGTTGATCATTCGCTGTCTGCTGAGCGCGGTATTTTGCACAACGGTGGTTCGGGTGGATCAATCATGCGCAGAGCCATCCAGATTGGTGGCGACTACCGGCTGAGCCCAGAGAGCGACTTGATCAGAGCAAGTTTCAAGAATGCGCTTCAGCATACGGATCTGATCAAGACGGCTCAGCAGGAAGCACCAGCGCCAGGCTGATCAAGCAATAAAAAACCCCAGGAGGGTGAATGCTCCTGGGGTTCTTCCATCGCCTGTCAGGTATTGATTACCCTTTGGGTCTGATTCGCGCAAACAGATTTGTCGCAAAACTCACCAAAGCCAGCACCAGACCGCCAGCCACAAGACCTACGACAGCCTCGACCACTAGGGGAACGACGTAGCCTAGCGCCTTTCCAGCGAGAGGTATGGCGTGGGTGGCGTGCTCAATACCCTGCATAGCCTGACCAAGCATGGGAATGCTGTGAATCAAAATCCCTCCACCGACCAAAAACATGGCAAGCGTGCCAACGAAGGTCAGCACTTTCATCAAGATCGGTGCACTGAGAATGATCTTGCGGCCCACCGCCTGAGCAACAGTGCTTCGCTTCTTTTCGAGGTACATACCTACGTCGTCAAGGCGCACGATGGCGGCTACCAGGCCGTACACACCAACAGTCACCAATAAGGCGACCAGCGATAACACCAAGAACTGATTGAGCAGTGAGGCGCCCTGGACAGTGCCCAGCGCGATCGAAAGGATCTCGATGCTAAGAACGAAGTCAGTTTTGATCGCCCCTTTGATCTTCATCTTCTCGATTTCTGCAGGGGTTTTGCCCGCAGCAGCTTTGGCACTGGCGCGTGCCTCATCGGCGTCGCTGTCATTTGAGATGTATTTGTGGGCGACTTTCTCGAAGCCTTCCAGACAGAGGTAGGCACCGCCGACCAGAAGGATAGGGGTGATTGCCCAAGGAATGAAGGAGCTGATCAGCATGGCGCCTGGAACAAGGATCGCTTTATTCTTCAGCGAACCCTTGGCCACGGCCCAAACAACAGGGAGCTCGCGGTCTGCGCGAACACCTGAGACTTGTTGGGCGTTGAGAGCCAGGTCATCCCCGAGCACGCCGGCAGTCTTTTGGGTAGTGGTCTTGGTCAGCAGGGCAACGTCGTCCAGCAAAGTGGTAACGTCATCCAGCAGGGTCAGCAGGCTTGCGCCAGCCATGGTTTCATTCCTTCAGTGATATGGAGGCCATATTAAACAGCCACCCTGAAGAAAAGTCAATATCCTGCTAAACCATGCTTTGCCAAGCCAGCTTCCAATCAGAATCTTACGAATCGGCGAGCTCTGCGCGCTTGATAATTTCATCAATCATTGCATCCACATCCATGCCATGACCAAGCGGCTTAAGCCCAGGACACATCAAGCTCACCATTTTCTTCTTGCGAATCAGGCTGATGTTGGCACCTACCCAGCTCTGGAAGAAGAGTGCTCGAATGCTACGCCCAGTCTGAGTGATCTGAGCATCGGGCTTGAGGTGGAGCACCAGATTCAAAGTACCTACGCCCAGCATGGGAAATGGATCAGCTGCCCATACCTGAACGATGTCTGCATAGCGAACCTTGATGCCATTGCTGAAGATGATGTCATCCTTACGCAGTTCAAGCACGGTTTTTTTGCCGCTTTCCAGGTGACGCAGGGATGTCAGAAATCCCCAACCTGCGACGACCGCCAAGACTGAGCCAATACCGACCTCAAGCCCTTTGGAGAAACTGTAAAGGGCAAGGATAAAGCAGATGATGCCGAATCCAGCCCCCCAATAAATGAGTTGGCGCGTATCGGTGTAAATAAGGCGTTCGGCAGATTTAGACATGAGGGATTTCTCTTGGATTCTTATACTTGAGCCAAAATCATAGCGGTTTTTTTCAAGCGTGCGAAGCTAACCAACGCTTTTTTGTTCGGTTTTTTGATATATTGACAAAAAAGGTTGTCTCTGTATGATTTGCTCTCAAATCACTATTAACGAGGCTGCCATGAGCACCGTACCTGGTAAGGTTGTGACCATCCGCTGGTTTATGATTGGCCTGATCAGTGTTTTGGCACTGATCTCGGTGCTTCTGGCGCCCGCCATAGGCCAAAATCCTGCCTACCATCAGTTTGTGGATCAGCGTCATCTGCACGGCATCACCAATTTCTGGAACGTGATCTCGAATGCGCCATTCGTGTTTGTGGGCCTTCTGGGGCTTCACGAGTGCTGGCGCCAGACCAGTGGAGGTAAAATGCCTCACGTGGTCATGTACGAGCTTCCAGCCATCACGGTGATCTTCTTTGTCGGTGTACTGCTGACCGGTCTTGGTTCAGCTTACTATCATCTGGATCCAAACAACCACACCCTGATCTGGGACAGGTTGCCGATGACAATCTCATTCATGGCATTTTTTGCACTGATCATTGGCTGCCACGTCAGTTACAGAACGGCACGCATTGCGGCCATCCCACTGCTGCTAGCCGGGGTAGGGTCAGTACTCTACTGGAACTACACTGAATCTGTGGGTGCCGGGGATCTTCGGCCTTACGCATTGGTGCAATTCTTGCCGATCTTCCTGATCCCAGCTCTTGTGCTGGGTTCGGGTGCCGAAGCGATGAGGTCGCTAGCCGTCTTCAAAATCATCGCGCTTTACATGCTTGCCAAGGCACTGGAGCAGGGGGATGCGCTGGTGTTTCAAGGGCTGTGGTCTGAAATGAGTGGCCATGCCATCAAGCACGTGGTTGCCAGTGCTGCCGCCTTCATTGTGCTTCTTGAGATCAGAGACAGCAGGCAGGGCCTTGAGCATGAATTCTATCTCGAAGCAAAGCCGTCGAAGGTGATCTGAAAGATATCGCCCCTCAGACAAGGAAGTGGCCCTTGATATTTAGAGGGATATTGCCAAGAATGAGTGTAATCACGGCCAATGCCGCTTTACTTGAGTCTCGACCAAATGCTCGCTAAGAAATTGCTTACCTACCTGGCACTCACCCTGGCTATCTCGTCAGGAGCAGCACAGGCTTCAAACATCATCCGCATGTCGGCGCCCATCAAAGGGTATGCAGAGAATGCTGAACCAACGCCACCCATCGAGCCCACCATCCCGACTAAGCCTTCCGAACCAGAGAATCAAGGCATCAAAAGTCGCTATTGGCGCCTGCTGTTCACTTCAAATAACGGATCCGGCTCAAACTTTGTGGGGGTTCAGGAGATTGAGCTTCGAGCAGCGCCTGGGGGCCCTGACCTCACCAGCCCAAGCACACTTGCTACGGCATCCAGTTATTACCCAGGGGATGGCCTCACTCCTGGAAAAGCGGTGGACAACAACTACTCAGATTACCAGCATGCTTTCTGGCTTTCTGCACAAGCTGCACCTTTCCCACACTGGCTAGCGCTCGATATGGGCACATCGGCAGAAATCCACGAAATTGCCTTGTGGCCTCAATATTGGACTGGTGGCGGACTGCAACGAGCGCCAAAGGATTTCGAAATTCAGACCAGTGATGATGGCTATGGCTGGCGGACTGTGAAGTCGGTGACAGGACTGACGTCTTGGGTGCTTGGGCAGCCATCAGTGATCAGCATCGAATAAAAAACTTCAGCAATCAGCTATAAACTTGCGCCTGTCACGCCCCGATAATTCCAGAGAATTCGAAGCCGTCCTCAGTTAAAAGGGCGGCTTTTTTCGATCGAGCGCAGATTATTGCAACCTGATGCTCAAACAATCAGGTCTTGGACATTCGTCAGCGTAGTTTCAGAATCTTTCACAAATCGCCATGGATGACTTGTGATAGCGGTAAGTGAAGGCGGGCCAAATCGACCAGGTGCGGTCAGAAAACGCTGGTCGGAATCGACCCTAGTCCAGGGCGATTTTATGGTGAGAAAACCCTCCGGATGACTGATGGCTCCAAGCTCAAGAACCCAGCTAAATTTCGATAAAGCCTCCCAGCGACGACTTACAGTCCTGAAATACTGAGTGGTTTCTGCTTTCCCCCATCCATTGAGCAATGCCAAACGGCCCAAAACCTGGTCGATTTCTCCATCAGCATTGGCTTTTCCCAAGTGAAAACACTTGTGGCAATCCTTGCACAGTGTAAGCAGTCCGTTTAGCTGCTGAATGCCTGTTTTGCCAGGCATGGCTGGCGAGTTTACAGATGATTCGCCCTCGTCGAAAAACCAATAGCTCCAGTCTTCATGAACATCGAGCACGGGGAATTTCTGGCCGCACATTTCACAGATACCGTTATTTTTCTCAATCAAAGGATGCCTCAGCATGTCCCATGATTTCTTGGTCAGCAAATTTGCCAAGCTTGATCCCCAGGAGGATGAGGGAATAAGGTCTCCGGCAACCATCCTCGCGTTGTTCAACACCGCTGGAAGCCTTGGCAAAGATCCGATCTTGTCGCCTCTCGCAATGGGAATGCCATCGAGAGAATAGAATTTTTTTCCTAGTGATGGATTGACATCCGACCATGAGGAAATCTTTCCGCGAGGATGCAGGTCGCTAAGCTTTTTCAGGGTCTTCATCGTAGGCTTCTCATTGTTTTCAATATTATTGAAAATGAGCTCACCTGCGATCAACCCTAAGACCTGCCTCCAGAATCATTCACGGCTTGCAATATTATGGGATAAGCAGATTAGTAAGCCCCTCGATCAACGACGTCTGAGCGCCAAGTGCAAAATGACTCTTAAGGCGATCGTTATTTGCTTTGGAGTGGCGAATGTCGCCAGGTCTCGCATCAACGAAGCGAATCTCAAGCTCTTTGTCCAGCACCTCCGCCAAGGACGTCAATATCATATTCAGGGAAGTAGATTTGCAATGGCCTACGTTGAAGGCCAAGTGCGGTGAGTTTTCCAGATCAAGACCCTGACACAAAACACGGACTAGGTCTTTCACGTAGTAAAAATCACGAGTCTGATTTCCATCGCCGAACACAGTTATCGGGAGACCATTCAAGGCTCGCTGACAGAAAATACTGATCACACCCGAATAGGGCGATGAAGGATCCTGCCTTGGGCCGAAGATATTGAAGAACCTGAAGATAACAGGATCGAGCCCATGGGCACGCTTGTAGAACTCAAGATAATGCTCACTAGAGAGCTTGTCACTGGCATAGGGAGTGAGCGGTGCTTTGTTCTGCTCCTCCTGTATGACCTCGCAAGTGCTATCCCCATAGATAGCGGCGGATGAAGCAAAAACGATCCGCTTCAAACCAGCTATACGCATCGCCTCACACACATTCAGGGTGCCGATGAAATTAGCTTGATGTGTACCTACAGGGTCATCAACCGAGGCTTGAACGGATGCAACAGCTGCCAAGTGCACCACCGCTTGGCAACCCTCAATGGCTTTGGCTACAACCTGTGCATCCGCCACGCTGCCAAGCATGAACTCCAAGCCAGAATGATCCATCCGCAGATTCTCTAGCTTTCCTGTTGAAAGGTTGTCCAGGATGCGGACTGCGTAGCCTTGATCCAGCAGCGTGTCCGACAGGTGAGAGCCGATAAAGCCGGCACCTCCGGTTATCAGAATTCGTTTGGTAGTCATGTAAATTTCTCAGAGCGAGGTCTTGAAAAGGGATCCTTAGAATGCCTCAGACCCCAGGTTTATTCCATATATTTAGACTAATATTGCTTTCGACGAACGATGAGTCCTTCGACTTAACAATGAATGCGCAGGGGAAAAATGCTTCTGGGCTACCGTTCATGACCAACGCTTCCCATAGACGAATTATCTGGGAAGGTGGATCTTCCTGATGAGCACATGCTAAATTTGCACAGTCAACATCGGTTCCGGAGTGATCGCAGAATCCAGCGCGCTTCAGTAAAGCGGTTTCGGGCCAAGATCGCAATCAAAGAGATGCAGCATTAGTCCATGAATATCTAGCTGAGGAAGGGTTTCCCAGCTTACTCAAAGCGCAGAGGGCGGGTGAGACATGTCAATGCGCTACGGGAAAGCAATCTACAGCGATGGTCACGAGGCATACCTCGTCTATGCTGACAGCCCAGGCTGGGCGCTGACACCGCTGTTCCCTACGGTGGAAAAGGCGCAGGAATGGAGGGAGCATGATTTTCCCGAACTGCGCCGCTCGGAGGCCCAGACAATAGACCTTGCGAAGGCCTCAGAGGAGCCTGTTCACATCTTGATTGATATCGACTTTCCCGAAAAGGCTAGCATGTGGTTCTACACCACAGCCTCACGAACACATATGGTCATTACCGGGCCTACGTCCAGAGAGAATTCTGAATCGCTGCTAGAGCAAGGGGATGTCGTTTACTCAAAGGAATTTTTCGATACCTGGTCAAATTCTGCGCCTGCCTGCACAAAGGTGGAGTCATTTGCATCACTGAGCCCGGCTCGCAAAGCATTTATTGAAGATATCTCCCGGTGGTGGGAGGACGTCATATACATGACCAAAGGCGATCGTGGCGAACATAACGTCTTCGACGATGATCCAGATTTTGTAGCCCTGGCGAAGGTTATTCATAATTCTGGGGTACCTGCATCCCATAAAAACCCGACCTCTTCAACACAAGAGGTTGCGAGACTTGCAGTCAAATGGTGGGCAGGATTCTATAACTTTGATGGCGATCGCAATGTATTCGACGAAGAGCCTGATGTGGTTGAGCGGGCCCGACTGCTGCTGAGGAAAGCCCCCTCTGACGACCTGACGCCTTGATCACCGGTTTATCATGGCATAATCTTGGGCGCGCTCGATTTCCAGAGTGGCTTTCAAGATTGCATAAGGTGCTGGCAAGCCTCTCAGGTGCCATCGATAAGCTGTAAGTCTTGATTTTTCTACCTTGAAAGCCTTCTGAAGCAGATCTAGGGTGCCAGACTCAATATGTGACTCAAGCTCCTGGAGCTTCATTGAAGACCAGGAATCGCGCCCTGCCTTGAGCCTTCTCAATGCATCATGAGCTTGGTGCAGCGGGTAGCAGATAGCTGCCTCAACAGCCTTGCTAACCACTTCCGGGGCAATGGGTGTACTAGGGCGCTTGACGCCAAACGTCGCGGGAACTGTCGAAGCTGAAGGCAAATCTAGGTAAAAGTAGTCAGGTCTCTTGAGGCCATTGGTTAGCATTCGCTCAAGAAATTGCTCAAACCGGAGATTATAGACGTGGGCGTTTCCATAATTTGCACACACCTTGATGCGGTTATGTCCACCGCCTTTGCGCACCGAAATCCATCCTGCCTTGTGGGCATGCTTTTCCAGGTTTTTTGGGAAGCCGTCTGGAAAATTGATGACCGTTGCGGCCTCCTGATGTGCGGTCGCTGGCTCACGATTGCCGCTCACCTCGATAAAACCAGGCTTATCTAACTGACCAAGTAGCATGACTAACCGTTGCGACTCTGGGTATTCAACCTGTTCGACCTTCAAGGACTCGCGAAAATCGGGAGAATGCTTGGCGGCGTAGAGGATTTTTCCAACCCGAGCGACAGAGGCGGCACGTTCATCCAACCACGTCTGGTAGTGATTAAGGTTCTCATCCACGAACTCTATCACCCTGATCTCACAGTCGGAACTCTGAGAACGACCTTCGGATAGGGTGACTGCCAAAACTGAGCCATCCGGACATTGGATAGTGCTGCTACTGATTTTCCTTCCAGTAGTAACCACTGTGATCACTCCATATTGTGCCTTGCTTATCTCTAATTCTACCGTAGGAATATGATTGCTTTCCATGGCAGTGTTTTAGCTTCAGATTGCGCGAATGGCTTGGCGGCAATAATCACGCGAGTCGCTTTGTGGGCAAACGTCCTGAAGCAGGTGGTAGGGCTCCTTGTACGCATACAGTAAAAGAAATACCCCAGCCAACCCAGCACCTCTACCGCTTAACCCAACTCAAGCGTGGAGTCGTTCACATTCCAGAAGGCTTTCTTGAATTTGTCCCGAAATCCCTGTATTCCAAGGCCGTGACATCTTGCAAGGCTGTTCTGCCAGGTCGCATCCGCACCTGTGAAAAAGCCGCCATTTTTCTTGGCATCATGCTCCTGCCCCTCAACCCAGCCCCAATCAGGCTCAAGCTTTACACCGGGCCGATTGAGCAGATTTTCAAGGGCGCCGGGATTGATCTGCATGACCATTGGATGGCAATTTCCATAGTCTTCGAATTCTGATTCAGCCCATTCCTCTGCATACCTTTGGGCATCCTCAAATGAAGACGTAAGGTTAAGGTAAGATGGTTCGCCATGCCTTTTGCGCCACTGACGCCGGGAGGTGCCGTGGTAGAGGACGGGTAGGGTGGCGGCTGTTAATTCTTTAGCTGCGCAAGGCTGTCCGGAGATCTCTGCCAAACCAAGCATCGAGACAATGCTTTCAAGTGGAAAATATCTCTCAACAGTAACTATTGCCTTGAGAATGGATTCGTTCCACTCGGCGTCAGTAAAAGGGCGATGAGCCCCAAGGAGTGTCATGGCTTTGAGGTCTTGCTCTGAAAGCTGGGTATGCAATGGACTCGAAGCGCCTATGAAGCCATTTCGATTAATGGGATAAAGCCCATCTGCACACAAGCAGTAGGTGCCACCAGGATCAACCACCCATGCATGTTCGACATACGGGAGGTATTGACCTTCGGCAGGGTGCAAGGTCAGCTGAATCTCCCACCCGAGCTTTCGGTGGAGAGCTGCGGCGAGGTGCATGCAATTACCTGAGCTGTAGTGTTCGTATGTTTCTTTTGGCCAACCAAGGGTAGCTTCGATCATGATCCCTTCCTTTTTCATGATTTTATCACGATGGGGCGAGAGCCAGGCCACCATAAATTTCGGTTTAGCTATAAATTGACGCTTCGTGCACTGAGAATTAACATGGTGGAATTACAGACCTTTTAGGTCTTAAACCATGAATTTTCCATAAAAATAAGAGAGCATCTGATGTCCATTGCCCAATTGATCATTAAGGCAAAGCGCGCCTTCAAACCTAAGCCAATTGGCCTTTCCGAAGACATTCTATCTCGGCACAAGCCAACGTCATTCTGGCTCAGGCCAGTGAACGAGCTTCAAAGCCAGAATATGGTTGGATCGTACCTCAGGGCCATGAAGGATGACCTCAGAAATGGGGGATATATTTTCGTCAAGAAATCCAGAGCGCCTGACGTAATCCGCCAACTGGCAGAGCAGGGAGCCTCGTACCAGGCTGTTCATTTTGAACGCATGGAGGAAATCTCGGAGATCATCGACCTCGAAAATCCAAAGGCGCTTTGGGTAGTGGTGGAGGATGACAGCCTAGCTTACGACATTTTGGCAGCCCGCTACAGGGTAGCCGAGACTGCCTTGCGATCGAAACTTGCGCCAGCCCTAGGCGCCCCTATCGATGAAGCAGCATGCCGCCTGGAACTACAAAGGCGCAAAGCCAAGGGCGTTCGATTGCTGATGTTCATCGAAATGGATTATCCATTATCGAAGGGATTCAGTGTCATCGTGTCTCAGTGCCGGGCATTGCGTATCGCAACCTGCAGAGTGACCCGCGAAAGCTCCCAAGATGACGAGATTAAAAGCCTTTTTGGTCAGTCAGCAAATTGCCCGGATGAACTGAAATCCATGGCTGCCAACAGCGTACAGGTGTATGGATCGGGGGCGAAAAATCATGCCCAATGCACAGAAGAGTTTAATCGTTATCTAAAGCGAGAGCCTTTGAGGATGAACCAGCGCGAAGGCGAAACCCCGGAGCAAGCCCTGGGGATCGATCTTGATCTGCTAAGGCAGCCGTCTGCTCTGGCCCTGATATTGGGCTTCGGCGATCCTGCGCTTGTCGATATCACGAAATGATAGTATTTCAGAAATGACGCGGGGCTCGCTGAAAAAAGCAGGCTCAATTGGAGCAAGAAGCAAGGAGCCTAAAGAACCTTCCTTCTCTTATTTGATTTGGGGCTGGTTGATGACTTAGCATCTGAAAGCATACGCTGAAAGAAAAGGGTAGGTGTGGACTGTGGATTATGTGATCTTGAATGATGGTGTGGAAGATCCCATTACCCCGATGCTGCCAAAGTGCGTGTCTTCGCTGCGCACCAACCTTGTTGCTTTTCTTTCTGGGGCGAGAGAGCTCCTCCTCGCGGGCATGGACAATTTCAAATGAGACTTCAGATTGTGCCTTTCGACCCTGCATTAGAGCCTCATGACGGCTTATTGAGGTACCAGGATGGCAGGGTAAGCGGAATCATAGATCTTGTTGCTGACCAAGCCGTCATTTACGAATGGAGCTCGTCAATGAAGGGCCTTGGACACACCAAGGAAGCTTTGAGATGGCTTAGGGATCAAGGTGCGTGCAATATAACGGCGTTCAACATGGGCATGCCTCCAGAAGAAGGTGCGGAGATTGATGGCCACGTGGCCTACTGGTTGCACATGCGCGACCTGGGACTTGTCAACACCCTCATTGACGATGAGGGGAATGTCTTCGACGAGTCATGGTGCAGGAAGATTGACTCGAATCTAACACGCAAGTTAAAGAAGGAGCTGGATGACGCATACACATTATAAAAAAGCCACAAACTGTCTTTCCGAATTAGAAAATTAATAACTCCATTAAATGACTATTTAGTTGAGTTAAATCAATTGGTTGCGAGGATTTACGCTTGCCTGCACGCAGGCTTTTCAGCTCCCTGCCAAAATTCTGCTTGGCCCTCACTACCCAGAAATCGACACAAGCCTTGTGATGGAATGGGGTGCCTCCGGAAAAATTGAATTCAGTACTTTCAATCTTCCCAATCGGAAATCCGCCTCCAGCACCCACGAATACTCATGCCTAACCTCATCCGTGTAGGAGTCGTATTTATCCTGATCTATGCCGAGTATTGAAAGATCTATATCTGAGACCAGAGCTGCATCACCCACTGTTGGTACGTCGTGGGGTGTGGTCGACATGATCATGCCGGTGATGACATCCACAGGGCCTGGGGCACCGGCTTCCTGTAAAAGGCGCCTGGACATATCTGCACCCATAGCTTCATTGTCACTAGCCTTGATGTCATAAACAGCGTCATGGAGCCATAACGCTAACTCAACGAATTCTGGAGGCTCTGCGAGGGCTTTCAACGTTCGAACTGAGCAAAGCACCTCTCTATATGTCTCACACCATCGGAAACCCTGTGTGGCTCACTGTAGCGCTCAGGATGTCCTCGAAACTTCCTAGAGCCTTTGCTCCCAAACCGTACCACTAGCCATCCCACCTCTTACGAGTGAAGCGCTGAAGTCCATGGGCGTAGCGGTCGTTAAGACGTAGGTCAATAGGAAATGACTGGAAAAACCGGGAGTGATTCCACTTGTTTCTCTAAGAGGGTGGTGCGGCTCAAGAATTGCGGGGCTTGTGGCTTTCCAGTTAAAGCTCGATTGCCGGTCAAGTGGAAAAATGAGTGGCGCATCGACATCAGCACGCGTGTAATATTCGATAATGGGTAGAACCGTATTTGACACGTAGCTTCATTTGAGCTAGAATGCGCAAGCCTCTGACATCACCCAGATTTGGAATCTCCATGGCCATAATTCCGCTGCCATTGTTCGAATCACACGACAGATTTTTAGAGCTGAACCACAACAACCTGTCTTGTGAACAACCAGTCGTAATCAACTTCTTGGAATCGTTTCCTCTAGATCTCGAAGCCATCGATGGCTACAAGGCAGTCCGTGCGTTTCTGAGATCCTACGAAGGCAACACTGCCACGTTCAATTCCTACCGTACGCACGTCGAGCGTTTGCTCCTGTGGTCGCTTATAGTCTGCAAGAAGCCACTGCTTGAAATGACCCGTCAAGATGGCGAGCGCTTCATGGAATTCTGCATCAAGCCAGCACCTGAATGGATCGGCCCCGTTGTTAAGGCACGATTTCAGCGTGTTGGTGGCCGCAAAGCCAAGGAAACAGACACTTTTTCCATGAATCCTGAGTGGCGTCCTTTCTTCTTCACTACGCCAAAACGCGCTATCAAAATCGCTAAAGAAGAAAACAGAGAGATTGAGGCTACGCCATACAAAATGGCTCAGGACTCCATTGGCCAAGTCTTCGCCGTTTGCGGCAGTTTCTTCCAATTTGCTACTGATGAAGGCCTTACAAATCAAGCAAACCCGATCCGGGCGATCAAGCAAAAGTCCAAATACAAGCAGCGCAGCACCAGCCACGTTAAGGCCAAGTCATTGACGCCACTCCAGTGGAGCTTTGTCCTAGACACGGCCAAGCTAATGGCTGATGAAGATCCTGACAACCACGAACGCACCCTTTTCATCTTGGCCACGATATTTTCAATGTACCTTCGTGTTTCTGATCTTGTTGGCCGCGACAACTGGGAGCCAATGATGCGCGACTTCCAGAAAGACTCGAATGGCAACTGGTGGTTCTACGTCATTGGTAAGGGCAACAAAGCTGCCAAGATCAGCGTCAAAGATGAATACATGACGGTCTGGATGTCGCGGTACAGGC
The DNA here is from genome assembly GCF_014842095.1 of Pseudomonas sp. CFBP 13719. Lineage (NCBI taxonomy): Bacteria > Pseudomonadati > Pseudomonadota > Gammaproteobacteria > Pseudomonadales > Pseudomonadaceae > Pseudomonas > Pseudomonas sp. CFBP 13719. The sequence continues at coordinate 130,244 of NZ_JACYVB010000002.1, read as the reverse complement.
GCTTCCTCGGAATGACCGCTGCACCCTCCCCTGATGATCAGGCCCCCTTGATTTCTTCGCTGAGAGGGCGACCAGGCTTGTCTGAGGGGCACATTCGAACCCTGGTGCAAGAGGTCTTCGACAAAGCATTTCAACGGATGCGAGACGATGGTCGTTCAGAGGAAGAGGTCGACAGCTTGCGCTCAGCATCGCTTCATTGGCTCCGGCACACCTCGGCAACCTTCGACGCCAAGGTGCGTGAGCACAAAGATCTTCAGGCGGATCTGCGTCATGAGAGCCTGGCTACCACAACCGATACGTATTACAACAGCTTGGATGAAGAACGTCACCGTTCAAATAAGAATTTAAGCATTGAAGACCGGTAAGATGGTAATGACAAATTTAACAGCTTGGAACAGAATATGGGCTTCGATTAACGGCGGAAAGCAGTTCACACGAGTTAAAGGAATTCCACAATGCGCTTATTGAAGAACTTGCCACTATCCACCTCAGACTTTACATCTGGGCGATTTGATTGCCTGTGCAATTTTGTTAAAGAAAATTGGGTCTGTGACCAAACAATTTCATTTGAAGAGTCTAGGGAGAATGTGGCAATTACCCTTGGCTATTTAAATTACGCCGAGGCTATTGAATCCGCAACCGAAGCTTTCCCAGAGTGTTTTCTAGATGATGGCGGTTATTTGATGTGGGATCCAACCTCAAATCTAAGGAAGGTTATTTTTGGAGAGTCCTTTAGGACAATCCATTCTCTTGAGAATGCTTTCGATTTGTCAGACAAAAACAAAGTAGCTTTCGAATTTTTTAAAAGTTGGCCAAATCATCTTGTAAGCAGGTGGAAATATGGATCTACGACTTGCCTTCTTTCAGAGAAAGTGCTTGCCAACTTCGAGGATATTTTTGATTCTTATTGGTGCAATAACTCGTTTCAACACTACAACTTTCAAACCTTGGAAAAAAGTACTGCTTCTGCAGCTACCATAGCAGCCTCAATGGGGGGCTGGGTTACCATTGAACAAATAAAAAAATCCGAAATCAAGGACTTCATTGATCCAGAGATCATTGACAATTTATTTCAGGACGCCTTGATCCAAACTATAGAATATATGTTAGGCCAATCTTGGGCTGAAGTGATTAGTTCGTTCAAAGGCACAGGATTTAGCCCAAATGACGCAAATGAACTCTCAAGAAATGAAAAGGGGTTCCCCAATCTAGGTTCTCATATGAGGAATTTCTTAAACACAGTAATTTTACCAAGGAAAGCACTAAGCCTCTTCACTTGTGAGCGAGGCGATAACGGATTTTATAGAAATACGCGGGCCATAAACCCTAGCAAAACTCCCGCGAAAGACTATTATAAGCTTGGGGGGCACAATTTTGTTTTTCAATCGTTCAGTGATGACTGTGAACCATCTAGCTTCAGAAGTCACTCTTGGACTGGTCAGATCCAATCAGATTCGGGTGACATTATTGCGTATGCACAAGGCTCCTATATATCTGGCCCAGCTAAGAAGCCGTCTAGTGGTGGCGAGCTAATTTCTGCTGCTGATTCAGTCGGCGATCAAGATGTAGACATACTTGATTATGTCTTAGTTCAGCTTCAGAACGAAATAATGAGTGAATATGGTGAGCACATTGACAAACAAGATATCAACATGGAAAGACTTTTCTGTGATGGGAATATAGTCACCCTGGCAATATTCGAAAGAAATCCAACTTCCACGCCTGGGCTTGGCATGGAGCTTGTAAGCGAATGTCTGACGCGTTTGAAGTCAAAATACAAGCGCAATTTTCATGTTGCTTCAACCATAAACCCCCTTCAGTACCTCCGTGACTCTTCACTTTCAGGCGCAGTTACTGATGAAAGAATTAGCGATTCATTAAAAATTCAAGAAAGACTCAACAGTCTTCGGTCTCACCCAAATGTCAAGAATTTATTCTTTAACATTTATGATTTCAAAATTGGTATAAAAACGGCATTTAAATATATGTGGGGCGATGCCGAGTGACCCTAAAAAAGTCTAATTGCTAAGGATTTCCTTCTAGGGTGCCTGCGGGATGCAGGCATTAGCTGAGTATATATCCTTCAGCTTCTCCATGGACTTTATTATGAGCCAGTTGGCGTCTTGCGTCTTGAGGACTATCATCAGCGAAAATCAAGGCCCTGCTTGTGGATGATGAGATGGCAAACGACCCCGTTGAATTGATCAGAAAGCTTGCCCTTGAGAACGCTCGCCTCCATGACGTCGTCAAGAAAGCTGAAAAAATTCACCATAAAGCCACAGGGAAATCTCTGATCACCCAGCTAGGTCTTGATAGCGATCTTCAGCCAACCAAAGCACATGCGAGCAGCCCCAATGTGGTGACCTTGCCTGTAAAGCCCATCCTGAACGAACCGCCTGGATCTAGCATCCCTGACAGCATGCTGAGCCTCAACAATTGCATCGCTCCGCCTTTGCAATCAAATCCCAACAATTTCCGCTTGGGCATCCATCCCTTGACCGATGAGCAGCAGCATAGCCTGGAGCTTGCCGTGACAGGCGCAAGCCTCAAGATCGAAGCCGGGGCTGGCGCGGGAAAGACTAGCGGTCTAACTGCTATAAGTCAGAACATGGGAAGGCGCAAAGGCCTTTACCTGGCTTTCAACCAGGCAATCATCAAAGAGGCCACCTCCAAATTCAACAAGGGGACATCCTGTCGCACAACGCATTCGGTCGCTTTTGAGGGGGCTGGCTACATGTTCAAGCACAGGCTGCAGAAAAAAACGATATCAAGCCAGATGATAATCGACGCCCTGCTGCTGAATGACTGGGCGGGAATTTCTAAATGGGCACAGGCAAATGCGATCCGCCAATGGGTTGTGAATTACACCCAGAGTGATGAGGCGCATCTGACAACCAAGTCAGCGCCCTGGAAGCTGATTAACCTCATGACAAAGCAAGGCGACAAGCAACAAGCCTATGTCGCTGCCCAGCCTATCGTCAGTCACCTTGGGCCCTACGCCGTGAGGCTCTGGGAGCTGCTTAGAGACGTCAAAGGCACTTTGCCAATATGGCCAGACGTTTATTTGAAGATCTGGGCTCTGACCGAGCCTGTGCTCGCCTGTGACTTCATTCTCCTGGACGAAGCGCAAGATACTTCAGGTGTGACCCTCAGGGTGATCAACGAGCAACCATGCCAGGTTATATGGGTGGGAGATCGCCGGCAGCAGATCTACGCTTGGCGCGGAGCGGTCAATGCAATGGACACCATCGAAACGAAACACACAAGCACCCTCACCCGCTCATTCAGATACGGCCAACCCATTGCTGAGATGGCCAACAAGGTGTTGCACAATTTTCTGGGCGAGAAAAGCTTCAAAATCGTTGGCTCTCCCATGGTTGACTCCAGGATCTGCGTGATCGACAACCCAAAGGCCATCTTATGCCGGGGAAATAGGGGCGCCATGACTGAGCTCATGGAAGCACTCAAGCTGAAAAAAAGGGTTCATATGGCGGGTGATGTCTCGACAATGATCAATGAAGTCGAAGCTTGCGTCAGCCTGATGGAAGGGAGACGTCCCCGGTTACCTGAGTTTCAGATGTTCCGAGATTGGAATGAGCTTGTCGAATATTCCGAAACCGAGGTAGGGGCAGAGCTTGCCACCCTCGTCAGATTGATCCTTCTCTGGCCAGCTCAGCATCTTCTCTCCGCTCTGAAAGCAGTGCACAACGTCAAGCAAGAAGAAGCTGACCTGACCATTTCGACCGTTCACAAGGCTAAGGGACTAGAATTTCCTACCGTGCGTCTAGCAGATGATTTTGCATTTCCACCTACCGACTCGGAAAAGTCGAAGATCCCGTACAGTGAAGAAGAAGCGAGGATTTTCTACGTGGGCATCACCCGCGCCCAGTTCGAGCTGGACGTCAGCCAGTGCAGGGCAGCGCATGTTGCTTTAAACAACAGTGCGCTTCAGTAACAGAGGGCTTACGATCATGAAGATCGTCTGTTATTGACGAAAAAGGCCGAGTAATTACAACTTCTGGGGCTGACCGCTGCGTTTTAAAGCATGCGGTTAAACGGGATGCTGATTTCTCATCAGATTGCCTATATAAAATTTAGTATATTGCGAATATCCTTTCTTGATTCACCCAACATAACAATGACATAAAGAATGCCGGCTGCATTTCGTTTGGTTTCAAAGCCGATTGAAAATCGGCTTTGACAGTCTCGTTCAAGTTTTAAAAACCGTACAGAAAAATAGGTTTTAATAACTCATTTTTCGATAGACTGCTTGAAGCTGGCCAAATATTTTTTTGCGGTCGCCTTTGATATCCCCATTTGTTTGCACAATACATTGATCATTTCAGAATCCGAGGGTGCTTTGCGCGGCGTAAGCTCCTGGTGAAATTTTGGTATTTGAGCCATTGCCTCTATAATCGTTCTATAAAGATGGAATTGTGAAACTCCATCAATGGTAGCCATCATAAGTCCCGAATAAACCATAGTTGTTGCAGATCCAAATGACGAATAGCCAAGTTCTTTTATTGAAGCATGTGCATTGGTTGCAATTTCTTGCGCACGAGACTGTTGACCAGTTGAAAGGTCTTTATCCTGATCTGCCTTTGCATTTGTAAGTGGAGAATAATCTATAGCTATAGACAACACCTGATTTAAAACAATCAAAAGCGTCGAAAGACCCTTCTCGTCAAGGCCTCTAGACTTTATATCCTCAAGGGTTGCTGATGGGTAATTTTCTAAGATTAATTTTTTGTTATTTGCTGAGATATCCGGTTTGTTGCTTGAGTTTAATACTTTCAAACTCAGCAGGGAGAAGACAATAGACATATGATCTTCGTTGCCAACGATGAGATCGCCGTAATCAGCGTATATCTTGTCCACCATTTCCTGGGTTTTAGTATCTGCTGGCATTATCTTATCTCCATTAAAACAGTTGATATAAATTATCTAGAAAAATATTTTTATTCAAAATCAATGATGGTGAATCAGGTCATAGATCCTAGATGCGGTTTTTGGCCCAATTCCCTTCACGCCCATGATTTGATCCTGTGATGCTGTGACCACCCCATAGATTGTGCCGAAGTGGGCCAGCAGCTTGGCCGACGTACTTGTCCCCAGCCCAGGAAGGCTGGAAATCACATAGTTCTTGGCATCCTGCGTTGGCTTAGGCTTCTTCGGATGTAAGTTGATCTCGTAGCCCAGGCCGTGCTGGAGGTGGCGAGCCATGGTAGCAATCATTATAGCTGTTTCGGTCACGTCAGCGACTGATACAAGTGATATCATCTGCACTGTCATCAGGCTAGACATAGCCCCCGCCACTGCTTCTGGCTTGATGGCGGAGCGGGTGCGGATAGGGTCGCCCTCAATCAAAACCATTGGTCGAACGTAATCGATCTTCATTCGAGCAACCTGCTCAAAGATGTGCCCACTCATGACTGAATTGACGAAGTCGACAGCTGACTTCCGTTCCACAGCAACCTCCGGGCTCAAGATGTAGTCACCGCAAGGAAGCTCGACGACGGTGACGTGAACATTGGCCATCGCTTGAAGCTCTTTGATCACGCCAGACCTCGCCTCACGAGTATCGGCATAAATCCTGACAATCTTCTTGTCATCCTCTTTCTTCTGAACCGTGAAGTCCAGCTCTGCACCTGGCAGCGCACCTTGATTCAAATCGGTCATTTTACCTTCTCCCTTATGCCTAATTAGCTTATTTTTTGCGCCAGACCAAACCCGCTTCTGGATGTGAGGGTGAGCGCATGTTTCTCAGCATCGAATTGTGGACGCATCACTTCGCCCGGCCCAACAGCGCCAGATTCTCCTTCCACATCTCTCCAACATAGGGGTCAGACAGGGTGTAGGAGCCGTGTCCTACCCTCATAATGAGATTTTCAGTCAGCAGGGCATTAATGACAGGCTGAATCTCTTCAACCCTTACATCCCGGCCAATCGCCTTGGTGTAATCGCCTGCAGCTTCTACGGAAAACAATCGACTGACCGGGGTATCGGAACCAGCGATTCGACCGAAAATTTCTACGGCCAGGCTGCCTAATTTCTCGACTTTCAGGATTTCACCGTCGGCTACCGTTGAGCGCAAGGTCTGGGCCACGATCGGCATGACTATGTTGGGATCACCTCCCTGCCGGACAACCTGCCCTAGCGCTCTCTTGAGCTCTTCTGGTCGATTTCCCAAAGCTCTGAAGGCCTGCATAGCCACCTCCCCACTAGGAAGCCTTTGAGCATCCACCTCAGCACCATAGAGCCCCATGAGGAAGTTGACATAGCCCTCATCCAGAACTGGATAGCTGATTGATGTTGCTCCAGCAAAAGCCTGATTGCGCTTGGCTGTCATCTCACTGAGTTGTGCTCGATGCGAGCCTGTTCCAATGAAAATCAAATGACCTGCTGTACCAGGGCGAGGATTAATCGAGTCCCGCGCCGCCTTCAGAGCAAGCATCATGTTGTGGCCATCGTCGGAGGCTGTCGCCTGTTGAACCTCATCGACAATCAGCACCAGATCGGTCTTGGCCTTATCAACGACTTCTCTCAGCGCTTGGGCTAGTGTCACGCCGCCTTCCCTCCCAAGATCCTGGAGCTTGAAGCCGAATTTGAATCCAAACCCTCCTAGATCCAAGCCATTGATCTTGGTCAATCGCTCAAGGATTCCAGATGCAGGCGTTTCAAGCTCGGCAAGCTTCTCGCCGATGGCCTGATGAAGCAAAGCCGAGGGCGAGGTAAGCGTGTCAGACCACAAGTCGACATAGATCACGATGGCCCCTTTCTCTTCAAGAGCGGGAACAAGATCAGCAATCAAAAATGTCGTCTTGCCGGTTCTCCTGAGTCCAGAAATGAATAGGCCTGAGCGCAGGCCCTCGTCTAAAATTCCGGGGCTAAGGAGCTGCTGGGCCATGCGTTGGGCAAGCTCCTGACGGTGGTAAATGGCCATGATTGTTCCAAATTATGGATTTCCAATAATTATAGACTATTCATAATTGAACATAAAGCTGCCTACCCAATGATCATCACCCCTGCGGGGTAAGCCTTATGCTGGTCTCCCAGTAATGCCCTACGCATTCGCTCATAGGTGATGGTGAGTATGGATGAAACCGTCGACACTTAAGCATAGGCAAGAATCCGCTATGGAGCTGTGTACTGCACCGTGAACGTTCCTTTTGCGGTACGGTTGTCCCCGCCTAGGGCATTGAATTGCTCTGAGGTAAGAGGCCAGTATGCTTGCAGGTTTGGGCCGCTCCAAAATGCGCCAGCAGATGCGCTATTGATTGGTTTGCCGGCGATGGAGAAGCTTCCAATGATGCTGCTTAAATATGCAGCCAGGCCAGCATTTGAGGTTACGGCTTTTGCGTTGTCGATTTGCATTCAAAAGTAGTAAGCCGGGTTGCCAGACCGCATATCCATTTGGTACATGGCCCAGGCCGGGTGTGAGCCATCTTTAAAGTACTGAAGGTTCCCCGCTACTGCGCCAGTGTAGGCATGAATATTTTGGCTGACAGAATAACTCCGATTAAAGGTGGTAAATGTGTCAGTTGAGGTACCTACACCCCGGTTAGTCGTGCTGGCCATTGGCAGGATTCGATCCTCAGTGTAGGAATCACCCAAAGATCGGTATTCGTGTGTCTTGCTGTTAAGCTCTCTTGGCTCAACAAGCCGAGATTGAGGCTGGCTGCAGCTCGCCCCCACCTGGGTGATGGTCGTACCTATTCTGACAACGGCAAGATCAGGCGTCATTTTTAAGCAGCTTGCAGCACCACTGTCAGCCCAATCGCCATAAACCGGGTCAGATGCCCAGTAATTGGCAGTGCTCTGTGCAATAGGGGCGCGGATGCGGATGACATTGTCCGGACTCGCGTATGAGGCGACCGGCAGCATGCCTGCAATAAGGGCGAGCAGTATTCTGGTCATCATAAAGTACCCCATAGCACAATCAATTTACCCATTATTCGTACCAGCCTAATCTGGGTCAATGGGCTTTTTGCCCATGGTAATGTGTGATCATCATCAACTGGCACCGCCTGGAACCGAATGATGGACACCCACAAGCATTGAGATTCGCCATCAGATGGGAGAAATCTTCCTAAGGCCTAACAGCCGGGTTTAATCCATTAGGGAGCGGCAGAGGCATTTTTGGTTTACATTTGAGGAACACGAAAGATAAGGTCGAGGGCCAATAAACACCCCGAAATCGACTTTTTGCGCCTTATCTCCTGATGTTTTACCGACAATTGAATCAATTTCAGCAAAAGCATAAAATAGGCCATATTGAAAAACGTAAACCAAGGCGCTAAAAAGCCAGTCAGCATTGGGTTCTCGCCCCGATTCCATCAAAGGAAAAACGCAAAAAAAACAGCTTCTGGCTTCCAAAAGGTTTCGGCAGCTGTTAAAAATGCAGACCTCAAAAGAACTGGCGCGGACACTGAAATGACGATGATCGAGATTCATGCAGACAGCAGAGAGCAACGCTCAGGCATTGTCGACATGCTCAAGAAGAGAGCAGATGCCAATGTCATCGACATTCAACTTGCGGTCGGAGATTTTTCCGTCGGTGGCGGCATCATCATTGAGCGCAAAACGGCGGTGGACTTTATCCACTCTCTGGATGATGGTCGGTTTCACGGCCAAATCTTCAACATGAAACTCAACTACACCAAGCCGGTAGTCATCCTTGAGGGAGACATTTTCTCAACACGATCAAAGTTCTCCAAAGCGTCTTTGGGTGGTGCTATGGCCTGGATCCATGCCAATGGGGTTTCGCTTATCCCCTCTACGTCCCCGGAGGCAACTGCTGAAATTATCTATTTCATGGCTAAAAACGCCCAGGTGGACATGAAGGCTGTGCCGCTCCGAGTCAAAAAGCCGGAGCTGACAGATAAGAGCGCCAAGTACATCCTTGAGGGTTTACCTGCTGTTGCCGCAATCGGCTCTGGAAATCTTCTAGCCCACTTTGGATCGATTCGAGCAGTGATGAATGCAACCCCCGAGGAATTGGCCAAGGTTCCACGGATCGGCAAAGCCACTGCCCAACGGATTTACGATACCATCAATTGGCAAGACCCATCATTTCAAGCCACATAGTCGGACTACGTCAAGGCCATACGCTTGCGGTGCTAATGGTCTTAGATGATGCTTTCAAAACGGTCGAACAGCCGTTGTTGGGGGCATTGTCACCAGGGGATCGCCTATTCGATCTTGAGCGCTGCTTTTCGCTTTGGGAAATTCAGGGGCAAACCAAAAAACAAGTGCAGTTTTTTTCTGTCCACTTGAAAGTCCCAGCCATGCTGGGAATTGAGCGACTCCCCCCTTCCCTTCAGCCCTTGTCCGCCAATGCAGCCTTCTTGCTGATGGAGAGAGACAATGACAAGGGGCCGGCCTTTTCTGGCTGATAAATCAGGCAGGCTCGTATGTCCATCTGATTCAATCTGCTAGAGCTTCTTGCGCGTGCAGATATCCAGGAACATCCATCGCAATCCGAGGCTTCATGCCCAAAGCCACTGCTGCGTGATGGGCTTTGCCCCGGTACCCTTTCTTTCTGCCTGCCAGCACCTGGTAAACCGTGGGTGCATCCAAATTATTTTTTCGGCTGAACTCAATAACCGAAATCCCCATAAGGCGCAGCCAGGCCTTGGCCTCAACATTTGTTCGCAGAATTTTCATGGCTTTCTCCCTTTTTCACCTACTTAAGCACAAGCTGAGCATGGCTGGGTCTGAAGAGGCTGTAGGTTAATTCCGATATCCGGGAGAGAATATTCCCTACAAGCCCGTATTCTCGGGGCCTGCAGGATTTTCGAATGAGCAGTAGGGTCTATAGATATCCCGCTGCCAAAAGCTCTACGCAGTAAATATTTGAGGTCAGACAGAAGGTGATGAATTTGGAGCAGTACAGGACTGCTTTGGCCATCAATTGTTCATTGGTACCGATCAATGACTATGCCTGCGCACCAGAAAGAAGGCCGAAAATTCATCTGGCTACTTCAAGCACTAGGCCACAGGGTGCTGCCACTGGTAGGCTACTGTTATACATGACTTTTCTGGGCATGCGCCTCCTTACGCTGCCCCAATAAGCGATTATGGCGTATGAAGATCTATACCCCTCCCACTCCCAGGGATCTACAGGCCTGGATGCTGAGCACATTGTTCAAGCTGCAGGATCATTTTGCTGCCGTTTCCAATGTTGCCGTAAGCCGGCTGGTTAACAATGAATTCGAGGAAATTGATCTCAAAGATTCACAACTAGCCAGGTTAGGTGTGCTGATTGGGGGGGATGCTCTGGCTGCGGAAATGAGTCTAACAGAGCTGAAAGCCAGATTATGGTCTGCCTGCTCCAGCAAGGAGCCCCTGACGTTGAAGCAGACTGCCGCACTGCAAAGCATGATCGAAGACCTCAGCGCAGATGAAAAGGCCTGGGATCAGCTCAAATCACTGTGGGCGTTCATTTCTGCCGAGGAATTGCCTGAGTATCATGAGCTCAGCAGACCCCCTACATTCGATGAGTCCATCGCCCTGAGCCATCCGCCGCGCTACAAAGTTTTTGTTACCGTATTGGAAGACTGTGACGAGTATGACGAGCAAACTGGTGAAGACCTGTACATCGTTTTGCCAGTAAGAGGTGCATACTACACAGACAGCCTTGACCACGCGCTGTCTGAGATCCATGCGCTGGGTCAACGAACGCTGGACTGGATGGTAGAGCAAGAGTTCCACACCAACTGCCACCTCAGATGGGTGGAGGTTCAACAAGGAAAGGATAGGGTTTTTGCGATCGGATTCCTTTGGAATAAGGATCCTAAAGAGGCCAACCTGATTGGGATGGATGCGCACCCCTTTTGGATGGACTCCCTTACCGTAAATAAAGTCAGTCAACCAATTCTGAATGCCATCCGAAAGGCCTGGGGCCAGGTGGCCGTTGACCGCGTCACTGAAAAAACCTTTGCCGCAGACTTGGGTTTGTAGGCTTGAGCGATTACTGGGCTGCATCACGCACCCGCATACCAAAGGAAAAACCATGAAAATGCAATTTGACGACAACTTCAAACCGTTTGCCCAGTATCTGGATAACGCGCTTAACCAGCCGTCCTACTACCCCAGCTTGAATCATATGCTCAATGAGCTCATTGCCAAGGAAGTCTCCCATGGCGATGTGCTTGAACAAGGGATCTCCTCGCCCTTGGTAGCATTGGCCCATCTGGTAAACAATCCTGAGCTGCTTCAGCCTGCTAACATTCAGTCTGGCCCGGCAGTATCCAGCCTCAACGCAAGCGTCCAGGTCTCCCTGGATATGCTGATGCGAAGCGCTCATGAAGTAGTGCACCTCGCCCCTATCCAGGCAGTACCTGTGGCAGCAATCAAAATCATCGGGAAGGTGCTTGATCAGGGCGAGCTTGCGCCAGCGCAAAAGAATTTCGGCTCTCTTTTGGTCAGTGTCCTCGATCGTTCGCAGCACATGGAACCTGCTCACCAAAAGGAGTTGCAGGAAGCTGTCAGGGATGCTTTTTCAGCTTACCGTCGAGCCTTCCGCTTGGACGATGATGCCGAGCGTCAGCTTGCCAGGAACATGCACGGTGAAACGGCACCAAAACTGGTGACGCTGCTCAAATTCGACCCTCACAATGTACGTTCGCTGACTAATCGAGAGAGAGCTGCCTTCAAGGCTGCAGATTCAACGCCTGTTTGAGCCCAACCAGCATCTCAAAATGCATAAATTGACGTTTTGGCAATGTATTGATATCTTGTCCGGCAAGATGACCGCCAGGTCGATCATTCATCCTCTCCTGCTAAGACCGCAGGAGACGGCTGCCACAGCTGAAATGGGAGATAGATAATGACGTTAATCGTAGAAAAACACTTCACCCGAACCTTGGGTCAAAAGCTTAAATCCTACTTTCAAGAGCGCTCCATCAAGCGAGCTCAGCGAAAGCTTGTTCGCAAAAGACAGCACGCTCAAAGGGTTGTCGAGAAAAGTGATCAGGCAATTGCGGGCTGGAAAGACTTCCTAGAATTTCATGTGTTTAAAGCGGTGCAGGGCGACCACCTTACGCCCGACACTATTCACGGGCAATCTCTCATCCTGCACTTCAACGAGAGAGTGGTCATTGAGGACTTTGATGAATCCACCGTTGGCGATAAGGTGATTTGCAGTGATGCTGATGGCCGCTGGTTTGAACTCTTGGGCAGCAGCGGCGAATACGCAAGCCTCACTCGAATAAACGCCGACAAAGGTGCTGAATACGTGACCCAGTTCAATGCCCTGAAAGCCTTGGCCGCTTCGCCCAAGCCTGCGTAAGTGGTGAGATGATCCCAACCTGCTCGTATCATTCTTAGGCTGAGGCCTTCTCCCATTGACCTGGAAAAAGACAGTGGCCCGGCTCATAATGGAAAAAAGGAGATAAATTGAATGTACGATTTTATTGGGGACGTCCACGGACAAAGCGAGCGCCTGGAAGCTCTACTGGTGCTTATGGGATATTCAAAGCACTCTGGAGTTTATAGCCACCCGCAGCGAAAGGCTTTCTTCATCGGTGACCTAATCGACCGAGGCCCCCAACAAGTTCAGACCCTGGAGATCGTCAGGCTTATGGTTGAGGGTGGCCACGCAGAAGTCGTACTTGGCAACCATGAATACAACGGATGCGCTTGGGCGACACCAGACCCAGAAAGCCCTGGTGAATACCTTCGTCCTCACACAGAGAAAAATCGCCATCAGCACCGCGCCTTTCTTGATCAAGTGGGTGAAGGCAGCGCGCTACACCGCGAAACTGTTTCTTGGTTCAAAACACTGCCTGTGTTTGTTGAGACACCTGAATTCAGAGCTATTCACGCCTGCTGGCATGGCCCTTTCATTGAACAATCCCGGCAATACCTGGATGCCAACAACGTCATACTCCCCCAATCCTGGGTGCCGATGAGCCGCAAGGACACCGAGCCCTACTTCATCATCGAGAACCTGCTTAAAGGCACGGAGATCGAGTTGCCGGCAGGGTTGACCTACTTCGACCCTGATGGGAATGAGCGAAATCGAACCAGAACACGCTGGTGGGACGAAACGGCCACAACCTATCGCTCTGCTGGAATGCTCAAGAGTTCGCTTTTGCATCAGCTTCCCGAGGCCTCGATACCTGCCAAGAACCTCTTGACCTATGACCAGGCCAAGCCGCTGTTCATTGGCCACTATTGGATGACCGGACGCCCAAGCTTGTTGACCCCCACTGTTGCTTGCTTGGACTACAGTATTGGCAAGGGCACCCGTGGCACGAAACTTTGCGCTTATCGCTGGAATGGTGAGCAGTTGCTGAACAGTGACGCATTCGTATGGGTCGACGCTTTGGAAAGCCATTTGGCCTATACCCCGTCCGTGGCGCCATAAGCAAAGAGCCCAACCGCCAAGGCATGCACCCAGGCTTCGATTCGCAAGCCTGGCCTCTCATTTTCCCAGAAATGACGGGCGCTCAATCGCAATACTTCCCCCTCCATAAGTCGCTCAGTCCGCCGTTACCTCACTGATGACGGACTTATTCAGCCTCACAGCACCTCCCCAATAGTCGATTTCCATATATATTGACACGATGAACGGTTCCTCATAATATCCTCATAGCATCAGCGGCGGCAGAATGTATCCAGGATGGTCATGGCTGCACGTAATGGATCGCCGACAACCATAAAAATAAGAGATCCAGCATGACTATTCCGAATCTCAGGGTGAAGAGTGCCCTTTTTCCGCTTTGTGCCTGTCTGATCGCTCTTCTGAGCCCCATGGCCAATGCCGCGCCTGATCCCGTGAAGGCCAGTCCTGAGCACCTGGTGACTCACATCTCCAAATCGCTCCCGCGATGGGCAGTAACCCCAGAAAACCAGACCATTCGCCAAACCGTTGCTCGCTGGGCGAGTGAAGAAGGCTGGTCTTTTCCCAATGAAAACTGGGTACCCAATGTTGATGTACCTATCATCGGGACAGCCATCTTTCAGGGCGGCTTTATAGAAGCCGTTCAGGGTTTGGTGGCCACTACCGAGCTCACCGATACCCCGCTGCAGCCCTGCTTCTACCAGAACAAAGTGGTGCGAGTGCTGTATTTCAATCAGTCCTGCGACAAGATGAGTGAGCAATGATGAGCATTGAATTCAAGCTGTCCAAAACCAGAATTGCCCTCATTGTCGCCGCATCTGTATTGTTCTCTGGCTGCGCTGCTTATCAGGACAAACGTGATATCGACAACCTGGTCACAACAACCAGTGCCGAGTCCGATAGCCACATACAGGACTTCACTGCCAAAGTGAAACTGGATGCAAAGCGTGCAGCCCAGATTGTCGACAAGCCCTACCTGGCGGGCAAGGCAAGACCCCTGGCCCGAGAAGCCACCCTGCCCCTGGTGCTTCAAGGCAAAGTTGACGTGACCCTGCTCTACAGTGGCGATGCCAATCTGGTGACCCTCGCGTCAAGAATCACCGATGCCACCGGCATTCCCGTGAAGGTGACTCCAGATGCCCTGCTTCCTCAGGAAGACTTCCTGCCGCGTTTGGAAAAGAACGATCAGAACGACTCTGCGCTCGCCGTCCCTTCGCTCTCCACAGCAAGTTTCGACCCTATGCAGTTGCGAGGCATTGATCTGGATGCTGCTCTGCGCGACAGCGGCCCCGTAGGCCTTGAGGTTGCCCTACAGCAGTCAGGCAAGACCCATGTAAAGCTACCCAAGGGCAAGCAGTACCTTCCTCAGGTGCTGGACGCGATCGCACTGAAACTGGGTGTCTACTGGAAATACGATGATGCAATCGGCGCTCTGGTGTTCTACAGAACCGAGACTCGATCGTTCGAGGTGCGCGGTGTTGATATCAGTCCTTCTGCCAAACTCGCCATTGGAATTGACGGATCTGTCGATGGAGAATCTTCGTCCAACGGTTTCAATAGCACCTCAAGCACCACCTTGGAAATGCAGGCCGACAAGGAAGGCTCCCTTGCACCTGTGATCCGGCGCGTGGAGCAATACATGACACGCTCTGGCAAGGTTGTCGTAGGTGCGGGCGGTCTGATTGTAGTCACTGATGCCAAAGGATCTTTGGATCAGATCGAGAAGCTGGTAGCCGAGGAAAACCGGGTGCGAACTCGTCGAATTGATTTCGTGCTCGAAGAGATCACTATCGAGAAATCCAGCAGCGCTCAGGCCGGGGTTAATTTCAATCTGGCGTTCAACTCGGGGGGTCAAGCCAACTCCTTCGATGTCAACGGTCTGAACTCATTGCTTGAGCAGGAAGGTGCGGCTCTTTCACTTGGGGGTGCAGTTGGATCCGGGCCTTGGAAGGGATCATCGATCGCCACCCAGGCATTGGCAAAGATTGGGCGTGTCGTTGACAAGAAAATCAACGTCTTCAGCTCGCTCAATGGCATGCCAGCCACTGCCGGACGCCCAGGTCGATTGACCTACATCAATAAGATGGAGCAGACCCCTGGATACGCCGACAACAGCGAGCCTACGGTCACCGTTACTCAGGCTGAAGTGGTGTTTGGCAGGGTGCTGACAATTGTTCCCCGCGCCTATGGTGACGGCACGGTAGATGTTGCGCTGAAGTACGACAATACTCCAGATCCAGTGCTTCAGACCCAGAAGTTCAACAAGGGTGGATACGTTCAGTCTCCAACGACGCTGAGCGACACAATCGTGGTCAATTCGAGCTTGAAATCCGGTCAGCCATTCGTTGTAACCGCTTTCAGCTCTAAAAAGGATCAGTACGACGCCAGACGGGTGGATCCTGATGCCCCGATGATCGTGGGCGGCTCCGATGTCACTGACCGTACCGAAAGAGTCACGGTGCTTGTTCTGACGCCACGAGTTCGCGAATGATGAACGTGGCCAAGGAATTCTTCATCCAGAACCTGAATGACCCGGAAAAAGCCGTGATTTACGGCTTATCCTGGAGCCCGCTGCTGGGCGATGACGTGGCCAAGGCATCTCGAAAATTTGCCCTCTCTCACAAGTCTACACACTTCTGTGCAGCTGATACGACATCGGCTTGCGTGGGCACCATTCAGATTCCGGCAGCCCAGAAAACCCGGCTCCGAAAAGAAGTGGTTTCCGCTGCTGCCCTGTTTGCTCACGAGAACAAACAAGGTGTCAGCCTGGCATGCATTCAACTTCCAGACAAAGGCGAAGCAGAGACGCTGTTCTGGGTTGTCGGCTCCCAAGATGGCGTGATTGTGGCGGGTACCGATGAAGTCTGTGGAAAGGATCAGGCAGAACAGATCTACCGCCAGCTGCAAGAGCGCTTCAGGTTCCATGTCGAGGAAACTGGCTTCAATGCAGAAAAAGCGGGAATGCACTGGGCTTCAAGCAGGCTTCTTGAATGCAAGACGCCTTTGCAGGCCCTCCCTCTGTGGGCCAAGGCCGGATTTTCAGTCTTTCTGCTCGCAACAGCCGCTCATTTGGGCTGGGGCTATTGGAGCGACTACGCAAACAGTCAAAAAAATCAGCATAGAGCGGAATTCAAAGTCGACGAACCCAAGGTGTGGCGAGAGCACGTTCAGAATTGGGCCAACCTGCAACAGGTCGATGGGTCGCAGGGTCTGACATCGCTTTACCAGGAAGTGGGCAACGTTCCTGTACGAATCGGCAACTGGCTTCTAACCAGCATCGATTGCAGCCCTACTCAACAAGGCTGGTCTTGCCACCTGGCTTACGCGAAGGCCGCTGGCGGGAACAACGACACTTTCGTCAAATCGGTTCCCACAAGCTGGGTGGTTGGCTGGGATGGTTTAGGCAAGGCTGTTGCCACTCACAACTTTGTCTCCAAACGCCAAAGCCTGAATCTGTCTGAGATTTCCTCATCACAAGCGTTGAGCATCGGATATTTCGCCGCACTACAAGCTGTATTGCCGGCATTCCAGCAAGTGAAGGTGTCGACAGAGGCCTCCATCAAACTGCCTAACCCCAGCATTGTGGATGACCAGGGCAAGCACGTGAGCGTGAACTACCCATCGGGTGAAGCACAGGCCCCTCTGATCCCAAGTAAACAATCCATCTTGTTCTACGGCCCTCTCAGAAGCCTGAGCGTTCTCCCCGTCGACTCGATGACCCACTTCACCCGGCTCCAGGTTCAGGTTAACCAGGATGTCGTCACAGACGCCTCGCTTGGAAAAAGCATGCTCATGGCCACCCTGGAAGGAGAACTCTATGTATTCTAAATTTTTGGCTACTGCATGCCTGGCGCTTCTGATCGTAGGGCATGCTGACGCCGAATCACTTAACGGCCTACCGTCTGGGACTCCAGGCTCTGACGTGGGCGAGGCCGTGACAGTGAGGCAGATGCTCGCTATCGACGCTACCCTGGGCCTGCACACGGAACAGCAGCGCTTTCAGGAGCGTCTGAAGGCCGCTGCGGCAAAATTTGAGGGCCCTGTTGCCACATCAACTGATGCGATCATGACGCCTATCTCGGAGCAGCCAGTAAAGCTTTCAGGTGGCCTGCCAGATGAATTGGTAGCCCTGACAGAGCCAGCCCCGCAAAAAGCGGCTGTCGCCTCTTCTCCAACAGTTGAAGGCGTCTTTGGTATGGGTCGGCACCTTTACGCAGATATGATGATCGATGGCTCAAAGTATCGCTTTGAAAGTGGCAAGGCATTACCCCTTGGCGCATCGAGCGATTTCCCCTGGAGATTGAAATCCATCACACCACCTTGTGTCAGGCTCGCGCTTGAGAGCAACCCTGGACAGACCATCAAATCCTGTATTTCAGGTGGCGCAGTCGAGGATTCGAAATGAGCTGGTGGAATCGAGCAAAGGCCGGCAAAAATTCGAGCGAAACTGCTCGATTTGCAGGTGATCTGAAAAATCCTGGAATCCAAGTCGTTGTCAGCGGCCAATTGGCTCATCGAGAGGATCTGCTGACGCTCTCTTCACCGATCAACAAATTCCACCCAGATATCGTTGGGGATCATTTGAGCTCCAGGATCTGCCCCGCCCAGCTCAAGTCCGGGCATTGGATCATACTGGTCACTCACGAATACCTCACAAGTGATGCATTGAGCATGGTCATTGAAACGATGACTCATGGAAAGGGATCCTTTTCTTCTACAGGCGCAGGCCTACCCGAAATCTATGAAATCACGCCGACATTGCTTCTATCGCTGCGTGACAGCGGCCTAAACGAGGCTGAGGACGCCGGCAAGAAAATTGTGACCCATACGGCCCACACCATTGCTTTCCATGAAATGGTTCAGTGGGGCGTGCGCAACAATGCAAGTGACATCACCCTGAACGTCAACCCGGACGAGCCCACCTCCCAGGTTCACTTCACCATCAGCGGGCTTTATATCGCCCCTCGTCGATTTCTCATGCCGAGCAACAGGCTCGATGAAATCGTTAACGTGGCTTGGATGAATGGTACCGGTGGCGCCTCCTCGGCCTTTGATCAAACTCTTGAGCTGCAATGCCGGATTCTGACCTCGGTCGACAACAGGCCTATCGGCATCCGCTTCGCCTCCCTTGCCGCAGATCAGGGCTACTCAGTCACGCTCAGGATCCTTGAGCTTGAATCGAAATCAGCAGCCCGATCCCTGGCCGACCTTGGTTTTCTGCCCTCTCAGGTAGCCATGTTCACCCGCGCCCAAATGAGCAATGGGGGAAGCATCATTTTCTCTGGGGAGGTTGGTTCGGGCAAATCCACCTCGATCAAAACAGTTGTTGAGGATCTGCCACCTACCCGCAAGCTCATTACGGTGGAAGACCCGGTTGAGTATGTAATCAGGAATCGACATAGCGGTAAATTGGCGATCCAGAGCACGGTGCACCGCAGCCTGCATGAAAGCGGAGAGGATTCTTTTCAGCCCAAGATGAAGACAATCAAGCGGTCGGCGATGAACGACCTCGTCCTGGGTGAGATACGAGACCATGCCACCGGGGGCGCATTCATTGACTTTACCGGTTCCGGCACTACAGTTTACACCTCTGTCCATGCTCACTCGGCAGCCCACATTCCCGAACGCTTGGCATCCAAGTCAATCGGCGTGCCGGCAGACCACCTGGCATCACCAGGCATGCTGAATCTTCTCATTCATCAGATATTGCTACCTTGCCTTTGCCAAAAATGCGCAATCCCTTTCTCAACCCTGCTGGAAAACGGTGGTGTTGACCGAGATGGTGTTTTCCAAACTCGGGAATATTGGAAAGGCTACGCGGATACGCTCAAATTGCTCTATGACACCGACGCTGGCGCCATGAAAATTCGTCATCCTGAAGGGTGCCCTGACTGCCAGAACAGCGAGATTCCCGAGATCAACGGCTATGCCGGACGAACTGCTGCGGCGCAAATGATCGAGCCCAACACTGACCGAGAAATTCTCAGGCGTATCCATGCCAACGACACCCTGGGCTTGCTTGAACATTTGGAAGGCAAGAAAAGGACGGCAATTGATGACTCCAATATGGACAACAAGTCGTTGATGGAATGCGCTGTCTACAAAGCCATTATTGGGCAGGTCGACCCTCGCGATGTTGAGTTCAAAACCTGCTCGTTTGCTACGGCCTTGAAGATCAAGACGCAGGGGGCCTTATGACAAGCGGGCTCCTAAAGACCATCAAGCGCTTCAGCACCTGGACTCCATCACAGGCAAAAGTGAAGCTATGGTCGCTTTACTTCGCACCCAAGCGTGCTGACTACTACCGCTACCTGGCGGACATGATCAAAGACACCAAAGGCCGAAGCACGCTCAAGGAGATCTTCAGCCAAGACGCCATTCGATACGGCGGTTCGGTCAGAGGCTTGCTGTCAGCCCATTGGGCAAACCGATTTGATCAAGGGGGGTGGCTCGCTCACACCTTTGAAGGATCCATCCCGGCTGAGGATGTGGCTTTCCTGGTAACTCTGCAACAAGCAGGCGGTATCGGCGCGCTGGAAGGGGGTTTTCGTGACCTTGCCAATAATACCGCCCTGGTCAATAAAGCCCGCAGCGTGGCCATCATGACCACTATTGCCTCTGTGATCTCCTTGGGCATGCTGGTAGCGCTGGTTTTTGCAATGCCCATGATCACAGTCCCCAAGATCGAGGAGGCCTTTACCATGCTGCCTCCAGACCAATACCCCGCGCCGGCAGCCAGCCTTTTCGCCTTTTCAGCCTTCGTCTCGAACTACTGGGCTTTGATCAGTGTATCCATTGCTGCAGTTGCGGGATCATGCTGGTACTCATTGTCGCACCTGACTGGAAAGCCAAGAGATCTTCTCAATCGCTATGGGGTGATCTGGGGCATGTACCGAGATTTTCAAAGCATCAGGTTCCTTTCTGGCCTCGCCTCCATTGTTCGCAAAAGGGGCAACGGATCCAACCTGCTCAGAGAAGCGATCGAGATGCAAAGCGCTGGCGCTTCCCCATGGAAACAGGATCAAGTCAAAGCCATGCTTAAAATCATTGATGGTGGCCACGTGGGTGCCAAGGTTTTTTCAACCGGGATATTGGAACCGGAAATGGAATGGTTTCTATCGGACATGATTCGTTCGAGGGGCATGGATGAGGGTTTACAGTTCGTGCGAGCAAGGCTTGAAGAGCGGGTCATCAACAGAATTGAGCGAAAGAGCATGATCTTCAGCTGGATCCTGATGTTGAGCACCATTTGCGCTGCTGCCTACTTGATGTTCTGGCATTTTGAAGCTATCGACTCGATGAAATCAGCCCTGCAAAACTACCTTTCATAACCAGTATTTGATGGTATATTGACATCAGCGCTGTCAATATAGATGTAAATGTGTGAATATTTCTTCATCCTGGTACTCCTGCTGTTAGTCAGCCCGCAGTACTGGCGTAATTTTTTTCTGTGACCAAACCAACAATAAAAAAAAGGTGCAACATGAAAAAGCTGACACAAATGCCAAAGAGCCCTGCAAGCACGCCTAAAGGCATGACCGGCATGCCTCACAAACAGAAAGGAAACATGCTGCTGTCTCTGGGCATCACCTTGATGATCACCGTCATTCTTTCGGTTTGGGGCATTCCCAAGATCAAAGACTACCTGGTTGAGGGGGCCATTCCTTCGGTGGCGCAGGACACGCAGAAATACCTTGCCAGGGTGCAAACAAACTCAATGGGGGCTGGCACTACCCCATACAAAGGCATCGACCAGAAAGCCTTTTCTCGTGACGTGCGCGGCAGCTCCTTGCAGGTTGGTGACCGCTCGGGCGAAAGTGGCGGCGGCACCGTTGTTCGCCACGGTCTGGGTGGCAACGGCGACGCAGGTACTGTGACCATTGCTGAAACCGGCGACACCCTGGCGCTGACCTTCAAGTCGCTGAACCGGGCAGCCTGCCCAGGCTTGGCTACTGCGATGAGCCAGTCCGTTGAAGACATGACAATCAACGGCGCTGTCGTGAAGTCCACTGACGAAACCAACACTGTAAAAGTTGCCTACCAGGCAGGCTCTGCTGGCGCGAACTGCCTTGACGGTGATGTGAACGAAATGGTCTTCACCATCAAGTAAGCGAGGGATGCTGCCGTGCCAAAATTGCAAAGCAAATCGAATCAACGCGGCTTTGCGATGATTTCTCTCATGATCAGCATTATGGTCATGATGGCACTGGCAGCTCTGGCTGCTGGGACATGGAGCGCCGCTGTCTATGAGGCCTCCGCCCAGTCGACTGGCAAATACCTTCTGACGGTCAGGGGCGCGGTAATAAGCGCGCTAGGCCGGCATCATGAAGCCCTGACGCTGGTAGATACATCAGGAGCCCCATCAGGCACCTATCCCACTACGCCCGCTTGGGCAAAGTTTTCTACAGACAAGGCGACTATTAGCGTCTTGGATCTCAAGAACGACGGGCTGTTGCCCAAGGATTTTCCAAACACTCCTCCGCTGGGTCGATCCATCATGATCTCGCTTTCCAGAACGCCGGGCGTGTGCCCAGGATCTGGTTGCGAGGTGACGGCCTTTGTGTACACCTGCTGGCCTATATCCAAGCAGCGCACTAGGGCGGCAGTCGACGTGACGTCATGTGCCACACCCCCTGCAAACCAGAATTTCGATGGCAACTTGGTAGGCAAGGCGATCGAGGCGGCGGATGGCTTTGGCGGCTCAAACAGCAATAACCCTGCGATCGTCAATGGTGCGCTTTTCAACTTCAGCTCCACCGACATCGGCATTCCTGGAGGTAGCCCAGGCCATCTGGTGGTTGCCGCCTCTTTGAACAGCACCATGTTCAATCAATTCGTAAGGCAAGGGGACTCTCGAAACGTTTACCTTAATAATCAGCTTGAGACACAGGGAAATATCTCCAGTCACAAAGGCTTTCGCTCAATCACCTCCTACGCCCCTGGCTCTTCTTGCGACACAAACGGCGCTACTGGCCTGAGCACCAAAGAAACAGTGGTAATGTGCAAATCTGGAACGTGGTTTGAACTGACATCCCAAACAGTGACTGTGGCCAGGTATGCTTTGAATGGCGAGGCTGTACCCGCCCCCTCATGCCCAGGTCAGCATCTGATTCCATTCACCTACGCCACACTTCAATCAGCTGACGTGACCCTCAAGGGAACCGACATCGATGTTCAAGGCGCCCTTTCAGGCACAATTAGAGGCACTGGTCAGGTCAGCTCTGCAGGAAGCGTTTCGGTAAGTGGCACCTTCACGGGATCAGCAAATTCTACAACTGCGAGCACCATTCACGTTGCTCAATCCGCCGATGTGGTCAATAACGTATTGCAAATTACCCCCAATGGGCTAAAGGCCAAAGCCTTGATTATTCAGGGTTGCAAGGCCTTCTAAATGAAGATTACAAAGCGAGCACAAAAAATGATCAGGCGTTTCTTTTCCCCCATCCTGGCGGTAGTCATAAGCTTGCTTTTTGTCATCCCGTCCTGGGCAGCAGACCCTGCGATCAACACCGGGACGATCTTTTATCAAACGAATATGAGCAACATGAATGTCGCGGTAAACCCTGGTGGCAGCGGGTGCGCCTCAGGGCAGATGTGGGATATCGTCGTAGGGCGCTGCACATCTCCTCTACAGCTACGCACCGTTTCTACATCCAGGTCTTGTAGCTGCAGTTGCTCCGGATCAGGCTACTGCACGTCACAGCAATCAGGCACCTACCTGGTCTTTGGATGGCGCTTACCACCAGCTGGATCAGAACAGGTGAGCTCAACAGGAAGCACCTCCTGGGGATCATGCGTTGAGGTCACCAATGCCTGTGTGAAAGACCCCATCGCTCCTGGGACTGGCTCGGGTACCGTAGGTGAGCAGTTTTACGTCACAATATTCATTTGCAACTCGTCAAATCCTAGTTATTACTCAGGCCCGCTTTCGGCAAGCTACAAAGAAATACTTATTCAAATGTACAGGAGCTTCAACCCTGTACTGCTCAGATGCCCAGATTATGGTGGATATTTGAATTGGCAAAACTTTTGGGTGGGCCTAGCCAATCAATACCAGGCCGCGAGCCCTGGCACCAGCCTAGACGATGCTCTTCTTGCCACTTGGAGCACTACAGCAGCAACTATCCGGCAGGCAGCCGCTATAAATGGTGAAGAAAAACCTTCGTACCAAACTAATCTTAACGTTTTTTGTACAGATTTTGCTACATCTGCCTACGGGCGACCCATCAACGCTGTGTACGTGGCTGGCTCCGGCGATAAATGCTTGATCCAGTAGGGATGAGTTTCCTGCCCATTGACAAATTGTCAATTATTAACTATTTTTGTTTTTTAAAGTTCAGCAACCTTCTACAGCAGGTATTTCCATGAATATCACACGTGAATTGGCATACTCAAACATCGCCTCTTTCTATGACATATACCTGCCATCCAACTCCACCATGAAGGACGTCGCCCTGCAGGTTTTCGAGATGATGCTGGGCAATGGAACCTCACTGCTTTCCGCTTATGAATCCGCTATCAAGCAAGGTGCGGTGCTGTCCTCGGCAATCGAGGGTTCTTTTATTATGCCCTCGCTAACCCCGGCTGAGCGTGTTGACACGGACAAAGTGCTCGCCAAGGCCGACACCTCCCAGCTGGTCAGCTATTTCTATAAGGGAGCATCTTCTTCTGATCAGGCTGACCTTGTTGACGCCATCCACTCTGGCGTTTTGACCACCTCACAATTCGTGACAACCATCAGCATCATTGCACCTACTGGGCAGCCACCTGCTGTAGAGACCCTGGTTGAGCAAGCTGTACAACCCATCTACACCGGTATTGCCTTGCCTGCGGCAAACCTCGTATTTTCAGGCATTAACCAGGCCCAGGAGGATTTCCTCACCAGCATGTATGTCGGCGCATTCAGCCGCGCCCCAGAATATGACGGGCTGAAGTATTGGGCTAACGAGCTCGCTGGCTTGATCGAAAGCGGCAAGCCCATCAACGAAGCCTTCCTCCAGATTGGCAAGACCATGTACGTAGCAGGCGCTCAGAATGGGGAAGGCGGAACAACCCTAAACAACAGTGATTACGTTGAATTTGCTTACAAGAATGCTCTGGGGCGAGAACCTGATGCTGGGGGCAAGGCCTATTGGGTCGCTGATCTGAACGCTGGCCGAATCGAGCGTGGCGACTTCCTGGTGACCTTCCTAACAGCGGCGGCAAAAAGTGAAGTCGACAATGCCTTTCTGCAAAACCGGGTGGCAGTAGCAGAATTTGCAGCCCAGAAACACGTGTCCGGCCCCGAAGCTCCCGGCGTCGATCTTCACGGCATCATCCAGGGCATCTCAAGTTCAGAAGCTGCCTTGTCAGTCATAAACTCCGTCATCCAGAAGTACGGGTACGGCGCACAGGCAAATCAAGTTTCAACATTTGCCACGCTCAGAATCTTTGATGAGCCTGTTGCCGATGTCAGCCCTTCGCAGATTCAGATGGCAACCATTGAGATTACAGGGCAGGCGACATACCACGATCACGCAATGGGCTTCTGATCGACGACATGAAGAAAAGGGGTCGCTATGACCCCTTTTTCGCATCCCCAACTAGGGGTCTCGAATGCCCAGCCTTCTTCATGGCCATCTGGAGATCGCGAATTTTCACATAGAGTCTGCTCGCCAAATCTGAGGTAAGGCCGAGCTGACCAGATTCCGTGTCTAGGGCCTTTAGGGCCAAGTCCAATTGACGCTCAAGATTGCGAACAGCAGCCTGATTGCTGGCTTGTTCGCGGTCATTGGATCGCTTGAGAAGCCAGGCTTTGAGTTGGCTCAGCTCATCTGCCTTCAGACCATCAAGCTGAAGGGCTCCTTTTGGTTCGACTGTGCGGATTTCCTCAATAGTATTCAGGTATGACCTGAAAGAAATCACCTGCGAACCCACTCCACGCTGCCTTGCTGAATCATAGGTCGTTCTGATACCTACGATCCGCATACCTTTAGGGGAAATCTGCATCGAGGGCCTCACCGGGTACCTAATTTGGAATCGTATTATGCCATTCATGACGATGCCTGCATACAGAACAGATCTTTGCAGCTATACCTGCAAAGATATCTTGTGCATACAACGATTTATACGCAACGTCTGCGATCAGGATTAGGACTAGCATGCAGGGTTTATTAGACCCTGTATGCTGAACTTTAAGATTGCTGTATGCAAGAAAATACAAGTCATGCACCTCGATCGAGCACCGCCCTCGGATGCTCAAATATCCAGGCCAGGCTCGTCCAACTCCTCAATTGAGGCAATACTCAATTCGACCTCGCGCTCACTCATGAACAAGGACAAGTAGCCAAATCCATTTGTGGCTTCGATTAACTCCTCATCACCATAGCCACTGAAGAAAAACAGCTCTTGCGCAGTAGTGGGCAGCAGACGAACTTGAGCCCCCGATATACGCGACCAGTGCGACAGGAGTGACT
Organism: Pseudomonas sp. CFBP 13719; assembly: GCF_014842095.1. Classification (NCBI taxonomy): domain Bacteria; kingdom Pseudomonadati; phylum Pseudomonadota; class Gammaproteobacteria; order Pseudomonadales; family Pseudomonadaceae; genus Pseudomonas; species Pseudomonas sp. CFBP 13719. The sequence goes on along the minus strand of NZ_JACYVB010000002.1, from coordinate 104,441 downwards.
CGCTGAGATGCACACCATTGGCGTCAAGCACCAGAGCATCATCTGCCCCAGCAATACAGCTGTGCATAGGGACACCCATCGAGTCCACGACCTTCAACAGCCTGATATTTGGGTTGATCTCTGTAAGGGCGATGCTCAGGCAGTGGCAGTCTGAATGGGCGTAGCGCATCACGTAGCCAATCAAGGTTTGGTACCTAGGCTGATCCTGCTTCATGAGGCAGTACAGAGTGTCGCTGTCTTCAAGGATGTCGTAGTGAGGCTGGATATGGCCAGACAGAAATCGCTCGACATAACCAATTGCAGCCTCAGAATAATCTCCCGAAGCCACCCCTCCTCCCCTTACTCCATCCACGATGATGCTCAGATTATCGACTGCTTCATCCAGCCCCTTTTTGAGTTCAAATCGATCAGATCCATCAATTACTTTGCCCATGCCTTTGCTCCAATCAGTACCAACGACCCAAGGGGCCGCTGTAAGGCGCCGGGATTTTCTTCTGGTCTCCCAGCACGAAGCGATGGTAATCAGCCCCAGGATCATTCGCAATGGCTTCATCAAAGCGAGTGCTCATGGCGAGTCGAGATTCAAAAAGCATTCTCAAGCTTGACTCAAGGTCGGGTGCTGTCAGTTGGCGACACAACTCCTTCAGATTATGCAGGTTCTCTTGATAAGCCGCTGTAAATGTCGCTCCATGCACGGCGCAAAATGAGTCATCATTGAGAAGAAAGTGATAGCCAGCATTCACTACCGGAAGGCGCCCGCCGTTAGAGTGCAGCACCTGCATGGTGGCTATGACGTCCTCCGCTACCACATCTGCAAAACATGCCAGCCAAGCCTTTGGAGCCACAACAGGTACACTGCCATAGAAGCCTGCAAGACCGCTGGCGTTCAGAATGTTTGCTTCGAGGCCGCGCACACGATGTCCACATTCTCGATACTCAGGCCGCACAGCAAAGGCCCGGTGATGCTCAAGCCCCGTGAAGAGGTTGTCCAGGTAGTGATCCTCAATCCAGTCATCGGCATCTACCCACGTGACATGATCGCCCCGTGCAGCGACAAGGGCGCGTGTACGTGCGACTCCAGGGCCGCTTTTCAAACCAGCTGGCGCGAAGACTATTCGGGAGTCAAAAGGCAGCAATGTTTCATAAGACTCTCCATCATCAGGACTGATGACAATTTCAACGTCATGCCGGCTGCCCGCTTGAGCAAGCAGGCGCTGGACAAGCTTGGGCAGCGTGGCGGTGGCCTTGTAGGCTGGTATCAGAATTGAAAGCTGGGTCATGATCAAATCACTTTTCTTTCAATATACCACTATGTCGTGTTTTGTAGTCTATTGGGCTTGACTCTGCCAAAAAGGGCTCTGGCGCAACCTAACGCTGTCCTGTATGTTTCGTCAGTCCGCTGCCAGGCGAAGTTAGCAGCAAACCAGGGGGAGATTGTGATGAAGCAATTGCTTGGAAACCTTATCAGCCGCATCAGGCAGCCTAAGCCCGGCTTTGAACTACTTGAGGACGTGCTCGTCTCGGCTCATCTGCAAGCTGCGTTTGTAGAGCAAACTGAAAATGTCAGTTCTCAATCGGTGCTTAGGTGGGATGAATTTGGTCACGGATCTGCCCTTGACCCGACCTACCTACCTCCAGGACAGGTGCGCGGCTGGGATCGAGCAGGCTACGAGTATGCCGGCAGCTTGATCGACATCCCCGAGATTAGAGCCATGGGTCAGACCTGGTCAGAGGTGTCCCAGTTCGACATATCTGAGGTGTCGGGCCTGACAGGCTCTAAGGGTGATCTTTCCAAGTATCGAACGCTTGATGCGTTCGCCATTGATCGCTGCCAGGATAAAATCTCTGAGCTATCCCCTGAGAAGCTTCAAATCAATCTAGCTCATAACGAAATTCGAATTCTCCAGGATGAGCCCGGTGATTTTTTCATGCGATTCTTGTGGGATGAGCGCCTGTGGCTTTGCAATGCTGGGGGCTCACACCATTTCGCTGCCGCCCGGCACATCGCAATCCGCATCGGCTGCAAGGTGCCCATCACTGGCAGGCTCGTAACGCAGGCCATCAATCCGGTAGCAGTTGGGGGCCTGGGGCTGCGATTCAGAGCCTTTCTGGTGTCTTCTGAAGCCAGGGCGCTGGGGCTATTCAAAAACACACTCAGAACGCTTCAGGTGCCGTATTACACCCTACCTAAAGATGCCCAGCAGCCTCAAGGCCGGGTAATCCTTTTTCCGACCGCTGATGAGCATTCGCTGCGAGCCGCTCAACTGCTGGACAAGCATGGCTTCGTGGATGTGGTAAGCATGCTGCAGTCGATCGTGGCACAACAAACCCTCGTCGGTGAAAGGTTGAAGACTTTGAAACAACCCCCTCATGAGGTTGAGGGCATGCAGGCGCACAGGGCACAATAGTTTTAGAATCCCTCTGCCGGGTGCCAGGTCGCTAAATTACCAGCACCTACCAGGCAGCCCATAGAGTAATGGACATGAGCCAACCCTCCAAGATCCGCCCCAAACACGCGCATCGAGAGCTTTTCGCTTTCACGCCGTTTGCTCACAATACAATCGAGCATTTCCTGAAAACCAAGATGCCAATCAGCATCTTCATGGCGCTTCAGGTGACTGAGCCAGAGATGGTCACTGATTCCAAACTCAAGTATCAGGATCTGGTGCAGGCAATCAACGAGGTTGCTCTGCAATTTGGCTGTGCCCAGGATGATTGCCCCGAAGCTCTGGTAGATCAGGAGATCGATGCAAAAACAGCTTATGGCATCATCCACAGCGCGGCGAGTCGAGCCGCCATGAATTGTGAAACTCGTGAAAAAATGATCAGCTTGGCAGAGCCTCTGGCAGCAATGATCGAGAAGTTGGAGCAATTCGGGGTGATGAAACCTTGTGTGGTCGATTTCATGCCCAGGATGGTGTCGAGCTACAAGCATGTTGCCGCCATGTCATTTCGCCGAACACTGGATGACTTGCCTCTCTTTGACGAAGCCAGGGCGGCAAAACAGGCGTCTATTTCATGTAAGCGAGCCCTGGGCTATCAGGATTTCGATCACCTGCCCACTTACTTCTCCAAACCGCTGTACGAGCATCTGGCAAGAACCCTTGGATCAAGGCATGGGCAGTCTCAAGCCGAAGCAAGGCTCGCGCAGGCCGAGACTTTCAAGCCCTGATTCAGTTTGGTGTGGCCTGGTAGCTATTCGTTTTCAAGCCGCGTTTGCAGGTCATCAAGGTCGATAACCGTGGCAAAATTATCGTCCCATAAATTGAGCAAGTGGCGGATGTCGACATCCTGGCGAGTGTCAAAAATGCTCTCTCCAAAACACGATCCTTCAAGAGGGCTGAACTCGGCCATTATGCTACCTGCAAGGATCTGATGGTCATCGGTCATGATTGCCCTTGCGCTCAGCATTCCGATGGTCTCGAAGGCATCATCGTTATGATGTGCGTAGAAGAAATTTTCGACCTTGGTCTGACCCCCAACAATCACCCAGGCGGTAGTGCGCATGTTGTGGCACATCAGATTGCCAAGCACGGCTACACGAGCTTCGGCGCACTGATCCCAGTATCGACCCTCAACCACAAGATCCCCAGTGACGATCAGGGGCGCTGAGACTTCCAGGTCACCTGCAACCGTAAGGTTTCCGATTACCAAACGCACCTCTGTACCTTCAATTTCGAAATCTGAAAGATCAGAGGCATCACAAATGTAATCCTGCGAAGCATTTGACTGCGAAAGGATCAGTCCAGCAAGATAGAGTCCGCTGCACAACTGGCTATCAGCGAAATTCAATGCGCCTGCCAAGGAAACAGAGCCATCGAATTTGGCTCCAAATGCTGTCTTGTCTGGAGAGGGACACTCAAAGGAAGGAAGGGCTTTAAAAACAGCCTCTAGCTGGCCAGGTTCCGGGAATATGATAGTCATGGTTTGCCTCTTTCTTGTTATTTATCATCAATATATCACTAATCCAAGATTACAAAACCCCAAAGAAAAACCCCGGCTAAGCCGGGGTTTTTTATAAAGATTGCTAAAGCTTACGCTTGCGCGGGCACTGCATCTGCTACCTGGCGGTCACTGACCACTACTGCGCTGCCCTTTGTGGCTGGCGCTGCGTCAGCAGGCTTTGGCGCAGGCAGAACTGCTCCTGGCTGAAGGCTTCCCATGAAAGGCGGCAGGTTGATGCCGGCTTGTTTGGCAAGCTCGTTCAGAGGCGGCAGTGCCGATGCGAAGTTTTTCAGGAAGCCTTGAACGCCACCGTTCCCACCAGCGCCGTTACCGCTATCCCAGACCGTAACCTTGTCGAATTTGATGTTTTTGATAGCCTCGGCATTGATCCGGACGATCTCTTCCATCTTCTCGATCAGCAGCAGATTAGCGGCAGCGATCGGATCGCCACCCGCTGCATCAATGATCTGCTTGTAGCCGGCAGCCTTGGCTTCCAGCATTTTCTGCAGACCAGCCGCTTCTGCTTCAAACCGCAGCAGGGTTGCCTTGGCCTCACCTTCGGCGAGGATGCGAGACTGTTCAGCTTGCGCTTCGGCCTGGATTACCAGCTGTTTACGAGCGACCTCAGCCAAAGGCAGCTGCTCCTTGGAGAGTTCTGCTTCCCGAGCAATACGTTGCTCAAGCGACACCGCCGTGTCGGCTTTGGCGCGTGCCACTTCGCCGCTCTGGTAAGCAGTTGCTTGGCTGACTTTCAGCTGCGCTTCTGACTCAGCCACGAGTGCTTTGGAGGTGTTTTCACCTTGGGCAGTTTCTGCGGCCAGGGCGGCGGTTCGGACAACCTGGTTCTTTTCGGCCTCTTTCTTGCCGATTTCACCCTCAGCCTTTTGTACTGCTACGCTGACATCTCGCTCACGGTTATTGGTCTCAACGCCGATCTCGCCAAAACGTGCCTGCTCACTGACTTCAATATTTGCTTTATTGATTGCTTCGGCGGCAGCTTTTTTGCCCATCGCCTCAATAAAGCCCGAATCATCGGTCAGATCTTTGAGGTTAACGTTAATGAGATTCATTCCGATCTTGTTTAGCTCGGTTGCAACGTTGTCGTTGATCGAGCGAATGAAAGTATCGCGATCGCGGGTCAACTCCTCGATCGACAGGGTTGCAACAGTTGAGCGCAGAGCGCCAATGATGATTTCGGAAGCAGTGATTTGGATAGCCCGATCATCCATTTCCAGCAAATTGCGCACAGCATTTTGGGCCAATGCTGGATCTTTCGAAGCAATTGAAATAGTGAACTGGCTCGGAACGTTGACCCGAATGTTGTTTTTTGAAAGGGCGCTTTCCAGGTTGACTGGGATTGAGATCGGGGCCAGGCTCATAAAGCGATAGTTCTGTACGAAAGGGACAACGAAGCGCCCCCCTCCATGCACAATCCGTGCACCATCGCCGCTACCGGCGCCGAACACGACCATAAGCTTGTCACTGGGGCAGATCTTGTATTGCTTGATGATTGTCATGATGATCACGGCAACGATCATCAGCGGGATCACCCACATCATCACACCAGGGAGGATATCGAACATAATTTGTAGTCCTTGTCTAAGAAAATGGTTAAGCCACAGCCCTTATGCCGGGCGAACGATGACGCTGGAGGGCAGATTCAACTCTGCCAGCACCACCTTGGTGCCGGTGACGATCGGATCTTTAGAAACTGATGTCGCATTGATCTGAAAATCACCCCGTTTGGGGCAAAGAATCGTAACCAACCCGTAGCCGGCATTGTTTGCAGGAATGGTCGAGTAGACCGTTGCATGCATACCGACAGCAGGAGTGAATTCGTCGATCTGGTCATGCGTATTGAGCTTTCTCAATGCCCGCATACCCAGCACGTAGAATGCGACCATGGCCGTGCCGGTGATGACCGTTGCCAATGCTGCGATCGCTTTATCAGTGCCGCCTGCAGTCCAGAACAACCAGCTCCAGCTGTAGCTCATGACAGCCAGCAAAGCCGATTGAATCGACAGAAACTGAAGGACACTGAATCCCTCACCGGAATCGCCGCCGCCCGAATCAGTGTTGTGATGATCACCGAAGAAGCTGGCGAACATCGTATAAAGAACGAATACAACCGTCGCTGCAATCGCAAGCATGAGAATGGGCTTGTCCATTCTGTCACCCTGTTCAATGAGTAGTGCGCCCAGTCGGCAGGTACCGAGGGATGTGATCTTGCGGCGGGATCAGGATCCAGCCTTGGGATTGGCACTCATCATACCTGCATTTTCTTGACTGTCAATATATGTATAAAACGTCATTTGACATCGATAGTTTGTTGCCCGATTTTTACATCAGGTCTTTTCTGGGCCCCGGCGCTTCTCTGCAAGGCAGGAAAATGTGAACATGATGTCCCTCTCACTACTCATGGACACTTGGCATGACCCTCCCCCTGACCAAACTATTGTTGCTCAGCGAAGCTATGGCCCAGATGCCTGGAGTCAAGACCCGATCGACCAAGGATTTGATCAAAAGCTGGGAGCGCAAGACCGGAGGGGTTCGAAGCACTGCCAAAGGCATCAAAGTGCAAAAACGTCAGGCCGTTGTTATTGGCGGTATCACAATCGAGCCGGACGTGCTGTTCGAGATGAATTATTCCGATGGTGCTCAAGGCGGAAAGGACACAGTTTCTCCAAGAGCTGCCAAGATCCTTATCGAGCTGTACCTGTGCGGGCGCCTGGAAACAAAGACAAAGCCGGTAACCCTGGAGGGTGTAGGGCAGGAACTCATCGAGTATTCCAAGTCTAAGCTGAGCCTCAAGGAAATCCTGAATGCTGGAAAGGCTGAAGAAAACCGCAAGCGCGAGGCTAGGCTGGCTCGACTCAATCGCCCTCTAGACCAAATCCGCGAACCCGAATTGACCGAATCTTTTCTGCACGATCTGTTTCTGCACCACAAGGTTTCTAATGGAGCGATGACGGTTGCTGGGCTAGAAATCTCCAAAACCCTAACCCGCTCAAGCAGCAATTCTGGCAAGAGCCATGATTGGAACGAATCGTTTTCATGGACAGGCTCCAATGGCGAACCTAACCACATTGCAAGCCAAGGAGCTTTCAGCGCCAACAGGCGTAACGATGCAGATCGCAACTGGGGGTTGGGCCCTGAATAATGCCCGCACTGGATTGAAATCCGCTAGAATCCCGTCAATCACAGAACAGGATCACATCATGCAAATCTGCCCTGGCCAACTGAAGGTCTACCCTCTTGCCGGCGAAGAGGAAGAGCTTGCAGATCTTGCTCTGGATTTGTTCGAAAATGCAGTGATCGTAGTGGACAACGAAGGGCATAAAGCGCGGCATCGGTTGCTCGCGTCCGTGGAAGTCGATGTCGATGTCGATAAAAAGCAGGGTTGCATCGAAATCCTTTTCAATGAGGCAGCCTTGAGAGTGGCTGAGCAGCCTGGGCACGAGTATCACGATGTGATCAGACTGCTCCTGCAAAGGGCTGAACTACAGGCTTGACCTGATCGAACAAAGCCATTGGGCACTCTGGGGCAGTACTACCCAGACACCTCCACTCTGATGCCGTAGGCCAGGCACCTTTGGACGAAATGTGAATTGTAGGCTGGGCGCACTTTAAGTCGTACGCACGCAATGTGCTGATGGGCGACCAGCAGAGACAGGTCGGCCCTGGCCAGCAATACAGTTGCACCTCCAGAGGGTGTTAGCAGCCTCTCTTTCTCGAAGTCCTCTGCATCCCAGTCAAATACATCACCCCCTACCGGGCGGGAACCAGCACAGACAAGGTTTGGATCACTGGAAAATGATGGCTCATGCATGATGACGCTCGAAGAGTGATTTCCTTTGGACATCTGGCGGGAGCACTCAATCGCATAGGCCACCTGAACAACCTCTCTTGCCTTGTCTCGAATGCTTAACTGAAGATTGATTCTTTTGCAGCTTGCGGGTCGACGCTCACAGATTTGGTAGGCGCTTAGCAATGAGCACATCTGCGCAGGCGATTGCAGAAACAATTCAGATGCCCCAAACGTGGTTGCGTACTGCAACGTCATCGTATCTTGCACACCGCTATCTGAAAGTCCCTTGCTCAACGCTATTTGATCGACAATCAAGGCCAGGCGAGCAAGGAATAACAAGTGCCAGCTACTGAATATACGCGCAGGATTACTGATCATCTGCTCATGCGCTTTACCTATAAGCCAAGCAAGCACACGCCACGGTGCTGCAAAAGACATTGCAGTGATCCACGTACCGATGCGAGTGGGGCGCTCGAAAATATTCCCTTGATGGTGCAGGTAGTCAATACCCACTACTGCTTTGCTCATGAATCCTAGTGCGGCATCCGTTGAAACATCGATCAGACCATTGAGCGCAGATTCGCAATAGCCAACCTGATGAAAGCCTCTGTGATCTCCCACGAGCGTTTGCTGACGCATTACCTGCAACCACACCACCTTGCCATGCTCGACACCGAACTCGGCCAGGAAATGCCCTTGCAGACGCCTGTGCAATGCCAACACGCCCTGATGTAGAGGGCATAGTGAAGCGGTGAGCGCTTCCCGGCTCAAGAATTGTTGAATCACTTCTGGATCATGACCCGACGTCACGCCTTCTGCCCGCTTAGAGGTTTCGATCACATACCCAATGTGACCATGAAAATCGCGTACAGACGAAACGGCGCCAGCGGTCTCAAAATCCAGGTAAGGTTGTACGACAAAACCCGGCTTTCGGCCCGACTCGATCATTTCTTGCCAGGCAACGGCAACCCTGTCGAAGTCATACGGGTTTTTGGCAACAACACTCGAAAATCTGCCGCTATCGCCACTTTCCAGGTTTTCTCCAGAAGCGCACGATCGGAATATCAGCGCAGTTGTTGATGCACCCATGAGTCGGTTGAAGACTCGCTGATTGAATTTGTGCAGTTGCCGAGATCTCGGAACATCAAATCCTGCACGATTAAGCCAGGTGAGTCCTGAAGCCTTGGAGAAGGGCTTGTTCCGGGGCGAGAGCAGTACAGCCAGCACCAATTGAGCCGTGGACACCAGCACACAGACCTCGAAAATATCCACTGTCAGGTCATTCGGAATGTAGCGCGCAAAGAAATTGAGAAGCAACATAACGCCCAAGTTAGCCACCCAGGCGAGCATCACCAGCCATCGCCGTTCGGCGTACAAAAAGGCACCAGTGATCATAACGAAGATCAGAGAAAATATCGAGGAGACCCAGGCTGAAGAGGGTTTTCCATCCGCCCCTTTGATGTGTTGACTAAAAGACAGGAGCAAGCTGTCGGCCACCCTTTTCAAGGGGTCTCCCACGTAGATATGCTCCTTATCCAGGGAGGTGATGCCTACGACCGGATAACCCTGGTCTGCCATGAGCCCAAGCATCAGCTTGGTGTAGAAGGCGGTCGACTTGTCGGTATAAATGCCTACGAAGCGGCGCCCTTTGGGCAAGGGATGTTCTTTGATGTAGGCTGCGATTTGATGAGGCAGCATGCCTTCAACGGGTAGGAATATCGCTTCGCAGTTCTCCCTAAGGGTCTCGGGGAACAGCATGCCTGTGTTCATTTGCCCGTCAAAGGCCATAACAAACGACGTGTCGTTCTTGCAAAGAAAGTCGATGTCAGCCAAATCCAAGTGTTTGTTTGACCCTCCGAAACGGCTGGCCAAGGTGTCAATGTTACCCTTTGTTTTAGCCTGCTCATCGTAGTAATGGACGGACAGATCTTTGATTCCCTGGCTCTGAAGGAAATTGAACATGCCTCGATCAAGATCCTTGCCTGGGTAGTCATAGAGCTCAAGGGAGAGGTGCAATCCTTGATCCTGGTACCCTTTGAGTACTTCGATGCCACCCCCATTAGGCATCATGAGCTCATGCAGATCGATCATTCTATCCTTGGAATTGTAGGGAAACCCTGAAAAACGCATGAAAAATCCGGGGCCCATGACGCCGATACGTGCACATTTTGAATTGGGTTGGCACTCTTGAGTGCTCAAAGCCGGGAAATCAGCTCGCTGGGCGTAGGATTCCAGCACGCCGATCAACCCTCCTTTGAGCCACCGTGTCTGGGTAGCATTGGCGATAGTCTCAGAAAGCTCTGCCCCGGCACTGACCAGAATGGTGTCCTTGGTCAAAAACCTCTGGTTACTGAGGACAAACTCGGCCTCAAAGCCGTTGCGCCAGGCAAGCCCCCCATCGTTGACAAAAAGCACCTTTGATTGCGTGGAGAATAATTCTGGATACGCCACTTCTTTGGTGAGATCGGGAGCTGTCATCCTGACGTTGCGAATGCTGTGTACACGCTCACCCAGCATGCCCGCCAGCCTGTTTTCCTCAAAAGAATAGGTGTCTGTCACGTAATCATAGGGCGCATAAACCAGCCAATAGCCACCCAGAATGCTGAGTGTCGTGGCCGCTATGGCGATTTTGCTACGCATCAATCCGGCCAACATGGCAAGCAGATACGGTAAAATGACAGCTCCTCCACCCGCTGCAATGAAAGGAAATGCCTGCGCACAGCCTGGCAAAAACGCGATGAGTGCGACTGAAAATCCGGTCAGCCAGGTAGACAGATAACGACCATAATTGGCCGAAACGAAAAGCGACATGAGAAAGGACTGCCCAATGAGATCAGGGGATCATAACCTCAGCCTGTCAATATGTCGATAAAGCGGTGATCGGGGACGCTCAAGTTTCATGAAATCTTCAAGAACCGATTGTGCGCCAATTTCTTTAGCCCTATATTGGCCTTGAGCCTGGAGGATTTTTACCTATGCACGATAAAAATCTTGAAGAGATCCATGACAACAACGCTGTACCCGCCTTGTTGCTCGATGGGGTTATCTCAATCGACGAGGTACTACAGGGTATCCGGCTGGGTCAGTACACCAGCAGATGGCTAGTGGAGCAAATGTTCGGCCTAGCTCAGATCAGACCCATGAAGGGAAAGAACAGGCAATGCTCCCTGGCGGAGTCGTCCTTCGACACGCCGCAGGCGCTGGCGGCTATGCGTTGTCTCGAAAAGCTGATTGAATCCCCAGTTTCTCGTGAAGGCCTGGTCAACTATATTTGGAAAAGTGTGGGCTGCCGTCATAGTGGCTGGGTTGAAAAAATCGCTGCAAAACTTTCCTACAACGCAGTGCTTGCTCTTTCACTCGGTAAACCACAGGGGCCACCCTTCATTCAAGGGCTCAACCTGCCAAGCAAAGCCCTGATGAATCGCATTGGGTGTATTCCTGACCAAGCCATGGTTGCTTATGCCACCCAACATGCTTGCTTCATCAGCCTCTACCACCTGACACACAACAAGGCCGTACTGGCTGCTGCAAGCTCAGTAGATAGGAACAAAATCCTTGCCGGCGACCTGGGATTATAAAGCAGCCCCCTTCGGGGAAGGGCGACTCTCTCAAGGCTCAAGCCCCTGCCCTTTGCGCAGGTTTTTCTCCATCCACCACTCCCGCGTGAGCTCGCCTTCTCTTGGCTGACGGTAGGGATTTTCAACCTTTGCATCTGCTATTTTGCCCTCAAACGATTCCCAATAATCTTGAATATCCTTCATCAGCTTGAGACCGTTCTTGAAGGTCATGTAGACATGCGGCTGAACTATGGAGGGAGGTATGTAGCCATCTATACCTTGCTCCCCGCGCCACATGTTGCGGTACGTGCACCACAACAACGTGCCATCTTGCTGCTCCAGGTAATCATCGAGCTTTTTGACATAGAAATCTCTCTCTTCTGCCGACTCAGGGGTCAAATGGGCACAGAAGTCCTCTGCAGCAGCTGATCCGGAAAATTCATGGGCCACAGGGCGTTGGAGCAAACGTATATCGATGACGAACCAATTACTCGAATCTGCCATCTGCTGCAGTGAAGCAAGAACTTCTCGTGGCGCGCTTGGATCTTCCCTGTCAATGACAAGAGAAACCTGGCCTTTTCTGCGAATTGTTCGAGTGCGCATTGTTTTTTCCAATTTGAAATTGATTGCTGCTCTACTCTGACCATCTGGCTTCGCCACTGTCAACGCCTTGGTAGAGGTAACGTGGGATATGATACCCAATATTATCGAATAACGATCTAGACAGGCTTTGGATAAATCCTGACCCTGTTGAGTGCCGTTGTTCGCCCAGGATATGCTGAAGGAAAAGGGGTTTCTCAGTGGCTAAGATGCTCAAAAGCATGTCCCCAGAACATGCTGAAAAACTGGTAGGAAAAAAACAGTGGTCAGAACTTCTGTCACTGTGGCAAAGCGTTGAAGGTGATGAGGGCTCCACCACCCTCTTCGAAAACCTGGCTCGTCGATGGGAGAGGAAATTCCAGTCTCTCTCAAAAGAAAAAACGCCAGGGCAAAAATATACCTTTGACCCTGCCAAAGCGGCTGACGAAAACATCGGCACTAAATCCCTGCACCGCTTTTCAACTCCGATCGACCTGGACATGTCTGCACTCCTCCAGGCCGAGGGGGTTGACCGGGAAAGGATGTATGTCTATTCCCATGCAGAGAAATCAGGCACTTTCTCGTACGATACGACCCAGCTGGTTGAGATGAGCCTGTGGGGAATGATTGGTATGTCGTCGTCTACAGATCCTGCGCTGACCCTTGATCGCTTGCTCAGCAACATGGCTCCTCACCTGAAGAGAATGCGTCAAGACACCGGCAAAGCGGTAAGCAGAATCAACGAAATGAGGAAAACCCCGAATTTCATTGAGTACATGCGAGAGTGGTTCCCAAGCTTCTACCTGGACGGCGTAGCGGGCTTGTCAAACCTTGCTGAACACGAAGATTGCCAACTGATCCTGGACATTACCGGGCTGTCGCAAACTGGAGATCTGGAGCCAGATCACTGGTGCAACGTGGACATGTCTCGCTTTCGCAAAGCCAGTGAACTTTTGATACTGGATGTGGCTGATAATTACAAAGGAAATCAACAACCACCGGCCCAATCCAAAATTATGTATACCGAACAGATGGCTGGTGCGCTGACGACACTGCCGGCCCAGCTACTCCTCCTTCAGGGTGTTGATCCAGAGAGAGTCATGAGGGGCGTGCGTTCGCGTGTGGAATATCTTTTTTCCCAGACCGTCGACTATCCGGGCAAGGAAGGCGTCAGGGATAGTCTCTGCAAGCTTCCATTCTTTCTGTACCCGGAATATTGGGATGATTTTGGCATCTCCACTGGGGACTTCCTAGGCCTGGATGTGCGTCGTGAGGATCCAAAGGCCGAAGTTTCATCCTCACACATGGCCGTGACTTACTACGGGCTAGGTGCCCATCGCCATAGCGATAAAATCATCGCGTTCAGTGAGGCTGCTGGCATTGACCTGGCAGACCAGGAAAACATTTTCCGACTGGGCTTCGGTAATCACCTACCCTACTCGCTTGCTGCTGTGAGTGAGGAGGCGCTAGACGAGCTCATCGGGGTGTACGCGGCCCGAAGATGGTCATATCCTACCTTTGTGAGCCGCGATGTCTCTTGCCACTATCTGGAGGCCTACAGCGATCGACAAGCATCACAACTGCTCGTCAAAGCGATCATGAGCCCAGCCAACGCATTTCGCTCCGATGGAATGACCCAGCAGGGCAAATTGAGGGATGCTTTTATCGACCGTCTCCTACTGTCAAAACCTGATCTGGTTCAGGCGGCGTTTCACGAGGTCACGCTTGGCTCCATCCAAAAGAAGTATCTTCCAAAACTGGATAAGTATGGGCACCCCTACTTCCGCGACCTTCCCAAGCTACCCCAGCGATATCGTGACCAGCACTTCGCAACAGATTTGGGGCTATGAAGCCATTGCCTCAATTTGTTCCTGCAGGTGCGCAAGCTGAATCTCGGCAGCTTGTTTGAATACAGAGGCCCCATGTTCGCGTTCCGCATAATCGGTTGCGTCTGCCTCTGTATCAAAGGGCCTGCTCAATAGAGCGCTTACACCCTCCCTGCCCTTGCCCATGACAAACCATTGGCCAATGCTGTAGCCCTGTTCGGCTTTGAGAGTATCGTTCAAATCAGATTCTCTGGCCTTGCGAACGACACACTGAGGCTCGATAGCATGATCAATCGAGCCATCTGCCCGTAGATCCTGGGGCAGATATCCCAGCAACGTGTCGATGATCTCATCGGTATGGATGTCAGGTGTTTCATCTGGCTGAGCCAGGCTTTCTTGTTGGGTTTTGAAGTCAGCCTGAACCTTTTCGAGAAAATCCTGAGCCTCCGCATCAGATAGCGGCACCTCGGATGTCACGATACTGAAATTCTCCATCCAAGAGCGACGCAGCAGGGAGCCCTTGAGTATCTTGTCCAGGCTCTTAGACCCAATTGCGCCCTTGTAGGTCTTTGTGAGAAACAGGATGCCTGTCACCCGCTCACCGCTTACAACGCCAGCTTTTTCGTAGTGATCGAGCTTGTCACGCAACCACTTGCGGAAATTGAGGGGTGTTGCAACGAGGCATGGATTAAGTAGAACGACACGTAAAGGGTTCACTGGCTAATCTCCAGATGGAAGCCGGCATAATTCGGTTTTCCATTATATTGACTGACCGGTTTTTTACAACACGAAATTTCAGCACCCAGATTCGTTCTGGCTGAGCTACCTGGCACGATGGCCTCGGACAAACGCCACCTCTCCTGATCAACCTTTGCGATGTATGGGGGGAGGCCTTTTGCCCAATTAGCGAATAACGATCTAAGGTCTGAGGGGCAATGTCACCATCCTCCTAAGCTATTCAGACCAAGGGCATTTGTACTGGCCTTGTGACACTTTACCAAGATGGTTGCGCAGTGAGAGAATTAGGCTATTGGAGTGCAGCTGACATCAGGGCCGTAAAAATGGAATGTTTCACTGAACACGTCGTCATCGAGAATCGTCATGGCGACCCCGTAGGGGTTCACAGAGTCCGCATCTCGGATAGCGCAGGAAAAGCCCAGGCTGATCAGGATCAGCGTAGCCTTTATTGGTTTGGGCAGAGAGAGCTCAAGCGCCTGTCTGCTGCCCTGAAGGGCTCAACCAACTGGCTGATGGATTGTCGGATTCCCAGGTTCTGCGAAGTCAAGGTTCCGGCCTCCTACGAAGCTGAAGAAGCCATCTTCCCCATGCACAAGGACGTACCTGTGCACTTTCACAAAAACCTGGAAGAATTTTACAAATCAGTCGGCTACGACAAGAAGAACAAGCGCTACACGCTCGAAACCATCGAAAGCAGCGCCCCCTCCCCTTGATTTTCGTGACACCTACATGCCCATGGCGAGGTCAGGTGTCATGTCTATCTTGCTACGCCTATCTGCCATCTCGTGCAGAAAATACTCCTGAAGATGCTGACGCACCTCACGCTTGCTCTGGTTGTTTTGCAATGCAATGGTGTCGTGCAACATGACGCCATAAGCATCATACAGATCACCATTGCGGTTGATCTTGAGGACAGCTACCCGCATCTCATCCGGACTTTCGCCATCGGCGATATCCGAAGCCATGGCTTCGTTCGCTTGATCTTCGCTGGAGTGAAGTAGGACGCCGCTATAGTCAAAGCCGCGTTTGAGGGTTGCGCTGGACATGGCAAAGGAGCGATCGCTGGAATTACCGTACTCAACTGTATAGACCACTAGTGAACTGGACATTGCTGGAGAAACCCTTGTTATTGTTGGAATAAGCCTGTGCCATTTGGCGATATGATCCATTATATTCATCGACCGACCCAGGTCGGCAACCCTGCATGCCTCTGTATGCCGCAGGGTTGAAAAACGTCAAATTTTCGGTATGTTATCGCTCAAGTCAATGAGAGAGATACCCGTGCCCAGCCACGACATCCAAGAGATCCTGAGCCCGAGCGACATGCAAGATGACTTCAGCCGTGAGCTCGTGAGCAACGATGACTTTGGGTTTATCGGAGCGAAACTGCTTTCTGACGGCACGTACGTGGGCGTCAAGCGCCTTTTTGCCTCCGTTGCCATTTGCATAGGTATCGACGCGTTCACTTCGTACAGAAGGCGCTATTGCTACCAGAACCTATCGGATTGCCTGGCGAATTACGAAAAGCTGGAAAGATTCTCCACCATTCCTGAGGGCTGGATTGCCACCCGACCATAGTGTCAGGGCCTAAATTTCTCACCTCGAAGCCAACTCCCGATCACCAGGGGCACCAGACTGGATGCCCTGCCCCGCAAAAATCTGTAACCGAACGGAATCTTTGCCACAACCAGGCCGATGATCAGTTTTTCAGCATGGAACCTGGCATGCTTCAACAACCCTGCAGCGGGCATGACATTGAGTGAGGTACCAATCACCAAGACTTTGCCGGCAGTCTTCAGGTGTCCGATAGCATCACCCAGTTCTCCCAATTGCTCGCCGAACCAAACGATATCGGGACGAATTTGTCCGCCATTAGGGCAGAGATCGCCAAGGGCTATGGGTCGGGTCTGATGTTGACGCACGCTGGGGTCGAGCGAGCTTCTTGATTTCAAAATCTGTCCATGAAGATGTAACACTTGCGAGGATCCAGCCCTTTCATGGAGATCGTCAACGTTCTGGGTAATTACGACAGTTTCGAAGCGTGCTTGAAGTTCAGCGATGGCCAAATGTGCCCTATTCGGCTCTGCGCACATGACTTCGTCCCGACGCTGGTTATAGAAGTCCAGCACCAGCCCTGGGTCTCGTCGCCAGCCACCGATGGAGGCCACGTCCTCAACCCGGTGATTAGCCCAAAGGCCGTCTCCATCTCTAAAGGTTGCAAGGCCACTTTCGGCACTTACGCCCGCACCTGTGAAGACCACTACCTTGTTTGTATCGATCTCAGGTTTCAAGGTTCATCACCTTCAGGAGGTTATCAAGCATCGGCTCAACAGGAGTGCCTTGGAAGCGGCGCCTGATGTACATCACATAGTCACCCCGATCCTTGGGCTTCTCGAACAGAATCCCCGTCAGAGCGTTATTCATTTCCAGGAGTAGATGAACATCATCATCCATGCGCCCCAATTGACTTGTCACCGCCTCAAGCGTTGAGGGTGATTCCAGATGACGCTCGACTGCATGGGCTTTCAAGTGAGGCATATCCTCAAACAGAGCAGGCTTGCCGTTTACATAGATGGTGTCCTCTTGCACGCAATAGATGGCAAGAGGTTTACCGTTGCCTGTGGTGCAATCTAGCGCCAACACATTATCGAGTCGCTGGGGGATAGGCAAATAGGTGTGGCCGATGCAAACCCTCCAAATACCCTCAACTCCTGAGCGCTGATGCCTGGTTACGCGCTCACGCTGCCAAAGCGCCTTTTCTTTGATCCCTGGGAACGCAAGTGCTTGAACGAACTCATTCCAAGTCATCGCGCTGGGAACATTCGCATGAACTACGCCAACCAAGCCTTGTTCAGTTTCGATCTCGATTGCGTAAGGAAGGACGTCGAGCCTGGCGCCGACCATGTCCTGTGATTCGTCGGTTAGGGTCATCCACCAGCCTGCCCCATGTTCGCTGTAGACCCGCTTGGCTTTCCAGGCGTCGATGATCATTTGCTCGTGGTTTCCGCGAAGCAAAAACACCCAAGGCTTTTCCAGAAGCGCCAGCCCTTCTCGCCAGTTTGGGCCACGATCCAACAAATCACCGCCGATGATCAGGCGATCAACTTGCGGATCGAAGCCCAGCAAGGCCAATCCCTCCATCAGCTTGTCCACCTGAAAGTGGACGTCCGTGACGACGAAGCAACGCCCCTTGCGATTGATCGAGAGGCGTTGAACTAGGATAGGGGAATCAGCCATTTAGTGGATCCTTGAGTGCTGCAGCCCATACGTTGAGGCGCTGTGTGCCCGCGTCGAGTAGCGAATTCTATCGTTGAATGATACCATACAATTAAGCAGATAATCGCGTGCAAAAGCCTCGGATTTGCTGCGTCAACCCCACATTTGCTTGAGGTGCTTCTTGGATATTTCGCAGTTCTACATTGGTTTGGTTTTCAACAGTGGAGGGGGTTTCGAATACCGCTGCACCGACGTAGGTACCCGCACTGTACTAGCGGTTTTGTTGTCCGGCATTGACCCGGTTTTTGTGGAGGGCCCGCCCTACATTCAAACAGAAGAGGTCTTTTCAGAACACAGCCTCAAGCGCTGTTTTCTGACGGTAGCAGATGCCCTGGTTCACACTCAGGAAGCAGATGCACACCACCCCGGTTTCACCACCGAGGAGGTCAAGAGGATGATGGCAGCGCGCTTTGCGCCTGAGATTCAGTCGTATCCTCGCAAGAATCTGCTCAAAGCCAATCGCGATCTGGAGTCTGATGTGGCACATCCTTACGCTATCTCACACGAGGAAAGCGGCATCGTTGTTCATTACCTGACCCTGAAAACCAAGCAATTTGAGACGATGGAAGAAGTAAAGTTTGCACGACTTCCTCTGACAACCCCTGACTCCCTAAAGGCAAAAATCTGCTGATGCGTAGCTGCTACAGAGTTGTGCAATTTATCTGTTATGCGTGACGGCTGATTGCTATCAGCCCCTTCCACCTGGGATACTGGATTTAAAAAGAGGACATTGCAATGAGTATCCTGGGGCGCCCTAACAAACCTGATTCTACACCCTGCGTTGGCATCTGTAGCCATAACACCGGAGGTGATGTCTGCAAGGGTTGCGGGAGGACGGTGAACGAAGTCTATGAATGGCTTGGGATGAGCAGCGAACAGAAGATTGAGGTCAAGAAACTTGCCAAAGCAAGGCTCAGCCCCCAGGGCCTTGGAACCGAGCTTTCAATGTAATTGCTGGATGTAGCTCTGCATGGCCGTCAGGCTATTAGCTGATTGTGCTCGATGCGTAGCTGATGAAAGACGGCTGCCACATTGCGTGAATCGTCGATGCCCCGATGGTGCGTCCCAGACCATGACAAGCCCAGATCGAGTACTGCGTTTTTGAGGCCCATTGCCCGACAGCTCAGGACTTTCCAGTGCCATTTTTTAAGATTGGTGTGTTGAAGATCAAAAAGCATCGCCTGGCAGTCATGCAAAGCTGCATCCTGGGCCAATTGCTTAAGGTCATAGGCGCCCCAGCTCCCCCACATGATTCCATCAGCCCTGTAAGGCTCAATAAAATCTGAGAGTTCTTTCGAAACCTCAGCGTACCCCTGTGCCTGATCGACGTCAGCCTGTGTGATGGTCGTTAACCCTATGCAAAATTCAGTTAATTGAGGATGAAGCGTAGGCTTCACAAATCGACAGAACTCGCCCACGATCGCATCGTCATCCCAGGTGTCGACAACAACGGCACCTACCTCAATTGTCTCCATCTCGGCCACCGGTATCAGGCCAGGAAAAGACTGCGCTTGCTCCTCGCTCAGGCCTTCTGGTAGCTCATTGCACGTCGCTTCAAGATCAACGCATAACAGATATCGATAAGGCCGCATAAGCTCCAAAAGCTCTAGCATCTTTTGAGGTTTGCGTATTCTGCTCATTCTGAAACCTTGCCTACAAAAAAGAAGTGGAGCCTAAGCTCCCCGCCATATTGCGTTAATCAGTAGCGCCAGACAAGGTCTAGGCTCAGACGCTGATCGTCCTCAAGATTTCTGGACATCACGCTTTTGTTGTACGAGGTCTGGATACTCCAGTCATGGTAGCCGACGTCTACGCCTACACGAGCCGACATCACAGAGATATCCTGGTCAATGGCGGTTGTGATATCTGATCCGTTCAAGCCAGCGCTGGCAGAAATGACAACCCCATTGAGGTTGGCCAGGGAGCGGCTGACTTGGGCCTCATAACTGAAGCCCTCATAGCCCGAGTAAAGACCACTTTCATGGCTGCTACCACGACCTGCGCCGCCAAGGCCAAAGCGCTCGGAGGACGGCATGTCTTTGCTGCCCTTGAATCCGGTGGCGTGCAAATTCAGAACTAGGCCCTGAGGGAGAATGATGGAGGTGCGCGCATCTGCCTCACCTGACCAAAAGTAAGGATTGAGCGTCCCCATCAGCGGGATTAAGTCGTAATCGCGCTTGCCATCCAGGCCTTTGGTCAGTTTGAGATAGGTGTCGACCCCAGCGAAGGTGTAGCCCACCTTCCCCGAGTAAGTCATGAACTGCTGCTTCTCGTCGATACCATAGGCGCCGAAGTCTTGCTTGCGGTCTGTGTAGGAAAGCTGGTGGCGCAGAGTCAGAGATGGCAGCAGGTATTGGGTAAAGCCCAGGCTGAAGCGATTGGTGGTACCGCCAAGGTCATACAGACGCGCAGTTCCGCCTGAGGTATTTTCAGAGTACAGGTACTGAGCATCGAAAACGCCGTACTGCGTGGCTTTCTCCAGGGAGAAGAATGCCGACTCGTATTTTCCGCCTTTGGACTCAGGACGCAAATCCGCAAAACCATGAGTCAAGCTGGTCGTCAGCACGTAACCCTGGCCAAGCAGCTGGCGGTGATACCAGGACAGGATGTCCCGACCACTGATGTCGGGGCCTGAATTGGAAAGCATTACTGCGCCACGGTATGGCTTCTGATCGTAGGGTTTTGCCTTCAGGCGCAGGGTGTAGTTTTCGTTTGCCGAGTCAACAGCGCTGGCGCTAACAGCCAAGCCCTGACCTTCGTTTTCAAGAGCGCGAAGCAGGAGAGGGCTGTTCAGATTGTCTGCGTCGCCTTTAAGGTATTCGGCATAGTCGCCTTCGATGACAGCCGGCTTGTCGATGACAACCTGTTCACCATTACTGCGCACATGGAGGCGAGCAAAGGGCTTACCGGTAGTATGCAAGCAAGCCTCCGCCTTTAGGGTGTCTGGCTGTGCGAGGCATTTCGCCTCATCGACGGTGCCGGCAACAGCATACTGAGAGAGGCCTGCGAACAAGCACGCGCCAGCAATGGCGGACAAACGAAACGGCTGAGACATCGGGACACCTTGTCTTTTCTGGGGGGCCTTGCCTGCCTTACACAGGTCAAGTTGATGATTGCGCGTATATTCCCGTAGATCTGACATGCTGTCAATATATGGCTTATTCGACTTGTGAACAGCCAGGTGTTTGCAGCGCGCTCTTGAACCGGTGTCACAGCGACCCATAAGATGGAAACATACCCTCTGCGGAGCAATCATTATGACCACCAAGACCTGCCTTGTCGTAGCCACTCCCATCGTGAATGAAAAAGACCTTCACGCTTACGACATCGGCGTGCCTGGGGTTTACCTTGTTTCAGGCATAGATCCGAGGCAGTCCGATGACGTGGTATGCGAAACCGCCCTTGAGTCATTTCACAACCGTGAAGCCATCAAGGTGCTCGAAGATTTTTCCATCAGGGTTATCGATGCCGACACAAGGGTTGAGCTCAATCCGTCATCCCACATCATGGATTCGGTAGAGGTTGTTGACTGCAGCAAGCTCAGTGATGAAATCCCGGAATGGATCGTAAGCCTCCTGCACACGCCATCACCTCTTCCTGTGGCGAACCTTCGCCATAACACCTACGACCCCTATTAAGAGACACCCGGAATCCATTGCATTCAATTGAACCCTTAATCGTGGCCATGCTGTAATACTGAGAACACAGGAGAGCACCATGTCCATTATTGATGGAAAAACGGCTTCGGATCTACTGAGCAACTGGCTTGCTTATGAAAAACGCAATAGCCATGCCATGGAGACGGTGGGCAGATCGCCTGGTGGCAAAAGCTTTAGGTGGAATGTAGGCCCCTCAGGATGGCGTCTCAATCTCTCCGAATCCGGGAGTTCGCATCGGGAGATCAGCGATGGGGAGCTCGACCAGGTAATCCAGGCCATCGAGACGCGTGCGTTCAGCATCTCTGGGTACGATCTGCAGATGTCCCTGCCTATTTCCTTGTATGGCCAGGATCAAAGCACGCTGAAGCGCCGGCAGCGATCAGTCGCCACTCAACAGGAAATGGCTTGCTGATGTCGGGTCACCAGAAGTCCGTGGTTATCTGCCTTGAATACTGGATCTGTTCATGCGGATGATCGATTTCTCAATGGAACACGGGAGCATCAGCGGCTACGTTGTCGATGCGAGTAAATCCAACATTCAAAACTACCTGGCTGAGCATACCAGCCTTGCCAAGTCGATCGCCTGGAAGCTTGCACAACGCCAGGAAACGGTAGCCTTGCTGAGAAACCTCTACGTTGACCCTGAGCACAGGGGCCAGGGAGTAGGATCAGCCCTTGTGGCTAGTTTTCTCGAACAGGCGGAACTTGAAGGAGCCACCTGCTTTGTTCTGATCTCGGATGATGGTGAGGAGCAGATCAACGGGCTTGATCTCAATGCCTGGTACGAGGGGTTTGGGTTTTGCGGGATAATGGGAACTGGATCGGGCCCCTTGATGGTTATGCCAGAAGATCTGGTTGAGGACATGGCTGAATATCTGGGCCCGTACGCTGATGATGAACCCCAGCCCTAATCTGGCTTGCGCTCAAGCTCTTCAATGTGTTGACCGACGAGACGATTGATCCTGTCGAAAAACTTCTGCTGTTCTGACTGCTCAGCCTTCATCGCGGCGCGCTCTTGTGCGCTGTGGTAATTGAGGCTCAAGCAGGTATGGACAAAATCAGCCAATGTCAAATCCGAGTTGTCGAGTTGCGTGACCGTCTCTTGTACGGCGTCGTAGTTAGGGGCCAGCCTGTCTCCATTCGCAGGGAAGAAGTAATCGGCAATGCGCCCTGGCAAGATGTTGATTGGTTTGTGGAACAGCTGCTCTACGAAATAATCGCCCACACAAGCTTGGGGCACGCCGTCCTCAAGATGTGCGGTCAGGCTCACATCTACACCCACATCGATGCTGGGCTTGTCTTCAAAGATCATCTGGTAGTTAGCAATGAATAGCCCCGTGAGCGTTTCTGTAGGCTCACCCATCTGAACCTGCTCAAGAAAGCTCAAATCAGAGCGATTTACGGTGGTGATCTTGACCAAATTCAAGCGCACGGGCTCGGGGGCTTCACCCATGTCCGCCTCAAGGGGCTTTGCGCTGACCAAGCCAAGCTTTGGCTTGAGGGCGCCCCCCTGCTCCATGAAATCACTGGCCAAAGCGTTTATATGCTGAAGCAGTGGATAACGCTTGAGCAATCGATACAGGGTCTGAAGGCTCAGAATTGAAGGGCTTTCAATTTTGAATTCGATGTCCGCATCCAGCAACTGGAGGACGTGATGGGAATTCACAGGGTTGCCGGAGAAGGTCAACTCACCACTCGAAACATCAAGAGCGAGGCCTGAAAGCCTCATTGATTCTGTGCTATTCATGAAAACTTCCTCTCGATATCTCAAATCGTCGCATTATGTGTATATTGGCATAATTACGAGACAACCTGCCACTCACTTTTTGGCTGGGGTTGATGCACTAGGCCCGCATCAATCATCATGAAAACATACTGACAATAGGAACTATGTTCATGCAGATTTCAATGTGGCACGGCGGGCGAAAATGGGATGCCCTCCCTGAGATTCAAGGCCCCAGGAAAGGGCGAGCGGAGCTTGGGCCTGGCATTTACCTCTCGAACCATTATGAGACCTGTCGGGGCTTCGCCAAAGGTGGCGGCGTCGTTCGAAATATTGTCATGACCCCAAACCTGATCCTGGAACAAGCCGCACTATCGCTGTCCGACGCTTGCGACTTTGTGACCAGCGTTATCGTCAAATCCAAACAGCGAAATATCATCGAGCGCATGGTCGAGCTGGCAAGTCGTCATCGGCTTGAAGGAAGAACCCTTCTTGGCAGCGACGACCAACGCTTTCATGCCGAGTCCTTGGTCAATCTCTGTGTCAACGGCGACCTGACCCTGGGAGCCAAGGGGTTGGCACTTGCCGAATTCCTGGCCGATCAAGGCATTGACTGCTCGTTCAGCCATCGCAGTGGCAAAGAGTACTGGGGAACGATCTACAATACAGGATGCATCAACACATTTGATGTGGTGCCGGCAAACAAGGTGGAGCACTCTCATTATGAGCTGCCTGATCCATTTGCCCAGATTCAGGCTCAAATAAAGAGAGCCGAATATCTGGCCGTTGTTGACAGATCGAGCCTTGGGTTTTGATGGATTTACAGGTGACGATCGACTAACATAGCCGACCTCCAGAGCTTCAGAGTCGGCCCGCATGGACAGTAACGTTGTTAACCTGGTTGATTTTGTCGAGCAACGCGAGGAGCAGAATGCAGTGGCGTCTGTTCCTGTAGCAGAGAAAATTGTCGATTCTTTCTCCTGTCCAGAGACCGATACAAGGTACCCGCTACTCTATCGAGTCCAATATCCAGATCTGGCAGTCAGCGAAGATGAGCGGCTTGTTTTCACAGGTAGCTACACCACGGTTTACCAGTTAAGCCCCCGCCTCAAAGGCCAAAACGCTGTGCTGGCCTACCCGAGGCCAGAAATGGAGTGCTTCTTTACACTTGAAGACCGAGACCATTGCTGGCTTGAGATCTTCGATCTTAAATCAGCCTCTGGCATCAATGGATTCCTGATGCTGGCCAATCGACTGACCCAGTCTGAGGATGAGTTCGACAGCATCCATAGCATCAGCGGAAGCTTTGGCCTACTCAAGCGCCGTGATCTTCCTGAGAACTATGGGCGTATTGTCTACCACGCCTCCCAGGTTCGTGATCACCCCCTCTACGGCCAGGTGCCCTTTACCTATATCCATGTTCTTGAGCAAGATGGCACGGTGACTCAAGGAGACCCCGTCCTGCCAGCTGTGGACTAGAAACTGTCGGTCACGATTGAGGCGCCCACCTGATCAGGTTCGGCGCCACGATCTCGGGTGACCATTGGCGCTGTGCCGATCGCGGCAACAGCCATGAAAACAATGAAAAATGGCAGTGCCAAGATTCCCAGAGAGAATGAGTTCTGCTCGGCCTTGGCAGCCATTATTCTGGCCCTCATCAGGCCATTTTCGCAAATGAAAGCGTCCCCGCTTCCCCCGCAATCCAGGCATTCGCACCATAAGCTCATCTGCTTTCTCTCACTTAAATCAGGGCAGGCAGAGCATACGGAGATAACCTAAGAATCGCAAGAGCCCTTGTACGGTTTAAGCATATATTGCTGACATGGGACAGCCCGCGTAAGATGGGTGTACAAGGAGAACAATATGACCTACAACGAATTTTCGACCCGGCACCATGCCTGGGTTGAAGCTATGGGCTGGCACAAAAGAACCAATCTTGAAGCCATGGCCATGATCTACTCAGAAGTCGGTGAATCTGTCGACGAAATGACATCGCAGGGAATGACTTCAAAATTCCCAGGAGAGCTTGCAGACATCGTTCTTCGGACAGTGGACATGGCGCTTGAAAATGGCATCAATGTAGACTTCGAGCGCCAACACTACAGTCCTGATCGCCCCGCCTACCGCACAACCCAGGCGTGCCTGCTCTGCATCACATCTGTGCTTGCAAAAGGCGTAAACGCATCTCGCACACAGGATGCCGATAGCATTATCGACAGCCTAGTTGGTACGTTGTTGTTGTGCGAGGAAATTGCCGCCAGGCAATCGATCGATCTGCAATCGGTCATCGAGCAGAAAATAGAGATCAACCTGGCGCGTGGGAGCAGGGGTCGCTCGATATGAGGCGCACAGAGAAATTCACATTGTTTTGGGGCGGCCCATTTTCGAATTGGTTTAAGCGAGATTTCAAAGTCAAGGGCATCACGTTCAATTGTGGCGAGCAATATATGATGTATTCGAAGGCCATGCTGTTCAATGACCTTCATACTGCTCAATTGATCATGAAAACGCCTAACCCCAAGCGGCAGAAGGAGCTGGGTCGTCTGGTCAAGGGCTATGATGACGAAGTATGGAAAGCTCGCGCACCCAGCATTCTAGCCCCAGGGCTTTTTCAAAAGTTTATCCAGCACCAGGATCTGACGGAAATAATCCTTCAGTCGCTGGGGACTCGTTTGGTCGAAGCGTCGCCGAGTGACAGGCTCTGGGGTGTGGGCCTTCACGAAGACGACCCTCGCGCCTGGGATGAGTCCACCTGGCTTGGTCTTAACGGTCTGGGCAAAGTACTTGATCGGGTTCGTGACCGCGTCGTCGAGCATGTCGCGGCCAAAGACTGCTCACCCGGTCAGGGCTGAAATCCATGCTCGCGAGTGGGCGCCGCCAGCGATACTTGGCCATCGGCGGTCACTTCGAGCAGCGTTACAACAGACTGAGGCTTGTTGCCATCAAAAAACCACTCTCCTTCATTTGGCGCCTTGTAGATCATCTTGTTTGAGATATTGGTGAAGGCGACCTTCTGAGGCTCCTGCTCATACACGGCTGTGGTGACTGCGTGATCAAGCGCTTTTCTGATAACCATGTCCATTCCCGCCCTTGAGCGATCGCCCTCCTCGTAGGCCCGCAGAACACGCTTGGCGGCTGCATGAGCCGCCATACCATCGGTGACGTACACGAAATCCATTGGATTCAGGTGATTGCTGCGACCATCCATTGCGCGAATCAAACTTGTGCGGCGAGGGCCTTCAGCATCAAAGAGGCACTCACCCCTTGAGGAAGCTCGCCTGCTCTGAACGGCTTCGGGATTGAAGAGGTGATTGTAGGTACGCGCCAACTCCTCGTCTTCGAACTCGACACTCAGCAGCTTCGCCTGCTTTACCAGCACTTCGCAATTAGGGGCTAGGTCACCGCGTGCGATATGGGCCTCTTCAAATTCGAAGGCGAGTATCAAATCGGAATCGTCGGTGCCGCCCAGGTAGTATTGGCAAAAATCACGAGAAGTACCCAGAAACACTCCCCCAGGATAAGCGTGGACACTCCCGATTGAAAGGTCGACGGGCTTACGCTCCATTAGGGTCTTGGCTGTTTGTGAGGCAATATCGAACGATACGACGCGGTAACCGATTGGCATGATAATCTCCTGTATAGGCCATTATGGCCCAGCCCGCACATGCCGGCGCAAGATCGATAAAAGTCCGGAGGTCAAAAATGATCTGGTTTGCTGGCGACCCGCATGGTCGCTTTGAGCACATCATCAATGCCGTCAGAAGCCAGGAGCCCGAAGCAGTGATCCTTTTGGGCGACATGGAGTGCTCCCTACCTCTAGACAAGATTCTTCGCCCGATTCTTGATTTGACCCAGGTCTGGTTCATACCTGGAAATCACGATGCAGATTCAACCCAATACTGGGACAACCTGATATACAGCGGGTTGGCGGACAGAAATCTGCATGGAAGAGTAGTGGAGATCGACGGGCACCGTGTTGCTGGGCTGGGGGGCATCTTTGAGACCCCTGTGTGGATGCCTGGCAATTCGACAGATGGCCCGCAGAATTACCAGGAAATGGTCGACTATCTAAGGCAAAGGCGTGAGCCAGCCGACATTTTTGATTCCAAATGCCAGAGATACAAAGCTTCAATTTTCCCCGACGACTATTTTTTGTTGGCCATGGACAGGGCGGATATCCTGGTCACGCATCAGGCTCCCAGCTTTCATCGGTATGGTTTCGAGGCGATCGATGAGCTAGCAGGATTTTTGGGGGCGCGTCAGCTTTTCCACGGTCACTACCATGAGGATGAGCGCTATGCAGGGAGCCTCCACCAGGCTGGCTTTGAGGGCTACAGCGTAGGCTTCAGATCTATTGTCGACCTCACTGGCAACCTCATCCATAAGCATCCTGAGAGGGCTTCAGAAGCCTTCACGCGCTAAGACCTGGACTGCCGTGGTCTGGATTGGGAATGCGGCATAGCGGGGCTGGAATAACGTCATCCGTTACCACCTCAGCCGCTGGTATGCCGATAGATCGCAAGTGACTCACGATGTAGCGCCGAAACAGTGGAAGGTCTAGAAAATTGTCCACACCATCAGGACATTCGGCATCGAAGAATCGACGTGATTGGCAATCGCCAACAAACACATGGTTGCCGAAGCTAATATCGTTGTTTAGCATTTCTCGGGTGACATCTTTGGGCAATGTGAACCTCCAGAACGTGGTGAGCAACTCAAAATCGAAGGTTTGATTGTCGTCCTCCATGAAATTCTCCAGTTGCACGTCCAAGAGGTGCTCCTGCCCTGTTGAGACCCGCCTCATGGCCTCAACCGCCAGCTCCTCACAAAGCCCGCAGTTGATATGGTAGTAAGATTTGGCGGCGCCCTCACGGACGAACTCGTCCCTCACCTGCCGGATACTGTCGCTGATGCTCAAGGCCACTTGTGGCACTCCTTTTTTTGGATAAATGGTTCAATTTCAAATGAGTGGTGACTACGCCCTAACCCATGCCGGATTTCGTGGGCTCGAAAACTCGACAGCTAGCCCTGTCGACCCCATCGCTTTCACCTGGGCCCCAGGCTACAAACCCGGTGACGTCTGTGACTCAAGCTTGCTCACCAAGGCCGGATTCCGGCGAATTGCCTGCTGTCTGAAACCTTGGCTGGCCAGCACGTCCTTGGGCACATACTTCAATGCCAGTTCAGAACTGCTCAACGCTTCGAGGCAGACAGCCGGGGTACGCGCTTGAACATTTACCATTCTGAGCAACTCTCCGTTCTGGCGAAGGGCCTCAAGATCCATCTCTGCCGTCACACGCTCTTTGGGCAACAGCGCCAGCACCTTGTAGTCAGCGCGCACGGCATTGAGCAAATCTTCGTCGGTGAAGTTCTCCATTTTCATCAGGAGCATCACATAGGGAAAGCGATCAATTACCTTCAAAGCCCTATCAAGGGTGCGATGCTTGTCCGCCAAAAACGGGAAAGCATCAGCTCTCTGCTCTACAAGAAGGTCTGCCATCTCATCTGTCACACGGTGAGAGCGAATATGCTGAAAGTTGATAACATTTCGGCGGATAGCGCCCAGAATCATCTCGTCAGTCACCACCCGATCGCTCAGCGTGTTGATGCCACGTGGATTCGACTTGATGACCGCGTCAATGAAACTCTCATCGACCAGTTCTGCCGGCGCGTGTTTGGCAACATTGCTCGGATCGCTGACAGCCCCATTGAACACGCTTTGCGGGTTGACCATGTGCTTGGGGGCGTACTCGATTTCCCGAAGATTGCTTGAAATTGCAATGTCGCACATCTCCTGGCTGATCAGCCCTTCTGGAACGTAACTGAGCGATTTGTGAAGCTTAACCTGAGTCATGCATCGGGAAGGAGTCTTTAGCGCCTTGGGTACCGCATCGAAAGCCCAGGAGCAGCTTTTCATGGCAGCATCAACCACCTGGGCGGTGCGCAACCTCTCATCCAAATCTCTTAACAGCGAGCCTTCGCGTGTACACAGAGCCAACGCGGTTTCTTCGGTAATCACATTTTTGAAGCTTTCGACATACGCCTTGTTCTTGAGCGCAACCTGGTTGATGAAATCGGGCGTCTGAAAACGCTCCGGCAAGTAGTCCGGACGGATGACGCCACTACACGCTTGCGCCAAGACAAAGGACTCACTCATCAAAAACTGTGGCACTTCAGCGCTGAACAACCTCCAGGCACTCCGATAATCCTTTTCTCTGAGCTCGGAAAGGATTTCTTGGAGCACAGGCCTGAACAGGTCTTCCATCTTCAAGCCACCCAAGCTGGGCTGAAAAGGCGGTGTGCAGGCCCATTTCACCATCGCCTCTGCCCAAGGTCGCCACGGATTTTCGCTCTTCTTCGGGTTACGCAACGCAGGCCCACCCTCCAGATCATAGGCAAAGCGCCAATCTCGCATGGCCGACACCTCATTCTCCAGGATGGTTTCGACGACCCCCTGCTTGACCAGAGACTTGTAGGCATAGGTCGAGAGCTTTTTAGGAATATTCATGGTTTTGCCCTGATGGTTGTCTGGTTCGCCCCGGTGCAGGGATGTAATGTTTGATGGCCTCAAACAGCGCCAAGGCGTCGAAACAGTCTACGCCTGAGGATTCAAGCTTTTCGATGGCATCCTGATCAAGGGATGCAACAATCTGACAGTCGTCAGGGACAAGAGCCACAGTGATAGCATCCTCCCCAGTTTCGCAGTCAATGCGATCGTAACCGTTTCTAATCAGTTCAGCTCGCAGGTGCGAGAAGTGATCATGTGTAGCTTTCTTGCCGTCAGCTCCAATTCCGAAGAACTCATCAGGAGTCATCTGGTGGCAGAGCCCCTTTGACGGAAAAGCGACAACGTAGACCAGCACATGCTTACCTTCACCTGCCTCGTTAGAACCGAGCGCGTAATCCAGCGCATTGAGGGGCACCTGACTGAGGCATAGACCCAGGCTTGAATTGCTGTCACTGCCCTGCCCCACCTTGTTCGAAGCGAAGCGCATGATCTTTTGAGATGAGCCGTGAAAACCCAGTCCGAGTTCCCCTTTTGCAATACGATCTTTCATCCATAATCCTCTTCATATATCCCGATGATAGGGGAGGATAGGGTTAGAAATCTATTGGGATCTACCCTCCTCTATGTCAATATATGGGTATTTCGTACTCAAGAGCGATAACACCATGACTCGTACTCTGCGCGCCCTTGCATTGGGGCTTCTACTGTTGCCATCCCTATCCTTTGCTGACGAGGCTGGAATTGGGGATGCCTGCGCACTGAGCCAGGACTGTGTTGCCCAGGCACTCCAGGATTTCTACAGCAAGGTTCTTCCACTCCCCGTAACCGACACGGTTACCATGACTGACCTTTCGATCAATGGCGGTATTGCATCGATCAATATTCTGTTCGGGCATACCCGTAGCGAATCGATTGCAAAACCCTCAGATGAATTTGATCTCAAGCGAAAACTGCAGGACTACGCCAACAACCTGAGTTGCGGTGAGAACCAGGGGCTGGAGCGCCTTTACCTGAATACCAACGGACGCATCCTCTGGAAGGTATACTTTGCCGATGGCGAGTTCTTCACCAATTACTTCATTACCCAGTGCGAGTGACCCATGAACGGCAAGGCTGATAACGACCGGGCTCTTGGGCATCTGGCTGAAGGACTTAGAGCGCACGACTGGATGTCAACGACCAGGGCTTTGGATTGGTTGGCGCAGAGCCTGAGCGAGCACGCACTGGCCCAAGACTTTCACGAGGTGATCAGGGTTA
Organism: Pseudomonas sp. CFBP 13719; assembly: GCF_014842095.1. NCBI lineage: Bacteria > Pseudomonadati > Pseudomonadota > Gammaproteobacteria > Pseudomonadales > Pseudomonadaceae > Pseudomonas > Pseudomonas sp. CFBP 13719. The sequence continues at coordinate 73,565 of NZ_JACYVB010000002.1, read as the reverse complement.
GTCACCTGGTCGAGAGACAGGCCAAACAATACCTTTTATCCGCTGACTGCACCGCAGAAATTGGCCGAACTCTGGCAAGTCGCATTCAGCTTCGGGGCAACGAAATCATTGAGGTTAAGCAGCCTGCAGTGCTTCAAGCAGTGGTGCACAACTTTGCTCGAAACACTGCATTCACGGAACGCGTTGAGCTCTACATCAACCTTCTCGACGCCGGAAAGATAGACCTCTGCCGTGCGCTGATCAGCGCTCAGGACGTCGAAGATGTTACGGGTGTTCGTGTGACTGGATCCTCCGGCTCCCCGGCATCCCAAGTGTTCGATCACTGGGATTTGAATACACTGACTGGGATGACGTTTTCGTCCTTGGTGCACTGCTACCGAGCAGGCGAGAAGCCAGAGCAGCACTGGCTAGATCTGATTCGCCATATTGGCCCCGATCTCGACGATACGATCAGGGTGTCCGGACATGGGGCAGACGCCCCTCTTGCTCTCAAAGCATTCGGATTCGACGACCTGGTGCAAATGGCAACTTGCGAGGTGGCAGGAAACCCGGTCACGGGTGACATCGGCCATTATGAAAAACTGGCCATGTGTGGATTCAGGCTAAAAAGCGCTGACAAGCATGAAATGTTGGATACCTACAAGAAATTCATGGCTTATAAGGACAATTCAGACGCTGCCAAGGATAAGGTCTCAACCAAAATCAGCTCCATGATGGCCTTGGATTTCGATGAGCAAGGCGATTACGCGTTCGCTAGCGCTATTACCCTGATGCCTCAGAGAGTTTTCGATAAAGCCCTTTGCGATGCCTGTAATTACCTATGGCCGCGCCGAGGCAATGAGAGCAAGGCAAGGCTCGTCGCTCTGCTCGACGAAACCTACGACTCCCCCAGCCGCGTGAAGATGGTGAGGGGTCTGATGGGAGAAGATATTTACAAGCAGCTGCGACTGGGCCGCGAGCATGCTTTTGCATCAGACCTGGGGCTTTGATCATGGAATCAGGGAGAATAACTTTTCAGGGCAACCCATGGCCCGAAGGCCATCCGCTGAGTGGATTCACTTGGGGCGCTAGCATCAAGGATGGGTCTGTCTGGTTCGACTTTCACCTGTCGACGAAGGACTACGATTCAGAGCGCGAGGTCGAACAAGACGAGGAGGCGATCTCAAGCGACTGGGAGGCGGCTGTTACCTGGAAAAATTATCGAAGCTGCACTCTTTCGTCAGAAGAGTGGGGGGTTGGTGGTTTCAAAGCATGCAAGAAAAAGCTTTTCACACCTGACTGGCTGGATGGTAAAGAATTTCAAGTCGATAGTTGCCCTGCAGATAACTACGACCAAGATGATTTGGCTTTCTCAATCTACTTGCTGGGGCATGATTCAACCGCCCACCACAAAATCAAGTTCCAAAGGGTGGGGTCAAGTAATCTGTTCGATATCGTATGGACAGGAAAAATCGCACTGACCTATGCTGGCGATTACGCATTCGAGCATGATTTTTCGGCCTTGATCAGTGGGGTGGAATTTCCGCTTCTGAATTAGGGTTCAGATGGCGGACGCAGATGCGAACTGATCCAGGATTTTTGCCCAAGCGTCTGGATAGCGCACTGGGAAGATGCTCAACACCTCGAATGAAAATTCATCAAGCGTGTCGTTTCCGGTTGAGCCCTCGACCAGTCCGCCAGAGGTTCCATGAGAGCCATCGACTGCCTTGGCTTCAAAGGAGTGGCCTCCAATATCTTCTGCCTGCCTTTGAAAGGTAATGCTCACATCGCCGTTCAATAATCCTGCTTGGGCAAGGGGCCTCTCAGCAAGGGCCCATTGAGCACCACTGACCCAGCACTCCTCCGGATTGCCTGAGAGCCAGTCATCGCCAAAGCGTACGTACAGTGACAGGCCATAGGCGCCTTGGTACGGCACATCCGCAGTTGAATTCCACCAGCTTGTCAGATGCTCGATGGCAATGCGCCAACCCTTTCGATCCAGGTTTGGCAGGTTGGCCAGGCGAACAGCTTCGGCGAAGACTGCCGGTGGTAATTCAATGGGGGCTAACATGTTCATGTCACCCAAGGCTTCACGCTGCTGCGCGGCGTTGTTTGAGGGCCTGGTCGATCTGCTTTTTGGCGTCTCGCTCTTTGAGCGTTTCGCGTTTCTCGTAATTTTTCTTGCCCTTGGCCAAGGCCACAGTGCATTTAACCAGGTGCTTTGACCATTCAAGCGACAGCACCACCGCTGTGTAGCCCTTCTGCTCAACGGAGCTCACAAGTCGATCAAGCTCCTTGCGATTTAGCAGGAGTTTGCGTGTGCGCAACGGGTCGGGTTGTACATGGGTGCTAGCAGTCTGAAGCGGCTGAATTTGCAGACCGATGATGAACGCCTCTCCGCCCTTGAGCAGAACGTAGCTGTCAGTTAACTGGGCCTTGCCGGCACGAAGGCTTTTCACTTCCCAGCCCTCCAAAGCGATCCCAGCCTGAAATTTTTGCTCCACAGCATAATCATGCCGGGCTTTGCGATTTTGCGCGATGGTAGTCATAACTGGCCCAGAAAATGGTGGCTGCAAATGCAGGTGAAACAAAAAAGGCACTTTCGCTATGAGCTAAGTGCCTGTTTTTATAGCTTAATTTGGTGGAGTCGGGGGGTTTCGAACCCCCGTCCGCCAGTTCTCTGCTGTCGGTACTACAGGCTTAGCCAATTCTACTGAGTTAACTCCTCACCGCCCGAATGGCAGGGTGCTTGGAGCGAGCTGCATGTTTTTTAGCCGTTACGCCTGCAGCGAGCTTGGCGGCGATCCTGTTCTATCTGACGAGCACTTTGAGTTTACAGGCATCCCCTTGTACTCGCTGGGGCCGAGGCCACCAGAAACGCATCAAGCGGCCAGGGCCACCGGAGCGTCGAAGTTGTCGTTGTTGGCAACTATGGTTTTGCAGCAGCTAATTAACGAGGTCTGCTACCAGCTCGGCTTGCACCTAGAGTTTTGAAACCAGCGTCGAATCCTAATCGACCCCATGGACACTATAATCGTCATTTTCCGGCTTATTGTCAACAGCCCTCATTGCAATAAGTGCGAAAGACATGAAAAAATAGAAAAAAGGAGCTTCTCATGAAACCACCATTTCCATTCCCTTTTGGCAGCAAATCCAAAACGGACTTCAGCGACCCTCTCAAGGACTTCCTGAGGGCCCTAAGCGCCGAGGACATTTTGAAGCCAAGGGTAGTGGCCGAGCTAGACCAAATCCACAGCTCGCTGATGGCGATGGCAGATGACCCGGTTCATGCAAGTTCTGCCATTGCGCTTGAAGCCAGGCTTGTTGATGAGCTTCATCACATTGGCACCGGCAAGACCCAGGCAAAGCTTGGGGTAGTGGTTTTTATGCTGAAGCGTTATCACTATCTCGACTACCCGGTTGCTGCTCGATCATCCGACACCCTGGAAAAAGCTTGTGGAGGGGAAACCACTCCCGAGAAAACAGCCCTTGGGGATTTGTCTCTCGCGACGGCCAGAAAACTCATCAATGATCGTGACTGGGAAGTTGAAAAGCTCTATTTGCAGTGGGACATCGACGTCAGGCACCCCATGTTCGACAAGGCGCTACCCATCGCAGTGTACCTTGTAGATCCATCCTTATTGGGGATCCACCAGACCGACCATGAGCGCTATTTTGCTCTGAGGCATACCGAGTCTGCTCCCAAGTGGAAAAAACTCTGTACGCAGGCCCAGGAGCTGCTCAGAAGCAATGATATTCACCACACGCCCTATGATGATCGCATTACCGACATTCTGGGGCGGCATGACTGGGTTCGTCCTAGAGAAACCCAACTGGCGCTGTCGATGATGAACCACAAGTTCAACTACGCAAAAGTGATCGAGGGATGGCCCGAAAAGCCCGAAATGCTGGAGAAGCTTGGTCAAAAATTGCTGACCTACTCCAACAAGCAGCCTTGGCTGGCGCCCTATGCCCTTTTGATGACGCACTTATGCCATTCGATGGATATCAAGGGCGGTCATCAATCAATCTCCAATCTGCTCACAGCAATCCTGTTGCCGCAGAATCTGCATCGAGAAGACGCAGGCCCTGCGCTGAAAACATTATCGAGCCTGATGGGTCGACTGGATCCAGCGGGTGAGCGCTTGCTTTCGTTGGCAACACAAATGAGCAAGCTTGAGCCGACCAGCAAAATCTATTACCAGGCTTTGAGGGAAGAAGGATTGGGAGATCATGCCTATCGACACCTTAAGAGTCTGTGCAAGGTGCGCAACAGCAAGGAGGCCGACTCCGCCAAGTTGATCCGCCTCATGAAGGAGACAGGTATTGATCAGTACCATCGCGTGCCCTCTAAGGTCAGGGATCACGCGATGTCCATCGATCTGGGACTTTAAGCTTTTAGCTTGTGGTGGCGCTATCCAGGCGCTCACCGCAATAGGCGATCACCATCTTGTCGTTGATGACCTTGAAGTACACCCGGATCTGATGCTGAGTCCCATACCCGCGACCCACGCCCACATGAGAGAGAAATAGCACCGTTTCTCCCTCGTACGAAAATTCTCGCTGTGAGCGAAGCTTCACGTTATTCACGACGGAATCTGATTCGTGGCTGGCGTAACTGCTTCCCAAAATCACTCTGGACTCAGTGTCTGGCTTGCCCGATCGTACGCTTCCTAGATACTCGACCAATGACTGGATCAGCGAAGCGAGCCGGCTGCCCATTTCAAAATTGTAGGCACCCTTAGCACTCTTGATGGCACTCTCCAGCACCACGATATCCTGGGGATACAAAGCAGCGAAGGTTGTCAGGATCGACTCTGGAGTAAGCTTGGCAGAACCTTTCATGAGTTCGACAACAAATGTTGGCTCCAGTGGAAGGCTCGCGCAATTGCCCTGCGAGTTCATGCTCTTGCCTATATTGGCCATGGCAGTTTTAGCCTCATGGGCCTCACGTCGAGCAACAGTTGCTGCCTCCTCCTGATTGATTCGGCGCTCACGCTCTTTTTCCAGCGCCTGGTTGGCCAGCTCCAATGCTTGAGTGGCCGAAGAAGCCTGCTCTTGAAGCCCAGACAGTTGAGATGAAAGCCCTGACATCTGCTGCTCAAGTTCTTGTGTCCGGGCGGCATAATCAATTTTAGGAATGGCTTTGAGTCGATCAATTTCTTGGATCATGGTGCAAGCGTTTTTGACCAGACTGGCTCCGATTGGGGCAATCTGGGCAGCTTTTTCTACAGCAATGCCTTTGGCTAGGAGAAGCTCCTCGTTGAGTTTTAGGATTTCATCAAGGCCCCCATCCTGATTTTGGGTAATCTTGGAGAGCTTCTCCATGTGGCGCTCTATCTGGCCTACGCTGGAATGCAGAGCACGAAAGCTTTCTTGCGCCGGCATGATTGCTTGACGTCGATTGGCAAGGAAGTTTTCAAGCAGGCTGATCTGCTGATCACTGGAGGCGTCAATAGCCCTGAGCGGTGGGAGCGCTTCGATATCGGCGAGCAGAGGGTTCCAAAGTGTCAAGGCTTCACTGATCTTGTAGCGTCTGAAGACGTCCCCGGCCTTGGTCAGCAGGCTTATCATCTGAGAGTGCTCGGCTTGCATCGTTGCTGAGAAAGAGTCGGCCCCATGCTCTTCGCTATAGGCCAGAATCTGCCTGATCAGCGATCGAATCTTCATGTGCCCTTGAAGCGATGGCTCCTCTCGCTGCTGACTGACATAGTCATACAGGCACCTGATTAGTGAAAGCAGCTCGGTGGCATATCGAGTGGCATCGTCTTCGGGCTCTTCCTCCCTAAGACCATCTCTGAGAACATCCATGTATCTGCTTTGTTTCTTGGCCAACCAAGGGTGCTTATCCAGGAATGCGTAAGCGCTTTCCGGGCTCAGTGTGCAGAGCAGAAGGTTTACCCCAAGGTCAGCCACATCCATGAACCTGGGCTTCAGACTTCCGTAGAAAGCTTCATCGGTAGCCGCCGTCAGAAAGACCAAGAAATGACTGGCGTAGCTACTCTCCTCATCCTCTTCAAACAAGGAGATCAGATAATCCGCTGCTTCTTTCTCATAGGGGTTCGCCTGAAGCAGAGTTTCGGTCAGCCACTCGACGCTGGAGCTTACAGTGGGAGGGTTGGAAGATGCATTCTGCACTGAATCTTCCATCATGCTGCGCATCGGCTCGGAGCCATAAAACATGGACAGCAGATGGGCATCTTGAAGGCGAGAGACTTTCTTGCCAGTCGGGCCTAGTTTCTTGAGGAAAGGGGATTTTCTGACTCCGTCTGCGATTTTCTTGAGCCTTTTGTCCTGGTTGAAGACATTACCCCAAGCCTCCTCGGAATTATCCGGCTGAATGAAGCGATCCGGTAGCCAAGCCTGCGCTATAGGAAGGTCATCGAGAAATTCTTCCAATCTTGAAAGCAGCATAGCCATTCACACTCCTGTACTGAATGGCCGTGAATCTACCAAATCCTCAGGCCGAGTGCAGCAGCATCTTCATGATTGAGCGCTCAGGCGGCAACCACCGGGCACACATGGCTCTTGCCAATTCAACCGGAGTGGCTACTGAATCTTCCTGAATTTGTTTACAGATGTCTTTGAAAGCTGCTGGAAATGACTCGATCAGAGACGAAAGGACACGTTGTGGCAACTGAGCTACCAGTTGCTTGATCTGATCTCGCTGGCTAGCCCTTTGAACGATAGCTTCCATAAATCCTGGAATCACAGCGTCAGAGAAAACAGATTCAGACAAAAGCCTGTAGTCGAAATCCCAGCGATCGTCGCCATTGAGGATTTCTACCATTAGATGAAGCTTGTGATCGGCATCACGCCAAATGCCCCCATCGTGAAGCATGGCGCGATACAGTAATGAGGCCGGCATGCCGGAACGAATCCATTCCTGCAGCTCACGTCGGCCAGCCTGGGTGTAAATCAGGCAGCCGAGCACGTTGGGTGCTGCATCACGCCCAGACAAATAGGCTTTCATCGCTTTGATGGCGGAGGACTTGGAAAAATAAGGCTGACAGAGCTCCTCAAAGAGGTTGAGGTCGCTTACAATTGCCGGGTTTTCAGCAACCTTGCGTTTCAAAGCATTTTCAAGGGGTGTTGGTGACGGGCTGTTCATCGTGCAATGCCTTTTTGGCTTTAATGATATGCAAATTCGAATATCCTGTAAATTGCATATCATCCTTTTAATTTTCATTGAGGCATTATGTCGATCAGAATCTTGGGGGCCTATCGAATGAAGACCCTTTCACTGCAACGCCTGCAAGCCTGGTGTGATGCACTGTCTGTAAGGGCCATAGAGATTGCCAGCCGTGGATTTGCCTCGTATCTGGCGCTTGAGATTTGCCAGAAACTGGACAATCACGCGCTAGGCTTTGATCCGATCGCAGACAACGACCCTTATTCAGTCATGGCGCAATGCACTCAAAATGCCCTGGCTGATGAGTGCCCAAGCTCTGGCGTGTGGGATTTGTCACTGACATTTTTGGTGGACAGCCGGCATATCTACGTGATGAGCGACTATCATGGTACCCACTACACCGCACTTCTAGACTCATTCGATAGTCTGGAACCCTACAACTATCAAAATTCCAGCGACACCATTCTGGACGGAGTAAGCCCTCGCGAATGGGCGTTGCGCGGTAAAACCTGGGAACGGTTGCTAAGTGGCTCTGCTCTCGGTGAGCGAGGCTTTAAGATCAGCATTGTAGAGAAGCAACAGTATTGCTTTCCTTCCACGGAACTGGTGCGCAGGCTGCTCCCAGGCCTTGAAGCACGATCAGCCTTGGTCACTGTTGAACACGAAATATCCAGAATTATGGATGAAATCGCCCCTGATTATCCGAACAAAGCCGCGTTGCTTTATCGAGACGCCAGACGCCAGGTGCTGGCAGTGGAGAATGAGGGCTTACTCAGGGAGAGGATCGAGTCAAACAGACTGCTACTCTGCGCTACCCCGCCCCTATTCGCCTAGGGACACCTCACTGTAACCGAGTTTGCGTTGGCGTTTCTTCTCGACCTCCATCGCCTGGTAAACCTCGATGTTGAAAGGCTTGATGGTAGCTTCATAAGAACGACAGCCTCCAAAAACCTCTTCACAGCCGTAGCTCCAGTACTTGGGGGATGGGTACTGAGTTGGGTTCATGACCAGGACACTGTCCTCTGGAAGACTTACGTAATCACCAGAGCCGTTGATGACGTCGACCAGTGCAATCACCCCTCCCTTGAGTCGAAGAGGTTTGTCGGGGTCGCAATTGAGCAGTTCGTCAAAATCGATTTCACCGTGCCAATGGGGGTAGACACAAGAATTGCCGGCATTGTCAAACATCGTGACCAGATCTGAAGTTTTCACCACCGCAGGCAAGGAGTGGTCGATGGCTCTCAGAGAATCCAGGACGCTACGAATGCCGTCAGTGTCTTTGTAGTCAAAGCTGAGCATTGAAAGCACCTGTTTTTTGTCCAGGCGAAGAAATTCGATCAATGACTTGGCGGCATGTGATTCCAGGTCATCTTTCAGGGCCGAGTGGTAGACCATCAGGTCATCCACCCCTGATTTAAAGGGATCGTAGAAGGGGTTAAAGGTGAGCTGAATCGAGTGTCCAGAAAACAAGTCCAGGCACGAGGAGTCATCATTTTCTCGGATTTTGTCTTCCATCGCCTGAGCCATGTCATCGATCACCTCATCGATGCTAGCCACTGGGCCGTCATACTCCGCCATGATGTCGTCCAAATCACTGTAAAGATCATCAACAGGGCGCCGGCTGATATTGTCGATGAACCAGTCCATCGACTCATCTCCCCACGCATCATTCAGCGCCCAGCTAAGGTACGTCTTGAAGGGTTTGTCGCCCTCAGCTTTTATGCGGTAGTTTTTCATGGCGTCATGGATGGCGACACCCACCTTTCGGTGAGCATCAGTCGAGATATTATCCCACCGCTCAAATTGCGTGACGCCGTTGTCCTCTGCCAGATCCTCGATCAATGGCATGAGGCCTTCAACCCAGCTTTGGGAGCTGGCCGGATCCTGAACGGTGATATCGAATGAATTGAGCTCAAATCTGTAAGGGGTCGTCATGATCTTCTCCGGGTACACCTTGAGTATGAATGGTGCCTTGAGGGATGTGCAATTGTGTTGCGCCGGCCTTTGTGCATTACTTATTCTGAAGATATATCCCTAACCCAGAAAATCCACGACCATGTCCACAACAATGTCTTCATTCGACGTTCCCGCAGGCCACGGGGAGTTCATTCTGCACCTAGCCGACGCCGCTGTGCTGCGAGAGGCATTAATCCTGAACGAGGCCAGTGCCACAGGGAGCCACCTGGAAGACGCACGATCGGGCTTTGGGGCTATTCTTTCCACCCTGGATGACGCTTGCGTGCGTATGCTGGCGTTGGAAACTGTCGCCATAAACAACGCGCCTGGCTCAAAAACGCGATCAGGCCTGAAAATTGATCGGGATGGGCACTACCTGCTGACCGACAAAAGCATCACTTATAATAAGAGCCTGGATCATTCAGGCCAAGAACGAGGCATTTGAAATGAACCTCAATGAACACATCATTAGGGATATATTGGTCTCTAAACTGCCCTATTTCGAAACACGCCTGTCCAAGATCAATGAAAAGCTCAAGTCTGGTGGGCTACCACCCATCGAAGTGATCAATCATGGCGCACACCTTCGCCGCATGGATCTTCCAGGGGGCGGGATTGTGAAGCTTCCAATGGTCACCCTGTCAATTGTCCGGGCGGCGCCCTCACCCACTGCTCAACGTGTTCAGGTGTTGGCCAAGACCACCCTTGAATTGGTCAAGAAGCTGGATTCTGACGGCATGCTGCATAAAACCTACGGCACTCTGACAGACGAAGAGCGCGACATTGTCCAGAATCCGGCCAATCCAAGTGGCTGTGACCATTGCAGTTCCAATCGAAACCGAGCCTACATTTTCACACTCAAAACACCAGGGGGTGTCATGCGTGTCGGAGGCGGCTGCCTGAAGGAATACGTTGGGTTTGACATGTCCCGTTGGACGAACTCTCTTAACGAAGTCATTGCTGATGCCGACAAGTTTGCCGAAGTGACCTTCAAGGAAATGTCTGAAAACGAGATCATTCCACTTCGCCTATTCCTTTCAATTGCCCACAAATTGATAGAAAAAGACGGTTATCGCAACCGGGATATGGGTGAAAGCACGGGCGCTCAAGCATTCATGCTCGCCCAGGCTGCGGTCGGCAGCGGTGCTGAGCGAGAAGATCCCGAAGATACTGTCGCTGTTGACGAGGTGCTGACCTTCATCAAGGGCAGCATACACCGCGAGCAGGATGCTCAGCTGGATTACTTCGTCAACCTAAGGACAATGGCTCAGGTAGGCTACCTCACGATCAAGCAGGCAAACCTGCTAGCAAGCGCGCCGCAGGCCTATATTCGTTACCTGAGAGATTTGGCTCGAAAGGAAGAAGAGCGCAAGCGTCATGAAGGCACATCCCACGTCGGCATCAACTTTATTGGCGAGAAGAAGCAGCGCATGCTTCTTGAAGATCTGTCTGTGAGTTACGTGAAGCCTGACAGCAACGAATACGGCGCTTTCACGAAGATCTGCTTCCTTGACCCCTCTGGTAATCACTTCACCTGGAAAGCCTCGGGCGTGATTGACGTGGAGGTTGGCCAGACGGTGCAGCTGGTGGGTACGGTGGTAGAACACCAGAATTTCTATTCAAAAACCTATGGCAAGCACATCAATGACAACAAGATCTCGCGATGCCAGATTCTGACCCTGGAAGAGGTGCTTGAAACTCGCGCCAAGCTCACCAAAGCCGAAGCGAAGGCTCGAAAAAAGCTGGGCGCCGACGACCCCCAGCCTTGATGATTACCTAAGGGACGACAGTCAACACTGGTTTGGCTGTCCCGCCCGAGATGGCTGCCTGAATGCCAAAGACCAAGGCTTCGTCTGCCGTCATCTTGTTCATGTAGACCATCCCCAGAAACTCCATTTCATCCTTGGTCTTCTCGTCCCGACCCGCTGCTGAAAGTGCAAAAATAGGGGTTGCCTGATTCTTGGACTCACTTCGAATAGCTCTTGTAGCTGAGATGCCGTCAACAATTGGCATCATGATGTCCATGAGAATGACGTCGTATTTTTGCTCCTTTGCCAGTGTGATCGCCCTCTCGCCTCCACGGGCCGTCTCGACAACTGCTCCGTATCCTTGCAGGCTCTGACTCATGACATCCAGATTGACCTGTTGGTCATCTACCAAGAGAACCGACACATCCCTCAGGGTTTCACCCTCGGTCACTTTGAGCATGCTTAGCAGTTGAGCCATGCCATGCTCGGTGCTTGAACGATTCTGCAGGCTGGCGTAGATCTTGGTGATGAGGCTATGCATCTCAAGGGACTCGACAAAACCAAAGTCGGCCTCCTTGCGAAATTTCACACCTTCAACTGCATCAGACTCCAGGGTCGGTTCCAGGCTTACCACGGTCACGAACCCTTTGGCCTTGATTTGCTCCAGGGTCATGTCGTTTGTAGAGCGCTTGAAATCCCTGGATGCGATTCGGCGAACGATCAGGATCTTGTTGTCTCCATCAAGCTGGTTCAAGGCATCACCCAACTGATCGATGTTCTCTGCTGGCACGCATTTGGTGTCAAAGTTGCTCAGACGACTGCAAATGGAGTCCCTGAAGCTCTCACGGCTATCCATTACGACGAATTGAGCGCCCACCTGACTCAGCTTGCTTGCACCTGTGATCTGGTCTCCGGAGAGCGCCTTGGAGCGCTTGACGGGAATGTCAGCCCAAAAGCGCATCCCGCCTTGTGGCAGGCGCTCAACACCGCGACGACCTTTCATGGCTTGAATGTTTTCCGAAACGATGGCAAGACCCAAGCCAAAACCGTTTTGCTGGCGGGTTCGAGCATCTTCAACCTGAGAAAACGGCTCGAAGATGTAGTCCATTTTCGAATCAGGTACGCCAACGCCCGTGTCTTCAACCGAAAAGCGGATCCAGATTGTGTCCTTGGAGGTTTCATCAAGCTGACTCAGGTAGACCCGAATTCCACCTGTCTCAGTGTACTTGATGGCGTTCCCAAGGTAGTTGTCTATGATATGAGTCCAGGCCTCCTGTGATGACACAACCTGATTGGGCATACCATCCTCAACGATCAGGTCGATGTAGAGGTCTTTGGCGTAAGCCATGCCCGAAATCGATAGCACCGCCCCTTCGACCTTGCGGTACAGGTCAAAATGCGAGTTGGTCGGTACCTTGGGGTCACGCAGGTTGCGAGAATACTCAAGCACATTGTCGATCTGACTGCTGGCCTTGGCAATTTCGCGCAAGATCAGCTCAATGTTGCGGCGCAGGTTTGGATAATGGGACAGGGCCTCATCACGGGTCATGTTCAACGCTGCAGTTTTGCTGGCGTACAGGGGCTGGCGAAGCTCATGGCTCATCAGGTTGATGAAATTGCCCTTGATCTCGCTGGCCTCTTTCTCTTTTGCCAGGGAAATCTCAAGGGAGGCTGTTGCCGCACGGATCTTATCGGATTGCGCAGCCAGAACAGCCTTCATGCCGTCTTCGCTCTGATACACATTTTCGATCAAGCGCTGAAACGCAATAATCAATCCCTTGATCTCGTGCTGATCACTGGTAGGAAGCTCTGACATGCTCAGGCGGTCATGCTGAGTCGGATCGGATGTCAGCTCCTTCATTTTCCCCATCGACTTGATGAGGCCCTCCAGGGGCTCGCTGATCTGGCGACGAATCGTCTGCTCGAACAAGAAGGCAAAGATCACCAGCAAAGCGACGATGGTCAGAATGATTGCAAACTGGTTCAGGCGCGGCGAAACGATATCGGAAAGGTCTAGGGTGATGTGCATCTGACCGAGGCGTCGCGCCTTCGAATCGGAGTTTTCTCCCACAGATGGATAATCGTCTGCGTTGACGTCGAACGTGTAGCTCTTGTGAATGAGCGGCTCGATGCACGATGAACATACCCACGAAACTGCACGAAGCAGCGGGCCTCCCCTTGTAGGTGGAGAATCGGCGGTGAGGATGGACGCGGATTCACCCGGAACAACAGGGTCAACTGTCAGCTCGATGCGCATCAAGGCACTGTCTTTAAGTGCCAGATTCAGCACGCGCAGATTTTCGTCACGATCGCCGGTAGTCATCGACACGAGAAGCTTTTCAGACAGAGCCTGAGAAATCCGATGGCTTGTCCGGAAAGCTTCCTCCTTTGAGCTCTCGTGCAGAGAGATAAGGTGGGTTACGACCACTACACCGGCCAGCACAAGCATGGGCCCCATTGCCGCACGTTTGATCATCCCCTTGAAGGTTGTCCGCCGAACCAGACCGTCCGTCAGCGTGCCCCAAAAAGCCTTGCTTGATACTGCTTTATACAAACCACGCGTCATGCTCGAATTCCCACGCAAACCGACGAACCATTGACCTCAAATCAGGTGTGCTTTATACCATCTCGGACAGATCTTGGCCAACACTAATATTCGTCTAAATGCATGACGAACTGCAGAACTCATGAAACTAACTTACGAGCGACCAATTAATGGCTATGGGTGGCAATAGAGATTAAAATCATCACGGAAGGTTTAACAGTGCCAGAATGTTGGCGCAAGAAATAAACAATTTCGGTTGATATTGTTCACCAAAACAGTGAAGTTATTCATAAGAGTGCTCACCAAAACAGTGAGATAGCCCCCAATGAAACCGGCTCTTGTACCAATTTGTATCAAAATCACTGTATACCCATACAGCAGTCAACTCATTCTGTCGGTTAAAGTGTGAATTTGTCGATAAATAGGGAACGAGCGGTCTTGTCAAAAAGTCAACAGGGGGCTAATGTGCACTCGTCCGCTGAAACTGGCGGATGAAGCTCAGATGGTAAGAGCGTTGCCTGAGAGTTAGGCTTCGAAAGCAAGCAAATCTGAATGAAGACACTACCATGATGCAATCAAGATTAAGCAGCGGGGCGAACGACCAAAGTCGGGAAGAACGCCAAGTATCTGCGGCTGAAACTTTGCTCAATATGGCTATCGAGCGTAAGTATCTTGATGACATTCGCTCGGCATTGTTGATTCCCAAGCCAGACACCCGGTTTCATCTATCAATAGAAACTAGGTTCAGTGGTGAAGGAAGCTATACTTGGGTCAACGTATACGGTGATTTCGAGGATCTGCTGGGCAAATTGGATCTGACAGTTCGGACTATTCTGGAATCCGGTGCCCCCGTCTTCCCTGAGAATCTGAAAACCTGGCAGAAACACATCAAGGAAAGCTACGGAACTGGGCAAAGCCTAATTCTGAAGTCATCCGTTTAAGCTCCGAAAGGAGTGGGGCCCCGAAAGGGGCTTTTTAATGCCCGAAAATCATCATTCGAGCCTTAGCTTGGCTTTTGAGGGATCCCAATAGCCTTGAGAAATAGGCTTGAATGCCCCTCATTCTGTGCCTCGATCGATATCTGTCGAAAGAACTGATCCAGATTGCCGGCCTTCACTAGCGTGCGCAACAGCTTCATCTGGCCGCCCTTGGCGTACTGCTCGTTTGCAAGGACGGTGCGGAAGCTTTTCTCGGACTCTTGCAATGCAAGAAATACAGGCATATTGAGTGCAGCGCAGCACCTGACAAGCTGCTCCAGGCAGCGTTCCAGGTCTTCAGAAGTATTGGATTGGTCGGAGCTCATTGCTTTACCCATTTTATTGTAAATATTGATTGGGGCTATGCTAAGATTACCGATAAAATGATAACAAGAAAAGGGATAGCCTAATGAAAAAATCAGCCGCGCTGCTAGCCACCATTCTCTGCGGCCTCAGTGCCATGGCGCAGGCCCAGGACACCGAGTCCCTGCTCAAGCGCATCGACGTTAAAAGCTACGAGGGTTACCTTCAGGTTACTCCTGCTAATAGCAAAAACGTCAATTTAGACATTAATTTCATTCGACCAGCTTACGACACCCAGCCTACCACCGCTGGTGCAATGGTCGGCCTGATCCAACTGTCTGCTCCATTGACAAATCTGCAATACCTGATTGACCCATCATGCAAAGGTGAGATCCAAGCAAAAATTGGCATTCAGGAGTTCGGCGGGGGCAATGTAGGCTATCTCAATACGGCTTGGACGGCAGACACCGCTACCGACAAGCTGACCCTGGCAGGTCGCGAGTTTCAAGAGCGCGGTGGCTCAGTTGAGGATCTGAGTTCTCAATTGATTACGGGGCGAATGAGCAAAGGGCAGTGGATCAACATTGAGCTTCCAGCCACCTTGAACCATGCGCCGGGTGACATTCTGGTCATGGAAAAGATTCGCTATACCAGCACCACTGACCAATTCAGTCCGTGCAAGTTGACGATTCGTGAGAAAAGCTAAGCCTTTGGCGCCCTACCTGGGCGCCACCTGCTTTCCTAGAGCCCCAGATCGACTCCTATCAGGCTATCTCTCATGTGCGGTTTCATCATCTGAGGCTTGAATAGGCTTCTGTCAAAATCAAGTTTCTTCAAAAGCGTCTGCATCTCGTTGTCATCCTCAACAGCATTGGCCAGCCTGCTCATTTCAAAACCATCGCGAGCCATCCCCTCCAGCGTATGCTTAACCGTAGCTCTATCGTTACCCGAGGATTTCTCAATGCCCTGGAGCACAACGAGCAAAGCTACCCTGCCAGGGTTTGTTTCTTTGAGGTGACGGCAGAAAGCATCCTTGATTTCAGATGTTTCAGGCGAAGGATGCGTTAGGATGCCCGTTAAGCCAATGGTTGAGTTTACGTTCACAGAATCGCTGCCAAAATGCCTGACACACGAGTGGGCAGCGAAGGCATTCGCACCTGCGGTTCCAGGATAGACCTCTTTGAAGCGTCGGGCGAAGCAAAGGGTGTCATCAAGGGCTGAATCAGTTTCGTCCAGAATGTCGACTGCTGCTTCAAGCATGGTGCCCAACACAGAGTGCTTATCTGATTTTGTGTAAGGCAACTTCATCAGCGACGCTGCCAGCCGGGCCGATGAATCCATCACGCCCAGATCGTCAGCCATAACATTGCGAAGTAGCTGGTAGATCGCATTCTGACTCAGGGGGTCATCTTCAAGATCGGTTAGAGCCAGCGTCTTGTAGATTCGAAGTGCAAAGCCGTTGATGGCGGCATCTGATAGCTCCAAACCATCTTCGAGATCCAGCAAAAAATCCTGCAGGGCAAAATCAGGATCGTTCATGGGCATTCCCTGCTCATAGAGCTTGCCCAAAGTCTCGTAATCCTTCATCTCGACTGCAGCGGCAAACACAACCTCGTCAGGTACGCCGAAGTCGAGCGGGAGGTTCAGAGGCTCATTGCTAGTCATTTTTCTCTTCTATCCAGCGGTCAATGATCGCTCGCACCAATGGAACGATCGGGTTGAAGCATTCGCGGCTGTAGCATCCCCAGGATTTCATCTCAAGGTGTGGGCGGTTGGTGCCGCGTCCAAACACCCATTCGATTTCTACACCACTTGCCTTATGGCTATTGATCCAATTCTGGCAGGTGAGCCGGGACACAGACAATAGATTTCCAAGGCTAGGCGCATTGGCCAGGTCACCCATCTGCTCGATGAACACGGCAAAAACACCCATGTGAAGGACATTGTGTGCGCTCAACATCGGCACGCCTTGCTTATTGAGCTTTATGATGGCAAACATGGGATGGGCTTTGACCACCTCTGCCAGCAACGCCTGAAATTTTTCTGCATCTTGTACGACTGCTTGATTGTTCACGGTAGAAGCTCCTCACAGCCCCAGGTCAGCGCCCAGGTTGTTGTCCAGATAGATGGGGCTCAGAAGCGCCAGCGACGAAGGTCTATAGGCGCCCCAGGCATTGATTACTGCGGTCTTGAGTGTTAAGTCGATCTCAGCTTGCTGCAGAGCCACCAGTGCCTCGTCATGTCCCTGGGCAAAGAAAAACCCCATAACATTGAGGTAGGTACGTTCTATCCAGGCCAACTGATCACCATGAGCTTTGTGGTGCAATGAGCACGCCAGAAAACTCTCGGCGTCTTGTACGCAAGACATTGGAACGGGAAGTCGGTTGAGCGCCAAACCGGCGCCATGTAGCGTCCTCAGCAAATGGGGTGTACAGACGCCCACTCGACAGATTTGCAGAAAAAATTCTAGCGGTGATTCAAAATGATGATTGTGAAGCTTGTGCACTAACCCATCCCGCCCAACCTCAATAGAATCACCGGCCAGAGGGCCCCAACCATCCGTTAGGCAGTGCGAAGCCGAGTCCGTGATGCACAGGCCTTCCTTCATGGCATCATGCACCACCGAGCGCTTCTGAAGAGCCACGGCAAGACACGCAAAGAAGTCGCCCCCTTTCAGCTTGCTGGCTATAAGCTCTTGAGCGGCAATATCCAACCCCTGGCCCAATCGAACACCTGCAGCGGCGGGTAATGCTAAACCCCACGACCCTGGAAGCATGGCAAGCTGCACTAGAATCTCCGGATCACCAGGCACCCCTGTGCCGAACAGTCGACCCGCATCGATCAATCCTTTGTAATGGCAAGCCACCAGGAAGCACAAAGGGGCAGCAACCTCGGGTGCGTCCAATCCAAATGCCACATGCGCATATTCGTTTTTGAGGACAAAGAAGCTCTCAAGAGATGAGCCTGATTCAAGAGCAGGATGATCCATGAGTGACATCAAAGGGTGTAGATCAGACCAAATGACCTCCTGAGCAACGAGACTTCGCAACGGCTCAGGATTTCCGAGGCGTGCCTGGGTGAAGGCTGATTGCCACACTTCACTTCCAGTTCCCATGGTAGACCTCGGTATGTCGCATTATGATGATGTGGAGTATGCTGTATCTATACTGGGCAGTCAAGTCGGCTTTGATATATATTGACTAAACGACAATATGTGGTACTTTACAAGTACAGCGCCCCGATGGCGGAATTGGCAGACGCAGCAGACTTAAAATTTGCCAGCCGTATGGCTGTGCCGGTTCAACCCCGGCTCGGGGCACCAACGCCCAGCTGGTGAAACTGGTAGACGCGCAGAGCTCAAAACTCTGTTCCCAAGGGAGTAACGGTTCGAGTCCGTTGCTGGGCACCAACATTAAAAAAGAGGCCTTCAAGCCTCTTTTTTCATTTCCCGAATCAGCCGATATAGTCACGACCACCCAGGTAAGGACGAAGTGGCTCTGGAACTCTGATTCGCCCATCTTCTGTCTGATGATTCTCCAGCAGTGCCACCAGGGTGCGACCCACAGCCAGGCCCGAGCCGTTTAGGGTATGAACCAGCACTGTCTTGCCTGCATCGCTGTCACGAAACCTGGCTTGCAGACGTCGAGCCTGAAAATCTCCGCAGTTCGAGCACGAAGAGATTTCTCGGTACTTTTCCTGGCTGGGTACCCACACTTCAAGGTCGTAGGTCTTGACAGCTGAGAAGCCCATGTCGCCGGCACAAAGAAGCACGACTCGATAGGGCAGTTCGAGCAACTGCAGAATCTTTTCAGCATGACCCGTCATTGCTTCCAATGCCTGCATCGACTGATCCGGGTGAACAATCTGCACCATCTCAACCTTGTCGAATTGATGCTGCCTGATCAGACCACGAGTGTCCCGGCCTGATGCTCCAGCCTCACTACGAAAGCAAGGCGAGTGAGCAGTCATCTTGATTGGCAGATCATCCACTGCAAGGATCTTATCGGCCACCAGGTTCGTCAGGGTGACCTCGGCGGTTGGTATCAGATAAAGATCGCACTGACCCGGCCTCTCGACTCGAAAGAGATCCTCTTCAAACTTGGGCAGTTGTCCGGTGCCCCGCAGTGTCTGGGCATTTACAAGATAAGGCGTGTAGGCCTCTTCATAGCCATGGTGATCGACATGATAATCGAGCATGAACTGCCCCAGGGCGCGGTGAAGCCTTGCGACATCTCGTTGGAGCACGACAAACCTTGCACCCGACAGAGCTGCCCCTGATGCAAAATCCATCCCTGCCAAATCTTCTCCAAGCTTTACGTGGTCGACGGGGGTAAAATCAAAGACCCTTGGGGTACCCCAGTGACGAACTTCGACATTACCGCTTTCATCCAGACCATCAGGAACCGAGACATCAGGAACATTGGGCAGGCCCATGACGATGGCATCGATCATTTCCTGCAGGCTCTTGAGCTCATCCTGCGCATCTCGAAGTTGATCTTGTGCATTACCCTCTGTTGCCATCAGTTGAGCAATGTCCTGCCCTGCACGCTTGGCCTGCCCGATCTCACGAGCCCTGAGGTTACGCTCCGCCTGGAGGCGCTCGGCCTCAGACTGGATAATCTTGCGTTTAGATTCCAGGTCTTTATATTCCCCCAGGCTTACGGAGCCTCGGCGCAGTAAAGCGGCTTCTATGGCATCGGGATCTTGACGCAGCATTTTGGGGTCTAACATCGATTCACTCCATATCAGGCATCATAAGTTTCCCCGATTATACATATAATTGCTGGCATGAGTGTGTGGCTTCAAAGGCCCAAATCTACTGCTAACAACTTTTCTCCAAGCCTTGGGGTGATAAGACTCACTCGCTCAGGAATCTTTCTTCCAATCCCTCTGGCTATCAGTAAGGAGGCCTTCCTGGTGACCTGAGAAAGGATCCATTTGACGTGATCATCTTCACAAGGGCGAATCAAATTCACAATCAGGTTTTCAGTAACATTCTGATTACCAGGCAACCGGGACATTGCGTTGATCAGCCCAACCTTACTGCGCCAGGCTAAATGTTCCAGCCCCTGGGATTCGGGCTTGTCGAGCGCTGACTCGATCGCACCCCTGAGTCTTTTCAATCCTACGGGGTCGAGGACTTTGCGCCCTGACTTGGAATAGCTATTACCCAACCACCTGCCACCCTCATCAGGATCCAGAAGATGAGTAAGTAGCGAACTGCGTGCGGCCCACAGTTTTTTGGACTCATGGTTCAGGTAGTACTGTGGAAGGTGGTCTGCTTCCTTTACCAAGGACTCCACGTCTTTTGGGACTATGAGCAGATCATGGCTGGCCATGGTGTTCACCATCTGCTCAATGCCGTCTGAAAATTCGCCTGGCCGCTCTTCAGCCGGGGAGTGTGACGCTTTTTGCTTCAGCGCATAAATCATGGTTGAAGCTACTCGATCCCCCCTCAGGGTCACCATCTTGTTGATGAATGCCAGGGTGTCTGGATCGACCTTATCAATCATGCCGAAATCGTAGGTCAGCGCTTCTGCCCAGCGCTCAACCATGCCCTTGTTGATCAAAGCAGGCTCTCCGAACTCTACTTGAACCTTAAGGCAAGCCAGGGACGCTGTATAAGCGCGGAAAATGTCCTTCATTGCTTGAAGACCCTTGCGTTCATAGCTGGACTCCATAAGCTCAGGAACGCAAAGTGATAGCAGCGAGCAGGCCTTTCCAATATCCATCACTGATTGAGGGTTGCGTCTGCGAGCTACTGTCTGGAATTTGTGTTCCAGCAGACGGGCGTAAGCGCTGGTTTGCTCGTTGGTCATGTGCCTCGAAAAAAAGAAGATCGAGCAAAATGCGCCAATTTTTGCGTCGGGAATTTCACCTGATAGCTGCAACAGGTCTCCATCAGACAAGAGCGCCAAGTGGGAGAGACACGCACCAAACTCGTGACGCTCCCAGGATTCAATCATTTTCTGAGCATTCACAGCCCCAAATCCCCCATGAAATGACGATCGCGAGCCTTGTGCGTGACATCACTTAGAACTTGGGGCAGTTGTAGCACCAAAATTTCCTGATTCTCAACCGATGTTTTTTGGCATATCGACTTCCAATCCACCGTCAAACTGTCCAGTGCTCTCAGCTCTTCCCAGTGGCGCGATGACATCTTGTCCAGAAACCTGGAGACAAGCTTCAGGGCGTGCCGGGTCAACGGAGTCTGAACATCGAATTTGAGAGGCTGTTCCTTGTTGATGCGATCAAGAGCCGTCATGACGACAACGTACTGCTGGAAAGCAGCTATGGCGTTCTTGGCAGATCCGATGGTTTTGGTAGACATGAATGGCTGCATCGCTTCAACGGAGGATGTTGTCTCCAGCCAATGCATCAGGTGTTTGGCGCGGACGTGCCCCAAATGAGTGATGGCACCATTATCCTGCCCCTTGTATCTATCCAGATACAAGCCTATAGAGTGAAGCTGCATTATCCACCTGCGAGCCTCTGCTTCTTCTCGGATGAAGATCATATGCCGGCAACTGGCGATTGATTTAAGATCCTCTTGCGACCCCTCGGGATTATCCCCCTTTATGGCAAAGGAGATGGCTCGCTCAAAAAAGGAGTTGTAAGATGCGCCGTGGTAAGGCTTTTGATCATAGGAAACAAAATGTTCATAGGTTCGCAGCGCATCAGAAGCAGGCATGATTTTTTTAAGAGCAAAATAGAGACGGCCCTTGAGGAGCACATCCCGCTTCGTGTCAATCATGAAGGGTCGACTGCCTAGGAGATCTAGGAGCGGCATCAGCCGATAACCCTGCTCTGGCGTTACATCATCCTCTTCCAGGTATTCCACGATTCCCATGAGGAGGCGTTCACGCTGGATGTGGAATTTATCAATGACATAGAGGGCTTCAAGATCAGAATCCTTCAGGTCAAGCCGAAAGAAGGCTGGAAACTTCCCATGATCAGACATCAGCCTGATGCGATCGGCGACCTCACGATCCTGACCGTCTCGTACAGACAGCAGCAGGCCGTACTCAAAGGGCATCTTTTCAACACTCATTCGTCTGTTGAGTTCGCCCCGATAAGCAAGATCTTCTTTGATGTTCGACAAGGTCAAAGCCCCAAATCATGTCCGAACAAGTTATCGCGGGAGCGCGACGAAAGCTTGCCCAAATCGTTCCTGTGTTGATTCTTAATATACAGGGTGAGCTTCATGCTGTGCCTTCTCTTCATCGTCGATTCCGCCCGCTGCAGATCGATCTCTGGGTAGACATCCTGAAGAAATGACGTTACCTGCTCGGCTTCATGGCTATGCGATGATCCCACATAGTAGTGGTGCGAAGCCAACAGGGCACAAAAAAGGGTCGTCATAGCGTCGCGCCTTTGGGCTGGTTCGACATGAGCACGCATCAGATCAACCAGCTGGGCGGCCTTGCTGTAAGTGTCGGAGATGTCGCTCAGCGGGTCGGACACAGATTTGTGTATCGCAGGGTACTGATCTTGAAGCAATGCGGCGCATAGCTCTCCCAGGCTCTTAGGGTTGCAGAGGCTAACAGGGTGCTCCAGGGTGAACTCACCCACTTCGCTGCGAGTGATGCAAAGCCATGAAAGGTTGGTCAGGAAGAGATTGATCTTGGCAATCCCAGGCGCAGATGCGAGCTCCTTGATGAGAGCATACAGAGGCTCAGCCAGTTTCTCGGCAACAAGCAGGTTGCGAGGATCTTGTGGCGCTTCTGAAAAACGCTGAAGCAAGGGATTGATGATCGACCCGATATCTTCAATGAATCGATTGTTTGTCTTGATCCTTTCTCGCAACACACTGACGTCCAGTGCGTAGCAGTCTGACCTTGGCTCCAGATACTTGGCCATCGCCAACAGGTGAACGACACGGGGTTTGACAAATGCCTTGGTGTCATCGCCAATCAGGGTATTGGCCATGCGAATGAACTCGCTTGATTCATGTCCAGTGTAGGTGCTTTCTAAAAAATGCTGCCCCATCGCATCGAATCCTGGACGAAGGGAAAGCTGCGCATGTTCAAGGATCTTGAGTTTTGAGAGTGCTCGAACGAAGGTAAAGCCGCTTTCGCTTGCCGGCGCCCCAATGAAGAGATTGACCATGATGTCATTGACGCGATGCCAGAAACTTGGGGGCACATCGTCTTGAGCAGTCATGGCACTCCCAAGCGTCGTCATGCTGTCGATCAGGTAATGGGCGTCAAAGTAGTTTTTTCTGACCAGATGTTCGTGAATGGCGATCACAAGACTTTGCATCTGCGATGAGCGATTGGGTTCCACGAGGGTGTCCTAATGAGGGGTGCGCCGATACTCTCAGACTAAAGCATCAGCAAGAAACCGTGCTAGATGGAAAATGATTCACCGCAACCGCAACGACCGCTCTCATTGGGGTTGAGGAACTCAAAACCGTGATTCAGGCCTTGCCGGACGTAGTCGACCTCCAGGCCCTTTAAATAAACAGCATGCTTGGGGCTAACGTAAAGACTGAATCCGGCCTCTGCTTTGACCAAATCGGTTGGATCAGCCTCATCTACAAATTCAAGGGTATAAGCCAGCCCAGAACAGCCCGTCGTGCGAACACCGAGGCGAATGCCTAAGCCTTTCTGGCGACCTTCAAGAGAGCGCTGGATTTGCGCGGTTGCGGCTGCTGTCAGTGCCAGATCGATCATGATGCCTGCCTTTTTGCACGAAAATCTGCAACTGCTGCCTTGATGGCATCTTCGGCCAGCACTGAGCAGTGAATTTTGACGGGTGGGAGCGCAAGTTCTTCAGCTATGGCGCTGTTCTTGATGGCAGCTGCTTGATCGAGAGTCTTGCCTTTGAGCCATTCAGTGGCCAATGAGCTTGAGGCGATGGCAGATCCACAGCCATAGGTTTTGAATTTGGCATCTTCGATGACTCCTTCAGGGCTTACCTTGATCTGGAGTCTCATGACGTCGCCACAGGCAGGCGCTCCCACCATGCCAGTACCTACCGAGGGATCGGAGGCGTCGAACTTGCCGACATTCCTCGGATTTTCGTAGTGATCAATAACCTTTTCACTGTACGCCATGAGCTTTCTCCTACTGATTTAGTAGGATAATACCAATTAAAGAGCGGGCATAAAAGGGTTATTGCATATATTGCCAATAGCGGTGACAGACGCCCGACATTATCGGGCTATGCCCGTCAGGGTCTTATTTACTTTGAGCAGGAGCGAGTCCACCTTCACACCTTCACGGGCCAAGGCCTGGATTTCACGCTCGATATCCTTGAGGCTGCGCTCAACACTGAGGATCAACTTGCAATGATCGCGATTCTGCTTGTCGGCACTATGCGCTCCGAGCTCAGGGCGAATATCGTACGGCTGGATGCCCATGAATTTGGCGATGCTCAGCAGGGCGTTGGACGTCAGGGGTCGCTTGCCATTGAGAAAGTTGGTCAAATTCGAAGGGTCGATTGACAGCTCGTCTGCCACTTGCGCACGACTCAGCATTTCACGGCCTTTGAAATGGAACGCCCAGGCAGCGACTAGCCTGTACCAGGCATTGCGGTCTTTTTCCTTGGGAAGCTGGGCATACAGGAGAGCACCCTCCTCCCCGCAAAATTCAATGATCTTGCGGCCAGCGGTCAACAAGAATTCATGCGGATTGGGCATGGAGTATGGGTTCATTCTCAGCAGGGAGTCTCCCTTTGGAAGTCTCTTCCAGATGGAGTCCATGATGTGGCCAAGCGAGTAAGTGCTCATGGCTTTAATCCCAGGGGCTTGCAGTTTTTGACTTGAACATCACCCTGGAGAACGCCCAGGCGGGAATCCTCAGCGAAGATGCATTTTTGAGTGGTCTGGTCGTAGTACATCACCCACAGAGAGTCCTCTTTCCAGGTCATGCTCATGAGTTGAGCGTTTTCTGGCAGCGTGACGTTCATTGTCCCGCCCCAACGGCGGGCAGCGACGTTTTCCAGTACGCCGATCCAGAGCAGATAGCCAAAGGCCAGAACGATCAGCGGCACCACCAGGGTGTACAGCTTCTTGGCTGTGACCTTGAATGCCACCCAGCTTGAGAGTGCAGCCAGCAATACAACGATCAGTGTGTAGGTAGCAAGAATCACGGCGACACTCCATTTCTATTACTTTTGAATATATTGCAAAAAGCTTTCAGTGTCAATATTTGACAAACCCAGCCGGGTGACTGGGCCTGCCCAGTATCAATTCAGAATGCCCTTGGATTTTGCTTCCTTCACCCAAGACGGGTACTCGTTCATCAGCAGTTCATAAAAGCGCTCATCGCTAACCGATGCTGGGTCTTTGAGTGCAAAGAAGTTGCAGTTGTCCACCTCCCTGCCGCCCATGCTGTCGAGCTCACACAGGTACTTGAAACCACTGGTGCTGGGCCGGCGAGATGACGCGCTTGCTGTAGAGCCAGAAGCCCCGAGCAGTCGTGCGAAGAATCCTGCTTTCTTAGCAGGCGCAGGCTCCGCGTTGCCATCGATATCAAAGCCTTCTGGTGGGATCTGCTCGCCTAAGCCAACAAATTGGATGAAGATAGGCAGCTTGGACATTTTCCGAATCAGGTAGCTGACTTTGTCCGCCTGCTCGGTATCTCCGTCAGTGACGAAGATCACATAAACCGGGTCGGTGCTGTTGGCATATTTGGCCTCCAGCAACTCAAGAGCGCGTGCATAGCGGGTACCTCCCTCAAGATTGTGGCGCTCCAAGATGCTGCTAACGCAACCCTTGTAATCAGCCATGCCATAGCTGGCTATCTCGTAAGAATCGACCCCAAAGGCGAAAACATCGATCTCACCATCATCGTCGAATTGGAGTCCAACAGGCATGGCCTTGGCAACCAGGCGGTCGACGAGGCCGCTGTTATACAGGCCACTCATGGACGCCGAGATATCCAGCACCAGGGCTACGCGAGCAATGTGATCACGCAAATGTTCGTGCTTTGCAAGACTGATCTTGGTCTGCTTGTAGGCAGACACCAGTTCCGGTGCTTCTTGCTCTACTTTGGACAGGCTGATACGCATGTTCGGTTATCCTATAAATTGACATCATTGCGCTGCGGGTTTTAAGCCGCAGCAGGCCGTCAGGCCAGGATGGTCTTGATCTTGTCGATGATCGCCTGCTCGTCAGCGCCCGCACGACCGCGACTGTTACTTGAGGCCATCACGTTGGCGAATTCGATGATCTCGCGGCGCCAGCTGGCTTCTTTCACAGTGTCGCCAATTTCAGCAACGCGCTTGTTCACCTCCATCAGGCGCGACGTCGGGTTCTTGTAGGCCGTGACGAGTTCTTCGATGATCTCGGCGTACATGTCGTGCGCTTCGGCGGGCGTCAGATACTGCTTGATGCTGTTGTGGCCGCTGATAATCTGACTCGCCTGCTCGATTTCGCTCTCCTCGGCACTGCCATCGGCCATCGTAATCAGGGCCGAAGAAGTCACCAACGCACGAGCAAAGCGTTTTTCGGGGGTCAGGGAAGCGGGTGCAAAGCGCTTGGCGCTGGCGGTGATGCTTTTGCCCAGATTTTTGAGAAAGCTCATGGTGTACTCCTTGGTTAGGCTACGATGCGTAGCTTATTGGTTTGAGAGCGCTCGCTGATGAAACGAATCATCTTGGCCCAGCGCAAATGGGTTGCCGGCTCACACATACTGCCGTTAAGTGAGAAGACAGCCGGGGCATCTTCGGCCAGGATAGCCTCTGCCTCCTGGATCTCCATTGCCGAAGGCGCCAGCATATCTTCAATGATTGCCAGCTGGGACGGATGGATGGCTGTCTTGCCGATCAAGCCATGCGCCTTGTCCAAAATCAGTTCACGGTTCATCGTTTCGATGTCCTGGAAATGCTCGAAAACAGGGGCGCTGAGCATGAATCCTTGTGGCCTGAACACCGACACCAACTGAGCAATTGTCAAACCCAGGGGCGTGTCGTAGATGGTCAGATTGCGTGGACGACGCAGACCCAGGCAATTGAACAAATCGTTGCCGCCGATGCGCAGTGCGATCACGCGACTGGACAGGGAGCCTTTTCGCAGGAGGAGGCCCAGCAACTGCATTGACTTGACGTCGAATACGCAGGCTGTCTCAAGCGTAGGCATCACCCCCAGCAGCGGAGGGGCACCTTCGAGTGCCTCTGCCCACTCGTCATGAGTTTCAAGCGAGAACTTAGGCAGGACAAAGCCACTGCAATTGCGGATGTTGTCGTCTTGCAGAAGCTGTCGAAGAACTGCTGGATTGCGAGGGCGAATGAAAACCTGAACACCGTCGCGCTCAAGATTCATCATGCCAGGCAAGGCTGCACGAATATTGTCGATAGCCTGGGAGACGCGTGACTCCTCCACCGCATCTTCCGTACAGATCACAAGCGATCTGGCAGCAGTTTTGCGCTGGCAAACCACCGCCTCCAGGTTTTCGCGTGTGCCGGGCACGTACATGGTAGCGCCCAGAGAAAGCGCCTGGCGCTCTCTGTCAGTCAATTCGTGCATCCTTAATTACCTCTAGAAAAGGGTTAGTCGTTACCGACACTCTTGATGATCGCCACAGCCTGGATCTTGAGATCGGGGCAGACTTTGATTCGAATGTTTCTGGCGTTGGCCAGACGAATCAGGTGTTCTACGGATGGATCCTTGTCATCGCGCAGCATCAGCAAATCCGGCACTCTGCGGAGCAGCACGCGGCTGGCTTCGCCAATGCCAGGCTTGATCATGTTGCGGTCGGTGACCCCTTCGATCGACAGGATGCGCCGGATCATCTGGTGCATTTCTTCTGCCACAATCGACTTTTGTCGCACGTTTTCACAGGCGGCGCGGCCCTTGGAGATGAAGTTGAGCAAACCGCCGCCCAGCTGCGGCTGGATGAAGTGCATCATGCGCTCGACAAACCATTGGCTCAGGTCAGCCGATGCGAGGTCTTCCAGGTAGGCGGCGCCGTGCATCAAGGGGATACCTTGAGACTGACGGTACACAGAACGAGAAAGAAGACCGGATACGGTTGCATTGAGCAGACAGGTGGGGATCAGGGCGTCAGTGCGAGTGCCGGCATAATCAGCCACTCCAGCAATATCAGACAGCACATACAGCTCGTCTTTGATCTGAGGATGCTTTTTGCGAAGCGCCGAGATCGATTCGGACAACTCCTTGCGGATCACCCCCTTTCCTGTCCAGCCATCAACGAAAGTCAGGTCTTCCGCTTTGTGACCCAGGCTCAGGATCTTTTCGATTGCGACCAAATCGAGCCCACGGTCACGGATGATCGATACAGTGAAGTGAGAGACTGAAACCCCGTAATGGGAAAGTACACGCTTGAGCACCACACCAATGGGCGTGCCGCCACGCACGAGCGACACAATCACCGGTTTCTTGCGAGTAGAAGCAATGATTGCTGCCAGATCATGGAAGCGCTTGGCCATGGCTGGGCCTTCAGTCTCGACTTGCTGCTGGAACAGATCCTGGTAGGACTGATCTGGCATTTTCTCAGCAGAAAGAATCTCGCTGTAGTGCACGCCGTTCTGGATTGCAGCTTCTTTTTCTTCAACCGTGAAAAAGACGGGATTGATCTGCTCCAGCAGTACCTGGACGTCACCACGGGCGTAGGAGTTGATCATCACATGGATTCCTTATCCAGCATCTTGACTACTTGCGCATTCAGAATCGTGCTGATCTGCGAAGTTTTCGGCACCACCATGAAATCGGTGTGGCGCATGAATTCAAGATCAGTCGTCGAATCGCCAACGCCCATCGAAACGCTGGCACCCAGGTTCAAGTAGTCACGAGCGCGATCAAATCGCTCATCACCCAGGCCATCGCGTAGAGCTTTCTGCAGACGCTCAACAGCAATACCCTTGCTGACGAAAGTCGGCCACAGGCAGATCTGACCCTCAGTTTCATGGATCTGGTACTTGCCAGTAGCACGTGCGATCGGCTCTGCAAAGCGACGTCGTACGCAGGACACGTTTTGCGCCTTCACGTCCTCTTCACCTTTCACGGTCAGAACGATGTACAGCGGCAAATGCAGCTTGCCCAGCTGGATCAAATCAATCTGAACTTGTCCGCTGAGTTCGGAGTTGCGAACCCAATCTTCGATGATTTCGTAATCCTTGGTCAGGCGGCGAATGTGAGGGTGTGCGAACTGAAGGTAGGACTCAGTCCAGCTTGCGATAGCATGCCACAGGCCATCGCCGTTATTGTCGCGAACCAGCAAGGAGGCGCCAAGATCAGTCAGCGCAATATCGTAAGGCTGCCCTGTCACGAAACCATTGACCCGTTCCAGCTGCTCGTGGGAGCGCGCAGTAACTGGAATAACGATACCAGAGCTGATCATCTGATTGAAAAGGGCCTGTTGGTCAGCGCGAGCAAAGCCATGATCCTCTTCCTTGGCATTTACAGCCATGGGAACAGTGCCGCGTGGATCACTCGCAAGACTCTGAAACAGGGTGTGATCCAGGTCGGTAAAGTAAACGAGAGGAGAAGCTGATTGGGTCATGATGGCTACCTTGCTTTTTTGGCAATATATGGGTTATGCGACATTCTGTCAATGCAATATACCGATATCTCGGCATTCAACGACCTGGCTTGGCAATCAAGCCAACCAGCCATCCATTTCCAGCACGCTTGCATTGCCCAGTTCGCGGCAGAAAGCCCTGGTTTGCTCGGTAGCTCCCGCTTCGCAGAGCACGATCACCTTGGCATAAGCCATGGGGTCGAGGTTGTAGACAAAATGGTCAACGCCGTTCCCAAGCGGATCTGGAGCCTTCAAGGCACTGCCAATGGCGCCCCAGACCATTACAGGAGAGCGAGTGGTCGATTGAACCATGCACTGAACGCCTACCGATTCGAGCTCCTTGGCGACAATCACCGCAGCGTGCATGAATTCACCCTGGCCCAGCACCAAAACAGGCTTATCGTTGGGTGTGCCGCCAATGATCTTCGTCAAGGCATCTGCAAAGCCCTCAGGCGGCTTCATCAGACCCTTGATGCCCATGCGCCCCCAGGATGGAGACAGAACTCCTACAGCGCTCATGGGAGCTCCCACGGACTGTGGCGCAGGGATATCCAGCGGCTTGCTTTCAAAGCTGAATGAGCCATTGAGCAAGTACACACTTGGCCGAGCGGTTTCACTGGCCAGGCTGGTCAAGGTTACCCAGGAGACAGATTCAAGCGAGGGCATGTGAGGCTTGAGTGCGTGCTCTAGATTCAAGAAGGTTTTCCCGGTCGATACCTCATCATCGATCAGCACAACGTCCTGGCTTTCCAGGAAGATACCCAGATTCTTACCCTGAGGAAGGTACATCCACTGCGAGGCGGCGTGTGAGTGCTCCTCGACAAAGTCGATCCGGGGAAACGCGCCCATGTCGTAGCGCGTTGACGTCAGAAATACCCAAGGCTGATCAGCGCCAAATCGACGCAAAGCAGCTTCGTAAAGGCCATGGCCCAGCCCCGTAGCGGTCTCGGCCATGGCGATGAATGTCATCGGCTTCCCTGGCTTCAGACGGGGAGCCAGATGGTCAAGCAGCGCCTCATGAGCTTCGCAGATGAGATCAGTGGGGGTTGGAATGTGCTTGCCCAGCAATTTGCTGACAAACAGAAAACCGCGCTTTGGATTGATGCGTGCACCGATATCCATGCATTTGTCAAAATCCCAGCCAGCCTGATTGACGTGCACTTGCAGGTCTCCTGTCGGCAGGCTGTGGTGATAGGTTGTGAATGGTGGCGTTTCCAGCATGTTCATGCTTGTGACTCCTTGCCGCGAATGTCGGGGAGGCGCACGGCTTTGCGCCACGAATAGACCCGCGCACCTTCAGTCGGGGCGGGAACAGTGGCGGGATCAGCACCATAGGCAAGCTTGATCCACCACCAGACAAGGTTCACGCCCGACAGTAGGCTCATGCCCATGCCACCCGAGAACCGAGGATTGATTTCCAGAACACGCAAGGCTCCGGTGACATCCACCTTGAACTGAGCATTGAAAACACCCTGCATGCGAAAGATGCCTGCTAGCTGCTGGCAGTACTGCTCGATGCAAGGGTTGTTGACGATGAGCTGACCATGATTGGATGGGGATCGCTTTTCACGAGCCACTGCTGACACCAGTTTCCCATCCCAAGCCAGGCAATCTACGGAAAATTCCGAGCCGGGCATGAATTCCATGACCATCCAGTCAGAATGCCCCTTGGCCTCACCATTTACGAAGGCAAGGGGAACGAAGCGATTGGGCTCCATGAGCTTGGCATCCACGTTGAACAGTAACTGCTCAACGTCCGGCTTTTCCTTGAAATGGAAGAAACCCTGGCCAAAAATGCCCCGTGCCGGCTTGATGCAGGCGTCACGCGAAGGTTCCCCTTCCTGATGCTGGGTAATCGCAGAAATTGCTTCGTGAAGACTGCTTGACAGATCAGAGCGCCAAGTAGCCCATCGGGGAAGCATCTCACCAGCACCTTCCGCTTGCAATTTATTATAAAAAGCGATCTTGTCGTCAATAGCATCCCAATCCGCCAAGTCGCATGCGGTCAGCACCTTTACCCCAAGTGCTTGAAAGGCTTCGGCATTGAGTGCCAAAGCTTCAAGGTTGCGGCTTGCCACGATACACTCAATACCATGTGCCTTGACGAACTCCAGCGCCCATCGCGCATAGGATGCCTGATCACTGAAGGACGGTTCGAGTTCAGCGTGATCCGCCATGCCGAACCCGATGAAGTGTGGGTTGGTGTGGGTGACGATCAGGCGTCCTACGACTTGTTCAGCCTCAGCTACAGCCGCCTCTTGTTCGCGAATTGCTTCGATGGCTTCTGCCATCACCCAAAGACCTGCGTTGAACCAGATGGTGTGCTTCATCTAACAGTATTCCAGCTTGACGGTTTAATAAATTCGATTATACGGTATATTGCCGTTTCGTCAATTGGCAATACTTGCCTAAATGTCTATCCAAGAACTCGATGTCGCGTCTCTCAAGTAAATAAAAACTTCGCCAAACGCTTGCTTGGTTGGCCCTGTCGCATCCATCAGCACAAATGGCTTGCCATCGTGGATGACCTTGCTAGAAAGATCCGCATCAAGGCTGATCGCAGCAAGAATGTGATTGAATGTCGGCAGGTTGAGCAAAGCCATAGGTCGATCAGGGAACAGTTGGCCGAGCACGCCCACCAGAAACACCTGCTTTGCTTCGCAATCGCCCCTGTTCTCCACCAGCATCTGGATGGGCGTCGCCATGGGAAACGGCTCTGCAAGCAGGTCGTCGTAGGGGATCTGCTGGAGAAACGCCAGTAACTGGTTGATCAATTCAACGGAATCTTCTTGTCCAAATTTCTTGACAACCGCATGGGCGAAGATTGCAAAGACATCCTGGTTGTCCTTCAAAATCTCTCGATAGTCGGGACGTATGCCGTTGGCAAACTCGTCAAAAATGAAATAGCCCCGCTCGGAACTGTGATTGATGGAATAGACCAGATCTTTTCTCAGGCTCTGGGCGAAAGCTGTATCCGATACGGGATCCTTTCCATCTACCGCAAAGAAGAAACGCTGCTCGGTGCCTGCCACGGTGACTGGATATTGGGGGGTGGTTGTTTGACGGGCTATGCCTTGAGCGAGGCGGTAACTCAGTTTCAGGATGTCCTGCTGTGAGATCTGATCCTTGCCACGCAGCATGCCTGCCTCAAGCCGCTGATAAGGCAAGTCGACGCTTATTGTCTGAGGCTGCCCACGAAAGTCACTCCATGAGTACTCCAGCACTTGAGCCTGGGCACGCCAGGGGATCAGTAAAGCCGTGAGTGCGAGTATCAGTCCAATCCTTGCCATTTAAGGGTTACCTATACTAAAAAGCCCGGCATCGCCGGGCTTTTCATGGCTTTCGCCGATCAGATATTGCCGCGAATGGTATCGACCATTTCCTGAGCCAGGTTGCCATTGCTCTGGATACCCAGCGCATTGACCTTCCAGGCACCGTCTTTGCGGTAGATACTGGCCATGATCAGGCCGGTATGGCGCCCTTTCTCGGACAGGTTGAACTGAGCGACCTTGTTGCCGGCTTCGTCGTACAGGTTGCAGTAGGCGTTTTCAACGTCGTTGAACGACTGACCGGTGTAGGAATTGACCGTGAAGACCAGGTACTGGACGTTGTCAGGCAGGGCTGCCAGGTTGACCTTGATGGTTTCATCATCGCCATCGCCAGCGCCGGTACGGTTGTCGCCGGAGTGCACGATGCTGCCACAACGACTTTTCAGGCTGCGAAACCAGACCTGATCGACCAGGGTCTTGTTGGCGTCCAGCAGAAGAACAGAGGCATCGAGGTCAACGGATTTGGCGCCACCGAAGATCCCGCGAGCGCCATCCCAGCCCAGACCCATCGAAACGGAAGTCAGTGCGGTGCCATCGGGTTTTGCGAGGCTGATTCTGGCGCCTTTGGAGAGTTGAATCATGACGGTATTCCTTTTATCTGAAAATGGATTCTGAATTGAAGGGGGCGCGATCACCCCCTTCGTGCCCACCGGGGCGATCAAGGCGTGGCAGCGAGGCCAACGTTTGCCAGTACGCCGATCAAACCTTGCTCGTAGCCCTGGCCGATGGCGCGGAACTTCCACTCCTCGCCGTGGCGATACACTTCACCCATGACAACGACGGTTTCGACCGAGGCATCTTCATTGAGCTCGTACACGGCGATGGAGTTGTTCGTTTCCTGATTCAGCACTTCAACCTTGGCGCCACCGACCTGGCCGAAGCACTGGTTGCGCTCTTTGCCTTCGTGGATGTTGATGATGAACTGTACGCGGGTGATTTCAGCAGGCACCTGGCTCAGATCGATGGTGATGGTTTCATCGTGGCCGTCACCGCTACCGGTGCGATTGTCGCCACCGAAGATAATGGAGCCATCGACAGACTTGTCATTACTGAAGAAGATGAAGTCCTTGTCGTTTTTGGCTTTGCCGTCCTCGTAGAGGCACAGCGCGCTGGCGTCCAGGTCGAAAGCTTGGCCATGAGTGGTGCGCTCTTCCCAGGAAAGACCTACAAGGATCTTCTGCAGACCAGGCTCAGCCTTGGACAACGAGATGTTGCCCCCTTTGCTCAAAGAAATTGCCATGATATTGCTCCTAGTTCAATTTACTGGTATGTCGTTTTAGTTAGCTGAGAGGCGGAATACCCGCCCTCAGGTGATTCAGGATTGAGCTTGAATCAAGCTTCTGCTTGAGCCGGCAGCGCCGCTTCCGCTTTCTTGTGGCGCAGGCTCGACCATACAGACAAGCCGATCAGAACAGCGCCCACCAGAGCAGTGAAGAGCTCAGGGATGTCGATGAAGCCAGAGCTGATCATGATCAGGGCCAGAACACCAATGGCGCACATTGCACCTGCTTCCAGGTAAACCAGCTCATCCAGGGTGCCCTTTTTGACCAGATACACAGTCAGGGATCGGACGAACATTGCACCGATGGTCAAGCCCATGCCGATGATGACGGGGTCTTTGCTGATTGCGAAGGCACCGATTACACCATCGAGGCTGAATGAGGCGTCGAGTACCTCCAGGTACAAAAAGCTGATCAGACCCCCTTTTTTCACTGTGTCGACAACAGCATCGCCAGTCTCTTTTTCTTCGAACAGATTCTTGAGCAGAGACATTGCGAAGAAGATCACCAGACCCAGGGAGCCTGCGTACAGAAACTCGGCGGACTTCGGGGCTTTCAGCACGGAAGCGATACCCATAAGCACAGCCAGTGCTACGAAAGCCTTTACGCCATCAACGCCGCCAAAGGAGGCCAGCTTTTCTTCAACCTTGCCCAGCCAGAAGTGCTCTTTCTCGTCATTGAAGACGAAGTCCAGGAAGACCATCAGCAGGAACATGCCGCCGAAAGCTGAGATGGACAAGTGGGCTTCGTGCAGGTGGTGGGAATACTGCACAGGATCATTGATCAGCATGTGCGCCGTATCCATGAAGCTGATGTCGGCAGCCAGCGCCACGATCTCAACCGGAAGCAGAAGTCGCACAACGAAGACGGCAATGAAGATGCCGACGGTCAAGAAGGCCAGTTGCCAGAAGCGGCTCATGTCCTTGAGTACCTTGGCGTTTGCCACGGCGTTGTCCAGACTGACGGAGACTTCGAGCACGCCCAGGATCAGCACTGCAAACGCAGCGGATGGGCCTCCGTAGATGAACGCGCCAATCATACAGATCAGCGTGACAAGGGCCGAGCCCCAGAAGTTGCGCATATCGATATCTCCGAGTGAGACAGAAGGTTTAGGTAATTGCCAAATGGGCAACTTGGGGTCAATTATAGGGTTAATCGAAGCGCTGTCAATAACCTATTTAATCGAATTTATCGACTGCAGATGCGTGTACTCCCAAGAGACGCCTCTCTCCTGGCGGATGCCCACCTCTACCATCAAGGTGAAGCCTTGGCCTGCTGCCTCGCAATACAGCTCTCGGGTGTCCCTGTAGAACCAGATCTGCCCCCTGTCCTCAATTGAAAAGTCCTGAGGGCTATCGATGCATGACACTTGGGCAAGAAGACTGCTTTCAGTCAAACCCGCGTCAATCCAGGCGCTAGAGAGCTCAGGAGCGCCCTGCTCTGCCATTTCCCAGATCTCGTGACGCAGGTCGGAAATACTGGGTAGAGCGATATCAGACTGCGTGCCATCTATCACAGACATCAACTGGATGTAGGCGCTTTGCGAGGCTACGGAAGGGTCGGATTGGGCGGCATTGGCACCACAGCAAACCAATGCCAACATCATTGCGAGATATTTCATGTTGTTGGCCTTGTAGATAAAAAGCCAATTTACCAGTAAAGGGTCATTCTTGCGAGGCGCTCGCAGACTCCCCGATCAAAGGCCCAGGTCTGCCGCAAATCGCCTTTCGCTGTGCATGGCTGCCAGCTTGGGAAGACCGCTTAGATCTGTCAGCTGAATCATGCCCTGATCAAGAAGATATCTGGACTCGTTCTTTGTCAGTGCATCAAGCTCGGAGAGTCGGCCTTCCTGCCTCACAGCCTTCATCGCCCAAGCCAGCGGCCTGGCGTACATGTCATCCTTTGAGGCCACGATTTGCTTTATGGCGGTCAGGACTTTCGATTCTCCCAGCAAGGTGGCGATCTCGTCAGCCTTTAGGAATACTGCGTTGAGTGGCGAATTGACCAACGCGTCACTCAACAGGTTTTGCGCGGCGATGCCGCCATGAAGCCTGCAAAGAAGACTGAACGTAGGCTCAAGTTCCTTCTCCGTGCACTCATTGAGGTAGTAGTAGGGGTAATGGGAGTACGCCGCCATCCGATCCTGCGAGAAAAGCTCCACCCCTTTTTTGAACAATTCTGGGGCGCAGCCGTGAAGCTCAAGTATCGACATTCCAGAGAGCGCATCGTCCAGCGAGATTGAATGTTCGATCTCAATTTCCAGTGCATAGCCCGCAAAGAATGCATACCGGGGGCTCACGAAGGTTTTCTTCTGGCTTCCTTCTGCACCCCTAAGCGTCTTTAGGGCGATCAGGGTATCTGAATGGTCGAAGTCTTCAGCCCTTAAATTTGCGTAGGTGTGTGTATCGACGCCTGAAATGTACTGGTTGTACAGGGCTCTGGCATTACCCGTGGCAATGGCGATTGATGTCAGGGCTTGAGCAGACTCTTTCACATGCATTGCATGGTAACAAGCTTCGTGGGCTGCCATGTCATACTCTTCGGCATTCAAAATCTGACGAAGAATAGCTTCTGGCTTGGTCGTTGAGAGAAGGCGCTGCATGAAAACCTCTGAGAACTCCAGATGCTTGGTTGTGCATTGGAGGTCTTTGGCTACCTGGCTAGACAGGGCCATGCATTTCTTGATGAAGCTTGCGTGGGCGGGCATGTGGTGTCTCGATCGATTCTCTATACCTCATGATGATGCATGCGATCACCCCGCCTCAACAATCAGGCCTCTACGGATTCGTACGTCCAGCCAGGAGGAAGTAGAAATCTTGCAGTCCAGCCATGCTTAAACTCCTGCGTTTCGTATGCTGCTATGGCTTTGGGTAGCGTTTTTGGGAGTGTTTCGCCCAAGGCCTCATCATCCATTAGAAGATGCGACTGTAGCCTGCTCAGTCGACCTGCCCTCAGATGGCCGCGAAGAGATTTCTTCGTCACGGGGGCAATGCGTGGCAACTTCCAGGTCATGGCCAGCCATTCCATATGCAAATCGAAAGGGCGCCCCGCTCCTGTGCTGTCTGTTATTTTTTTCTGATCGAAGTCAACTATGAGCGTTCCATAGCAAGGATCCATCAAAGGCTGTTCAATGGCTTCCAGCATCTCGCCCCAGGTCGAGTTCTTAATCCACGAAAGGTCTGGAGCAGCACCATCGCTGTACAAGCCTACCCTTTCGTCCATGAGAACGTGCCCACAGGTAGAAACACCGGCCCAATGTGCAGCGACGCCCCTGTATACAATGGTCAAATTAACATCGGTCATTACATGTCCTCAAAGATGCCTGCACCCGCCCATTGGCGGGTGCCAATCATCATTCTTCGTCAGCGTCAGCTTCCACTTCTTCTTCGGCAGCCTTTACAGGCGTTCGGACGCGCTTGCTATTGGCAACACGCTTTTTGCGGATTGACTCAAACGCATGCCACACCGATATGGCCGATAAAGTCAGTGCGCAGGTGATGCGTTTCTCATAAGCGGCCTGATAGAGACCATCTTCGGTGATTCGCTTTAGCGAGCGCACTGAAGGCACCAGGGGCTGATGATTTTCTTCCAGATCGAAGTTGCCATAAAAGACATCACAGCTGCCTTTGACAAGGTGAGCGTCTGGCCGAACTTCCCCAATCTTCTCCAGGTCGCGCAGCGATAAGCCGGTCAGGTCGCGCAAGGCAGTCGAAGCGTGGGATTCTGGGGTGATCTCGCCATGCCCGGAGGCTCGGGGGAATTCGAGTGTGAACACGCCGTCAATGGGATTGTAGCGCTCGACCAGAAGGAACTGGTTTTCCCTGACATCATGAATCACCATGACCGCGATGTTGCCTTCGGTGTACTCGACATAACTGGAAAGCTGCTTGGAGGTCTTGACTTCAAACCCATTGCCTTCAAGGAGTACGTCACCGATCTTGGCAGTGCGAAACATCGCAGGATCGGTATGGTTGAGCTTCATGTCCTCAACCAGTTCGTCCAGTATGCTCACCAGATAGCCTTGGGCATACTCATGAAAGCCCATGCCGGCATCAGTAACTGTGCCCGTTTTCTTGAAGCCTGGCAGTAGAGACAGGTAGTGCTTGGCTGACGCTTGATCGAGCTGGGCGCCGCTATGAACAGCATCAAGTTGCAGCAGCGACTTGATTAGCGCCATGTTGATCAACACGCCACCTTTCTCTCGGGTCAGTGCGAACTGATCGACACAAAATGTTGCCAAAGCAATTGATGCCTCGCGCCAGTTCTTGCCGATCTCAGCCACAGAGCCAATCTTGGTCAGAAAGAGTTGGTGGAGAGCATTTCTGCTCAGGTGCTGAAGGGCTGCGTTGAAGCGCTCAGTCAGCCCTGTCGATTTCAACAGGAGTACTTCCGGATTTAGCGAACTCATGGGGGTTGTCCCTTCTTATTGTTTTTGTAAAATCATTTAGCTATTAATTGATTTTGACATCATCAAGAAAAAGATCAACCCACCCAGCTATTGGCAACCTTGGGACTTCAGGTATGTTTGTTCGCCTGGTCGAAAAGATCCTCACGCCGCTGTGCAAAATCCTCTTCAGCCTCCATCAGCTTGGCCAATGGAGCCAGATGTGAGGCGTTGACACCACGACCATAATCATCGCCCATCTCTTCGGCAAATTTGCCAAGCATGTAAAGTCGGTTGAGGTATAGAAAAGCTGCGCAGGACATCACCACAAGTGCGGTGATCGCCGCGATTTCTCGGGCCTGCGGAGAGTACACCCCCCAAATCTCAAGCTTCAAACTGATGGCTGGAGACATGCCGAATGTCAGGTATCCCAGCCAGTAGGCGACGGACAGGATCACACCAAAGAAGGTAAGGTTTTTCAGAGTCTTTCTAAGCGCAATGAGCAGGATGTTGAAGTAAAGACTCAGTGTGGTTCTGCTGTCTTCACGATCCTTAGTAAAGCCGATCAGTACTCGGCGCAGGAAGGTTTTCACGTCTGTGTCTCCAGATCTAGATTTTATCGTTAATAAAATTATGCCTAGCCAGCGTGAGGGGTTGCAAGATAATCCGCGTCGATTCAGGGGTGGGCGAACCTTTACGTGCACACAGCGCCGGACGATTGGTCACGCCAGGGTTCACAATATACGACTAAACCGTTAGGATGTGTGGTGACCATGGTTTCTCTTCAAAACCATAATTTTCATGCTTTCTTCGACTACAGGTAGGCACCCTAATGGCCGCTCAAAATTCTGCTCGTGTCGTCATGCCAACAGAAGACGAATCCAGTGTTTCGATAGTCGCGCAGGCCTGCACCGCTCCTCTGGAGTCGAGCAACATCGAGCAGGCTGATGCCGGACTGCCACTGAGCCTTGATCACACCCGAACCCTGCGAGTGGCGCGCCACTTGAAGCGCAGAAAATAACCCCTCCATCCATGAAAAAACCAATGAAAATTCCCCACGTTAGAAAACGAGTGGTCATCGGATTGCTCTGCGCCGTCGGTTTAAAGTTCGCCCTGCTTGGCGTCACCCAGCATTATGTAGATCTCTCATCCAAAAAGCTGGAGGAGCAGGCACTCAGTGCTCAAACCGTCATGGACGTCTTTGCCAAAGACAAGTTGCTTACCGGAGCGAACCGGGCAATTGTCGAAAGCTATCATGAAAAAGGCTTTTCGTTTGCCAGCGCTATCTTGATGGTGACGGCTGAAGCACAGGGGAGGCTTGCAGAGCGCGACAGCGTATTTGTTGAAGCGCTTCGCCTTGCTGACAATACCAATGCCTTGCAATTGCTGGTCAATGACACACTCTATGACGCCGACCGGCGCGCTGAATCCTTGGCTTATGCTGAAGGCCTAAAGGACAATGAGGCCCTTCGCAAGAGGATGATCGCATCCGCAACTCCTACCCTTACAAAACCCATGCAAAAGGCAATCAAGAAATGCAGCGCCCTTCTTGACCAGCGCTACCAGGGGTACTTTTCAAAATACGTCTACGCCTACGATTTGGCCACGCAAACGCAAAGCTGTGAGATACCTCACTCCTGACCAACCGTGAAGAAATGGCTGCGCGGAAATATTTTCACAAAGCCTATTTGTAGATATTGACAATTTGGCAATTGGCCCTATAATTACCCTTAACAACTCGCCAGGAGTGATGGCCATGAACCGTATCCGTTTTCGTTATGCCCTGCTTACCCTGCTGCTGACTTCCACGATCGCAGCTGTATGGATGGCAACCAAAGCTCAGTCGTTTGACGACGTATTCACAGGCCCTGTGATAGTCAACGGCATACCGAGTGACTCGATAGGCACTGTCAGCATCAAGACCGTGCGCTTTGACGAGCGGCCATCGATGACTTTTAGCGTCGAGTCGCCTAACCGGGACAAGGCAATTGCTCAAGGCATCAATGCCTACTACGTGGGCAGCGAAACTACTTGCGCTGTCACCGGGTACGATGACAAGCGTGATAACAAGGACTACGCTGCAGTCGTTGCTGTTCAGTTCGAAGCCTATAGCCCGCGCCTCCATTGCGCCAATGCTGTCCTCAAGGTAGAGAGCTTCAGCAAGATGACCGTGGTTATCAACCCGACCAGGCCGTCTGAGCGTGTTGAAATGACAGTAGAGCGTGAGTACATGCGCAACCCTGTCATCCTGGCTGCTCAGTACGTAATGTACGCCACTGGCCGTCGGGCAATGAGTTTCTACTGAATCACAGACTCCTGGCGGATCAAAGCCCCCTTCATAGGGGGTTTTTTTTGCCTACAAAAAACTCACAGGCTGACTCGACGCTACAGACGCCTCCTCCATCCAGAGCATTTTGCTCACGGGCCTGGGCATTGAAGCTGGTGAGGCTTGCGAGCAGTACATCAAGCATCAGACCATCGCTGCCAAGCCGGTAGCCGCGCTTTGATCCCTCCATCAATCCTGCAATAGCTTGAGACTGAGGGTCAGTCCCTGGGGTACCTAGGTAAGGAATGCCCCTGTTCAATGCATAGGTGGTGGAAAGAGTATCATAAGGCCCCACCACCAGCCCTACGGCGTTTGAATCAGTGAATGAACAATCAAGCAGTTTGCTGGCATTCCCTATCAGTATCGGTGTAATCCCTTGCTCGCTGAGGCGCAGAACGACCTGACTCTGGTCGAAAACCCCATTGGCAAGAATCAGCGCTTTCGGCGAATCAAGCTGTTCTCCCTTATCAAAAAGGCTGACGTTGAGCACCAGCGAGCTTCTGCCGGTATCGATGAACGAGGACAGGAAGCTTATCCCTGGTCGATTGAGGATCGTCTCTAGGGAATGGCCACACAGTTCTTTAACCCAGTCGGTAAGCTCTGGAAAGTCATTTTCAAGATGGGAGTAGTCGTCTCGCAGCCTGGCTGTCGCCAGAAGGATGCGATTGCCCAGTAGAGTTCCTGCGATGACGGCACTGGGCGCCTCAAAGGCGAACGTCAGATCAGGTTTGATCTTTTCGAATGCCGCACTCCATGTTTGAAGGTGCATGGCCCGCAGCTCATGTGTTGTCCAACCAAGGTGATGGAGCTGATGGGCCACCCCTTGGCTGTTTTTTTCATGCCGAAAAGCCAATTTAGACGAGGCGTAGACCTTAGTGGCCCATGGCACGTCCGCACGATTGATGGGATTGACGCAGGCGACCGCAATTTTGCAGTCTGGAATCACAGCTTTGAGGGCTCTTGCCAGCCTACCCATGCACCAAAGTGTTTCTTGGGACGAGCCAAGCTCCCAGGCAAACAGAATTTTCATTATTATTGTTCTCCAGTTCACTCCATTCTAAAACCCTTTGGGTGAACTGGCAATTTATAGCTTAGTCGATTCTACAATCCTAGGTCTTGCCCAAAAAAACTTTCACGTATGCGGTGGTCTGTCCATGAAATTTTACGTAGCTCTTCATCACTGAAATGACCGTGAGCCAACTTTCTGAATTTCGCAAGATCCTCCTGACGTAGGTGGCTCAGCTCGTCTACAGACTTCGGAGCCTTGAATAAACCCTGCTGCTTCCACTCACCACATAGATCAGAATCACCCTTGAGGGTCGAGTGGATGAGAGCTCTGATTTCCAACGTTGTGACGTGGGTACGATCCTTCTCGAAGATGACGTGCGCGTCATGATCCCTCATGACAAGCAATGGCGACAGTGCTGGCAGGTTTTCAAGAAGCGCCTTGCGCAGGGACGAGTTTGCATAAGCGGCCACCGTGATGAAATCCAACGATTTGCCAGCCCATTTCTCATTGAGCACCTTCAGGGCTTCAAAGTTACCCCCTGCCTGGCTTAGCTCAACAAGAAGTGATTCCGTGCCCTTCAAGGACTGCTTGAAGTAAGGCTGCTTGCGCAAAAGCTGCATGAAAGCGGTGCTG
This sequence comes from Pseudomonas sp. CFBP 13719, assembly GCF_014842095.1. Classification (NCBI taxonomy): domain Bacteria; kingdom Pseudomonadati; phylum Pseudomonadota; class Gammaproteobacteria; order Pseudomonadales; family Pseudomonadaceae; genus Pseudomonas; species Pseudomonas sp. CFBP 13719. The sequence continues at coordinate 31,478 of NZ_JACYVB010000002.1, read as the reverse complement.
GTCATCCCTGTTGAAAGCCAAGCTTCCTCAATACGCGCTAGGTCAACGAGCCGGAGCGGCTCATTTTTAATCCCTTCCTCAACCAGGCATAAGCTGAGTGCGCTCGTTACCAGCCGCTTGCAAGTCGGCTGATCGAGCGGAATTGAAGAAAGCTCAAAACCCTTGCGAGCGGAAATTTCCCACATGATGTGGTCATGAGTTTCGTTGCTCGCCATCACTTTGCTGAAAACCTCCTCATCTGCCTCGGCAAGCTTGGAAAGCAGGCGATCGCACCGAAGGTAGTTCTGCAAGTGTACAAGAAATTTCTCTTTGAACGAGAAACCTTCTGGCTCATCCTTACGGGTGTATTGAACAGGCGAAAACTGCTCAAGCACATCAAGATTTCTATCGAGGAAATCAAAAGCCCACGAAGACTCACCTTCGTCTATCAGCTTGCCCAAGAGCACTGTGAAATACTTACCACCGTGGTGTAAAGACAAGGGGTCGTCAGAAAAAAATTCGATGGCTGCAAAGGTATTCTCTAGCAGACTTCGACACATTTCAGCATTAGGGGCATCTTTAACCTTGAAATCCCGGAACGACTCCTGAATATCCGACAGAGTCGGAAATCCGCCCAGGCTCAACGCCAGCAAACTCATGTCCAGCCGATCATTTTGCAGGTGAGTCTGATTCATGGCCCACAGATGGGATCTGGACGCCTTGGAAAGAAATGTGGGATTGGGATGCAGCCGATACACGGACTCCAGCAACCCTTGATTGTGCAGAAGGATATAGAAATGATCGAGCAGGTAGCGCGCCCCATCCATTCCGCAAAAAATCCCGGTCAATCCTGACTGCTCGGGCCATTGGCCTTCGATCAACAGCTTGGATTTTTCGGCCAGTGCAATAGCTTTCTTCACCGGATCGTCGTCGCAACGACCATGAGCAATGTAATAATCGAGGGATCTTCGCAGATCCCCCACCTGTTTCATTAGCTTTCTCATGTCACTCATAAGCCTAAATCACTCGCAAAGAAAATGTCCCGCACCTTGGGATTCTTCCATTCCCTGAAGGTCGAGAATAGCGTCCAGAAGTCAGGCGTCTTTTTCTCCATCATATCTGCCTGACTGCTCACAGAGGAATACAATTCGAAACGCATGCTCTTCATGGCATGCATGTACGCAGAGGTTGCCATGGGTTCAAGCACCTGTGTCACCACTGATTCGTAACTACGTGGGTGCGGAGTCAGTGCTCTTGAATACTGCAGAAGCATCGTAGCCTCGATCATATTCATCGCCAGCTTCTTCGCCGCCTTGTCTTCAAGCTTGCCGTCGAGAACCTTATGACAGACGTCGACATAAACCGAATGGTGCTGGAAGCACCTGGCTAGCGTCAACACGCTCAATTCCGACAGTTCGTGAAGGCGAGTCAGGCCCATTCGAGTAAAAGCCCACAGCGCCTTCTCGGCCTCCGATGGGCAAGGGGTAAGAGGCATGCCGACAAATCGGATGGGCTTGAAGCTTGCAATGGTCATGACATCAAGGACGTCCCATTCGGTTGCCGGGTTAGCCAGGATGGGGGCTACTTCCTCGGGCGTGATGGCGTAACCTGGTTTTAAGAATTTCGAACACTGCAAGTCCGTTGATCCGCCCGCCTCTTTCTTCCGGATGAGCAGAGCATCTCTGCGTAACGATTGAGGATCGCGCAGGAGCAGACTGGGGGCTGACAGACATGACTGAAGCTGGCCGACGTAATCGTATAGCTGAGCGAATTCATCAGCACCAGGGTAGGCAACCCTATTACCCATGACCACCGACTCTGAAAACGGCTTGTTTTTCCTAGTGTATTGGCAGCATTTGTGAATCATTTCCCTGACAAGGCGTGGGTAGCCATCATCTGACGAGGGGTATTTCAAAATCCAGTCGAGCAATATCTCGTGGTTATCTAAAACTTTGAACATGCCTGTGATGTGACAAAGCATCGAGTGTGTACTCGTCAGTACAGGCTCAGGGTACTGACTCAGCATCCGGACAAGGGTGTCGTTATCCATAGCATGGGCAGCACCAAACAAAGAAGTCAGGAAAAGGTGATGCGCCTTGTCCGAGGGCAGTAACTCCACCAATAGACTGCTAGCCTCAAGCGTCAGCCCATTACTTCCCAAAAGCTTGCTGTCCAAGGTGTTTACGAGCGCCACATAGCGACCCAAGATATCCTTGTTGACACCCTGGGCCATGTCTTCTTGTAGCTGTTTGATATCCAGCAGCGTCTGGGTAAATTTATCGATGCTCATATTCCGATGTCCCTACTCAAAAATTCATCCCGTAAAGCTGGATCGATCCCTTTACCCTGCAGAACCTCCCTTGCTGGCATTGCTATTCCGCGCTGCTCAAGCTCTTTGAGAAGTTTTACTGCGTCATCTCGGCTTGTGCAGGCCTTGAGCAGGAACCCCGGTGCCGAGACCGTGAAGCGCTCCCGGTACATTTCACATAGGAAATCAAGCTGCGGCGCAATTGACCTTGATGAGATATAGGCTTGCGAGATTCGCTCCTCACTCACAGACTCAAAGTAGCCGCCCAGCATAGGTATGAAGAACTCAGCATGGGCCTTCTCACTCGCGACCAACCTGGGCAAGGGAAGACTTTGTAGAGTTGCCCGATACGATTCACTAAGAAGCGCTCTGGTGGCCACACGAAAATATCGACCAATCTGGATATCGCGAAGTATTTCGCTGGCCGAAAAGTGCTCCGGATTGAATTCGGAAAACTTTGCCATGAGCGCATCCCGATGCTTGTCCAAAAGTGGCCTCACTGCATCGAAGACCATTTTCTCATCCAGGCAATCAATCCCGTTAGGGCCATTGCCTTGCTTGGTGAGCCAATCCTGCAGCCATGCTTGAGTTTTTTTGGTGGTTATCGATTTTCCCAATACCCTTTCGAGCGTAAAAGTCGGGAAATCCGGATTGTCATCAACCCTAGCTGGATAATGGTGCTGGGTCAGGTCAGACAGAATGATCAGCTCAAGATGCAGAGGGAATTTTGAAGCAATGTCCTCGTTGGCGTTGATCACCACCTGATACAAGTCAAAGGAGCAGGTTTGCGTGATAACGCCCCTCAGGCTTGCAGCCATGCTGCTCAATGCCGAATCTTCGTGTATCACCTGAGCTTGAGCAACGTGGTTCCAAAACGATCTGCACTGCTCCACGATCAATGAAGACTGCCCCATCAACGACTGAGCACTAAGCAGGCTCGACAGATTGATCTGGTCATAGCGTGACAACCTTTGTGAATCAGCGATCGAGTCTTTCAGTCCGGAGATCAAGTGCATGACCTCATCACGATCCAGGCTGTCGATCAAACCATGGCTCAAATAAAGGTCGCTGGAGAAGGGGTTGATGCCCAGCTGACCGAATTGTGAAATCACCGAACCCTTCCACTGATCCCCCAAGAGCGAGCCGCCTGGGCGCTCTGCATACGAATGGCAGGTGATCTGGCAAGCGCCCTGGTGAAGATTTTCTTCAAGGTAGTGGCGAAAAAGCCCGGATCTGAAACGATCATCTGTCCCTACCATGAGAATGCAACCAAGGCGATCACCTTCAAAAGCCAGAGAAGGGTTGGACTCAAACAAATCTACAACCTTCTGCGCCCTCTCCTGATGTTCAGCCGCCCACTTCACCAGGGACTGAACATCCCCTGCTGGGGGCGATATAAGCAAAGATCTTACAATTTCATCCCAATGCCGACCCAGTTGATCTCGATCCATTTTTCCAAGCTTGTAGAGCCTGTGAAGCCTGTCCAGCGTCATGACTTCCTGCATCGCATTGCCCCCTAGAGCCCAAGATCGCCGGCAAGATGCAAATCCCGGTACCAAGTCGACTTCATCAATGAAGCGTTGCTCAGATCAAAAACCTCACCGAATCTCTGAATGGCCTGATAGTCCTTTGAGAACGACTGGGCAAGAACATCGACCAGCTCTGTCTCCCGACCTTGAGCCTTGATAATCGCAGCAGTCATCAACAAGAAACCCTGCATGTCGACGTTTACCATGAAAGATGCGAACTCTTCTGCGCTGCTTCTACGGCTTTGGTTGAGGATGACGTGAGGCAAGGTGGCCTTGAGAAACTCCAACAGTGTCGTACCGATGTTGGGGCCCGCCTTCACAGCCTTGTTCCCATAGTCATCCCAAAACAGCACATCGTCGAGGGGATAGCTGTGTCGGGCCTCATCGGCAAGGTTGGAGACATAATTCTGCATCTCTTGAGCAAATCGCTCAGGAAGCGCTATCCCGGCAATTTTTTCAGGCGATGAATTCAAGACCATGAGCGTCACGCTCTCAATGGTTGGCTGAAATCTCGCCAGCCCTTGTGCTTGGGTAGATAGCACTGACTTGAGCCAACGAGGAATATCCCCCTTCAGTGCGTTAGAAACGAGCTCCATTGGCTTCATATTGAGCACATCACTAGGCTGAAGAAAGTGAACAATTGCCTTGTAGGTGCTTTTCAAATGATCCGGGGGTTGTGCTGCATACACCGCAGATAGAAATTTTTCTTTCTCATCGTCTGTGAAACCCTCGAACATTTCGTGAACTTTAATGCGCAAGCTGCTCTGTATGTCTGACCCCAAACGCTGTTGTACAAACTGCACGCTTATGGTGTTCCAAGGGTATTCACCATCCAACAATCTTTGGACATGAACCAGAGGGCTAAGGGCATTCGTCGGGACTCTCCAGAAGCTGATCTTGCTTTCGAGAGCCCAAGCCATTCTTTCGTCGCTGGCTTCAGCCAACATCATTTTGAGTGCAGCTGAATCATCGGATCCGGAGCATTCGGTGATTGATGACTGCAGGCAATTGATCCAACCATCCGAACCTGCGTCGTGCATGCGCTCGGCCAATTGAAGCGCTTGACGGGGGTTTTCACCCAATGCCAAACGCCGGGCGTAAGCATCGATGCCGTCGAAGTAACCAAGCTCGAAGCGAGCTTCTACCAGGTTTACCTCTTCGATGGTCAGGCTTTTCTCGACACTCGAAATAAGGCACTCAAGTGTAGAACCCAATCGATAAACAATTTTTGACCAATCAGCAACAGAATAAAGACCCAGGTTGCTTTTGACAGCAAGGTCAGCACTCTCTCTGATTTGCACAGGGGATAAAACACCCTCGGACAGACATGCGTCATACAAGCTGCAGGTCAAGGATTGAATGTCCTTCACCATTGCTGGGAAAAGGCTCCAGGACTTGTCAATCCGCTTGATAGTCTTGGCGTCAAAGCACACCGGCCAGCTCATGTCGAACCCTTCTCAATATATTGTGAAACCCTTACAGCAAGCGTACCATGGCATCATGAACAGAGAACACGACTTTTACCCCCAGGCCCTAGCCTACGCACATGAGATGTATGCCCACAAAGTGAGGTCTGGCGGCGTACGACCCTACATCAGTCATCCTCTGAAGCTGGTGGAGATATTGGTGTCTTACGGGTACAAAGACGACACCCTGCTCTGCGGCGCAATCCTGCATGACGCCATCGAAGAAAATGACCACTCTGCGGATGTCATTCGGAAATTATCCGAGAACTGTCCTGCTGTGGTTTTTTCCTTGATCCAGGAGGTTACTGACAAACAAGGTCTTGAGCGAGAGGCGCGCCGGCAGGATCAAATAGATCGAGCGAAAAACTATTCCAGTCTGGCGGCGCTGGTGCGGCTCAGCGACAAACTAGCCAACATGCACGACATTCTGGAATACCCACCGCGCTGGGCGCCCAAGCACATCGTCAGCTATTGCGAATTTGCTATGGCCGTTGTGGATATTTGCCGCCCCCATGGCCCAGCCATCGCTGCCCAATGCGACCTGTCATTTGAGCAGGTCAAGCTCCGGTACGTCAGAATCAAGCACCCAGAAAGCCCAAATCACAGTCCCAACTGACAACCTAGAACATCATCTCTGTAAGCATCCGGGATAGCATCCTGCCATTTCCCTGTGAGATGCATGTGTTTTATGGCCATCAAAACCATGGCGCGACTTTGGGCCTGCTTGATAACAGCCTTTTTCTGACGAATATTCATCAAGCACGATGCGCAAAGATAAAGGGCAGGATCCTCACTGGAAGACGCTCTGGTTATCAGCGCTTGCCAGCCGTCCATTGAATGAAAACCAAGTGCTTTGGGCCAGTCCACAATTTCCCGACTCATCAAGCATACAATGAGTTTGCGATCAAACTCCCCATCACCTGCCGTATATCTATCACACAGGGCTCTGAAATGCTGGGGGGAAAGATAGGCGCCCCGATCTATGAGCTGCTTGGCAATCGCCCATGATTTGATTTGTATCGGGAAGTGAAGCGCTACGAGTGCAGACTCAGAATCCAGACGTTTGGGGAGAGCCTGTGCAAATTCAATGGATTCTTGGCGCGAAGCGGCTTGGTCTTGCATCAACGAAATCACGTGAGCGAGGCGCCTTCGGATTCCAGGCTGACGCATTACAGATTTTAGACAATTCCACTGGCCGTGTGAGGCAATGGTCATCAAGATCTGATCAACATCAAAATCTGTGAGTACATGAGACGAAAGGACAGACAATAGCCTTTTCTGCTCTGCCATCGGCAGAGAATTGAAAGAACCTATCTCTTTAAGTGAATCGAGCATGTGAAGGCCCTCCTGAGCGAAGTATAACGCACAGGATTACAGCCCACCATATGAAGTTCGAGCTAGGTTAGGGATATGCGCGGGGAATTTTCGTGTGGGATAACCTCCGTCTGCGAATAGCCGTCTGCCTTAGGTGTAAGAATCACAATCTGGTGGGTCAACAGCTTCGCCAATGAAACGCTATCAACTCCGAAAAAACCCATAACATCCGAAAAATCAGCCGTGAACAGAACAAATCCATCAAGGTGCAAACGCATGTTGGGTGCTTGAGTGAAGGGCATTTCGCCCTCCACATCTGGCCAAAGGATGGCGCAAAAAGAGGTTCCATCCTCCTCTCCAAATGCGAGTGAAAATGAGGCTATGGTTCTGGTCAACTCAGTCATGTCTTCACCTATCAATATATGGCTAATTCTACCAATGAATGAGCCATTTGAAAACCACAAGAAGGTCAAAGACCCAGGTCGACAGCCATGACAAATTCAGATGCCTTGGGGTAGGTTTTCATGATTTCATTATGTCGAGTGTGGCCCATGAGCTGACACAGTCCGCGCAATGCAGTAGAGGACAACGTGGGCAGCACCTTTCCAATTGCCTGGACTTCGGTCATGGCCAGAACGGATCTGATTGTCAATGCAACTTCGTTCAAGGATGCTCCTTGAGCAAACGCGCCATGCACAAGGGATGACGGGGCATGCCGGGTAGTCGAATCATCAAAAGGGGGGAGAAATTGCTCGAAGTCCCTGAAAATACTGCCTGCAGAGGAGTTATTTTTCTTAGGGTGGCGGCTAGACACGGACTCCAGAAACTCTGCGAGGAATAGCTCTTCCGGACGCGATTGCTTCCAGGCAATCAGAAATCCCGAGCATGGCAGTTTCCCATCCTCACGGATCATGCCGGGAACAAGCGGGATGGCGAGCTCGGTATACTCCGGAACCTCATAGGGCAAGCGGCTGGCATACCACTTGAAAAAAGCTGAGGTCACACCGTTGCGCTCATCCGACTCAAGGTCTTCCCTCATGGCCGTCGTGTTAAGCAGTTCGATCGCACCAAACTGCTCGACATAATGCCTGAGCGGCTCTTCTAAAAAATCCATGCTGGCTCTGTAGGATCCCCTAAGGCATTGTCCTGCCTGCTCAAGGCACTCCTCAAGCCCCAGGACTTCTACATACATGCTTAGCGCCCACTTTGGCATTCGACCGTTGGCGTGGTCTCTAAAAAACTGAAACTTGTACTCTGAATCTGATTCGACCAGGCATTCCAGGCAGGCACGCAGAGTGCGTGGATAATGCACCGCCATCATCAGATCGCTGCTGGTTGATACGTCGACGAAGCTCTGGTCGGCCATTTTGTGTACGGGGACGTGCTGAGCCAACGCTGCATCGATAGGTTCTGATTTCGGAAAATGCTCGATCAGGATCGGACTCAACGCCCTCAGCAAGCTTATTCTGCCGCCGTAGGTTGAGATGAAATGGGTGATCAGATCTTCGCGTGGCTTATGTCCGCGCTTCTGCGCAAGCGTAACTTCGAGGTTGACCAGGTAGGTGACAGCATCGGCGCCCAACGAGGCTGTGCTATCAACCATCTGCAAAAGAGACTCATGCACAAGTTTGGGAAAGTCGTTGCCTTTGCTTTTTATGAAATGCAGCAAATCCTTCATAGGCCAGGCATCGAGCGCATCAATGAAGATTTTTTCGTTAAGGGCTGGATGGGGTGACTGACCCGGCTGACGCTGGCGATAAATTTCTCTCATGCCAAGGTAAATCGCATGGCATGAGCCTGGCGCATCAGATGGGAAGGCTTCATTGAGCTTGTTTGCCTCAATGGCCGAAATCAAACGACCTAGAATTTCGGTGTCCTTGGTGTGCATAGCTCAACTCACGCTTGTTTTTTCCATTGTGTGTTCGGAAGAGGTGTTTTCGCAAGGTTGCTGCCCCGAAATTGCTGGTGATACGCTGACTCAAAGGAGATCCCAATGATCACTGATTTAGACGCAATCCCAGCTGCCAAAGACTTTGTAGCGGCGGTAAGGCGATTTTTTACCAATGACCTCGAAAGCATTGATACTGAGTTCAATGCCCTTCCCTTAGATTTGCGCACTGCGGGTTTGCGCGAGGCTCTAGTCATGTCCTTCGTGAGCCAGAATGCTGGCATTCTTGAATGGGCTCTATCGCGTGGTCTCGATGCTGACGCTATGATCAGCCAAGATTACAGCCTGGCGCTTGAGCTGTCAGACAGACTGATCAGTCGCAGCAGCAAGGAAGCGCTACCCCAATTCGCCGAACTGGTGAGCCTTGCGATGAGTCGTCATGGGCAGGATTTGCTGACTGACACCATCACCGCAATGACCCTGTCGTTTAGCGACAAGGATGATGCTTTGCAAAGGGCCTCACAGGGGCTGTCCCAATGCGAGAAAGTGCTGGGAAAAAAGGCACTCGGAACGCCCAGTTGCGCCTCAATATTGTTCAAATCAGTAAGTTCGCGTTCCGACCATCGGCCCCTGATCTGGGACTTTTCCAGGCGCGATTACCTGGCTGACAACCTTGTCTCCAAAGCCGTGATCCTTCAGGTTCTCAGGGCTGTTGACCATAAAGACCGTGCCCCACTGGTTTCTTTGCTTGACGTCTCTCTGGCCAAAGCCATTTCCAGCATCCAGAGCATCGATGATGACGAAGACTTTCTTATTGAGGTTATGCCTCATGCCTCGCCCGCGATGCTCCAGAGGTTCGTAGACACCCTGCTGAATAAGGTGCGCCCCTTGCGTCATCATCAGCTGACGGGTGTATTGCTGCATCGCTTGGGGAACCGCAGCCTTGAGCATGGATTTGAACACCTGCAGAACGTGATAATCGACAAACTCGTCAGCCACCCCACTTTTTCTGAGCTTAGGGGTGGCTATGAGCCGGCTCAGCTGGTGAACGCTAACGTATGGTCAATACGTTCAGCGGCAAAGCTTGTGTCTCTGGGCCATCCTGCAACCATCAAGACCTTCAGTTTTGATGGGATAATCAAAACTCTTCAGTCTCACGACAGTGACCTGGATGAAGACACAAAAGAGGCCATGCGCAAGATCCTTAAAGACGAACTTCGGCTGGATCTCAAGAAAGCACTGAGGACTGCCAAGAAGAGCATTCCGGATCAAGGGCATTACCTTCATCAGCTGGATGGCCTGAGTGAAGATAAGCTAATGGACGCTTTGGCCTGTTTGTGTGAACACGAACAATTGCTTGTCGATCAAACCAAGCGAGGTGTCGAGGATGAGGATATACCCCTTCTCACTGGCGCAAGGAAAAACGTTCGAAACCCAGGTGGCAACCCTCACTACAGCATGCGGCCTGTATTTTCATATCTGATGCAAGGCATGAGCGATCAATTCAAGATCGATCTACGCCCAAAAGACAAAAAGTACGCCAGAGCATTGATCATGGCCGGCAATATCACGGACACCCGATTTTACTCACTGCTCACGGCCAAAGAGCGCGATGGCAAAATGGGCACCGACCTAGGCATTTAAGATTCGACGTCGCCTCGGGCCTTCGCCAGACCTTCGCGCACCAGCTGGATGCGAGATTTTACTTGGCGATAGGCTTCGCTGCCAGCTTCGATCAGGGGCAGTATTTGATCAACATCTGGCTCTGGCATTTCGGCCAGGGTTTTGACCGAATTCTGCAGTCTGCGAATATTGTCCATGTATACGGTTGAGTCGGTCATTATGAAGCTTCCTTCTGAGGGGCAACGACGGCGCCGAAACTGCCATCTTGAAGTGTAATAGTGAGAGTTTGACCAGGCTGAGCCTGATCCATTCGGGTCACGAAGTGCCCGGCGCTGCTATTTACATATCCGTACCCCTGAGCCAAAATGGCCAATGGGTTCGAGGCCATCACTTGGGTGATCAGGTGCTTGGCTTGAGATTCCGCTTGATCCAGAAGTTTATCTGACAGGGTGAATACTTGATCCAAAAGCCTTGCAGATGACTCTTCAGCCTGGTCGGCAAGACGATCAGCATGGTTGACGATCTTCTCAAGCGTTCTGGTGGCGACCTGTTCAGCCTCGCCAATTCTCTGCTCAGCTTTGTTTAGTAGGTTTTCGTAGAGCTTGGTCTGGCCCTGCTCGGCGCGCTCAAGCACTTGGGCAGCGTTCTGGGCAAGCTGATCGAGTAAGCGCTGCGAGTGCTCCTCAGCGCCCACCAAAACGCTTTCTGCGGCCCTGTCGAGAGCTTCAAAGGCGTCATGAGCCGCATTGGCATTGGCGATCATGGTTTGCTTGATGTGGGAAATAACCAGGCTTGGCGTTGGGAACCGCAAGTTGGCCAGCTCATCAAGCAGCAATTTATCACGCTCATGCCCGATACCGATCATTACGGGCAAAGGGACTCTGCAGACAGCATGACAAAGGCGTTTGTGATTGAGCTGATACAGCCCGGCTTTGTCACCGCCGCCCCGTAGAATGATAAGGGCATCGAAATTTCTTGCTTTGTGCGCGGCAACGACGAGCGCCATGGCATCGACAATCTGGTCGCCGGCTGTCTCACCCTGGAATGACGCATGAAAGTAGGCAAACTCACACAGGCCAAGAGAAGCAATGTGATCTGCTTCCGTGCGAAAGTCGCCCAGCCCTGCTGCTTCAGCGGGAGCGATCACAGCCAGGCGGAAAAAGTCTTCAGGTGGACGTAGGCGCTTGTTGGATTCGATCACACCCTTCTCTCGGAGGAAATCTCGAATTGCCTTGAGCCTGATCTCCATGTCACCCAGGGTATAGGTGGGATTTAACTCTTCGATGACGAGAGAAAAACCAAAACTTTCGTGAAACCGTGGTGACACCCTGGCAAGGACTTTCATGTCTGCCTGCAGTGCGTTGCCCGTCACCTTCTTGAAGGCATCCAGCATGCCGGCAGCAGACTTCCATATGACGCCTTTTGCCTTGGCTATTTCCCTACGGTCATTGTCATATTCAACCAGCTCAAGGTACCGGTGTCCGGTGCCCGAGAGGGAAAGGATCTCGGCGGTAACCCACACTCCTTTGGAAAAGTTGTCCTGAAGGACTCCCTTCACGTGGCCTAAAAAGGCCGATAGGGCTACCGGTTTCATGTTGGATTCCAAAAACTTAAGTGGATCGATTATACATTCAATTGATTATTTGGCAATGCGCCGGGTGTTACTTCTTCTGCCCAATCTCAGGTGTATCCAGACCAGCTTTGTCCAGATCGGACTCCTGGGTTTTCGCAGCGTCCTTGGACGCATCATCGAACTGCTCAGTTTTCTTTTCCATCAATTCTTTGAGCTGGTCATGGATCACCCCAAAGCCTGACGCATGTTGGCCTCGCCCCAGCATCCAGATCGGCTCCGACTCACCACCCTTGCCATCGTTTTCCGCATCAGCACCGAGCTTAAAAATCGACTTGATCGCGTTCATGATGGCCTTTACCAGGCGCCTCATCGTTTCAGCTGCCTCTTCGGCCACTCGTGGAGCCTGGTTTGGCATGGGATTGGTACGCGCAAGCGAAGCCATCAAATCCTTGGCTTTGAGGTCGCGCTCTTCTGGGGTCATGCCTTTTTCATGCCCCTTAAGCAGATCATCCGCTTTGCGCTGGGAATCCTCTAGACCAAGGTTGCGCTCAGAGCCGGATTTGAGCGCATCCGATGTGGTATTGGGCTGTAGCGAGTCAGCATTGACGAGCTTATCGTTAACTGCGCTTGCAACGCCATCAGCAAGCACTGAACCTGCATTGGATTGTACGGAAGGATCAGGAGCGGACATGGAAGATTCCTCGGGTGTGGCGGGCCCTGGCACCAGGGCACTTTCGCCAATAGCTGTTTAGGTATATATTGCCAGACCTCAGGAGTGCTACGCCATGAAAAAATGCCTCAGCCGTTGGAGCTTTTATCTTTTTGCCGTCGGAATGTTCGCCCGAATGATCTGGCGGTTTCTCAAGATTGGCTTCGTGATCTACTTCAAATCCCTTTGGGAAACCAAGTTCAATTTCATGCTGGTCAATGCGGTTTTTTTTCAGACGTCCAAAAGCATATTCACCAGCGGAAAAGTGAATCATGACTTCCTGCCTGTCATGACCGAGTCCCTGCATCTGTGCCTGAAGGTGATGGATTGCGATCCTCCGCCCTATGAATTTGCATCTGAGTTCTCCAAGAAACTGAGCTCAATTGCGCTCACCGATGAGGTCATGGATGGCAAGCTGATTGACATGCTGCAAGCCATGTTTTTAACCCAGGCTGTTGATGTCATGGTGCCCTACAGCGAGCGTCGAAGCCCCAACGAGGTCTGCTTTGCATTGCTGCTGGATCTGTCCATTGACGATGGCTACTGGGATAGACACGATGTGGTTGAAAGGGTCATAGCCAGTCGGTTGAAACTCAAGGATACTATCGATTGCCATGCTTACCCATCAGTAGCCAAGCAGTTGATTGAGGCTGGTTTCCAGAAGGGGGCTGGCTGGGCAATGCCCATGACCATAGGTTCCGAGCTTTGTCAGCTGATGTTCGACCACGGACAAATTCCGTATGGCATCGAGCAACTGGCAAACGATGACGCGGTGAGCCTTTGGGCCGCTGGAGTGCCTGACAGCATTGCAATCGAGACCCGCTTAGGCATGCCGGAAATTGCTCGGATCGTCAAAGCAGCCGTATCTTTTGCCAGGCCTGTAAGCAAGGCACTGCATACCCGGCATATCGAGTGGTTTTCACGCTCGACCCTGCCTGACCATCTGGTGCAGGATGAGCCTGATGCTGAGGAACCGATCGAGATAAAAGAACAGCTTTGGCCAAAAAATTGGTCGAAGAAACAGGCCTCATATCACTCAGCAACATTGATAAAAATGGTGGAAAGTGGAAACCCAAGCCTCAAGAAAGAGGCCTTGGACATATGTCGGTCAAGGTCGAGCATCAACCTTTTGCACATGGCAGAGTGTGGCACAGACGAAGATCTAACCTTGCTTGCCATCCGCAAGGATTGGCGATTTACACGTCGTGAATTTTTCTCAAAACACCCAGGCATTCTTCCGGCGCTCATCAAGGAAAATATCAAATTCATCAGGTATTTCCATGGTGATATCATAAAAACCGAGGTGTTGATCAAAGAAATGAGCCAGTTGGACGAAATTGACTTCATCCCTAAAAAAATCATGCGCGCCAACGCATCAAAACTTATGAAGATCGCGGCACTCAAGTCCTGCCCTTACGCAATCTTCAAGCTTTCAAAAATGGATGAAAAAACTCTGCTCGATCATGCAAAGACTTACCCGGATTACGAGCTGATATTCAATTTTTGCGAAAACAAGCACTCCGATAACCTGTCCAGGTACCCCGGCAAGCTAAGAGACAAGCAGTTTGGCGCAGATCTTGGCCTATAGCCCTGGAGGCGACGTGGGCGGGCATGCCATGCTGGGGGCAAGAGAGGAAATAATCATGAAGATCAACCCCAGAAAACGCTTTTACCATGGCAGTCCTGTTTGCATTGAGCAGTTCAACACCTCATTTCTGAACAAAGGAGACCAGTTGCTGGGCGCTGGCTTCTACTTTTCTGACGACATCGATGACGCCTTGAGTTACGCCAGCGTTAAGGGAAATGTAGCCACAGAGGGCCTCTCGATCACACCTACCCTCCATACAGTCAAGCTTGATATCAAGAATCCCTTGATTGCTGGCAAGGAGGGCACACTGACCCTCGACCAGGTGAAAGCAATCATCCTGAGACTTCCAGAGGACGCTCTGCTTAGCGCCATGCTCGATTTCGGTGACGTCGAAAGCGATGGACTGAATCGCGTGATCAATCAGGCAGCCGAGATATATGCTGGCACGGTCGAGATGTCCTACATGCTCTTCAGCCTGGCCAGCGATATGTTCGATGACCATATCGACATCTTCAACCAAGCGGTGCGTGACGCTTTGGGCTATGACGGCATGGTTCGAAAGCACAGCAGCGGTGTCACTCATGTGTGCGCCTGGTTCCCTGAGCAGATCAAGGTCGTTGATCGTCAACTGGCAGCCAAGGTTAGGCCAAATGAAATCCCGTCACCGGACTAAGCTTGGTCGCCCGCAGGGCTTTGGGTTAAGATCCTGCCACTTGCAGGAGTGCCATGATGTCCAAGAAAGCGTTAACTTACCGTTTCCATCCCTCCATGTTCTACACCACACAGGTCAACCTGAGGCGGATGGCCGGCAAAGCCATTACCAAGGTGCCTCGCCGCGAATTGATCAAGGACATCAGCCGCACCGAAGAAAATTTCATGTCCAGCTTGAACTTCGCCATCTTTTGCGAGGATCTTCATTTCGAGCGAACCAATAGAGAGTGCCTGATCCCAGAAGGCCCAGAGATTTATAGAGATCTTCTTGGCGCAAAGTATTCAATGAATTCGGCCAAGGGTTTTACATTACCCTTTGAGTCATTCGTCTTGTGCATGCCGGAAGGATTCGAAGTGGAAGGCGTTGAGCTTCCTTCATGCCTGGTCACTTATGGCAACTATCGAGAATGGGCAGAACGAATCATCTACCCTTTTGCCGATTACATCGACCACCCTCGACCCATCGTAAACTTTGACGAGGTTTCCGAAAATGCCAACTGCCTTTCTCTAACCTATCTTGAACCTGGCACCATTGCTTACGCACGAATTTTGGCCGTTGAAGATGACCTGCCTGCCATCCTCAGCGCTGAAACACCTGAAGCCTGCCGAGAGGCGATTGGTGACTACGGATTTTTTGACCGGCTTGTAAACATGAATGAAAAGGACACTATCATTCAGTTCTACCTGCTGAAGCTGGTATCTTCCATTGGCATCTATTTGTTGGCAAACCAGCAGCAAAGTATTCGCGCAGGCTTCCCAGGAAAAACCGTTCCAAAGCTTCTGGATCGTGATCCCGCATTCCAGATTCGCATGAACACATTGCTCAACAAGCCGCCTCAATCCTCAACCCCTGAGTTTTCACATCCGACAAGGTGGCACTTCTCTCAGGATGAGCGCCCTGACTACAATGGATCATCGATGGAGAACATCAAGCTGGATTGGCTTTGGAGTTAACATGCAACAACGACTGACCGCACTCCTTTCCCACCTCGAAGACAAGCCGGTGGAGTGTGACGGCATGTCCTCTCTAGTGGCTACGGTCTTGCATAGAAATGGCATTGAATATCAGGGAATGTGCGGACAGATTGTTCCTAAGCACCTGGGTTCGCCTATCCCGCACGTGTGGATTGAAGTAGGCGGATTGGTGGTAGATTTCAGGGCTCGCATGTGGATGGGCGATGAGCCCAGCGTGCCGCACGGTGTTTTTGCCAAAAGCGATCATCCAGGCCTGTACAGAGGAAACCCTGTAGAGATACAACCACTTCCGGATTTTCTGTTTCAGATCCTTCAGGTGCCTTTTCCTACGCACCTGAGGGAATCGGGCTCCGATATGGAGTCCTAATGGCTTAGCGCAGAGCTGCCTCGCTGTAATCAAGCTCTTCCATAAGCTCACGCAAAATCTCGTCATCGATCTTTTTGGCAGACCGCAGTTTCTTCAGCGCTTTGCGCTGCGCCTCGATTGCCCTGGTGCGAAGGTCAAGCTCCAGCTTCTCCATCAGCGAAGCACGTTCTACAACCTCTGCTTCGCTGTCCAGGGCATCGACGTCCTGACGGTAGTCCAACATGATGCGTGCAGCGACTTCGGCCATCACAGAGGCCTCAGAGGCGTCCGAAGCCATCTCATGATTGTGCTCCCAGGACTCCAGGTACAAAATGGCGGCTTCAGCTGTCTGGCGCCGCGTATCGTCTAGAATCTTGTCATGGATGGCACTCTCATCCTTAGCAACGAAACGCATCAGCAGTGGGATACCAACAGCGCCAACAATAATCGATACGAGGATCACCCCCATCGAGACAAAGATCATGACGTCACGCCCAGGGAATGGCCCATCACCGAGCATCAGTGGAACCGATAACACACCCGCCAGAGTAATGGCCCCACGAATTCCTGAGACGGTCATCAACAGCGATACGATCGCATCCTGAGTGAAATCGGTAGGTCTGCCCTTGAACGAGTTTGCAGCACGCACCATCTTCTTGTAGCCATAGAGCCATAGAAAACGGATGACGTAGATAACAAGTGTAATAAGGATCACATCAAGAACGAGTGTTCCAGTGTTTACAAAGTTCGAAAGACTGTGATCCCAAACACTATCAAGAATTTTTGGAGCCTGGCTTCCAAGTACAACGAAGGCAAGACCGCTAAAAAGTACAGAGGTCATGTGCCATATGGACTTATTCAACATGCGGGTCTGCATGTGCTTGGGGCGCATATCGACGCGTGCACTTACAAAACCACTGGCCACGGCAGCCAAAATACCCGAGAAGCCAGAATGCTCAGCAACTACGAAACTCAAGAATGGTACAAGCAGCATAGCAACCACATGAGTCGCCGGATCCGTCATGCCCTTGTCGTGCATCTTGGCTTTGATCTTTCCGACACCAAATGAAATAGCAGCACCAATGACGAGGCCACCAACAGCCATAGCAACAATGGAGATTCCTGCATCAACGATCGAGAAGACGCCGGTGATGGCTGCAACGAGACCTACACGAAACAATGACAAGCCGCTGGCATCGTTGAAGAGTGATTCTGCTTCAAGCCGCCCCATGATGCGCGAAGGAATTTTTCCATGGGCAATGCCTGATACCGCAAGAGCATCTGTCGGAGAAAGGACAGCTGCCAGTGCAAAGCAAACGGCAAGTGGCATCTGTGGAATCAGGAAGTTGATGAAGTACCCCAACGCCACCACGGTCAAGATTACCAAGCCAAACGCCATGCCCAAGGTCGGCCCAAGATTTTGGATAAGCTTCAAACGGGGCAAGGAATACGCATCATAGGCGAGCAGCGGCGGGATGAACAAAACCATGAAGATTTCAGGGTCAAGCTCCAGATCCATACCGATGCCAGGATAGGCCACCACTACACCCATCGCGATTTGGACGATCGGCAGTGGAATGGGCAACACGTTAGCCAGGATTCGGGAGACCCCGACCGCGACAATCAACAGGAAGATAATGTTCAGCAGCTCCATGAAGCCGGCCTCCGTAGACGATTAATGAGAATTCGCAATTTATACGTAATTATTGCCAATATGTCAATTTATAAATTACTAGCTTGAAAGCACCACATGGTGCCTGATTCAGGGTGATTGATGGCGGATGCCTTATTACCCTTACGGTTCACCAATTAAAGGCCAGTGCACAGGTTGGACAAGATGAAGGGGTAGTGGTGATCGTCTCCAGGGGAGTTTCTGAGGCAGAAGCAGCACCAACGATTATGTGGTATATTGCGAAAAAACGGCTCGTTATCAATGTCACAGAATCTATTTTCGTTTAGCCATGATGGCTGCATCCCACTGGCAGCTTGGCAGCCCTTTGATGAGCGCCAGGTGCAGCATTTTTTTGAACGCAATCTCTATCAGCTGCTAAAGCTAGGAGCTGTTGCTTCCGAATGGTGCCCAGAGGGCGAATCATTGCGCATGGACACCCTTGCCATCAACGAGCATGGGCACCCGGTCATCATCGAGTTCAAGAAGGTCAGCGAGGCAAGCGCTCTTAGTCAGGTATTGGCCTACAAGACGTGTCTGATGCGCCACCAGAGAGAGTTTGAAGCCCTCGTTCGAAGCCGCTGGGCCAATGCCCTGATAGATTGGAGTGCAGTCCATCTGGTGTGTATCGCCCCAACGTTCAATCGGTATGATCTGGACGCCCTAGACAGCGTGAAAGCTGATATCGATCTGATCGCCTACCAGTTCTTTGGCCAGGACAATGTTTTGGTCAATACGGTGAAATCAACACGGGTCGAGAAAAAGCAGGCATCGGTAGCCAGGTCTAGGCGCACCTTCTGTCAACAGCAAGACCAGGCAAGCGATGAAGTGAGAGACCTGATCACGGGACTGAGAGCAGCGCTGGCTGAACACGACGACATTTATCAGACCCAAACCCGCGAGGGTGTGACCCTCAGCGCATCAGGCATCGAGTTGGGCCAGATCACACTGACGCAAGGCCTGCACCCTAGAATCAAGATCACGATGCCTTCAGAGCCTTCACAAGAGATCTCGGCTGGCTTGGGATCAATACGCAAAGGAAAGGGGATGACAGAGATCACGCTGAGAAAGACTGGCGAGATTCCCTATCTTGTGTCCTGGGTTGAACAGGAGTGCCGATCAGCCCTGGTCGCATTTTGATCACTTGCCCCTCTCGTTGCTCATTGCGATCATAAGGACAACGAAACGCTTTGACGCAGGACGAATGAATGAACACCTCAAAGCTGTCTGATTCGCTGAATTTCGTCGTCAAAGATTCAGTGATAAACTGGCCATCACTCCATCAAGAATTGGCCGAGCAAGGCATTGTGTCCGTTCGATCCACTCTTGCGAGCCTCCCCCAGCGATTGCATGACATCAAGGCCATCAGAGTTCTGTCCCCAGGCGGGGCTAAAATCAATCTGATGATCGACCAAGAAGCCATTGATGATGGGCGATTAGCCGATCTTGGCCCATTCTTACGGAATCGGCATTATGCCGGCATGACTCTGGATGCAGACATCGGAATCACCATCCTGGGTAGCCAAGTGGCTCTGGATCGCCTAAGCGAAGACTTTCCAAAAGCCAGGTAAACGCTGAAGGACGCCCCCGACCACCACCTAGAACCCTAAAGACCCAGGTCGATTGCCATCAGTTGGGTGCGAAGGGTATCCGAGGTGGTGTGCTGCCGGTCTGCATCGACAACGCCAAAGCGCTTCATCAGGCCGGGACTTTCAAACAACCTCTCCTGCTCCTTTCTATTCAGATTCTTGAGCATTTCGATCTTGACCATCTCAGGGCTTTCTGACTCTCGAATCCTTTTCTGATAGAAACTGCAGCCTACGTATCCCCAGTTGAGGGCTTTCGACACCAGCTCGGCGTTGGAAAGATCATCGACAAGAGTGCCAAGGCCGGCTTTCTCGTATGCCACATCGAACAGATCTGGTGCAGCCTCAAAGTGCGAGGCGAGCCCAGCTGCGAAGTAGCCTTTGTGATGACCTTGATCGAGGTAGCGCGACAATCCACCTTCCTTCAGAAGGTCAAACATTTCGAAATCATCAGGTTTGGAATCGGCTTGCCCGAGCTCACTGGCGTCTGAGCGTCGTTCATGCCTTGGCATGGCCAAGAGCAGGAGGCTGATAGGTGTGAACGAAGCGCCATCTTCCTCAAGCTTGAATGTCTTTGAAACATCTCGCTTGAGAGGCGTGAAAGCATCCAGGGTTGCGTAGACCTGCTCAAGGTCGAATGACGCAGATATCTTCTTGAAAGCGTCCAGGTCGTTTTCTTTGACCACCTCTCTCAGGGTAGCGAAAACAGCCCCGCAGGCACCGACGTTAAGGATTGGGATGGCGCCATGACGTTCTGGGTTGTGCCCGATAACCAATGCCTTCAGGTAATCGGCCCAGTGGTTGTACTTGTTCTCCTTCTCTCTTCCGACGTCTTCCGAGAATTTATCGACACCCGTGAGCAGGGCTGGATCTACTGGTCTTGTCAGGTGCTGAAGGATGTTGGTCATGCCCGCATCCAGCAGCCTGGCAACACCAAGCCTGAAACGCGCTAGGGTCTCAGGGGTCTTGCGTATGTCTTTTGCATGAAAGAAATCCTGGGGCTTAAGGTTGGCCGCTGTGATGGGCGACGCCAACAGCTTTCGGCCACCCATACTCAAAAGCGTGAGCAGTTTCTCCTCGAACAGTTCGGTGTTGCCGGTGTCGACAAGCTGGGTTAGGCAATTATTGAAGACCACGCCTGTCCGCGAGCTTATGCGGCGACCAGCAAACACGTCCTCGACTACGGCATTGAGCCTGTTGCCAGCCATCAAAACGTGGTAGCGCTCGAAAACATTGAGCTTTATGTCGGCGTAGAGCAGCATATCCAGACACGCACCATCACCATACTGAGCATGGTAAAGAATGGTTTCTTCGAGCTGGCCGCGATACCAAAGTGGGTTTTTCCACGGCCCAGCCACAGGATCAGCATTTTCGAATTTCTTGAGGTAACCCAGCGCCTCAGGGTGCTTTTCAAGCTCCTCAAGCAGCCGTGCAATTTCGCGGGTTTCGGTAACAGGTCGGGCCATGATTTCTCTCCATTTAGGACAGCGTATCATGGGCGACAAGAATTAAAAAAGCCCGGCATGCCGGGCTTTCCTTTGGACTTATTGCTCGAATTCAATCAGGAATCTTGGAACTACCTGAGCAGTGTCGTAGCAAATAAGCTCGCTGTTCTGAATGCCGCTCTTGCCAGGAACGGCGGTTGTAGAATCAGTGCCTGGGCGTGGCAGCTTTTCATGCGTTCTATTAGGAACGTATGTCTTTCCTAGTGCCATGTCGATCAAGAACATGAAGCACTGATTTTCAACTTTGCCAGCCCACCATCCCGTCGAATAGTTCAAACTTTTAGTTGACTCATACGACCCATATATGCCATCTCCAAAGAGCCTCCCGGTTACGAAGCTACTTGAGCTAGGGGGGATCATAAGTCCGCTTTTCAATATTGAAAGAAGGTTGCCAGGTCGGGTTCCATGCCACATTCTTTCAATATTTCCAACTTTCTTGCCGCGCTCTTCAAAGGCCTTAGTCATTGAGTCAATCGTCAACTCGTAAACCGTCTTAATCTTGTAACCATATGAGGCATGCATGGACTTTGCGCCCTTCTTGAAGAAGGCAGCAATCTCGTCAATTACATATTGATCCGTTACAACGTTAATCTCGCAATTGAAGATCTTTTCGATGGGCGCGGGTGTTGCTGTTTGCTGTGCCTGAGCCTGCTGTTGGCGAAGCACTGCCACTTGAGCGATCGAACTTTCCAGGTCGTCCAAAATACCCGATTGCTTCTGAATGGAGTCCTGATCTGGCAGAACTCCCTTGACGGTCAACTGGCGACCCACCTTCTGAGGGATCAGCATGAGGTAGCTGGCCAATAGAGCCTTCACGTCTGCGCTATCGAAATCCTGAACCTCAATGTGCCTGCCAAGCTTTTGCAGAAGGTCTCGCGCCTCGTTGATGGTCTCCTGGGTCACAATGCCCAGGGGCGTCTGGAAAACCCCGGTCTCGTCGTCGTATTTGAGATCTGTGCTTTTCAAAATGGAGTGGACGTTTGCCTGTACAAGACGCTTGATCAAATCGATGACCCTGTCCTTGTCGCGGGTGCGAATCTGCTCCGAAGCGGCCATTTCGAGAGCCAGGCGGCTAGCACCAGATTTGGTCTTGGTGGTTGCTACCCCCTGAAAAGGCTTATAGCCGCCCTTTTCCTTTTCGCGCAGCTTAGATTCCAGAAAGCGCACTGCTGCCGCTTCGGAAGAGAAACTTTTCAGTGGCTGCTTTTGACCTTCACTGCCGATTCTGCCGTTATAAACCTGCACTGAGAAATCTTCAAGAAGTTGGGCGCGCCAGAACTTGTTAGAATTAACGTCCACTGACGCTTTGACCAGCATTTCTTCTCTGAGAGTCTTCATGTCAACCTCCTTACACGTTCTTACCGAGGCTGACGTTCAACACTGCCTTAGCGGTGTAGAGGTAACTCATGAGTTTGGAGAACTCGGGCTGATGGCTGAACTCTTCGTTGTAGCAAAAGAGTTCAAGGACACCTTGGTCAAGTGCTTCCTTGTGAGCACGGATAACTGTCGGATGGGCAACACAAAAGTTATCCACGAAGTCTTCCAAGACATCCCGTGAATTCAGATCGTAGATGTCAACCGACACAGTGATTTTGAACACCGGCTTCAGACCTGCGTCAGAACCGTTTTCGACTACGCCACGCAAATCTGATACTA
This sequence comes from Pseudomonas sp. CFBP 13719, assembly GCF_014842095.1. Lineage (NCBI taxonomy): Bacteria > Pseudomonadati > Pseudomonadota > Gammaproteobacteria > Pseudomonadales > Pseudomonadaceae > Pseudomonas > Pseudomonas sp. CFBP 13719. Next base: position 9,053 of record NZ_JACYVB010000002.1, on the reverse strand, counting down.
AATAAATATGGTATCCAAAGCGCGAATCACCCAGCAGCAGGGGAGTTGGCTTATAAAGACAATCGATCATGTCCGATGGAATGGTGGCGCCTGTACCCACAACAGCGATCACGTGAGTTTTCTTGGGCTGGTTGATATCAACCGGGCAGTGGATTTTTACCTGACCCGCCTGGTTGACAGCACTCATCAGTTCTTTGGGGTGTACGAATGGATGGGACTCAATCTCCACCAATGAGAACCCTCCCCGAACGATGGAATCCATGTTGATCGGGAAGGAAAATTGCTTGATGTGGCTAGTGGACATGACTATCTGCTCCATTCGATTTATACCTATATTGTCACACCAAGCTGCTTATCTGGCAATATATTGATTAACCGATTTCACAAACCAATATCCCTGGCCATCATCGTGTCGACCTGCTTGCTGGTGGCACCTACCACCCGATACCAGGTGAGCTGGTCGATGTACCCCGCTTTACGCCAATAGGTGAGTGTCGACCTGTCACACCCCTTGAACAAATCGACTGCATCAATGCGATTGGAAGCCAACCCAATGGCTAATTTTGAAACCTTGCGCACAAACTGACCAGCCCCTTCCTGGGGTAATGCCAATAGGGTATCAAGGGAGCCATTACCGAAGACCTGAACGACGTCCTCCAGCGGCAGCCATGAGGCTTCTTCTCGTAAGTCGTACTTCAGTCCACGAGCAGACAGCGCGACGGCTCTTTCGACACCCTCAAGGTTCTTGACCATCCCATAAATCTGGCCAAGCCTGGCTGAGCGCAATTGCTTCCAGTCAAGTTTATCTACCTCCAAATCTGGATAACCTTGCCTGGCTGCAAACAATGGGTACCAGCGCTCAAGCTCTGTAAGTGTCAATGACCTCCAATAGCTACGCTCGTCATGGTGCTTGAGAATAGATCGCTGCAGCAGGCTTTCCAGGCCCTGCGACGTCGCATTCTTCCATGTTAGGTCGAAGCCTCTCACTCTAGTAGCCCCACCTTGCTCACAGAACACATGAATATCCTCCATAGCCTCCGCAATGTGGTCGGTCATGGGTTCCAACGCGAATACAAGCCTCTGATTGGCTTCAAAGCATTCCTGATAGCCATGTGTTTTCGATATGGCATCAAGAAGGCCTGGCCGCGCTTCGGGGATGTATGCATACAGGGACAAAAAGGCCCGCATGATGTCGGCACGGTCAATCCCGTCTGGTTGGACAAGATCTAAAACCAGGCGATGCTCCTTGAGATCTTCCCAGTATCGTTTTGAGGCGACCGGTGATGGGTATTCAAGATCACATCCCTTAGGGCGAAGATTGAAAACGGATGGGTCTGGCTGCCGCTTGGCCATAATATCTTTCCTCGGACACTCTCGACAGTTTGACGTGGGAGAGCCCTCAGAGGAAAGCCGGGGCTGCGCCCCGAATTGACGACCTCCCCCCCACCCCCTCATAGCCCTTCTGGCTTTTCCTCAAGCTCAACCTTGATGTCTTCAAGCGTATAACCAGCACGGGCGAGCTCAGGCATAACACCATTAAGGTTTCGAACCTCCTCAGCTGATCGGGCATCACCACGGTCTTCAGCAATCGAAAACCACGCCAACGCTTCGATTTCAGCTGGATGGGCAAAGCGCCCTTTGAGAGTACTTTGGAATTTTTGAATGATCAGCCCATTGGCATATTCATACATCGCGTCAATATCACCCTGGCGAGCGGCAGCCAGGAAGTACTCCCCAGCCTGAGCCCCCTTGCCACTGCTTGACAGCTGTTTGGCCATCGCTGACTGGGCCTTGAGACTTCCATGCTCGGCAGCGAACCCAAGAGCAACCTGGCCCTCCTGGGTGCGTCCATCGCGCAAGTAGAGCTTGCTCACGTAGAAAGCTGCATCTGCATTACCTCCAGCGTAAGCTTTTTCCAATAATTCCAGGCCCTTAGCGGGATCATTGAGCTTGGGCTCTGCCAAATTGCTGAAAAGAAAGCCCAATTGCATCTGGGCCTTGTTGGAAGTCAATGCAGCATCCTCCAGCATCGACAGTGCCTGGACATCTGATGGGTCTTTGCGAAGGGCAATCAAACCCAGTACACGCTTAGCCTCATCCTTGCCCAGCTCCGCAGACAATTCGAGATAGTGGGTAGCCAGTACCTCGCTCTTTTCGATGCCGTCACCCTCCATGTAGCGGCGACCTAGGTCATACAGTCCATCTGCATCGAGGTTGCTGGCGTCCGGAGGAGACGTTAAAGGCTCTTCAGGAGCAACCGCATACGCTTGAGCACTCAGATCGCTAATCGGCTCCTGTATGACCTCCTGGGGCTGATTGATGGACGGATCCCAGCTGGCGGGCTCTTCAACGATAATCACGCCATATGGGCTGGTCGAGGACTCTTGAACGGGGATGCTGGATCCATCCTGAGTAGCACATCCTGAAAGCAGGATGGCCAGGCAAGCAAAAGCATATTTTTGCATGGTAGAAGTTAGACCGGCTGGGGGGGTAAGTGATGGGATTATCGAGATGCGTGCAATTTATGTCAATATCGACGAAAAGGATTTAGGCTTGCCATCTCTACAGCCCCAGATCCATGCCAAAGACGTTGTCGCGCAACTCTGGGTGAGCGTGCATCAAAATTTGCCTGTGGATCTGGCTGTCGAGCATGTAGGCAATGTACTGAGTGTCTGACATAGCTCGATTTGCCCGTCGACAAAGGGCAAGCATTGCTGTTTGTCTCTCGATGTCGTTCTGGCCACGGTCACTAAGCTCATTGAGCACAGACACAACAGCCTCGATGCGCTCTTCTGAGATCACCGCAAAGGGATTTTCGATTGTTCCTGACATGTACAATCCAAGCACCGCAACAAAATCAGAACGAAGTCCGCGCCACGATGCGCCCGAATCGGCCATTTTGGTCACAAAATCCAAGCTGTTAGGCTGGCCAACCAAATCTTGAAGCGTTTTGAAATGATCAAGACCCCATACCCCGGTTTCAACCCGAGAGTAGGCAATATCCTGGCAAGCATGACACCCCATCGTCGTGAAATGGAGGACGGATCTGAGTTGTGCAGTGAGGTCAAGACCACCTATGCGACGAGGCTCAAGGGCATGATAGGCATTGGCCAAAGGTTCGTCGATCGACTGGAAGAATTCACAGAGTTTTGATCCTTTGACGGGCGCATGCTCAAGCACACCCAGGTGATCGATGATCAGTGCGGGGGTTAATTCTGATTCGCGAAGATTAAACAAATGTTCGAAAAGGGTATAGCCCAGATCGAGGTCGCCACTGGCTAGAGCCTTGGATAAATGGGCAGAGAGTTTTTCAAGCATGGAAGTGGCCTCCTGTGGCGACCACTATACCACCCTTTAGGTCTATATTGAACAAGGAGCATTGCTGCAGAGGGTCGCTTTTTTGCGCGAAGCGCTGCTGCTGTCGATCTGCTTCAAACGCTTGATGAAAGTTTGGCCTGAGCAGCGAGCTGCGATAAAGCGTCCTCGAAATTGCTTGCCGAACCAGCCCAACGCGTTGCCATCATCAGGTTCTTTGGCAGGCCGAAGTCTTCAACCAAAAAACCTTGGGCATCCAAACCATCAGTATTCGGCACTTGATCCACCATAGGCCTGGCATCCTCAAAATAGGCAAATATCGGCTTTTTCAGCGCGTTTGCATAACCAAATTCAAAAACGGTGCCTGAATCTGGCTCATGACCACGAAATGGATTGAGGTTGACCAGGAGAGCATCCGATTGCTCGATGCACCCGACATTTGCCTGCGCGATCCAGGTGGCCATTTCTGACTTGGACAACCCCTCTGGGCACGCATTATCGAGGGGATAGAGGGCTGTGATACCTACTTCGGCACACAGCTTAACTAGGTGCTGACCCCAGGTGACGGCATCTTCACGAAAAACATCGAACCCCGCCAGATACACTGTGTACGACATATCAAATCCTCATCAAAGGCCAAGGTCTTCGGAAAAGTAGGCTTCTCGCCGCTTCTTTGGAAACAGATCCAGTGCGGTGCGCTTTTCCTCTTGGGTGAATATTGACATATAAGTGTCCCATTCACCACGAGTGCGTGCGACTTTGGCCACTTCGATGGGCCCACAAAACTGCAGAAAAGCAGTGGCGAAGGTCGCATTGTTTCGCCGACTGGCGTTTCGCAATGCCGCCTCAATGGTAGGCTCTGGTTGTCCTTTAGGATAACCGCCCATTCGCAATAGCTGCAAATAGGGTAAAGGGTCATCCAGATTACCCTTGAGCATTATCTGCCTGCGTTGCGTATGTGCGTCATCAACCCATAGGTCATAACCTGAGTCTGCGAGCGCCTGAAGCTTCTCTGTGGTGATCTGTAAATCACGTTCAGTCTCCTGAGGCCTCCACCCAAATCGCTCTTGAAGCTCGACCAGCGCATTTGCAGAGGCAGCAAAGCCGGCGTACGCGAATGCATCTTCAATCATTTTGGGTGGCAACAATTCAAAAACCGCCTCTTTGTGGCGGGACTGGGCGATTTCTGTCAGCAGGTGAACTGCTCCAACGGCCTCGAACACCTTCTTCTGCTCAGCCCGCAGCGGGTAGGTCTTGTCTCCAATGTGGCGATTGATCAGCACGTCGAGTGGAAAAAAATTCTCACAAAAGCCGATAGTTTCTACCAGCCGAGACTCATCGACAGGGCTTATTTCAACCCTCGACAGGGTATCAAGCGGGATCAATGCCAGGGTTTGGCCGGGCCTTTGCTCAAGCCCCATCAGGGTGTAGTCATCTGCGAAATATTCGAGGTATCGGTGATAGAGGTTGTGCTGGTCGGGTGGCAGTTGGGTCGCCAAACCGATTTCAAGCGTTTTGAGTGCCCTTATTCCATTGGACACGTTGTTATAGCGATCTGTGAAAACTTCCGAGCGCAGGCCCTCGTAGTCACTTAGATCAGTGTAAATGCGATCCTTGTCTTCACCCCAAGTCGACTTGATCTGGCTGGTGAAACCGATGGCCCCTGGACAGTCCTTCAGGTATTCGTTTTCAACCCACGCAGGGAAATGGCTGTAGATGTCCGGGAACTGGGAGGGGGCATTGCGCGCATCTGCAAGGGCGAGAGCCAGCTCGGGCATTTGAAGAGTATTGCCAGCTAGAACCGGAATCTTTCCCTCGTAGTTGATCGCCAGATGCCTGAGTGATTCTTTTTGCTTGTCCGCATCCATCGCCCAATAGAATGCAACATCATCGTTGGAATCTCCTTGCGCAATGATGCTCGGGTCAGCAAGCATTTCTATGCACCCTCTGATATCTCTGGTGCTCCCAAAGCCTTCCATCGTATCGCTTCGGCAATCGACTGGAAAATCTTTGACCCGCATGCCCCCGCTCAGATGAACCTCCATAGGGAATTGCGACGGGTAGTCGGCGTAAATTCTCATCGCCATGGTGTACTCACCCACGTAGAGACAATTGAGCAAGCAGGCACCTGCCGCTTCACCGAGATGAGGGAGAAACAGCCCGAGGCTCTCACGGGACAGGGAGGAATCCCTGAGCCTGCTGGTAACATAGTTAATCGAACCCATGTCACTCGGCGGCATGGTACCAAACAGGGCCAGGAGCACCTCATCTGAGATTCGCTTATCTGTCAGGTATCCAAGATTTTGTTTGAGGCTGCGCAACTCTTCATCGTTGGCCAACAAAAGAATGGGCTCCAGTAGGCCTTTAATGACGTCTGCGCGATCAGCCTTCGCGGCCTCTGTCAGCCAATCATGGAAATTTACGTCAGTCATGTCAAAGCCCCAGGTCGCCAGCGAATACGGTTTCTCTCATTTTCTTGGGTAGCAGCTGCAGGCAATCCCGAATTTCTTGCGCAGGGAAAACTCGCTCAAACAATTTCATTTGGGGCTCGGTCTTGATGAAAGGGGCCACAGCCTGTGCTCCATGCAGTTTGAGGAGCGCCGGGTACTCCAGATCTTGCTTCAGCCGCATTGCTAGCGTAAGAGCGTCCTTGATGGAAAGAGCCATTTCATTCGACTTGCCCGGCCACAGCCCCATCTGCATCGCTGCAAGGTAGGACTCTTCAGTTCGATCATTGGTTGTGTCGAATGCTGCTCTCTTGGTGAACCCCTGATCGCTGACCTCCGCGAACCTGATCCCAGCTTCGTTGAGGGAAATTGCTTTGTTTTTGGTCAGGGTATAAGAGTCCTTCCCCAGTGAAAAACCTGAAATCGCCATGGCTTTCACAACGTCACGAGCATCCTGGCCATACGCCAACGCGTTTTGATCGAAATACTTTTCCAGAATGGGTCGAGGAACAAGTTGTGAGACAACACCCGCCATTTCCGGATCAGCAAGCTTGCTGAACAGGTTCCTCCCGAAAGATTCTTGCTCAGTGGTGAGGCCCAGGTCGCAAGGAATGGCGTCCTTGGCCATGACCAGCGATTTATCCCGCAGTGAAATCAGTGTTTCAAGCGGGAAATAGGCGGCTGCAAATAATTGGGCGGCCTCCAATGCGGTATCACTAACCTGGGAGATGTCGTAACCAAGCACCGTATCAAGATCCATCAAGACCAGGGTTTTCCCAGCTGGCGCATCGAGTCCAAGCCGTTGACGAGCAGTCAGCATGTACTGAGCAAGGTCATACGACAGATTGATGTCGACTCTGGTCTCGGTGGAGGGGTCAAGTCCAACGAAAAAGCCTCTGAATGCCCTTTCTCCGCTAATTTCCCCATAGGATTGACGATAGGGCTTTTGAGCCTTCATGACCGCCCCATATTCCTCCAAGCCAAACTCTTCTGAAGGGTCATCGTTGGCCCCCGGATAAGAAGATGGCTCAGGGCCCATAGTGAACGTACGTCGCGCCAACAAGGGGGTTCCAGGCACGTCATGAGCCTGGCTGCTGTCCACCCACACCAGAATCTTGTTGTACATTTCCGGATACGGTGAGCCTGAGCGTCTGTCACAAAGCGCCAGCGCAAGTTCGGGCTGTGAAACCTGGCCACGTGAAAGGGTGGGGATCTGGGGTGCGACAACAGCCCCCCTGGTAGAAAACACAGCTTCCCTTAGGTTTTTTCCAAGTATCCAGGCGCTTCCATCGTTGTTGCGACCAAGTAATTGCTCAAGGCCAGCTTTCATGAGAACGCTGAAGATGTACTCCACATCGGCAGCTGAACCAAAAGAGGTGAAGTCCTGATTCGCTTTCACTTCCTTGCCGTCTACACAGGGGCCGAGATTTTTAAAAAAGCCGAAATTTACGGGGTAGCGGTGTGCATGGCTATCGTGCAATGCCCTCACGATCTGCACATCCCCCTTGAAAATGGCTGTGGTAAGGATATGCCCCGAAAGACCCTTCAGGTTTTGTACGTGCTGACCAAGTTCAACCCTGTCAAGGGAAGGATCTGCGATCCGCGCCAGCAGATAAGCTGAGGATGTTTCCTCTGTGACGCCTATCTTGGAGGCAATGAGGTCGACAATTGCCTTATGCGGCGCCGAGGACATGTAACCATCCATCAAATCCCGCGTTTCGCCCATTGCGGATTCGTCAAGCATGGGGAGCACGTGATCCACCAGAGCCTCGATTGCGCCGATATTGCCGGACTGGATCAATGTGTTGAGGAATTCCTTGTAGTTGTTCATCTTTAAAGACCCAGATCTCGCGCAAAGTGTTTGTCCAGCCGAGAGTCGACAGGCATGAAGGGCAAAAGAGCAGAACTCTTGGTGAACTCATAGTAATGCTCAAGGCTCTCCTGCTTGTACATCTTCCCCATGAGGTTTGTTCCAAGCCAGCTGATGATGTCCCCGGCTATTTTGGCGTGTGTTTCCCCCTGGCCATAATTGATCGCAAGAAGAGCTTTGCCGATCGCACGTTTGACGCCACCAAAGTCAACATCCTGGTCAGCAGCAAGACTTTTGGCCAGCTTATCGTAAAAAGGAACAGCGGACAGAATGTCACCATACTGCTTTGAAATTTGGTTTTGAAAGGCGATGAGGGTGGGCCCGGCATCAGAGGTCTTCAATACCTTGAGCATAATCTTCTGATTTTCAATCTGGCGTGCAGTTCTAGGGGTCTCAGATTCCTGCTGACTAACGAATTCAGGGCCAAATCCGCAAACCTTTACAAACCCTTCGCAAGCTGGGTAGTGGAGCATACCAGAAGAAAAAGCCCAAACACCGTAGTGAGTAAAATCGACTTCTCCATTTTGAACAAAGTCCCAATGGTCTCCATGGCTGGCAGAATCATCAGAGAGCAATTGTAAATAGGCAGCCACCTGACCCTTTGACTCGCAACGGAACACTGCGAAGTTATCCTTATGCGTTTTCAGCGCCTGGATCAGACTCGTCGATCTGAGATAACCCTCTCGCTTCCCAAAGAGACGCTCTGGAACATCCAGGGCGAGTCCGGCAGCTGTAAAACCAAAGTAGTTTTTGTTGATCCCTTTGAGGAAAGCGGTTTCGTTGGAATCAATGAAGTGGGCCAGAGGGTTGATTTCCGGGATGAATCGGCCCTTGCCACGGTAAAGGGGCTTTTCGGGGAGCGTATCCCACACCTGCTGAACCTCCACGACGATCTTTTTGATCGACTCAAGCTGACCCGCCCGAAGAAGATCCACACACATCTGTTCGATAGACTTGCACAGAGCGCCATCAGGGTTTTCGAGATCAAGATTGAAAAGTTGCTCTTTGAGTAGGGACAGCTGGGCATTTGTCATGGACGGGGGCATGGGATTCTCCTTTACCATCATGGTAGCCAATGAGAAGGTCTAAAAGGAACCTTCGTGTTGAGCAAAGAAGAGGGCCATGCGTTGCTTGGTGCGCCAGGCGGGACTCGAACCCACATACTACAGCTTAGAAGGCTGTTGCTCTATCCAGTTGAGCTACTGGCGCTTTGAAAAAGATGACGGAAATGATGGATAAGAATCCGCGATACGCGATACGCAATATACAGTCGCGTGCCTTGGAACCTGGCTCGGCTACATTTCCAAAACTGGCGCTGCTGGCAGGACTCGAACCTGCAACCGTTGGCTTCGAAGGCCATTGCTCTATCCAGTTGAGCTACAGCAGCAAAATTGGTGCGCCCAGCGAGAATCGAACTCGCA